>NZ_QSDR01000019.1 GCF_003464085.1 Clostridium sp. AM58-1XD
ACGATAGTTGCTGTTATATATAAAACAAGGGCTGAAAGTCCAAAAAGGAACTTTCAGCCCAGTGATTATCATAGAAGATCAGCATTTACAGACTTTTTTTCACACACTCACAAAGCTAGTAAGAATATCCGTGATTTTAGGCACTTTTTCAAGCATATGGTGTTCACTGGCTATTAAGAGTTTATCTTTCTTACGTTTGGGCGTTCAGAAATGAGCGTCTATTTTTCACCCAAAATCACGAAAGGAGGATTTACAAATATATGAAAAAGATTATGAAACGCCTTTTAACTGGCGTACTAAGTCTGGCTGCGGTATTCACAACCTTACACGTTTCACAGGTACAGGCTGCGGAAAAGCAATACTGTACTGGATTATCAACACTTTTTAGACAACTTTTTTAAGGTTAGTAAGCCTGTATTCTTTTGGTGTTCGATATCCCAGTGAAGAGTGGATTCTGTGATTATTAAACCAGTTTACATAATCCGATAATCCGTACTGTAACTGCTTCAGTGTTTCGTAGATCTGTCCATTTACAAATTCTGTTTTGATGATTTTAACGGTGACATCCGCCACAGCATTATCATATGGACAGCCTTTCATGCTTAGAGAACGCCTAATGTGAAAAGTCTTAAGCGTTTCGTTTTTGAATTCGTTCCCCCTGGAAAATGCTTTGCTCACAAAGCTACGTCTTTGTTCTTTCCAGCGCTATATCCTATGATACCGCGATTGAAAAGGTCAACAAGGACACATATATAATGCCAGCTCATTACGATCCGTACATATGTTAAATCATTTACCACCACGTTATATTACGGTTGATTGGAAAACTCTCTTTTGACCACATTCGCTACTTTGGATTCGTTGCACTTTTCCACGTGTGGTTTAAACTGTGCAACGGTATAGCCGGATACCAGAACTTCCTGTTTCATGGTCCTTCCAATGTGTCTGAGGGAAACGATAAGATTCTTTTTTCTAGCCCCACCTTGATTTTACGGGTGCCATAATTATTTCGGGTCTGTCTGAATATTTTCCGGATTTCCGATGCCAGGCTATTCTCATCCGGTTTTTACTTTAATTCGTAATAATAAGTGCTCCTGGGTATGCTTAGGACTTTGCACATTGCTGATACAGAGCATTTGTGGGCGTTTGCTTTTATCACATTTACTTTCGTCCTAAAATCAGCGCTGCTTGTTTTAAAATGTTGTTCTCCATCTCCAACTGGCGGTTCCGTTTACGAAGCTGCACGAGTTCCTGCTGTTCTTCTGTACGGTCTCTTTTTCATGGAAAGAACCAGATGTTTCAGCCTGCTTGAGCCATTTATCAAGCAGAGAAGTGGCAATATCGTATTTCCTATAAATATCCTATTTGCATTTGCCATTTTGATAAAGCAGGACTAATTGCTGCTTGAATTCGTCTGTATAAGAACGAGGTTTTCTTTTTTGCTTTTTCTCAGCCATGTATGATGACTCCTTTGTCTGATAATTTTATTTTACATGACCTTAAAATAGCTGTCCAATTAATTGTAACCTATCCAAGGTGGTCGACTTCGGGATATGGGTGGCGTTACTCACCCAATGTGTATACTTATCTTTATAAATGTGGACTAATCCCCAAGCGGCTTAAATGCGACTGTGATAACCGCTCCCTCTGTGTCAGTTGCCTGTGCCATTGAAAGACCTGACCCATCATTTAGCACAGCGGAGTATATCACAGTCTCCGAACCACTCCCGGCTGTTTTAACTTGAATTGAGATAGTGCCGGTAAAAGTCGCTTCATCTTCATCATAGATGGTAAAGGTGATTTCGGCAGAAGGCTCATATTTATAATTTTCCTCTGCCTGGGGCGTCCAGTAAAGGGTACTGCCGCTTGGGAGTGATAGCTGTTTGCCCTGCGGATAAGCGGTGCCGTCGTGATCTTGATAGTCTATGAGCGTGCCGGTATCACATTCTGCTTGAATGGTCGAATAAGGCAAATCAAACTTAAACGGAAATGCGGGGAGTTTGGAGCTTAAAAGCGGCTCATATTCCCATACAACATTGGAGGCCGCGCTTGTATCCGGCGAGGTGTTATCGCGGATCGTCCATTCCCCGGTTTCCATGTCCTGTGTCAAATAAAAATACTGCTGTGTCTGGCCGTCGTCCATAAAGGTCTTTGTGTGGTCGTACTCCACATAATAGTTCGCATATACGACAACAAAGTGTTTTGCCAGATACTCGTCCGTCCAGCCCCGCGCCTGGGCAAGCTCGCTGCCTGAATACATGGCCGCGACACGCGCCGTTTCATCTTCATCCACCTTGATTTCATCGACACGCACGCTGACCGTATATTCTTTCCCGGCCTGACCTTCAATCGCGCTTTGGACGGTCTGCACCGGGTCGGCAGATGGCTTTTGCAGCCACGGGTCGAACCAGCCTAACTGATATGCGGCAAATCCGCAAAGGGTAAGCAGCGCGGCAATCACCGCGACGAGCGCCAGCGCCCGCGTCTGCTTCATGCTCCGGGCTTTTTTCGTAGTATTCATAAAAATTCTCTCTTTTGCTTCCATAATGTATTTATCCTCAATTGTTCCAAGTGCGTCAAGAATGTGACTTGCGTTCATGCCATTCCCTCCTTTTTTAGATGTGAAAGCAGCTTTTCCCTTGTCCTGTGGAGCATGGATTTTACTTTACTGGTGCTGAAACAAAAGTCTGTGCTGATTTGCTCGATAGAGTCCAGATACCAGTAGCGGCAGAGAAAAACTTGCCTTTCCGTAGTTGGCAGATTGGCGATAAAGCGATTGAGTGCTTTTGACAGCTCAGCCGCCATAATTTCATCTTCCACCTTAATATTTGACGGTACACACTCTGAAAGCTCGTCAAGGGCTAGGGAAACTTCGCCGCCGCCGCGCTTGTCCCGGTGGCTGTCCCGCCATTTCTTGAGGGATATGCGCCGGGTAATTTTACCGAGGAAAGAACGCAGGATGGACGGACGGTGGGGAGGCATGGCGTTCCACGCGCCAAGGTAGGTATCGTTAACGCTCTCGTCCGCATCTTCCCGGTCACAGAGAATGTTATACGCAATGGCATAGCAGTATTTCTCATACTTTGACGCGGTTTCCGTGATTGCGCTCTCGTCTCTTGACCAATATAAATCTACAATTCGGTTATCCTCCATCCTGCCACCTCCTATGGTCTATGTAAGGTCCCTTCACCTATCTACTTCCCGTTTTTTGTTTTGGTTGCATTCGAATACAAATTTCTATGAAAAAATGAATATTATCTACATCTCTATTTTAGAGGATTTGCGAAGTATAGACAAGGTTGTCTTATCGAACATAGTACGGGGGGCATAGTTGGCAAGTAAGGCAAGAGTATAGACACTTGCCATTTTCGCCCTGCGAAAATGCTTGTTGGGGCGCCCCCAAACCAGCTGGACTTCTGGCCACACTGGCTATAAGTCCTGGGCACTTTGCGCCCCTTGACTGCGGCCCGTTGCTATCGTCCCTTGCGGCCCCGCCGCTATTGCTTCCGGGCCTTACTTTCCCGCCTATCAAGACATCCCTGTCAATCGGTTCTGCACAGCCGGGGGCGCCACCTGCACTAGCGCGTGGTTCAGAGTGCCCAGGGAATCCGCAGTGGGAGAACTTTTGCACGCTGCTGAATTAACGCGAAAGCAGTAGGGGATTCATCGGGATTAAAGAAAAATGATCATTTCTCGTGATAGGTCACAGACCTATTCATCCGCTGCACAAAAATCCCATCCAAATGTGATACAAGTTTTAGACGAAAATACGGAAGGTGCCGTAAATGGCATCTTCCGTATTTTAAGTTTACCGTTTTATCATAAAACGTGTTTCAGCGAAAAATCGATTAAACCGTCGTTTACTGGCATATGGATATGGAGTATGAGAGGCTGAGGATATTAATTAACGGTTTCTTTGACTTCTTTGCCTGGATGAAAAGTGACATTTTCTCAGCCGGTTATTTATATTGTGCATAAATATACTGGTCTGAGTCGTTGGTCCAGATGACTCCGGAAACTTTATTGCCCAGTACGGACGGATTGTTAAGCTTAGCTTCTCTCCAATGACTGAACTGACAGCCGACTTTACAGGGAACCGCTGTTTTTATAGTCTTAGCAATCGTTGTGGTATTGCCTCTGGAATTCTTGGGAACCTCGAATTCCGCAAATACCTCGCCAGGATCGTCTGGAGAAGAACCAGTCATAAAATACAGTTTTACATTCTGCGTATACTGCGCATAGATATACTGGTCCGTCTCATTGGTCCAGATAACACCGCTTACTTTACTCCCCAATTTAGAAGGATCTGACAAGTTTCTTTCTTTCCAGTGGCTGAATGTATAGCCTTCCTTCTTTGGCTTGCTTGAGCCAATTGTCTTTGCAATGGTAGTTGTGTTTTTTCTGGAATTTTTCGGTACCTCATACTGTGCATACACTTCTCCCGGATCGTCCGGAGAAGAGCCGGTCATAAAATACAGGGTAACTGTATCACTGGATTCTTCTGCCTCAGTCGTTTCTTCTTCCGAGGAGTTTCTGTCTCAGGGGGCGCTTCCGTTTCAGGTATAGATTCTTCAATCTTTGTCATCGTAAAATAGAGATTCCCCTCATCTTTACTTATTTTATCAATTCTGATGGATTCTGGTGAAAATGAATATCCTTCCAGTGAAGGTGTGACAACAACGTCGCAGCCTGCCGGAGCAGCACAGATAAAATCTCCTCCGCAGAAAGTTAAGTCTTTATCCTGTGACAGATTGGTTATATTAAAATTGACAACCGGACACAAATTGGCAGGCAGTGCTGCTCCATTCAGTGTAATCTGGCCGCCTACATTAAAGGCGTTAGCTGTATTATCCGCAACCAAAATTAAATCAGCGGAGTCCTCACCCATGAAAATACTTTTGGATGCGGAAGTGTAACCCGGCAGTTCTGCCTTTACATTGAGAACGGCGAGGGAATATATACTTACATCGGTTGGTATGGAATAGCGTCCGTTTGAATCAGGATTGCCTGTCCATTCTTTATCAGAGTCGCTGTTGGCGCCGTACCGGACAGATATCGTCACATCCTCCAGTCTGCCATTGCCACCGGAGAGAGTGATCAGGCCGGTTACTGTCTTTTTCGCCGACATATTTTCTGCCATGGCTGTCATGGGAGTGAACACCGTCATAACCATGGCTATCGTTAATACTGCTGTTATAATGCGTTTAAACTTCTTAAACATACATTTCCTCCATTCGCTATTTTATTGTTCCATATTACGCAGATGATACTGCAATGATTGGTATAAAGCATTACGCAATGCTTCTTGAAATCTTTATGGATTCGCCTCCCATCCCCATTTTTAAACAGAATATTCCATACTCTTTCGTAACCCGTTTCCAGGATAACATATCAAGCGTTATGGATACATGGAAGAAGAGTTGCTTTAGTGTGAAAGTAAGCACAACAGCATGAAATCGCAGGACAAAACTGTACAACATATTCTTCTTATGCTAAAATCAAAGCACATTAATTTTTAGTGAACATTTTTTCACGCTTTTAGAACACTGTGAATGGTATTGTAATAATAAAATGAAGAATGACCTTTTCACGTCGGAGGTGTAGAAGATGGCATACCAGAATATATTTAAAATCAATGTCCGCGAAGGGACAATGAGTTCCGTTACATCGGATACAGCGAAACAGAACGGGGCAAATCTTCTATATTATGAGGAATGGATGGAAGAATTTTTTGACAGCAAACGCGATATTTTTCCGGTCGGAGACAGTGGAATCATCTCTCTGCAGGTGCTCAGGGAAGCGGTCTGCAGCGGTGAGGAAAGGGCTGTGTATTTTCGAAGAGGAAAAGATGGACTTCGCTGGTATGAAGTTAAAGTGCTGGTTCAGCAGGGAGTGGAGGAATGTCTGCTGATTGTCAGAGACATTCATGAGGGATTTGTAGAAAAGAGAAAAAAACTTAGAATATCCCTGTATCAGTCGATGCGCAGGAATCTGGCCCTTCTCAGAGAGCAGGGCCTGATTTGTGGGATTGTAGTACGTAATCTTACAGATAATAAAGTGTGTTTTGCAGACAGAAGATCAAAAGCATTTTACAATAACTTATTTTATGAAGAAAAGAGGGAAGAGTATAGGAAAAAATCAACAGTACTGACACAGCCGTCAGGCGGGTATAATCTGATGCAGGGAACCTATACTGCTTCCGACTGTTTCTGTATCGAGGCGGAGGATGGTCAGAACTTATGGGTGCATCTGTTTGGAGAGACTCTGGTGAGGGAATCAGGGAAACAGTTTCAATATTTGCGCTATTTTTGTGTCCCTCTGGAGGACAAGGCTCTGAGACCGGCTGGCGATCCGAAAAGCAGCCATTTGACGGAGTTGGTTGAGAGCTATCTTTTTGAGTGGAATATAGAGGACAATCATCTGACACTGGCAGATAACTGGAATACCAAATTCTGTGCCGTCGGGACCGGTAATCATGGATTTAGAAGGATTGAACGGTATATTTATAAAGACGATATTCCTAAAGTGAGAAAGATGTTTAACGCGATACTTTCAGGCGATATTGAAGATAATATTCTAGCCAGATTTTTTGTGTCTGATGAGCACGGGAAAGAACAGGCCAACTGGTGCAGTATCAGTCTAATCAGCGTATTGTATGACGGAAAAGTGCCCATGTATGTAATTGGGAGTGTCCGCGATTTGAGTTCCAAGCTGAAGATGGTGATGGAGACAACTTTAAAAGAGCACGGAGTGTCGAAGGAGATGGTAGGCAGGGCCAGGCTGCTGGTGGATCATCTGATTTGTGAAGCCCCAATCGGAAGCAGACATGCCCTGATAGCGATAAAGATGCGTGCCCTGAATGAGGATAATAATTCGGGTATGGAGCTGCTTATTTATCAATATATGGAGCTTGTTACACGTATGATTTATCCGGATGATATTGTCTGGGTGGATGACTGTAATCTGATGCTGTTCTTACACAATGTAGGTGATGATTTGAATGCGCGGAAAAAAGCCGAGCGTATCTGCCGCATATTGGAGAACCGCGAGAACGGGGAACTGATGGCTGATGTAGGCGTGGCAATGTTCCCGGATAATGGAGAAAACTTCGACAGTCTGATGGCTCAGGTAAAGATCGATCTGTGGAATGGCAAGGATGCATTTGAAAGCAGAGAAAATGTTCACCTGGGAATGAATACAATGAGTGCCTACAGCTCTGTAAACATAATTTCTGATATTTTGGATGAATGGTACCGCACGATCAAGACGAACAATGTACTGAAAGAGAGAATGGAGCTTACAAAAGCTCAGCTGCTGCTCAGCCAGATTAAGCCGCACTTTATCTATAATGTCCTGGCGAATATTAAATCACTCATCTATACCGATGCGGATAAGGCGGCGGATATTGTAGTGGCTTTTACAAAGTATCTCAGAGTTCAGCTCAATGCGATTGCCAAGGAGGAGATGGCTCCCTTTTCGAAGATTCTCGGTTTTGTCCGGAATTACATAGAAATAGAGAAAAGCCGTTTTCCAGGGAAGATTATGGAGTACTATGATATTGGATATGAGGATTTCAAAATGCCTCATTTTATATTGCAGCCGGTTGTTGAGAATGCAATCAAACACGGTATCTGTAAGCGCGAAACTCCTGGAAGACTTATAATCAGATCCTGTCTCCGGGACGAGTTCATTGTAATTGAGGTGGAGGATGACGGTGTCGGATGCGAGGTCGGCAGCATAGAAAAGGAGCGAAAGGATGGAGGTGTCGGGCTTGAAAACGTAGGGGTAAGACTGCATCACCTGGTAAAAGGGACGATAGAGATGGAGAGCCGTCTGGGGGTTGGAACCAAGGTTACGATAAAGATACCAAAGAAAAAAGATGATAAATGTGAGATGGCTGCGGAAGTGGTCAGAATTGCAGATAACAACGGGGAGTGAGTGAATGGTTGCGATCGTGGTAGATGATGAAATTAATATTCTGGAGGATATAAAGAGAAACCTTTTAAGAATAAGCGGGGTGGAGTGTCATGGAGCATTTACCTCTTCGCTGGAGGCCCTTAAATTCGTTCATAAGAATAAGGTGGAGCTGGCTATTCTGGACATTGAGATGCCGGGACTGAACGGGCTGGAATTGGCGTCCATGATGAAGGATGTGCAGCCGGATATACAA
Source organism: Clostridium sp. AM58-1XD (assembly GCF_003464085.1). GTDB lineage: Bacteria > Bacillota > Clostridia > Lachnospirales > Lachnospiraceae > Lachnoclostridium_A. The sequence continues at coordinate 8,171 of NZ_QSDR01000019.1, forward strand.
TTTATATTTATTACGGGATATGATGACTATGCACTGGCCGCATACCGCCTTCACGCAATGGACTACATAACAAAACCGTTTTCATTTTCTGAATTCAAGCAGGCTGTGGCCAGGGTGGGACTTCTGATAGATAAGCTGGGGGATCAGGCTGAAAAGCCGGTCAGCCGGATCGAAGTACGGACATTTGGCAAATTCGATATATATGTGGACGGAACACCTCTGTTTTTTTAGTACAGCAAAGCAAAAGAACTGTTCGCCTATCTGGTCAACGCCAGGGGCGGGGATGTCTCCATGGAACAGGTCATCTCGGTCTTGTGGGAAGATCGTGCTTACGATTCCAAAGTAAAACAATTGTACCGGAAGGCCGTTTCCATCATGCGCGCTACATTCCGGGAAGTGGACTGCCAGGACATCTGTATCTACTATCGGAGTTATCTGGCAGTCAACAATAAGATGTTCCAGTGTGACTATTATCAGTTTATGGATGGGAATAAGGATAAACGCAAAGCCTTTATGGACAATTATATGCCGGAGTATTCGTGGGCGGAAGAAACCAACGCAATGCTTGGCAATATGACAGATTAGAACGCTTCGGCGTTCTTTTTTTTAGAAAAATGTCATATTTCACGCTTTTGTATCAGATATAGAACGGAATTGTGCCCCTGCCTGTGATATGATGTAGCCATAAAAAAGAAGAGATAAACAGAAAGGATTTACAAATGGCAGGGAGTGTTTCACCGGGATTGATTTTGGGGTGTATAGCCGCAGGGATTGCCGGTTTGGTAGTTGGAAAGCGGACGCCGGAGATAAGCCTGTACTTGATTGAGTACAAAGAGGCTAAAAGGGGAGAAGCTTATCAGTACTTTCTGTATCCGGCGTGGAGAAGCTGGCTTTATGCTGTGGGCCTGGCGGTTATCTGGATCATGGCCGTTTACTGGTATAATCCGATTCAGACAGTAGTCCTGGCGGTTCTGTCGACCGTGGCGATGATGATTATCTATATAGACAATCGCTACCGAATCATTGCCAATGAGATTACATTTCCTTTAATGGTGTGCGGCCTTGTTTTGAGTCTGGCAGCCGGAGGGATGGAAGGAGTGGCCGGAAGTCTGGCAGCGGCAGCAATTGGTCTCCTGCTGTGTTTCCTGTCATCTGTCTTTACAGGAAAAAAAGGCGCTGTGGGTGCAGGTGATGTAAAACTCATGATGGCGGCGGCCCTTGTGAGCGGATATCCGGGTTTCATGTACTTACTGATCTTTATGGCTGCGGCGATGGGGCTTTACTGTATAGCCGGTCTTTTTACAGGAAAACTGTCATTGAAGAGTTATTTCCCAATGGGAGGATTTGTTGCTGCCGGTATGATATTCGCCTTTGTTGAAGGACAGCTAATGCCCTTGATATACCAGCTGCTGGAATAAAGCTCCCAGTTGCGGGGAATGGGGATGGGGGATGGTATGGACGTTATAAAATGGATACGGTATGAGGAGAGCGGCCAGAGTATGGTGGAGTACGCTTTGATTATGATCATTGTCTCGGTAGCGGCAGTCAGCGCTTTGAGAGTGATTGGAACCATAGCAACCGGGTATTTTGAACTGGCGGCAGACAAATTTTGAATCAATAAGCAAGGATAGGGAAGAGACGTTCTTTGCTTTTGAGATATATTAAGAAAAATAAAATAACAATAGCAGGAGGATGCAGGATGAAAGGATTTAATGAAGTGAAAAAGTGGTTTGTGGAAGAAGAAAGCGGCCAGGGTATGGTAGAGTACGGTTTGATTATTGTACTGATCGCCATCGCGGTGGTAACAGCCTTTCGGGAGTGGGAGATAAACTGGTTGCTACATTTGAGAACATTTCACAGTCGATTAACCCTACCCCGTAATTTTAGAAATTAACACAATAAAATTAATTTGCCGTAGACAGGAAAGAGACATTGCAATAGAGAGAATTCAATCTCTTTATCTTGCAGTGTCTTTCTTTCATAAAGGTAGAAATAAATTGCAGAAAGGGCAAGCCGATGAAGAAGACAAAACTGATCTCCCTGCTGGCCGCTATCATCGCGACGATTGCTGTGTGGTCCGCATTGAACAGCCGCAAAGAAGAACAGCTTTCAAATGAAAGGACACGGCCGGTTGTAACTGCCCGAGTTGAAATACCGGAGGGTACCGTGATTGAGGCGGGCATGCTGGAAGTGAAAGAGGTACCGGAAGAATTTGTGGCAGGCTCCGTCTTTTCAACCACCGGGGAGGTGGCAAAGAATGTGGCAAAAGGCGATATTGCCGCGGGGGAGCAGATTACAAAGGGCCGCCTTTCCTCTGCGGAGGCGGATGAAATAGGCCTTGCCTACCGGATTGAGAAGGGAAAAAGGGCAATTACGCTGGAAGTGGGAATCGAGGCCGGAGTTGCCAATACGATCCTTCCCGGCAACAAGGTGGATATACTGGAGACCAATCTGAATGAGTCCGGAGGACTGACAACCAGCTACTTGCTGCAGCAGGTGGAAGTTCTGGCGGTCGACTCCCATTTAAGAAGATGGGAAGGAGCAGGCGTGGATGAGTACGCCAGTGTCACATTGTCCGTCACACCGGAAGAGGCATTGCTGGTGGAAATAGACAGTTTCACCGCCAGAATGGTAAATGACGGAAATCTGCGTCTGCTTTTAAGACCACAGGATGATGATGGACTCTCGACGGAGCTATCTGTAGAAGCCAGTGCCATTTGGGAGCAGGCAGCGGCGCCGCCGTCCGACCAGCCGGCAGAACCGGGACAGGAGTAGGAAAAATGAATATCAGGACGCTGTTAGTTGGATTTGATGATGATATGAGAGATCGGCTCACCTATTTTTTAAGTGAGTCTGAGATAGAGATTAAAGGCGAGATCGGAGATCTGTCACACGGGACGGAAGCGATCGATCGGGATAAACCGGGACTGCTTCTTGTTGCGGCAACGGCGGAACGCAAGCTTTTCATGTTTTGTCAGCAGGTTTACATTTTATATCCTGAAGTAACCATGGTCATGATTTCTGATATGGCCGAACCGGAATTACTTGAACTGGCAATGGAAGCTGGTATTCGCAGAGTGTTAGCGCCGATTCCTCAGCGGGAGGAGCTGATCAGCGCCCTTAAAGAGCTTTGTATTAATGAGAGTTCCCGGCATTTTAACCGTCTTGAACAGGATGCCTCTGTTCCTAAGACTGAGGTCCTCTTTGTGACAGGAGCAGGCGGCGGAATCGGCAAGACGACACTTGCCGTAAATCTTGCCGTGAAACTGGCTGCATCAAAGCGCAAAGTGGTTTTACTGGATTTTGATATGCAGTATGGAGACAGCGGACTGTTTCTCGGGATTGAGTCAAGACAGACGCTGGCAGAGCTGTTGCAGGATCAGAAAACACCGACGCTGGATACGGTCAACTCCTATTTGGAGTACCATCAGTCGGGGATAAAAGTGCTGTTCGGCCCCAGAAGTCCGGAATACGCGGAGACGATCAGCGGAAAAAACATCGAGAAAATAGTCGGTATCCTGCGAAATTACTATGACTATATCGTGATAGACGGAGCGGTTGGGTTCGGAGAGGTCAATCTGTCTGTACTGGATTTCAGTACCTCGGTTCTGATGGCTGTACAGCCGCAAATCTGTAATTTGAGAAACACAAAGAAAGCGCTGCTTCTCCTGAACTCTTTAAATATGGAACAGAAGGTTCGCCTGGTACTCATAGAGACTCTTTCCAAATCTATTTCTACCGCTGATGTGGAGCGGGTTCTGGGCAGAAAGGTGGATACAATTCTCCCGTATGATGAGAAATTCACAACCTCAGCGCTCAATCAGGGAAAGCCTGTTGTTATGTGTGCGCCTAAAAGTCCCTATACGGTGGGAATATCCCGGCTCTGCGCCATGCTGGAGGGTTCTGTGCCATCAGCTGGAGGGAAACGGAAAAAGGGAGGACGCACACGGAGAAAATTTGCAAAACGGGGGTAAAACATGGGCCTTTTGGAGCGACTGGAACGGGCCAAGCTCGTAAAGGCGGCACAGGAAAAAGACGTGCAGCCGGAAACTATTGAATACTATGATGAATATGAAGAGTTTAAAGATAAAATTCATATGACGCTGGTTAAACGGGCCAATACCTCATCCCCGGATGAAAAACCGGTTGATATCAGAACGGTGATAAGCCAGCTGGTGGAGGATGGAGGCGAAGAGCTTCCAAAATCGACGAAGCTGAAGCTGATTCAGCAGATTTATGACGAGGCGCAGGGACTCGGCCCTCTGGAAAAACTTTTGAGAGATGACTCAATCAGTGAGATTATGGTGAACGGACCGTACAGTGTTTATGTGGAGCGGAAAGGGCGCCTTGAATTGACGGATATTAAGCTGAAGGATGACCGCTATGTGATGGAGCTGATTGGAAAAATAGCAGGTCCCATCGGCCGCCGGTGTGATGAGGCCAGTCCGATGCTGGACGCCAGGCTCCCTGACGGTTCCCGTGTAAACGCAATTATTCCGCCCCTCTCTCTGAAAGGACCGTCACTGACCATCCGTAAATTCTCAAAGGTTCCCCTCAGGGCGGAAAATCTGATTGAATTTGGTTCTGCTTCGTTTCAGATGATGAATTTTCTGGAGGCCTGCGTAAGAGCCAAGGCGAATATCATCGTCTGCGGAGGAACGGGAAGCGGGAAAACCACGCTGCTCAATATCCTGTCCGCCTATATACCGGATGACGAGCGCATTGTGACGATTGAAGATTCGGCAGAGCTTCAGCTTAGCCAGCGCCATACGATTACGTTAGAGAGCAGGCCGGCCAACGCGGAAGGTATGGGATTGGTTACAATCCGCGATCTCGTCAGGAACGCCTTGCGTATGAGACCGGACAGAATTGTGGTCGGAGAGTGCCGTTCCGGAGAGACACTGGACATGCTTCAGGCCATGAATACGGGTCACGACGGCTCCATGACCACGGCCCATGCAAACTCTTCCAGAGATGTCATATCCAGACTGGAGACCATGGTGCTGATGGCCGGAATGGACCTGCCCGTCAAGGCGATCCGGGAGCAGATATCTTCGGCTTTTGATATTATCGTAAATCAGGCGAGAATGAAGGACGGCAGCAGAAAGATTGTGGAAATTTCAGAGGTGGTCGGCATGGAATCAGATGTGGTTACGCTTCAGACGATCTATCAGTTTAATCTGGAAGGCTATGATAATACGGGAAAAGCGCTCGGACATTTCCGCCCCACAGGTATATGGCCCAGAGTTGCTGCTAAAATGGAGGATCGCGGGATTCACGCTTTGGATTCCTGGTTCGCGTAGAGGAGGCTGTCATGGAAATTTTGTTGTTGTCGCTGCTGTTCGGCGTATACGTGTTCTCGCTGGGCTTGTTTCTATTTAGAGTGGTTTTCAACGGAAAGAGTAATCTTGAGAAGGCGCTTGACGCAATCCAGGCGATGGGAAAGAAGGGAGAGACCGGTAAGAGAGAGGCGCAGAAGAAAAAGAAGAAGAAAAAGATAATTGGCTTTGACGTATCTGAAAAGTTGAGAGAAGAGCTGGAAAGTTCCGGTATAAAGATGAGCGGTCAGGAATATCTGCTCCTCTGGGGCGGTCTGATTACATTTCCTTCTATGATGGTCTATTTCCTCACCGGGAGAATCGGTATGGTACTGCCGCTGCTTGCCGTCTGTGTCGTGCTGCCCCCGGTTATAGTGAAAATGCTGCGGAAGAAACGGCTCGAAAAATTTTCCGGACAGCTGGGGGATGCTCTGATGACGGTGAGCAACTGTCTGCGCAGCGGATTTTCTTTCCGTCAGGCCATCGACCGGGTCAGTACGGATATGCCAAACCCGATAGCGGAAGAGTTTAAGACGGCGCTTCAGGAAGTAAGTTATGGAGCGTCGATGGAGAGTGCGCTGGGAGGTATCGCCAGGCGCATGGAAAACAGCGATATGGAAATGATTAATTCGGCGATTATAGTTCAACAACAGGTGGGCGGCAATCTGTCCGAGGTAATTGATAATATATCCGATACGATTAAAGACCGCATTCGAATCCGCCAGAGCTTGAAGACACTGACGGCCCAGGGGAGGATGTCCGGCTTGATTCTGGGGCTTTTGCCGGTATTCGCGCTGGTTTTTCTGACTTTTATAAACCCGGAGTATATGAGCACATTTTATACAACAGATTTCGGAAAAATGCTGCTGATTGTGTCATTTCTCATGGAGTGTACGGGATTCCTCGTTATACGTAAAATCGTAAATATTAAAATTTAGGGGGCCGGTCGATGCGGTATTTATTGAAAACACACACCCTGGCGGGACTCACGGTGAGAGTGTTTATGTGTACACTTATGCTGGTGCTCCTGCTGTCCGGGGCGGCGCCCGCGGACGACGGCAGCTCTGGAATCAGTTATGAAAATACAGGCGCAGTCATAATAAAGCTCATGGAAGATGAGAACAGCCAGCCGGGGTACATCTATACGGATGTTGTCTTTTCCAGCCAGACGGAGGTGGAGAGTTTCGCGCAGTATTTCTATAAAAGTTATTATTATGGAAGCACGCAGGTGAAAGTGGGTTACTCGACACGTTCAGACATGCCGGGAGAGTACAGCCTCTGCGTCTATACGGAAAAGCCTCAGGAGGCAGCCAGAGAACAGCGGGTAGTCGAGAAAAAACTGGAAGAGGCGGCCGCCGGTATGAGTGCTCAGGGCGATTATGACAGGGCGATGGAAGTCTATCAGTGGACATACGATCAGTTTGAATACGATTACAGCTTAAAAAGTATTAATGTATACAGTGCCTTTGAGACAGGTAAAACGGTATGCAACGGTTACGCCCGGATTTTTCAGGCCCTTTGCGCCGGAAGAGGGCTGGAGTGTGAGATTGTGTATGGCGTGGATCATGCCTGGAATCGAGTGATGCTGGACGGCCAGTGGAGATATGTTGACATAACATGGAATAAGAATATATCTGAAAACAGATGGCTGTTTCTGCGGGAAGAAGAGATGGGCAGTCACCAAAAACAGCTGGAGGTATAGGATATGAGAGATTGGATTGCGGTAATGAGTACAGGAATCTGTATATACTGTACCGTCTTATTTCTCTTGGAGAGGAAAAATATGGCGCTTCAGGATCAGCTGAACGCGGTGGAAATGCTGGGCAAGGAAAACAAAGGGACGCAAAAACGGTACAAAGGATTTTTTATCACGCGGTTTCTGAAAGCGGTGCTGGGCAGGCTGCTTGTCCGGATCGGCTCTTTTCTTCCAGTGAATAGTCAGGACCAAGAAAGGATTTCCCTTCTGATGTATCAGAGCGGATTCAATATGAAGCCGGAGGAATACATTGCGCTTCAGTTCCTGCTGATGGGCGGCGGCGGTCTGGCCGGGTTGTATTACGGTTATATGACGGGAATCAGTATGCCTTTGTCCGCTGGTATCGGAGTGTATGCGTTTTATGTCATCCTGCGCTTCAGCGCGTCGGGGAGAGCGGCCAGGAGAAGGGAAAAAATAGAAAAACAGTTTCCGGAAATCCTGGATTTGCTGAGTATCAGCGTGGAAGCCGGTCTTGGTTTCAGCCAGGCAATGCAGTACATTACAGAGCAGTGCCAGGGACCTTTGATAGAGGAGTTTCAGATCGCGGTGCGCGCTATGGGGCTTGGACAGAGCCGGAGGACGGCATTAGAGGAAATGTCACTCCGATGTGGACTTGACGAGATTAATATCTTTGTAGGAGCAGTGATACAGGCAGATGAGCTGGGGATATCACTTAAGAATATTCTGACCGCACAGGCCAGAGAAATGCGTAACTTAAGACGGATGAAAACGGAAGAGCAGGCTCAGAAGATCCCCGTGAAAATGCTGCTGCCTCTGAGCGTTTTTATCTTTCCAATTATGATGATTGTCATTATGGGACCTGCTGTCCCTAAGATGATGTCCATGTTTTAAGGCGGTGAAAACAATGAAATACTGTATGAGAGCCGGTGATGATACCGGGCTGTTTCTGGAGAATGTATCGATAGCAGATAATTTCTGCGCGCGTTTTTGGGGGCTGATGGGCCGAAAACAGATTGGAATGGAAGAAGGGCTTTTTTTGAAACGGGTATCGTGTATCCATACATGTTTTATGCGTTTTCCTATCTGCGCGGTATATCTGGACAAGAACCTTTGTGTTGTGGATAAAGAGGTCATCCGGCCGTGGCGCTGCGGAAAGCTCTGTAAAGGGGCAGCCCACGTTTTGGAAGTACACCAGGAGCAATGGAAGAATGTCAGGGTATCTGCAAAGATGGTGCTGGAAAGCAGGGGGCAGGAAATGTCGGATGGAAACGGAGGAGATGGCAGATGAGTAAGTTGGAAGATGAGCGGAAAGAGCCTGACAAAACGGATGAGCTGAGCGACATGCGCAGGGAATACGAGCAGGCGGATCTGGAGGAAAGCCTGAAGCGTGTGCTCTTTGGCGGATATTCAAAAAAGAAGGTAAATGAAGTTTTAAGCACTTATAAGGAAATGATTCGATGGATGCAGGAGAGCTTCGACTATCGCTTGAAAGAGCTGAACGAAGAGAAAGAACGTGTCTGGAATGAGCGCGTTGTCCTGAAAAAGCAGCTGAGTGCGGAGCTGGAAAAAAATAAAAAGACAGAGTCTCTGAAAGAGGAAGCCGAGCGTTGGAAGCAGCAGTATGAGGATGATTGCATTACTTTGAAAAAGCAGCTGAACGCCCAGATAGAAAAAAATGGAAATATAATTGCGCTGAAGGAGGAGGCCGAGCGCTGGAAGCGGCAATATAAGGATGACTGTGCTGTCCTGAAAAAACAGCTGAATGTGGAATTAGAGAAAAATAAAAAACTGGACTTACTGGAAGAAGAGGCCGAGCGTTGGAAGCAGCAGTACCAGGGAATGAAAGAGAAATATGAACGGTCTTACACAGAACTTCAGCGTGTCAATGAAGAGAAGACAAACCGGCCGGCTCAGGCGACGGATGAGGAAGGCAGTTCATCTCTGATTATCTCACTGACCAGTCAGCTGGAAGAACTGACATCGTACTGTGAATCCATGGAGAAACAGCAGAGAAGCCTGGAGATTCAGATTTCAAGTATGAAGAATATCAGCCAGGAGCTGGAGCGTCTGTCCGCTCAGTATGAAGAAAATCAGGCGGAGTTAAAAGATGCCAGACTCAGATATGCCAATGTCAAGAACGAAAACAACGCATTAAACAGCGAGATGGAGTCAACCGGACGGATTCTCGAGGAGATACTGGAGCAGTTTGAGCAGAAGGAAGCTGAAAATGATGTGCTGCGTCGGCAGGTGGATGAATTTCAGGAACAGCTTCTGGCGGTTAAGAGAGAAAAGCTGACGCAGGAACAGGCGAATCTAAGTTACATGGAGCGCGCCTATACTGCGGAACGAGAACGCCAGGAGGACAGGGAGGAGCTGTATCTTGTTAAAAAGGAGCTTGAAGAGCTTAGGAAAAAATGCGACTCTCTCGAAAAAAGCAAGGTTATAAAGATTCAGAGTGTGGCGGAACCGAAAGAGGCGGAAATTTCCGAAAAAGAACGGATCGAGAGGATTCTCAAACGGGCTTCATCTGTGGCGGAGAGAGCGGCTGAACAGGGTGAGAAGAGCGTGAGAGAAGACACGGCAAGGTTTACAGATGGAAAAGAAATACTGTGACAGAGATAAAACGGAGGAAGCTATGAGTCATCAGACAGAACAATTAAGATGTGACATCTGCCCCAGCGCGGATAAGGAGCTGGAAAAATATATTGGAGAACTGCCGTACGAAACGTCTTTTCACAGAGTGGAGGGACAGTCTGTCAAGTGTGGATTTGGGCTTATGGGAACATGCTGCCGCCTCTGCGCCAACGGACCCTGCCGGATTGTCCCGGGAGGTGAGCGGGGAATCTGCGGCGCAGATGCCGACACGATCGTAGTGCGCGGTTTTTTAAGAGCTGTGGCAAGCGGTTCCGGATGCTATATACATGTGGCTGAAAACGCAGTCAGAAATCTGAAAAAAACGGCTATGGCCAGAGGTAGATTTACGAGTGTCAGAGCGCTGGGACGTCTGGCAGCCATTCTCGGAATAGAGATGAAAGAAAATATTTACGAGACGGCGATGGAGCTGGCGGATGCCATTAAGCAGGATCTTTACCGGGAGACGGATCATAAGATGCGTTTTATAAGGGCGCTGAGTCTTCCGCAGCGGTATGAAGTGTGGAAACGGATGGAGATTCTTCCCGGCGGCGCCAAGGCGGAGGTATTTGACGGGGCGGTAAAAACATCTACAAACCTGTCCAGCGATCCGGAGGATATGCTCCTTCACTGTCTGCGCCTTGGGATTTCCACAGGGATTTATGGCCTCAAGCTGACGAATCTGATCAGTGACATCCTGATCGGGGAGCCGGAAATCCACTTCGCTCCGGTCGGCCTTCAGGTGATCGACCCGGACTATATCAATATTATGGTGACAGGCCATCAGGAAATACTCTTTTCGCAGATCATGCAGGCGGCATCCTCACCTGAGGGAATGGCTGCCGCAGTAAGCGCGGGGGCGAAGGGATTCCGCATTGTGGGCTGTACCTGTGTTGGACAGGATATGCAGCAGAGAAAGGCGCAGTATCAGGATGTTTATGCGGGAACAGCCGGCAACAATTTTGTGAGTGAAGCAGTCCTGTCCACCGGGGCAATTGACGGTGTCATATCTGAGTTTAACTGTACTCTGCCCGGAATCGAGGAGCTCTGCTCCTTACTGGACGTAGAACAAATCTGTATTGATAAAATGGCCAAAAAGAAGACGGCGGAGTTCATTCCGTACAATTTTGAGACAGCGGCCGAGGACGCAATGAAGATATTAAATCAGATAGCAAAACGGTATAAAATCAGGCGGGGCAGGGTGAAAATATGTCTGCCGGAACACCATGGAAACAGACAAAGTCTGGCGGGTTTAAGTGAGCTGTCTCTGAAACAATTCATGGGAGGCGCCTGGAAGCCGTTACTCGAACTCATTATCAGCGGAAAAGTGAAAGGCATTGCAGGCGTAGTAGGCTGTTCCAGCCTGGATGGAGGCCATGATGTGCTGACGGAACGGTTGGTCAGGGAGCTCATAAAAAAAGATATTCTCGTCCTGAGTGCTGGCTGTACGTCAGGAGGGCTTTCCAACTGCGGGTTAATGGAAGCCGGCGCCGCCGAACTGGCCGGGGAATCTCTGAGGGAGGTGTGCCTTGCCCTTGGAATTCCGCCAGTGTTGAATTTTGGTTCCTGTCTGGCGATCGGAAGACTGGAGATGGTGGCGGAAGAACTGGCCGGAGAGTTGGAAATTGACATTTCCCAGCTACCGCTGGTTCTCTCGGCTGCCCAATGGCTGGAAGAGCAGGCTCTCGCCGATGGCGCGTACGGTCTGGCTCTGGGCCTTACGCTTCATCTTGGAAAAGCGCCGTTTGTGGCGGGAAGTCCGCTGGCAGTCGATGTTCTTACAAGACAGATGGAAGGGATCACAGGCGGCCGTCTCATCCTTGAGGAGGATGGATGCGCTGCCGCCAAGCAGCTGGAAGAGGTTATTATGCAGAAGAGAAAAGCCCTTAACATATAGGAGAAAAAGATGAAACGCATTATGATTGACGCATCCCTGTGTACCGGCTGTTTAAATTGCAGCATTGCGTGTATGAATGCCCATAGAGATTCCAAAAAAATTGGTGCGTTTAACGCAGCAGATCCTGAGAATCCGCCCAGGAACAGAGTGGAACAGCGAAAAAAGAAATATTATCCGGTATTCTGCCGCTGCTGCAGCGATCCGGACTGTGTAAATACCTGCATGAGCAAGGCACTTTCAAAGGACAGTGAGACTGGTCTTGTCACATATGACGAGAAAGCGTGCGCAAAATGCTTTATGTGCGTCATGGCGTGCCGGTATGGGCATCCGAGACCGTCCGCAGGTTTAGACAGAGTTATACGTTGCGATTTCTGCCGGGATACGGAGGAGAAGGAACCGCAGTGTGTGAAAGCGTGTCCTGTAAAAGCCATTTATATACAGGAGGTAAGCCTATGAAGTATGCGATTATAGGAAGCAGCGCAGCCGGTATTTCCGCCGCAGAAGAGCTGCGTAAGCTGGAAGAAAACGCAGAGATCACTGTAATATCCATGGAGGATCGTATTTATTCCCGCTGCATGCTCCATAAGTATCTGAGCGGAGAGCGCACGGCTGACAGGATGAAATTTATTCGGGACGGTTTTTTCACAGAACTGGGGATACGGTTTCTGGGCGGCCGCAGCGTAATCTCAATACAGGAGACGGATCATATGCTGATTTTGGACGACGGTAGCCAAATTATATATGATAAGCTTCTGATCGCTGCGGGAGCCTCATACTATATTCCTCCCATCCCCAATTTCAGAGATGCGTTAAATGTTTTGGGGTTTCGCAGCATGGAGGATGCGGATAAACTTATAAAAGCCACTGAGAAGCCGGGCAGACAGGCCGTGATTATCGGAGGAGGACTGATCGGGCTGGATACGGCTTACGGCCTGGAAAAAAGAGGATGTAAGGTGACTCTGATCGAGAAGGAACCGTACCTCATGCCGCTACAGACCGACGCGTATGTGTCGGATCTGTACAGAGAGGCGTTTGAGCGGGCCGGCTGCAATATCATGTTGAATGCAGAGGTAAAAGATTCCACCCTTGACGAAAACGAGAGGATCACCCATGTGATTCTGGATGACGGCACGGAAATACCATGTGATTTTGTGATCGCGGCAACCAGTGTAAAACCGAGAATGGAATTTTTAAATGGAACAAGCATCCAGGCTTTGTATATGAATTACCATATTCATACCGTATTGAGCCGTTTTCTAAAAAAGACAGATATTCATGTCAACAAGGGACTGGAGGTAGATGGACAGATGCGCACCAGTTCCCCCGACATCTATGCCGCAGGGGATGTAACCGGACTGTCCGCCATATGGCCCGACGCAAAGCGCATGGGTAAAATTGCCGCAGCCAGTATGTGCGGGGGAGGCCCGGGAGAACAGGATTTTTATCAATTCAAAAATATGGCAAATTTTTATGGAATTGTCATGTTTTCAGCAGGTAAGACAAGGGTAGACGAAAAGCGGTATGAGGTGCTGGTGAGGCGCAGCCGCGGGACTTACAGAAAACTGATCATCAAGGAAGGTGTGTTGGAAGGCGTTCTGATGGTGGGAGATGTGTCAAACGCGGGGGTCTATCTCCATGCCGTATCCCATCACCTGAATATTGAAAAGGTACGCAATCATCTGTTCCGGCTGTCATTTGCCGATTGGTATGGATATGATGAGACGACAGGTGAATTCTGCTATCAGGCAGAAGAGCAGGAGCCGCTATGAGAGGTTTTATAAATAAAATGAAATACCGGTTTTTCCAAAATGAACGCGGACAGGGTTTGGTGGAGTTTGTGCTGATCTTACCGATTCTAATCATATTTTTAAGCGGAGTGGCCGACACCGGATGGATGATTTACAATTATACCAGTCTGTTTGACCTGACCGACACAGCGGTTCACGCGAATACGAAAGCGGATCAGGCCGAGGCGGAGGAATATATAAATTTATATATCCGCAATTCATTTCCGGAATTTGATATGGATTCTATGACGATTTCCCCTACTACCCAGGTAAGGCAGTATGAATACTTCGAGTATATATGGAAGAAGAATCAGAGAAAGCATTGGAAGGTACCAATGTACTGCAAAACCCTGAAGACAGGTCTGACTATAACCTATCAGGTGGATTACCTGACGCCTATGGGCAAAATCATATTCGGAGACACGGATAACAGTATGGAAATGACGTCCCACTCCGTGGCTGTAAAGGTTCTGGAGAATGAAGCTACAAGCTGGAGGAAACGGATGAAGACTGATCTGAAAAAAAGGGCATGCAATGAGACGGGGCAGGCGATGGTTGAATTTATATTGATTCTTCCGCTGCTGTTACTGCTTATTATGGGTTGTCTGGAAATTTCCTGGTATTTGACCAGCAAGTACAATTTAAACCAGTATGCATCGACGGTAGGGCATAATGTGGAGGCTCCATTCTGGATATACTGGTCTGAATCAGCGGGACCCAGAGACTGGACAGATGTGAGGGATGGGCGAAAACCTTCCTGGCTCAGTCCGCAGGAACAGGCCCTGTGGAGTTTTGACGAGTATGACGGATGGTATGCGTTTGCAGAACCGGCTCCGGGTGAAGTGATCGGAAGCAATTATTTCCGGGCGGCGTACGACAATAAGAATCTGTTCAACGAGCGTCTCGATGACAGTTTCACACTGCTTGACAGAAATGAGGTTTCTTATACGATGAGGGGAGGATGGTATATTAACGCAGAAGCGCTCCATCTTCCGGCAGGTGGCGGCGGAGACTGGAAACAGAAGCGGTTTTCAGAAAAAATAGAGTTTCATACGGCAGATATCCGGGTGGATATGGTTTATCATTACAAACCCCTTACGCCCCTTGGAGAATGGCTGTTCTGCCAGGACGGAAGGGACTACGTTGAGATGAGGACAGAAGGCCGTTATGTATTCAATCTTCAACCTGCGATTTATGGATAGCATTCTGGTGATATGTCAGGAGGAATTTAAAGAAGAAAACTTATTATACTAGGAGGCATAATATGTTGAAAGGTACCATAAAAAATGTGGTGGAGAAAGAAGAGGGCAGCGTCATGGTGTTTGGCGCGTTTGGAATTGTCCTTTTGCTTATGTTTATGGCTGTTATGGTAGACATGGGGCTGTACTACGTAGAGCGTAAAAAATTAGAGACTGCTGCAGATTATATGGACGATGAAGTAAGACAGATGCTTCCTTATTATTCATATGCTGATGATTATCAGGAGACAATGAAGAATGAATTTTACGCAAATATGAATGAGCTTGGCTATACGTCCGCCAATATAGACAATCTCCGCATCAAAAGAACATATGGAAGCAATACTGGAAATCCGCTTATTTCGGTGCAGCTGAACATTTCCTTAAAAGATACATACCACTGCATATTTTTGCCGGTTATCGGAATATCGGAACTGAAGATTCATGTGACCAACAATCAGATAGTACATTATAATGTGGATAAAATCTATAAAGAGGGAATGCCCTGTGTAGAATGGAAAGAGGGTATCGAGCTGACAGATTAAATTAACTAAATATTTTATGGGAAATAACAGAACCGGGGGTGCCGCAAAATCATCAAAAACAGATGATTGAGCGGCACCTTCCTGTGCTTAAAATATCCGTAATTAAGGCAGTATCCGGTATGTCCCGGAATCTCTCTTTTTAGTAAGATACTCCCACGTCTGCATTTGAATACGGGTTAAACGAACGGATCCATGAGGAAAGCACACTAACCACATAACAGAAAATCTGATCTCCAGATAGCAAAAACAGGTATAATATGGTAAAATAAGATCAGTAAATTTCTTAACGGAACAATGATTACAAATGAAAAGGACCTCACTATGGATAGAAAACAAGATCTGGTCTCATGTCTGCGTTACTCCAAAGAAAACCATGTACTGCTTGAAATCACGAGCGCCAATGGCAAGAATTTTCCAATTCAGGTGACTGAATTGAAAGAAGACATGGTGCTCTATTTATTTTCCAATGGGACAGAAGGAAAAATTCGCTTATCCAATATTCAGAATTGGAGATTTATTAATCCTGAAGACCAGGAAAAATATGAAGAACAGCAGGTTGCACAGTATTTTTCCATACAGGAGCCAGGTAAGCGGATTCAGCACTTTCAACAGTATTATCAGGAAATTTTGATGAAGCTCCAGCGTAAGCAGGCGGAAGGATCAGTCGAATATGGATTTTATGATTTTCGCCTTCGTACATATGCCCAGATGTTTACGGGACTTTTATGGAAAAGGAATAACCTGCTGCTGAGTTATCTGATGGGGGATGGAACTCGTCTGGCAAAAGGTTCTTTAAAAAAAGAGCCTCTCCTTCTCCTGCAGCAGTCCAATCTGTCACAGAAGAGCGCAGTACATGCGGCGTTGGAAAACAGGGTATCTGTTATAGAGGGACCGCCCGGAACGGGTAAAACGACAACCATTATCAGCATAATTGCCAATATGGTTTATCGTGGACAGAAAGTGCTGATTGTGTCCAAGAACAATTCTGCCATAGATAATGTGGCGGAGGAATTGGAGGCAATTCAGCTGCCTGATTTTTATGTCCGCATGGGTAACGAGAAGGTGATGAAGAGCGCCGGTGCAAGGCTCAAGGAAAAATTAGATCGGTATAAACAGTCCATAGATGAATTACGGGACAGAAATAACTCGATAGATGAACTTCAGAATGAAGATAATGGAGATCATCCTGTAACGGAAGTTTATCAAAAATTAACGGTGCTGGAGGAAAAACTTAATCGGCTGACTGCCGCATCCAATGAACTGGATGAGCTTAAAAATCAGCTGAAGCATTTGGAAAAGAGAAGGGAAGCCTATGGGTTCAGCCGTCATGAAAAAAAGATAAGCAGACGTGTAACAAGATCTGAAAAGGCAAAACGAAAACTGGACTTTCTGTCCGAATTGTCTGTCAGGCTTGAGAGAGGGGAGATGCCAGGATTATTCCGTCAGCTTTTCCTGCTGATAGCATACAGAGAATCGTTGGACAATTTCCGAACGAACGGAATCTGTCAGATCCTTTTTTTAGAAGAAGCGTACCTGCGCCTCGGATTGAAGAGCTGGAACGGATGCTTGAAAATGAAAATCTGGAAACACTGAAAAGCCATATCAGAGACATTTACATCAACGAATATATTCCGCTTTCCAAAAAAATAATAGAGAATACGCTTGCGGTACAGTTTATTCCCGGCAGCTTTGAAAGTCTGTACGATGTTGTGGATCAGGCAGAGCGTTTAAACAAGACAGAAGGCATAATGAAAGAGGTAAAAGACCGGCTGCTGGACGTATTTCCGGTTGTACTTACTACGGCTGACGCCGTTCAGAGTAATTTTTATACAAACATCAAGAATGATAATCCGATTGACTGTATTGTTATCGATGAAGCTTCTCAGTGCGATATTCTGTCGGCACTGCCGCTTCTGTATCTGGCCAGACGAATTGTGGTGGTAGGGGACAGTAAGCAGCTGGAAGCGATTAAAAATCTGGAACTGGAAGAAATTGAGACTGAAGTGGAAGACGGGTGGGATTTTGTCAGAGAGAGTTTCCTGACTACAATCACAAAAACTCTTCATCCCGTTTCCAATATGCTGTTGGAGCATTACCGGTGTGATTATAATATTATTAATTACTGCAATAAATATTTTTATGATAACCAGCTTTTGATCTATCGTACCACAACGGGCCATTCCATGGTTTTAATCGATAACGATAAGGGAAAATATGTGGAGCAGGAAGAGGGCTCTTTTTACAACAGCCGGGAACAGGAGACGATCAGCCAAAAAATCGGGGATGATGTATCACACACTTTCATTATTACCCCTTTCCGAAAACAGGGAGAAAAACTGAGCAGAAGGTATGGAAAACAGCGATGTGGAACAATTCATACGTTTCAGGGCAGAGGTGAGTCGGAAGTATGGTTCAGCACGGTGTTGAATGATACGCAGGAGGCGAAACGCCATTTAGCAGGGAACCACAATCTGTTCAGCAGAGAGTTAATCAATGTTGCCGTATCCCGGGCAAAAGACAAATTCAGTATGGTCGCGGATGTGGAATTTTTTAAACAGTATGACGAAAACGTAGCAAACCTGATTGAGTATATAGAGACATATGGAGAACGAATTCCGGATAAAACGGTCTGCCTGTTCGATTATCTTTACCGGCAGATGCCTCTTTATAAAGCAGTGGGAACGATCGATAATCCATTTGAAGAAGCGCTTTGGAAGTTTCTTAAGTCTTATCTGCCGAAACTGGAACATTTTGAATGTTCCATGAAATTGCCGCTGGCTGCAGTAGTGACAGATGGAAATTATCTGGCGCAGAATCCTGATGTGAAGCGCTATATAGAAAACCATGCACATCTGGATTACATCATTTATGATACGAGCTGAACCGGCCGGTTCTCGCCATTGAGCTGGACGGAAAATACCATAAGGAAAAAGTGCAGATGGAACGCGACCAAAAAAAGGACGAGGCGCTCCGGCATATGGGGATTCCTCTTTGGAGAATACGTTCAAAGGAGGCCTGGAGCGAAGCACAGCTGCGGGAGACGCTGGATCAGTATCTGGAAAAGTTTATATATTTGTCAGGTGGTTGTTATTCCGATGAATTATGTATTCATCGTACAGCACCTGATATGAGAAAAGACAGGCTGTATCATGCCTGCCTTTTTAATTTCACAAAAAAAGTTCGTACTATGAAAGAAGAGCCTTTTCGGCAGGACAGTAGAGTACATTTGCTCTGGCATCAGCTGTTGGCAGAGTTGCATACCATACATTTATGCGTAAATTTTCTGGAAGTAATATGCTGAAAAAGCATGCAACACTATTTGATATAGGCATTTGATATTTTAACGATGCGGTATTAATATGGTGATAAAGACAGGAATTGTCGTTTGTGGAGTTTCTACAGATCTATTGGACCGAAAAATAGAGGATTGGATGGAACCAGGGCGGTAGAGAAGAGAAGGAGGAAACTGGCATTGTACGATTGCGAAAACCAGCTGTTCATGGAGTGAAAATGAAGAAATCGAAAGGGGAATGTGTTATGAATTATATAAAGTTGTTATGTGATTTATATCAGATGAAAAGGAATGTGGGAAAAACCCGGGAGGAGATCAGAAAACTTCAATCTAAAAAGCTGAAGGAACTGCTTCTTTATGCATATGATCATTCGGAGTATTATCGCAAAACATTCGAGAAAGCGGGTATTACGAGAAAACTGATCCCTATTATGCCGCTTTCTGCATTTCCCATACTGGACAAACAGCTGCTGCTAGAACATTTTGACGAACTGGTTACTGCATCCGATCTAAAACAAGAGGATTTGCGCAGATACGACAAAGAAGTGATCCCTTCCCATTTACATTCGGCAGAAGGCGGGAAGAGCAGGGAACAAAAGACATTTAAGGGGAAATATCATGTCGTTCATTCTTCGGGCAGTACTGGTACACCAGGGTATTTTGTATACGGCGAGAGCGCGTGGGAACAAATGCTGCTGGGAATTATCCGGGCCGCCCTGTGGGATATGACTATGCCTGAGATATGTAAACTCTTATGGAAAGGACCGCGGATTGTATACATCGCTGCAACTGACGGCCGCTATGGAGGTGCTATGGCTGTAGGAGATGGAATTAAAGGCGTCCATGCAAGTCAGCTATTTCTGGATGTAAAAACTCCTCTTACGGAATGGATCCGTCAGATACAGGATTTTAAGCCGAATATGGTAATCGGATATCCGTCTGCCATTAAAATTCTGGGAGAACTTGTGGAAAATAAAGAGGTGGAGCTGCAGGCATTCCGGGTCATTTCCTGCGGGGAACCTCTTGGCGCAGGCTTAAGAAAGTATCTGGAAGAAACATTTAAAGCAGACGTGGTGAATATTTACGGGGCCAGCGAATCCCTAGCTCTGGGAGTGGAGACCAGCCATGCCGACGGAATGGTTTTGTTTGATGATTTAAACATAATAGAAGTGGAGAACGGAAGTATGTATCTGACCTCCCTTTACAACTTTGTACAGCCGTTAATCCGTTACTGCATATCTGATCAGCTGAAATTAAGAGAACCGGATGAAAAGAATCCATATCCTTTTACCATGGCTGGCAATATCACGGGGCGGAATGAGGATTTGATGTGGTTTGAAAATGAAGGCGGCAGCAGGGACTTTCTTCACCCTCTTGTAATCGAGGGATTCTGCCTTAACGGGCTGCTGGATTACCAGTTCCGCCAGTTGAGTAAAACCTCGTTTGAGATGCTTGCAGAGGTGTCGGACGGGAGACGAATTCATGAAATACGTTCTGAAATGATAAAGCAGATGGGGCAGATACTGAAAGAGAAACATCTGGAATATGTAGATTTCTCCATCCGTTTTGTAGATGAGATTCGTCCGGACAGGATGACGGGAAAAAAACGGCTGATTGTAGCGTAGGAGGCAGTACACAAAAATGGAGGAAATACATTGAAAGAAGTAATATTATCTGCCAAAGAGATCACCAAAATATTTGGAAAGAGAAATGAGACGGCGCCAGTCTTGGATCACGTGACTTGCGATATCTATAAAGATGATTTTACCATTATCATGGGACCGTCAGGCGCTGGAAAGTCAACGCTTCTGTATACGCTCAGCGGAATGGATGAGGTGTCCGGCGGTAAAGTGGTCTATAAAGGAAAAGTAATCAGTCGTTTGAACGAAAAACAGATGGCGGATATCCGTTCTCATGAATTTGGATTCGTGTTTCAGCAGACGCACCTTGTAAGCAATCTGACGCTTTTGGAAAACGTAGCAGTTGCAGGAATGGTCGGAAAACCACATTTGCATGTGTCCGGCAAGAAGTCTGGAAATCCCCCCTCGCATATGTTCGGCGGGAAGTTTGGCAGTTCACGCCTGGATGATGGAATATGGCGGAGGGCGGAAACCTTATTGGAACAGATGAACGTCGGATTCGCCGGAAAAAGGCTGCCTGCGGAAGTTTCCGGCGGAGAGGCACAGAGAGCGGCGATTGCGCGGGCGATAATTCATGAACCGGAGCTCATTTTTGCAGATGAACCGACCGGAGCTCTTAACAGGCAGAACACTTTGGAAGTGCTGAATCTGCTTACAAATTTAAATAAAGAAGGGCAGAGCATCCTGATGGTGACTCATGATATAAGGGCGGCAATCCGAGGAACGAGGCTCCTCTATCTGGAGGATGGAAAAATTCTGGATGAGCTGGAACTGCCGGTCTTTCATTCTTCAGACGAAAGAACAAGAGAAGCCACGGTAAATGAGTGGCTGGCTTCGTTCCAATGGTAGGAGGATTCTCTATGGAGTATAAGATTTTACTGAAAGCTGATTTAAAACGGCATAAGGGAAGCCTGACAGGGATTTTCTTCCTGATTTTGCTCGTTTCGTCATCTTTAGGAACCGTGCTTTCGATTTGGACGAATTCAGAGAACTATATTCGGGAGGAAATTCATCGGGCTGGATTCGGAACGCTGACTGCGTGGGTATCAGGCGTACATGATATGGAAGAATTAACCGGCAGTATAACAGATTTGGAGGAAGTCGACCGCGTAGAAACGCAGGATGTAATCTATTCAGATTATACGGTAAACGGTCAGAAATCGGACAGCGAGGGACAATTAATTTTATTTGACGGAAATGAAAACAGATATCGTTTTTTTAAAGATGACCGTTTTTCCTATATAGAAGAGAAAGCACCTCTCACATACAATCGTCAAGAGTCTCAGTGGAAAGAAGGGGAAATCGTCCTTACAGCTGATTCAGGGGAGGCAGAAAACTCTTCTGCTATAACAGACGTTTGGCGGAAGGCGGTACCGGAAATTTTACCGGGAGAGGTTTATGTTTCGCCGGCCATGGTATCTATGTTCGGAATCCAGGAAGGGGATGAAATCCATTTTGCAGTCGCGCGATCCGGAATTTCCGCTTCATTTACCGTAAAGGGATTTTACGAAGATCCATTCATGGGCAGTTCCATGATCGGTATGAAAGGATTTCTTATTGGTAAATCGGATTATGAGAAAATTGAAGAAAATATACGGAAAGCCGGGATTGACGGACTGGCAAGGAGCGGAGCAATGCTGCATATTTTCCGGGAAGAAGGAAGCACGGTCACTGTTTCAGAATTAAATGTTCTGATGAATGAACAGACAAAGCTGCCGGAATATACGGAATTTGTTCACAGTGAAGGAGCCATTGCCGGATTCATGCTCATCCTTCAGAATGCATTTAGTGGTCTGTTAACTGTCTTCGCATCAGTGCTTCTGTTCGTAGTCATAGTAGCTCTGGGGCACGGCATCAGCAGTTCTATCGAAGCGGACTATGTGAATATGGGAATCTTAAAGACCATTGGCTTTACAGGGAAAAAGCTGCGCCGGATTCAGATGATACAATATCTGGCTGTGATTCTTTCCGGGATGGCCGGCGGGCTGACCACCGCTGTGTTTCTCAGCAAAATCGTAAGCAGGGCGGCACTGACAATAACCGGTGTCAGGATACCAACTGGTCTTCCTCTTGTCTGGTGTTTTCTGGTATTTACCTTGATTTTATTGATACTTACCTGTTTTATCGCATTGAAAACAGGGAGAATCAACGCAGTCTCTCCTATGAAGGCAATCAGGGGAGAGACAGAAAATTCAACAGGAAAAGGAATAGAAAAAGGCTCCGTGCCGATTTTCAGCAGGCATTTAACGGCCAGTCTGGCTGTGCGTCAGCTGGTATCTGGAAAGCGTAAGTACGCAGGTGCCTGTACGATAGCCGTTCTTCTTGTATTCTTCGCCACTGTGGTCGGGCGCATGAATTCCTGGCTTGGATCGGAGGGCCAGGGGATGATGAGCGCGTTTAATCCGGCTGATCATGACATCGGTATTCAGGTATCTGGCCGCCATACAGCGGAGGAAGCGGAAAGTCTGGTCCGTTCTTATACAGAAATTACGGACCGTTATCTGCTTGCCATGCCGGGAGTATCAGTAAACGGGATCGATTATACGGCAAATGTTATTTCTGATCCGGGCAGGTTCCATATTGTAGACGGAAGAACCTGCCTGAACGAGGATGAAATCGTACTTACAGAATTTGTAGCCTCTGATTTGGGAGTATTTGTCGGAGACGACGTTACGGTGCAGGCGGACAGCGGTAGCCAGGAATATACGGTATCAGGGATTTATACTTGTGCCAACGACATGGGTGACAATGTGGGGATGAGCCGGGAAGGCTATCTGAAAATCGGACGGGATCGTCCGAATATCTGGTGCAGCCACTATTTCCTTGCAGACGCTTCTAAAAAAGAAATCGCTGCAAAAGCGCTGGAGGCCGCCTATGGAGGGGATGTCCACGTCCATGAAAATACATGGCCGGGACTTGATGGTATGATAACCGCCATGCAGGCGCTGCTGGTGTTTCTGTACGCGATGGTAATAATATTTATTATGGTGGTCACGGCTATGACCGGCAGTAAAATACTTTCGGATGAGCGAAAGGATATTGGAATTTATAAGTCGATTGGTTTCACCAGCGGACAGCTCAGAGGGGCCTTTGCCCTGCGGTTTGGCATGGCTGCCGTAACAGGTTCCGTGACTGGAACAGTTCTGGCGGCGTTACTGACGGATCCGCTTGTATCTTCAGTGATGAAAATGGCAGGAATCAGCAGCTTTTCTTCTGGCTTTACGCCAGGAAATACGCTGTTTCCAGCGGCGGCAGTCATCCTGCTCTTCACAGGATTTGCCTATGTCATATCCTGGAGAGTGAAACACACAGATTTGACAGTACTGATTACCGAATAACAGATAAATTTATTTGTGCCCTAAAGGCAGTACAGGAAAGGAATAATTATGAAAAAAGACAGATTAAACAGAACTTCATATGTACTGGCGGCGGCAGTTCTGCTTGCCGCTGTAATGACCGGTTGCGGCCGTAACGATGAGATTCAAAAGGAAAACGGTGGTCTGACAGGAGATATGGGCGTGGGCAGCAACCAGAACGGCCGTACGGCTGGTCAGTCTGGAATTCAGACAGTGGGAACGGAGCTGGAAGTCCGGTTTGGAGATGACGGAGAACCGTTTATACTCCACTTGGAGGATAATGGAACCGCTGAAGCGGTCGCCAGACATGTGGGGACTTCTGACTGGAGACTGCCGATTTATCACTATGATGATTATGAGAACTGGGAAGTGATGCAGTATTATGATATTCCAGACAGATATGAAATCCCATCCAATGCGGAAACTGTGACTTCAGAGAAAGCGGGAGAAGTATATTACTCCGAACCGAACCGAATTGTCTTGTTCTATCAGGACGGATCGGTTACAGGAGAATTGACGAAGATTGGCAGTATTGCGGATACGGATGAATTCCGAAAGGCAGTTGAAGATAATCCAGTACTGGAAGGCTGGGGAAATAAGATTGTCTTAATCAGCAGTCGTAATTAAAGGAGACAGAATACCTATATGCACCAAAATAGAAAGAAAATAAAGAATAGAACAAGAGTCCTTCTGACGATATTCATAATCATATCTGCAGTTGCCATCTATATTTACTACCGTATCAGAACAGGGGTGATTTCAGCGGTAAGGATACAGGAACTGGAGGATGGATTTTATTACATGGAGTTCAGCGGAGATTATGGATTTGAACGTTTTCTGGATCAGGGAGGTGGGGAATCGGACCAGGATGTGGCAAAATTCGTTGCCCAGGATTTATTCAAAGGCCTGATTTCTCCTGAATTTTTAAATAACAGTTTCGGCTGCAGTACGTTGACAGCACGAGGCACAGAAGGCGGAATGATGTATGGGAGGAACTTTGACTGGATGGAGTGTACGTCTATGGTGGTGAAATCAAAACCGACACATGGATATGCATCCGTATCCACAGTAAACCTGGATTTCCTGGACTTTGGAGTGAATTATGATCCGGATCAAATGGTATCCAAGCTTGTGTCGGCAGCGGCTCTTTATGCCCCAATGGATGGAATCAATGAGAAGGGACTTTGTGCGGCGGTATTGATGATAGAAGACTCTTCTGTCACAGAGCAGGATACGGGAAAGCCTGGAATTACAACTACGACTGCTATTCGTCTTCTCTTGGATCAGGCGGCCGATGTAAAAGAGGCAGTCCGGCTGCTCGAACAGTACGATATGCATTCGTCAGCCGGTATGATGCTTCATTTTGCTTTGGCGGATTCTTCCGGACAATCGGTAGCCATAGAATATGTCAATAACGAAATGGTGGTGATTGAAACACCTGTTGTGACTAATTTTTACCTGGCGCAGGGAGAGAAGTACGGAATCGGAACGGAACAGTCCCATACACGATATGAAATGCTGACGGAGCGGTTAAAGACAAAATCTTCCATGAATATGGAAGACATGAAAGACGCTATGAAGAGTGTCAGTAAAAATAATTTCGGAGAATTTGCTTCAACGGAGTGGACAGTGGTATACAGTCAGGACAGCGGAGAAATCAGATATTATCACAGGGAGAATTATGACAGATACTATACATTTTCCATTCGGCCAAACACGGAATAATGGGGCAGAAGACTTTGTGCAGCAGCCGTTTCAGATGAGTCGGACAGGCATTTATTTGCTGTTCTTACGAGGGGAAAGGACGAAGGGGATGATAGGGAACTATTTGATAAAAGGATTTGTGATAGGGATTGTATTTGGAGTACCCGTTGGTGTGGTCGGCGTGTTATCCGTCCAGAGGGGGCTGACTTATGGCCCAGCTGCTGGTTTTATGACCGGAATGGGATCTTCTGTGGCAGATGGAATCTATGCATGTGTCGGAGTATTTGGAATCACCTTTATTTCAGATTTCCTGCTAAGGCATCAGGACATAATCTGCTTGGCGGGCTGCCTGGCGGTGACCGCCATTGGAATTAGGGGGGTCAGAAAGGCAGAAACGATGGAATGGAAGGCTGCGCGGCAGACAGAAGGCTCCGGGAATCTGGCTTCGTGTTTTCTTACATCATTTGCCATAGCCATTACCAATCCGACCGCAGTTCTGTCCTTCATGGCAGTATTTTCAATGTTCCGCATTAAAGGGACGGAAACGCTGGGAGCGAGGATGGGACTGATTGCCGGAATATTCGGCGGTACGTGTCTATGGTGGTTTGCGGCCGCTCTGATTGTGAGCCGGTTCAGGGAGCGGGTAACAGGAGACATTTGCGTGAAAATGAACCGGATTTTTGGTATTCTTATGGTTCTGTTCGGGATGGGTATTGGGATACACATGCTTTTGAATTAGACGAAATCAACGATTGATCGGAGGGAGAGACAAAGAATGACGGGATTCAGTCGGCCCAGAGCCTGATCTATACTTATCAGCGGGAATTGTGGGAGAATAATTGGAGGCAGGGGGTACATACGGAGCTGACGGAGGAGATCGAGAAAAGCGATAAAGTTCCGTTTGATAAGATGGAAATATTCTTGAAAGAGGCAATGAAGTAATGAAAAACTTAGAATAAAAGAACCGAAAGACCAACTATCAAAAGTCAATAGGTAAATGAAAAATATTTTTTGAATATTGGAAGCATTTTTATGCACTACAAAAAGACCTACAAAAGCAAGTAGAAAAAAATATAGATGAATATTTGTTACTCTTGTGGTGCTTGCACCTCATAAGGAACATCGTTTTTTAGCACAGCATAAATGGTGTAGCATAACTTACGGGCAACTGCACCAACAGCAACATTGTGATGCTTTCCCTCCATGCGTTTCTTTTGATAGTAAGCTTTAAAAACAGGGTCAGTGTTAGAGGCAACAAAGGCAGCTCGAAAGATAGCCTTGCGTAAATAAGGTGACCCCCTTTTACTCATATGATTGTTGGTGGATTCATATTCACCGGATTGGAAAACAGAGGCATCTATTCCAGCATAGGCAACAAGCTTTGCACCATTGCTAAAGCGATTGATGTCTCCAATTTCACCAAGTATGGTGGCTCCAATTACATTGCCGATTCCCGGAATTGTAGTAATGGGAGTTTGAATGTTTTCGAGAAGCTCTGCCATTTGTTTTTCTACATCAGATACCTGCTTTTCTATAAAGTTGATTTGCTCAATCAGAAGCTTTAGCTGAAAAGAAAAGCTCTCAACACAGAATGTAATACCAAAGGAAGTCTTTGCTAAGGAAGATACATCTTTGAATTTTTTGGCAGCATAGCCCTTTAAAGTGACTTGAGACAAAAGTTCTTCTAATTGTTCCGATGTCACATCTTCATAATCCGAAGGGGAATTTAATTGTAGCAAAAGTTCCTTTGATGTTTTACCAAAGATATCGGAGAAAGCGTGATGGTATTCAGGGAAGATTTGATCCAGAACACAAATGGTTTTTCTTTTGAGGTCACCAATAGAGCCGACGAGATAGTTTCGAAAGCGTGATAAATTACGCAAAGACATGGTGTCTTCGTCAGCAAGAGAGGTTTCCAAAAAGTCACCATAGCGGATAAAATGAGCAATTAGAACCGAATCAATAATGTCTGTTTTACGTTTTCTGATTTCAGTTCCTTTCCGCCAACCATCGGTTTGAATGGGATTGATGACATGCACAACCAAGTGATTTTCCACAAGGAAGGAATAAAGAGAAAGCCAGTAATGTCCAGTGGCTTCCATGCCAATTTCAAGTTCTGCCACATAGGGAGTGATTTTTTCCAGAAGTGTGGCTGCTCCATCAGAAGTGTTGGAGAAAGAATGAGCTTTGAAAATAACCTTCGCTTTTTCATCTATAAGGGAAGCAACATGTGTATTTTTACCGATATCAATTCCTAAGTAAAACATAAGCAGCACCTGCCATAAAAGTATTTTAGATAGGTTCCACTGACTGGTAAACGTTACTGCCTTATTGTATATGCGAAGTACCCATTAGGGTCAACATCCAACTGATTCGTAAACTTGTTTACCAGACAGAGGCATCACTCTTTCAAGGACGAGATCATGGTCTCAAGGAGGACTCGATGTCACTCTATCTAATGAAACAATTATACAGGATAATCCTGAATAATTATACAGCTAACAAAGGATTATAGGTTACCTTTATCAACCTAAATACATTATATAAGGAGGACGTATGAGAAAACGATCTATTTTAAGCCTGTTTCTGCTGGCTGCCCTGCTGACGGCATGCAAGGGAGATCCGGCCAAGGCATCAGCACAGATCATCCGTGGGGCTTCGGAGACGGAGGCAGGAAAAACAAAGATATCGGCAGAAGCACAAGGGCTGGGAGCAGAAGGCACAGAAAAAGGAGGAACGGATGATGAAGATTCTATGCAGATCCTGGTGCAGTGGAACGGACATACGATTATTTTTGAACTGAATGGCAGTCCAGCGGCCAGGAGCCTGTACAGCCAGCTGCCGCTGAATGTTGAGATCGAGGATTACGGCAGCAATGAGAAAATTTTCTATCCTCCAGACGAATTGGAAATTGGGGATACACCTCTCACAGAGGGCGGAGAGAAAGGTGGTCTGGCTTATTTTGCACCATGGAAAGACGTGGTCATGTATTATGGGAGCTTTGGTTCCTATAATGGATTGTATGATCTGGGAACGGCCATATCCGGAAGTGAATGGATCGAAGAGCTGTCCGGCAAAATTTTGATTGAACCGGCAGAAAAGCCGGTATAAAAAAAGAAATGACAACAAAATTAAAAAAAGTATTGACCTGAAGTTAGGTTTAGGTACTATAGTCATAACAGAATCGATTCAAATACAGGAGGAAATAAGATATGTTAGGAAACTTTGTATATTCCAACCCGACGAAATTATATTTTGGAGTGGACTCATTAAATGGTCTCAATGAAGAACTGCAGAAGTATGGAAAAAATGTACAGCTTGTGTACGGCGGCGGTTCCATCAAGAAAAACGGGATCTATGATCAGGTGACTGCTATTTTAAAAGCAAACGGGAAGGAGATCATTGAAGACGGCGGTGTTATGCCGAATCCAACCGTGGAAAAGCTTTATGATGGCTGCAGAATTGCAAGAGAGGGAAATGTGGATCTCATTCTGTCTGTGGGCGGCGGTTCATGCTGTGATTACGCAAAAGCGGTTTCGATTTCGGCCTACTGCAAAGAGGACCCGTGGAAAAAGTACTATCTGAATTTTGAAGACGTGGATGATGACACAAAAATCATTCCGGTAGGATGTGTGCTGACTATGGTAGGCACCGGTTCTGAAATGAACGGCGGAGCTGTTATTACAAACCACGAAAGTAAGCTGAAAATCGGTCATGTTTTTGGAGAACGTGTATTTCCTAAGTTCGCTGTCTTAAATCCAACGTTTACCTATTCGCTCTCAAAATATCAGATGACAGCCGGGTTTTACGACATTTTAAATCACATCTGCGAACAGTATTTTTCCGGTGAGGATGATAATACGTCGGACTACATTATGGAAGGCCTGATGAAATCCCTGATTCACAGCTCCGTAATTGCGGTGAAAAATCCAGAGGATTACGAGGCGAGAAGCAATATCATGTGGACAGCAACATGGGCGCTGAACACTCTGGTTGCCATGGGTAAATCGACGGACTGGATGGTGCATATGCTTGGCCAGGCAGTCGGCGCCCATACGGATGCAACTCACGGAATGACTCTGTCAGCCGTAGCCCTGGCATATTACCGTTATATTATGCCTTATGGACTGGAGAAGTTTAAACGGTTTGCGGTAAATGTCTGGAATGTGAACCCGGATGGAAAGACAGACGAAGAAACGGCCTTGGCAGGTTTAAGTGCGATGGAAGACTGGATGAAGGAAATCGGAGTCGTTATGAATATCAGTGAGCTTGGTGTGACCGAAGATATGCTGGACGGCCTGGTACAGAGTACCCTTGTGATGGAGGGCGGCTATAAAGTGCTGACAAAGGATGAAATCCGGCATATCTTTCAGGAGAGCATGTAAATACAGCATGTAAGTACAGTATGTGAAGAAAGCATTCGAAACAGCGTGAAAACAGTGTGGAAATGACACGTTGTTTCGGAAAAGGGCGCTGAAGACAATGCCTGAATTGAGTCCGGCAGCGCACTTTTCCATATCGAAGAAATCAGACATGAATGATCAGCTGTGCTGGAACGCCTCCTGCACCCGTTTGAGAAAACGGTCGGCAGCTCCAGAAAAGACCTGATATTTTTTCCAAACAATATCCAGCCTGGCCTCCATCTTAGGCTTCAGCGGGCGGAAACAAAGACGGCTGTTTTCTGATGTATTGACCAGTTTATCAAGACACAGAGCACAGCCCATGCCTTCTTCCACCATAAGAGAGGCGTTGTAAACCAGGTTATAGGTAGCTGTGATGTTCAGTTTGTCAAAATCTTTTTTCAGCCAGCCGGAAAATTCATTGCTGATCGCAGTCTGCCGGGAGGTGATGATGGGAAGATCCCATATATCTTCCGGCCGTATGAAATCATGAGCAGCCAAGGGACAGCTTTTGGGCATTAAAAGACCCCATGTATCCGTAGCAGGCATACGGATATAATCATATTTTTTCATATCTGCAGGCTCGATCAGGATTCCGAAGTCCAGAAGGCCTTTATCCAGCCGTTCCGTCACATCGTCTGCATTTCCGCTGAACAGGTGATATCGGATATTAGGGCAGGATTTTTGCAAATCTGTCGCAATTCTGGCAATCTGTCGCATGGCATCGGTTTCCCCGCCTCCGATGTATATATCTCCGCTCACGATTTCATCCGGCGCCGTCAGTTCCGCCTCCGTCTTATCAACCAGATCAATGATTTCCGCTGCCCGTTTTCGCAGAAGCATCCCTTCTTCAGTCAGAGTAATTCTACGGTTTCCGCGTATTAACAGCTTTTTTCCGATCTCTTCTTCCAAATCCATGAGCTGCCGTGACAGGGTAGGCTGTGTCATATGGAGGGATTCGGCCGCTCCTGATATGCTTTCTTCCCGGGTAACGGCCAGAAAGTATCTTAAAACACGAATATCCAATGTGATTTCCCCTTTCTCAATAATGTTTTCAGTGAGCTATATGTTACTGATATTATAGTGAAAAAAATATATGCCTGTCAAGTATAGGAAATCATGTAATATAAGTATTTGATATGAAATCCCATCTGGATTACAATTAAGACATAAATTGAGAAGAGGTGGAATTCATGAATAGACGCAGAGCATTAATGATTTTGACGTCAGGTGGCGGCAGGACGCTGAACACAGAAGGGTGCAGCAGAGGCGGGCGACGTACTTCTGATTGTCAAATAAGTCAAGTGAGGTGATATCATGGCAGAATATATGGAAGATTCTGCTGCGGTCATCCGAAATCTTGAGGATGCCGGATGCGGCAAAAGGATTGTGGAACAGTTTATGAAATTGGGGAAGACAGGAGAGAGGCAGGGCCAGCTGAGCCTGCTGGAGAAACACAGAAGAAATCTGCTGGAAAAGGTTCATAAAAGTGAAAAACAGATCGACTGTCTGGATTTTCTTGTTTTCCAGATGACAAGAGGAATAAATAAGAAATAAACTGCCGGGAAGCGGCAGAAACAACATTCAATTACTAATATTTAGGAGGACAAAGACAGAATGAAAAATATCAATCAGAAATATTTAACAGGAGAACGGGCGTTGTTTCAGGGTGAGGACTTGAAAATCTGCGATACGACCTTTGCAGATGGAGAATCCCCTTTAAAAGAAAGCAGAAATATTGAACTTTACGGCAGCATGTTTAAATGGAAATATCCATTGTGGTACAGCAGGAATATTAAACTGGAGGACTGCGTGGTGTTCGATATGGGGCGTGCCGGAATCTGGTATACGGAGAATATTTCCATGAAAAACTGTATGATCGAAGCTCCGAAAAACTTCCGTCGTACCAACGGAATCCAGCTGGACCGGGTAACGATGACGAATGCGGCAGAGACTCTGTGGAGCTGTGACAGAATCAGGATGAACCAGGTAACCGCCAAAGGCGATTACTTTGCCATGAACAGCAGCAACATCTACATCGACGGCTTCGAACTGGTAGGGAATTACTCCTTTGACGGAGTAAAAAATGTGGAAATCCACCATGCGAGAATGCTGTCCAAAGATGCTTTCTGGAACAGTGAAAATGTAACGGTTTACGATTCTTTTATCTCCGGTGAGTATCTGGGCTGGAATGCCAGGAATCTTACGCTTATTAACTGTACGATTGAAAGCAATCAGGGGATGTGCTACATCGACAATCTGGTGATGAAAAACTGCCGCCTTTTAAATACGACCCTGGCTTTTGAATATTCTACGGTAGACGCAGAGGTGAATAATACGATTGACAGCGTCCTTAATCCAGCTGGAGGAAGAATCCAGGCAGAAAAGATCGAAGAACTGATTATGGAGGCTTCCAAGGTGGATGTGTCAAAGACAGTCATTCAGACAGCTGAACTGAAGGAGGCAGTATAGGATGCGTATCAATCAGGAGGGCGGCCCTTGCGCGGAGCGTTCCAGCTATCACTTTGAGGAACTGAAGGAACGGCGCGGAACAGGTTCCATGAAATGGGATGTTCCGGAAGGCGAACTGCCCATGTGGGTGGCGGATATGGATTTTGAAGCCGCCCCGGAAATAAAAGAAGCGATCAGGAAGCGGGCGGAACATGGAATTTTTGGATATACGGTGGTTCCGGATACATGGAGAGAGGCGGTCGCCGGCTGGTGGAAACGCCGCCATGGCTATGAGATGGAGAACGGCTGGCTGATTTTTGCTACAGGTGTGGTTCCTGCGATCTCCAGCGCTGTCAGAAAGTTTACAACGGCTGGAGAGAATGTACTGGTACAGACGCCAGTTTACAACATTTTTTTCAATTCGATCCGGAATAACGGACGCAATGTTCTGGAAAACAGGCTGTTATATGACGGCAGGACTTACCGGATTGACTGGGAGGATTTAGAAAGAAAGCTTAGAGACCCTCAGACATCGATGATGCTCCTGTGCAATCCTCACAATCCCACCGGTATGATCTGGACCAGGGAAGAGCTGGAAAGAATCGGAAAACTCTGCGCCGCTAACCATGTGAAGGTGCTGTCAGATGAAATCCACTGTGATTTAACCGAGCCGGGATATGACTACATGCCATTCGCAGCAGTATCGGAAGAATGTGCGCAGAACAGCATAACATGCATTGCGCCTACAAAAGCGTTTAATCTGGCAGGACTGCAGACGGCCGCAGTGATGGTGCCGAACGAAGATTTACGTCATAAGATGGATCGGGCGCTGAACACGGACGAGGCAGCGGAGCCAAATACCTTTGCCATTGACGCTGCGGTTGCGGCATTTACAAAAGGGGATGGCTGGCTGGACGCCCTCAGGGAATACCTGGCAGAAAACAGGAAAACGGTGCGATCATTTCTGGAATCTGAGATACCGAATGTGACATTCGTCCCATCTCATGCAACCTACCTTCTCTGGCTGGACTGCCGCGGCATCATGGGAAATGCGGCGGAATTAGGCAGATACCTCAGAAGTGAAACGGGACTTTACCTGTCGTCAGGCACGGTATACGGCGGAAACGGAGACGATTTCCTGCGCATGAATATAGCATGCCCGAGAGAGCGCCTTCTGGATGGCCTGAAACGGCTGAAAAATGGAATCAAATCCTATGAAGAATATCTGATGGAACAGTGCTGAAGCCTCTGCACCGTTTCCACAAAGCGAAGCACATCTTCCGAAGCCTTAAGGCTGTACAGCAGGCCATAAGGGATACTGTAATCCCAGTTTACGGGAATCGATACGAGGCCGGGATGAACTTCCTGCCAGCATTCAATCGTGAGCAGGACGTTGCCTGTTTCTGCACAGCGGTTGAATACGGACAGATCATAGAACGGGGGCGTGTCTTCAATGGTAATCTGAGGATGATTCATGTTCAGGTCGTTGCGCAGGAAATCATTGACGCCGGAATCCCCCTGTTCTACCATCATCAATGTTTCTCCATGCAAATCTTCAATATTAATTCGCTCTTTGCCGGCAAGACGGTGTTCCCTGGATACAGCCACCATCTTTTTATATCGGCCGAGAGCGAGAAATTTACATCTCGAGAGCCATGCTTTCGAATCACAGACTCCAATCAAAAAATCAAATTTCTTTCCCAACTGTTCAATCTCAGTAAGAATTCCATCATGATTATCTTCAAATGTCACAAGATGCAGCTTATAGTCAGGAAAATCCCTATTCACGCGATACCACAAATCCATAAAAGGCTTTGCAGGGTTCAGAAGCGAAGTGCCTATGCAGAAGGTCGTGTCCCCTGCATGCATGGCGGCCCTGGCGCCTGCAATGGATTTTCTTGAATAGTCAATCATAAATTTAGCGTCCTGATAAATGACAGCACCTGCAGCCGTTACACGGACGCCGGAAGGCGTACGTTCAACCAGCTTGATTTCCAGGTGGTTTTCCAGGGAATTCATCTGCTTCATAACGGCAGTAGGTGAGATGTACAGGCGTTCCGCAGCTTTTGTAAAGCTGCCACAGTCAGCAACCGCTATAAACGTATCGAGCATATGATTATACATGAGAAATCCTCCTGACTTTATAAAATATACCGGGAAATAATCCGGCAGACTGTCCATTCTTTACACGACATAGTATAAACTTTTTGTTTATACAATAATAACATATTGGAGATTCAAAAACAAGGAAACAGAGGGTAGAATGATATTGAAAACAGTGCAAAATCCAGTATGAAGTACAGCTGTAAGATACAGGAGAAAGAGGAGGTGAAATAATGGCGGAATTAATCGCATTTTTTTCAAGAGGTGATGAGAACTATGTGAATGGTGAGATCAGAACACTTGCGACGGGAAATACGGAGGCGGCGGCAGCCGTCATTCAGAAGCTTACGGGGGCAGCACGTTTTAAAATAGAACCGAAACAGGCATATTCCAGGGACTATAACGAGTGCATCGCACAGGCGCGGGCAGATCAGAAACGGGACGCCCGTCCGGAGCTGAAAGCATATCCGGAGAGTCTTGATCAGTACGATGTGATCTATCTGGGCTTCCCCAATTATTGGGGAACGATGCCCATGGCAGTTTTTACATTTCTGGAACATTTTGATTTTACCGGAAAAACGATCAGGCCGTTCTGCACCCATGAGGGAAGCGGAATGGGCAGCAGCATAAAAGATATGAAAAAGCTGTGTCCCGGCGCTTATGTGGAAAATGGTCTGGCGATTCGCGGAGGAAGCGTAAACAGATCACAGAAAGATATTGAAAAATGGCTGTGTACAGGAGGGATAGAAAATGAATCCGGAAGAGATGAGCGTATTTAAGACAGGAAACGCCAATGAGGGGTTTGCAGAGTATTTCGTAGGACAGAGTTATCTGAATATGCTGTCCACAGAGATGGTTAGTATTGGAAATGTGACATTTGAGCCTGGGTGCCGCAACAACTGGCATATTCATCACGCGGATCAGGGCGGCGGTCAGATTTTGCTGGTGACTGCCGGAAGAGGTTATTACCAGGAATGGGGAAAAGAGGCCAGGGAGCTTCGGCCGGGCGACGTAGTCCACATTCCAGCAGAGGTGAAGCATTGGCATGGGGCGTCTGCGGACTCCTGGTTCCAGCACCTGGCTGTTGAAGTGCCGGGAATCAACGGTCGGAATGAGTGGTGCGAGCCTGTTTCTGATGAAGATTACGGAAAACTGAAGTGATTATAAACAGAAAGGAAGGAACAGGATGAAAAAAGTGACTTCAGGAAGAGATCAGCTTGGAGAATTTGCTCCGGAGTTCGCAAAACTGAACGATGACATATTGTTTGGAGAAGTGTGGGCAAGAGAAGATCAACTGTCGGCGAGAGACCGCTGTATCGTCACGGTGACTGCCCTGATGGCAGGTGGAATTTTAGACAGCTCCTTAAAGTTCCATCTCACAAACGCAAAAAACCACGGTATTATGAAAGAGGAAATTGCGGAAATATTGACCCATGCGGCCTTCTATGCCGGGTGGCCGAAAGCATGGGCTGCATTTAACATGGCAAAAGAGATATGGTAGTAACCCACACGTATCTGTAGAAAGGACAGCTTCTATATGGAATATATAAAATTAGGAAATTCAGATATTAAAGTGTCACGTTTGTGCGCAGGATGTATGAGCTTTGGAGATCCTGCCAGCAAAATGCATGCATGGACGCTGAATCCTCAGGAGAGTGAGGAGATAATAAAACATGCACTCGATCTGGGCATTAATTTTTTCGATACGGCTAACTGCTACTCGGCGGGAACAAGTGAAGAGTATCTCGGACGGGCAGTTAAAAACAACGTCGCAAGAGATCAGGTAGTTCTCGCTACGAAAGTCTATTTTAATGAGGGGAAACTGTCAAAGGAAGCAATACCGAGAGAAGTAGAGGGATCGTTGAAACGTCTTGGTACAGATTATATCGATCTTTTAATTATTCATCGTTTTGATTATGACACGCCGATTGAAGAGACAATGGAGGCTTTACATAAGGTGGTTCAGTCGGGGAAGGTCCGAGCGATCGGCGCTTCAGCCATGTATGGATACCAGTTTATGAACATGCAACATGTGGCAGAAATCAATGGATGGACAAAGTTTATTTCTATGCAGAATCATTACAATCTGCTTTACCGTGAAGATGAACGAGAGCTGATTCCGATCTGCGAGGAACAGAATGTGGCTAGAACGCCGTACAGCCCTCTAGCTGCCGGAAGACTGTCACGTCCCACATGGTCTGCCGATACGTTGAGGAGTAGAACGGATGTGACTGCGAAGGGAAAATATGACAAGACCCAGGTCGGTGATATGGAAATTGTCAGACGTGTTGCTGAGATTGCTGAGAAAAAATCTGCAACAATGACCCAGATTGCCCTGGCATGGCAGTTTGCAAAAGGGGTTGCAGCGCCAATTGTTGGCGCAACGAAAGCAGCATATCTCGATGATGCGGCAGGCAGTTTTGATATTGGACTGGATAACAGGGAAATTGACTATCTGGAAGAGCTATATATGCCTCATCATATCGTCGGCGCATTATAAGCTTTTACCGGAATTATACAGGGAATAGCAGTTATCAGGCGGCTGGGTTTGGGACCGGGGTCATAACTGGTGACAGAAAAAGATTGTATCTTTAATAGGGCGCTGCAAATAAGGAATTGGCTGATTCCTTTTTGCAGCGCTTTTTTACTTTCCAGGAAAGGCCTTGCCCATACGCGCCTTCCTGGAAGCAGCGGCAAATGATTGCTATTTTTTCTTTGCTTTGCTATACTTAAAGTAATTATTTGGTATATGAACAAAGGAAAATACCTCTTACCAGGGATTCGTTCTGAAACTCCCTTTCATCAGGAGAGCTGGATGAAATAAAATGGATTTCAGAGAGATGTATGATTTCGGATTATATCGATGAGTCGGATTATTGGTATGATGAAAGGAAGATAAAACATATGAGAAAAAAATGGCGCTGCATTTTGCTTATGCTGTCTTTTTCTGTGCTTTCTATGGCGGGCTGCAACGATAAAACGACATCGGGAGAACTCCATATACAGCCGGAAAAAGAGGAAAAACAATGCTCACCCTGTTTTTGCCGATTGAATCCAATAAGACTGCTGCGAACGACAGTTATCAGTATATTATCTCAGAATTCAACGCCCAGAGTGACACAATCGAGATTCGGGTAGACGGGCTCCTGTCGGAGATGGTTACAACGAGGCGCTGGCGCGGCGGCTGGATGATGGAAAGGGCGTTGACCTGTTTATTGTAAATGCAGATTGGGTGAAACAGCTGAATTCCAAAGGCTATTTTTATGATCTCTCGGAACAGCCGGTGTTTCAAAGACTGAACGCTGCTGCCAGGCAGCAGGCGGTTGTAGACGGCACGGTCTACTGCATTCCAACGAATATGACGGCTTATGGCCTTTATGTGAATGTGGGGCTTTTAAGACAGTATGGCCTTAAACCGCCTCAGAATGCGGACGAGTTTCTCCACTGCTGCCAGGTCCTCAAGGAAAACGGCATTACGCCTGTCAGCATTAACCGATGGTATGCGATGACAACGATTGCCATGGCCCGCGGACTTTATCCGGTCTATCAGGCGGAAAATACAGAGGAAATCATAGCTGGCCTGAATGACGGCAGCATTAAAATCAGCGATTATATGCTGGAGGGATTCCGCTTTTTCAATGAACTGATAGAGAAGGGATATTATGGGGACGGCCTCACCGCAGAAGAGGTGGATACAGTCAAAGCCAATACCTCAGACTGGGAGGCGTTCCGGACAGAAAAAACGGCATTTGCCGTGTTTCCCTCTGGGAAAGAGGCGGATATAAAAAAAAATGGCTCCTGAGATGGAATTTATCCAACAGGGATTTCCGGTGCTGCCGGACGGCACCATAAGCCTCCCGTCCATTGACTCCCGTATCTGTGTCAATGCAAAGGGAGAGCATGTAGAGGAGGCACTGAATGCTTTGGAATATTTTACAATCAGTAAGGCAGAAGAGCTTTCGTCAGGAAATAAGGGACTTCTTTCCGGATTTGAAGGCGAAAATCCGGAGGCAGACCCAACGGTCCTGGCGCTGCAGACTGATGCGGTCTCTCCAGGACAGATACCGATAGAAGATATGCGGCTTTGCTTTGATTACTGGGGGACCATACGGATTCTGTGCCTGGATATGATCGATGGTATGACGCCGGAGGAAGCCGCTATGGAATATGACCGCATACAGGCGGAGAAGGTGGAAAAAAATGTTCCGTAAAGTATGGAAACGTCCGGAGACAGAAGAGAAAAGAGGAAGCCGGTACCGGCTGACGGCAGCCATTGCAGCCGTATCCATTCTGACTCTGGCTGTTTCCGGCATAGTTAGATTTTGTGTAAATTATATCAGTACCAATGTCCGCAGCACCACGATCCAGACCATCAGTGAGCTGACCGGAAGTAAAGCAGCAACTCTGGCAGCAATTCTGGATGAAACGGCACGTGATATGTATAATGTAACGTACGCGCTCAGTGCCGCCAAGGATAGGCGTTCTGCATCACTGATTTTAGAGGCTTTTCAGGAAAGCCATGAACTGAAGGCACTGGTCGCATTCGATAAAGAAAGGAATGTTCTTTATGGGGATATGGAGTCGCTTGTAATGAAGGGGATTCCAGATGATTTTTCGTCACAGGTGGAATCTGACGGATTCGCCATGTCGGATACCCTTTTTGGCGTGGATGGGGATCGGGAGATTTTACTGGGTGCTGCAATTCCGGGAGGAGGCGTCGTTTATGCTGCCCTTTCTACGGATTCTCTGCAGAAGACATGTGGAGAAGATACATATTTGGGAGAAGGCTACAGCTATGTGGTGGAAAGAAACGGGAATATTATTATTCCGCCTTTCCGCTACAGTTATGAGCAGATATACGAAAATATCCGCGTGCTCCTGAGCGACAGCAAAAATACGGAGGAGGAGCTGGAACCATTTATGAAAGCGCTGTCCGACGGCCGGTCAGGCTCTGTTGTTTTTATGATTAACGGTCAGGAACAGATTCTGTGCTTCACTCCGGTAGAAACTGAAAAAGAGTGGCAGTTTGTTACGGTTGTACCGCTGAAGGTGGTGGAGAAAGAGGGAACCAGGATCATGCAGACAACGGTCTGCATGGCAGCTATGATAATCGCTGTTATCATCATAGCGCTGTCAACGGCGGTTCTGTTTTATCTGTCAGCTCAGCGGAGGCAGAGGAAAAATGACCGTTTTCTTCTGGATATCTATCAGGCAATTTCCAGAAATACAGACACGGTTATTTTCATTCTGAACAAGAGAACAGGACGTCTCGATTATGTATTTGAAAACAGCGAACGGCTTCTTGGAATCTCATTTGATGAATTTTTAAAGGGCGAAGAACAGGAAACGGGAACAGGCGCTTTTTTTAAAGAGCTGCAGGCGCTGCTTTTGGAAACATGCCCGGTTGAAGGATGTCAGCGGAAGATTCATATATATAATGACCGCCTTCACCGCGATATGTGGTTGAAAATTTTGACATGTCCATTCTATTTGGGCAACGATCCGAAATGCATTTACGCGGTTACAGACATAACAAAGGAACAGAATGACCGAGAAACGATTGCAGCGGCAGTAGTTGCAGCTGAGCAGGCGAATGCGGCAAAGAGCAGCTTTTTCTCTAATATGTCCCATGATATGCGAACTCCGATGAATGGGATCATTGGTATGACCGCTATTGCAAAACGTAACATAGAGAATAAGGACAGGGTAATGGACTGCCTGAACAAGATTGACTTTTCATCGAAACACCTGCTGGATCTGATAAATGATGTACTGGATATGAGTAAAATAGAAAGCGGAAAGCTGGCGCTGGCGAGTGAATCTTTTTCTTTACCGGAAATATTCAACGACCTGGAAGCTATTTTAAAATCTCAATGTGACGACAGGAAGCAGAAACTGAGCTTCGATCTCCATATAAAACAGGAAAGAATCAGAGGGGATGCCCTGCGCCTGAAACAAATTTTTATGAATCTGCTTTCGAATGCGGTGAAATTTACTCCAATTGGAGGTACTATTGTGCTGACTGCAGAGGAACGAGAGCCGAGTAAGCCGGGCTATGCGGCCTGGCGTTTTACGGTTGCGGATAATGGGATCGGTATGTCATCCGATTTTCAAAAAGTCATTTTTACTCCTTTTGAGCGGGTGGGGGATACGTATGTGTATCAGACGGAAGGCACCGGCCTCGGCCTGGCGATCACAAAGAATCTGATTTCTGCTATGGGAGGCCAGATTTCATTAAAAAGTGAAATCGGTCATGGTACCACATTCTTTGTGGATCTGGAACTGCCGCTTCAGGAAAAAGAGCCTGCAGTTTGTAAACCCACCCGAAATCCGGAAATGAACGAAGCTTTCTTTGCGGGAAAGCGTTTTCTTCTGGCTGAGGATAATGCCATCAATCAGGAGGTCGCTGTGGAACTCTTGTGTGGATACGGCGCCAAAGTCGATGTGGCCGCCAATGGTGATCAGGCGCTGACGTACTTTAAGGGATCTACCCCTGGCTACTACGATGCAATTCTGATGGATATCCAGATGCCGGTAATGAATGGGTATGATGCCGCCAGGGCGATCCGGTCGTGCGGCCATATTCAGGCGGAAACCATACCGATTATCGCTATGACTGCAAATGTTTTTACAGAAGATGTCCTGGCTGCCAGAAATGCAGGCATGGATGCCCATATACCAAAACCACTTGATTTCGAACAGTTATATTATGCACTGGAGAACCGGGCAGCTGATGATCGCTCCGGAAAGGATTCAGATGACAAATCAGCGTTTCGATAGTAACCGGAATTACTGAACAAAACACAGCAGACATAAGGAGAACGAATATGGAACAGAAGAAATGGAATCAGCCGGGGGAGAGCCCCTGTACAACGCTGCCATCTGGCGGATGCCGTTGGATATTGGACGAAATGCAGATTGAAGCGCTGGGATTCTGCCTGGATGAGAATCTCACGATCCTGTGGGCAAGCAGCCCGTTTTACAAAAAAACAGGATATACAGAGGCGGAGTTCGGCGGACAATTTCAAAATCTTCGGCAGTTTTATCAGGAGAATCCCGATGAATTTGAAGATATAAAGAGCCGGCTTGCAGAGTCGGCTGCAAAAGCAGAGTCGGCCGTGGAATGGATATCTCCGATTCCAAAAAAGGAAGGCGGTGCCGCATGGGGACGGATGACTGCGACGTTTGCCGGAAGGGATTCCAACGGACGGGCGGAATGCCGGGCATTTTACAGGGAACTCGACGGAAAGCAGCAGGAACTGACAGAGTCGAACCATTGTCTGAAGAAATCGGCAGGATATTTTAAATGGGTGCTGGATGAGTATTCCGGAAATGCGTATATAGCAGATATGGAAAATTATGACCTTCTTTATATCAACAGAACATCCTGTGAAACGTTGAAACTTCCTGTAGAGAAAGTGATCGGCCGTAAATGCTATGAAGTAATACAAAACCTTACGTCGCCGTGTCCATTCTGTACAAATTCCTGCCTGACGGAGGACGAATTCTATCAGTGGGAATACTACAATCCGTTCTTAAAACGCAAGTATCTGCTGAAAGACCGCATTATAGACTGGGAGGGGAGGAAAGCCCGTCTGGAACTTTCTCTCGACAATTTCAGCCCGGAATACAAACTGGAAAAAATGGACCGGGAACGGGGGGCGATCCTGCGGACCATTCCAGGCGGTTTTGCCAGAGTGGATGCACGGGATGGAAAGACCATTCTCTGGTATGGCGGAGATTTCCTGCATTTAATCGGATATACGAAAGAGCAGTTTGAGAACGAACTCCATTCTCAGTGCACGTATCTCCATCCGGAAGATTTAATACGGGCGACCGACATCATGAATCATTCCAGGGAAACAGGAAGGCCTACGGCAGCGGAAGGCCGTATCATAAACAGGGACGGAACGCAGAAAATAGTGACTATGACGTTCAGTTATGTCAGCGGAGAAGACAGCTGGGACGGTATTGAATCCTACTACAGCGTCGGAATCGATATAACGAGGGAGCGGGAAGAGCAGGAACGGCAGCGCAATGCACTGGAAGAGGCATATCAGGCGGCCCGCGTGGCAAATGCGGCGAAGACAAATTTCCTGTCGTCCATGTCCCACGATATACGGACGCCTATGAATGCAATTATGGGCATGACGGCGATTGCACAGGCCAATCTGGATTGTCAGGAAAAAATGGAAGACTGCTTAGATAAGATTAACAGGTCGAGCAGGCATCTGCTCGGCCTGATTAACGAAGTGCTGGATATGTCTAAAATTGAGAGCGGAAAAATCAGCTTTGCATTAGAGCAGGTGAACCTGCCGGATCTGGTCCAGACAGTCATAGATATGTGCCGTCCTCTGATCAGTGAAAAGCGTCAGCAGTTTCGGGTGAACTTCGGGCACATGCGCCACGAAAATGTGATTACGGACGGAGACCGCCTGCGCCAGGTGCTGATGAATATTCTTTCCAATGCCATTAAGTATACTCAGGAAGGCGGCGCCATTACTTTAAAAGTGAATGAACGGAAATCATTGATATCCGACAAGCGTCAGTATGAATTCATCTGTACAGATAACGGAATCGGAATATCAAAAGAATACCTGCCGCACATTTTCGATCCGTTTTCACGGGCAGACGATTCGAGAATCAGCAGAATCCAGGGGACTGGGCTCGGGATGGCGATTACTGAGAATATCGTCCGTATGATGAACGGAACGATTGATGTAAAGAGCGAGGAAGGCATAGGAAGTGTCTTTACCGTTTCGATTCCAATGGAGGTCTGCGGAAAAGAGAAACTGTTAAACGGAAAACAGGCCGAACAGCGGGTGACGGCTGCCTCCGGCATTTCCGTATATGAGAATGATGCGGCAATCCCGTATGATTCTGAGAACACAGAGAGTGAAGGTTCGGCAGTACTGTCTGGAAAAAAGGTACTGCTGGTAGAGGATAATGAGATTAACAGAGAGATTGTGGTGGAGCTGCTCCAAATGCATCAGGTCCGTGTGGATTGTGCGGAGAACGGCCTGGAAGCAAAAGTAGCATTCGAGACCTCAGAACCAGGGGAATACAGCGCCATTTTGATGGACATCCAGATGCCTGTTATGAACGGCTATGAAGCGGCGGCCGCAATCCGCAGGCTGCAGCGGGCAGATGCCCTTACGGTTCCCATTATTGCGCTGACGGCCAACGCCTTTACCACAGACGCGGCAAAGGCACGCAGCGTCGGAATGAACGATCATCTTGCAAAGCCAATCGAGATAGAACGGCTGCTGGAGGTTCTGCAAAAGTGGATCAAAACGAACAGGAACCGAACGGATGGGCCCTCTGATTTCAGGATTAATTAAAGGTCGGGAATCAGGAGACGTTCGGCCTCGAAGATCCCTAGCTTCACCAGATTGCCGACTGCGAAACGAAATTCGTGAATCAAGAGTTCTTCCAGTTTATCGGAAAAAAGAGCCGCATCTGCTTCATCCAGGGCGCTTGTAAACGATTCGAAACAGCTGAGATAGAACTGCATCCGGTCATCCTTCTTTTGCCACATACTGCGCAGGGCATATCCCCAGAAGAGCTGCTGCATGAGTTCACCATAGACCGTCCGGATGGCCTGATAAGGGGCGAACCGTTCCAGCAATTCCAGGGCGGCATAGGTGACCAGCTCATACTGCTGCCTGCTTTTCACAGAAGACAGCTCATTTTTGCATTTTTGCAATCCGGCGGTATCCAGTGAAGCTACTGTGATC
Source organism: Clostridium sp. AM58-1XD (assembly GCF_003464085.1). Taxonomy (GTDB): domain Bacteria; phylum Bacillota; class Clostridia; order Lachnospirales; family Lachnospiraceae; genus Lachnoclostridium_A. The sequence goes on from NZ_QSDR01000019.1 coordinate 51,987, forward strand.
TCAGACACCGCTTTGCAGGACAAGGTCAGAATCTGCAGGCTTTGAGCCATATCCAAGAGGCGCTTGCGGACAGCAGGGCTGGTAAGATTACAGTTCTGAGCCGTCTCGTGTAAAGGCAGGACTCTTGTGCCGATCCGCTGAGAAGATCTGGTGGCTCCAACGCCATTCAGCAATGAAAGGGCTCTTCTAACCGTGCTCACAGATACATTTCTTTCTGTGGAGAGCTTCTCCAGAGATGGCAGCAAGGTATTTACCGGATATTGGCCGCGACAGATCGAAATGAGGAGATCCATGGCAAGAGAGTAGCAGATCTGGGAAGCTTTTTTGTAGCAGCTCCATGTAAACGGAATCTCCTGCTGGGGCGGCGGTGCAGTAATCCGCCTTTCATAAAGCTGGCTTAAGGTCAAAGACAGAGAATCCTGGGCCTCATAAATGGATTCCCGGAGCGCGTTCCAATCCTTTCTAAGCCAATGATCCAGCGAGCTCAGAGAATAGTCCCTGACCACAAAGAGGCGCCATGGATTTTCCGGCATGCTGAAAAATGGAGCTTCATAAAACATGAAAATCTGCCAGACAAGCCGAAGAAGAAGCTCATTTCCAAGGGACGCATAGGCCTGCATAATATGGTTAAAAGCAGTAAACGGCGGCAGCGGATTATGAGACTCCAGCTGCTCTATGCTCTTGTAAATTTCAACAGGAGCATTTTTAAGCCCGATCCACTGTGCATGGCCCAGCAGTGGACGCAGGGATTTGCTCAAATCGATCAGGGCGTGTTTTCGATGGGAAAAGAAATGCTGGACGTGAAGTTCCACTTCCTGCTTGTTGTAGTCCTTGATGACCATCGTTCCTATGTTCTGAGACAGAGTAACATAGCCTTCGCGCTGCAGGCGGAGATAGGCGGCACGTACCGTATCGAGGGAAACAAGAAAATTGCCGGCGGCATTTTCCATAGTTGGAAGGATATCGCCTGCCTTATAAGCTCCAAATTGAATCTGTGTTTTAATAACGTCGTAGACGATCTGTCGCAGCTCCATATCTGCTCCCACAATTCGCACCCCATTTCATTAAAAATAATCCAGTATATAAAATAATTATATCATTTTTAAGAGCGTTTTTCTACAAGATTTAATCAAGCCGGAGTGAATGAGCATCATTTAGACTTCGGCTTTTTATTTTTATGAGAGTTAAATTGTACTTTCGTCATTTTTGTGATATCATGACATTGTGATAAAGGCTGATTGAACCAAAAATTCAGGGAGGGGGGAGATCGCTTGAAGGATCCTGAATATTTTGGCTGGGGACTGTTAACGGGGGTGAAAGATGAGGCGTTTTATAAAAAGTGGGCTGGTGATACTGTTTGCATTGCTGATTTTATTCGGCGGAATGACTCTTCATACTGTTGTGCAGTCTCAGCATTATAGCCGGCTGGTCAATTATGTGGGAATTGTAAGGGGAGCGACACAGCGCTGGTAAAACTGGAGCTGATGGATCAGCCAAGCGACCCGCTGGTAGAATATCTGAATGGGATTTTAAAGGAATTGACTACAGGAAGCGGAGAGTATGGGCTTCTCTCTCCGGAAGATGAAACTTACCAGCATAATTTGAGCGAGCTCAATCGTATGTGGGAAGAGATGAAAGAACAGATCGAAACCTACCGAAATGGGCAGGGTGACGGACGGGCGCTTCTGTCTCTTAGCGAATCTTATTTTATTCAGGCGAATGACACCGTTTTTGCGGCTGATGATTACGCGGCGAGGCGCGTGCGTACGCTGCTTATCATCTGCATGGTGACGTTGGGGATCATGATGCTTACATGGATACTGATCTTGCTGGCCTATTGGAAGAAGCTGCTGCGGTTGGAAGATACCAACCAAAAGCTGAACGAAATGGCCAGGAGGGACGGTCTGACCGGCGTATATCAGCTGGAGGCATTTAAAGAAGAGGCACAGCATTATTTGGATCGGAAGTCTGTGGAAAAGATGGCGGTTGTTTACACGGATTTTTCTGATTTTAAATACATAAACGATGTGTTCGGTTATGAATACGGAGACAGCATATTAAAGAAATACGGCGAAATACTGAATCAGCTGATTGGGGAAGGGGAACTTTGCGGCCGTGTATCAGCGGACAATTTTGTCTTATTGCTTCGGTATGAGGATCGGGAAGAGATCGCGGCAAGACAGAGAGAGGCGGACGAGGAAATCATTCGTTTTATGCGTTCTCATGACAGGCAGTCAGTTCCAACCTGCTGTGGAATCTGCTGTGTAGAGGATGTCATTGAGGATTTAACCATTGACGGCTTCTTGGACCGGGCCAACTTTGCACGCAAAACTGTAAAAAACGGCAGCAATACCAATTATGTATATTACAATGAAAGCATACGAAATCGCCTGAGGGAAGAAAAAGATGTGGAGAGCCGTATGCTGACAGCGCTGGAAAACCGGGAATTTACCGTGTTCTATCAGCCGAAGGTGGAACTAAAGACAGGAAAAGCAGCATGTGCCGAATCACTGGTCCGCTGGAAATTGAAGAATGGATCGATTATTCCTCCAGACCGGTTTATTCCTGTATTTGAAAGCAAGTACCTGATTGACCTTCTGGATCAATATGTATTTGAAGAGGTCTGCCGTTTTCTCCATCAGCGGTTAGAGGCTGGAAAACCGGTATTTCCTGTATCCGTTAATGTATCCAGGCTTCAGTTTTTCGATCAGAATTTTGTGAAGAGATATGTGGAAATACGGGACAAATATCATGTTCCGCCGGGATTGCTGGAAATTGAATTTACAGAATCGATTGCCATCGATAATTCCAACCTTCTGACACACGTTGTAAATCGTTTAAGAAAGGCTGGTTTTTCCTGTTCGATCGACGACTTTGGAAAGGGATATTCTTCTCTCAGCCTGCTGAAGACTCTGCCTATTGATGTGCTTAAGATAGACCGCTTCTTCTTTGCGGAAAGCAATGATCCCGTACGTGATATGGCTGTAGTACAGGGGATCGTGGAACTGGTTCATAAATTTCACATCCGTACAGTGGCAGAGGGGGTGGAATCTAAAAATCAGGTGGAAATGTTGAAGGAGATCGGCTGTGATTATGTGCAGGGTTACGTTTTCTATCGTCCGATGCCGCAGGATGAGTATGAAAGGCTGTTGGATGAGGAGAACATCATTTCATTATAAAGACCAGATTTCGCCATAAATTATTACAGCAAATGTATGACATGGAACGAAAGCTATGAGAAAATATAAGTTAAAAAGAGTGTTGTAAGAGTAAAAATCTGACATGCCATTGATATCGAGGGCAATGATTTTTGCTTTTACCAACACTCTTTTTCCGTTTTTGTTATGGAAGATAAAATGGGAAATCCTGCACCGGTTTATGGGCGTAAAACATGTTATCAGACGAACATTTCATATATGCCCAGTCCGACCATAAACAGGTTTGCCAGAGGTTCCGCATGCTTACCGATCGATCGTGCCAGCTGTGAGCGGCCGATCCTGTTGCCGAGCGAAAGGAACAGCAGACTGACAAAAAAAGAACAGCAGGCCGTAGGCAGCACCTGAAGGCCGGTAATACTGGCTCCGATACCAAGTCCTACGTTATTGACTGTGAGGGAAACGCCGAGAAAAAGGACCTCCCAAAGTTTCAGCTCTGCAGATCCATCGAGTTCGGAGCCTTCAATCTTATATCGATTGATCCAGTACCGCAACATCCCCACGATACCAATTAAAATGATAATAAGTCCGCCCAGGATTTCGGCAAGATTCTCAGGCAGAAGAAAACGGATACTTTTACCAAAAAACATGGACAGGATGGTGCCGGTAAGAGAAATGAAACCTATAATCAGATTAAAGAGCCAGCCGATCGAAATTTTTCTGATCCCATAAGACAGACCGATCACAAAACAGTCCATATTCGATGACAGCGCAAAAATAAAAGAGGATAAAAAGTGCATAAAGATGCTCCTTAAGAAGAGCTCTTTATTTATTTTACGCAATAAATGAGAATGGGTGTCAATTGAGGATCGATTCGTTCCATGAGAGGACGTCTGGCCGTTGTTTCATTTATTTATAAATCAACAAATGAAATACCATGGCTTATAAAAGTCTGCTATAATAAAGTGTGGAATGCTTTAGTTATTAGAGCATGAGGCGGCAAAGTGGCTGAAGAAAGAGGAACTGTACAGCGTTGCATAGCGGTCGGCAGATTTAAAACTGCTTAAATCAAATAAATTCCGAAAGGAACGGTAAATGGAAAAGAAACGTATAGATACAAATCAGTTTTACAAATATTCATTGTCAGAAGAGATCGTGGGAGCGCTGACGCTGCTTGGGTATACGGAGCCTACGAAAATTCAGGAAGAGGTAATTCCTGCGGCGTTGGAAGGAAAGGATATTGTTGCAAAATCTCAGACAGGAACCGGAAAGACGGCTGCATTTGCTATCCCCATCTGTGAAAAGGTCCGCTGGGAAGAAAATTTACCTCAGGCTCTTGTATTGGAGCCGACGCGGGAACTGGCGGTGCAGGTGAGGGACGAAATCTTTTATATCGGCAGAAAAAAGCGGTTAAAGGTACCTGCCGTTTTTGGCGGATTTCCTATTGATAAACAGATACAGACGCTCAGACAGAAGTCTCATATTGTGGTAGGTACCCCGGGCCGTGTGATGGACCATATCCGCAGGGATAGCCTGAAGCTGAATCAGGTAGAATATCTGATTATCGACGAGGCGGATTTAATGCTGGACATGGGATTTTTGGAGGATGTAAAACAGATCATATCGCTGCTTCCCTCAGAGAAGCAAGTGCTGCTGTTCTCCGCCACGCTGGATAAAACGATAAAGGATCTGGTGGAGGAATATATGACGGACGCAGTCTCTTTTATACACGAATCTGAGACGGAAACGGCTCCTGAAATTCGTCATGCCGTTTATGAAGTGGATGCGGATGATAAATATGACGTATTCGTGGATGTACTTATGCAGGAGAACCCGGACAGCTGCATGATATTCTGCGGTACGAGAGAGATGGTAAATGTACTTTATCAGAAGTTAAAGAGGGATCATATCCTTTGCGGCATGATACACGGGGAAATGGAACAGCGGGATCGTTTGAGGACAATTGACCAGTTTCGGACCGGCCAGATCCGCTGCCTCATTGCTACAGATGTTGCATCGCGCGGCGTTGACTTTGAGAATATGACTCATGTAATTAACTATGATTTTCCCACAGGAAGGGAAACGTATGTCCATCGTGCCGGAAGAACGGGGCGGAACGGAAAGAGCGGGAGAGCCATCAGCTTCGTATGCCCGTCTGATCAGAACATGAGACATCAGGTAGAAGCGTATATCGGCATGAATCTGCCCGTGGAGAGATGTCCGGACAAGAGTGAGCTGGATACCAGGGCGTTTTGGGAACATCAGAAACGGAAAGTGAAGCCGAAGGCGAGGAAAGGTGCGGCACTGAATAGTGCAATTACAAGGCTTTCTGTCGGCGGCGGAAGAAAGTCAAAGATGAGGGCGGTGGATATTGTGGGTACGATCTGCAGCATCGATACAATAAAGGCGGAGGATATAGGGATTATTGATGTCAGGGACAGCCTCACATATGTGGAAATCCTGAATGGAAAAGGGCACGTGGTGCTGGAAGCTCTGCAGGATAAGCCGATTAAGGGAAAGGTCAGAAAGGTAAGGATAACGAGATAAGGCATTCGAGCGGTTATTGTGATCCCTCTATACATTTGGAACGAGACCCTGGTTACAGTAATATTTCAACGTTTCATATGGCATATTTACAAGAATGCATGTTTCTTTCATCGTATGCATGGCAATACCTCAAAGTTTACAAAATGTTTATTATTTTCCTATTGACCGGTAGTAACTACCGGTTGTTACAATCGTAGTATACACATTGTATGAAATGAAGTCAATGCCGCAAAGGAGGATTTTGGCATGAAAGTATTAATGATTAACGGCAGTCCCCATTTAAAGGGAAATACATCCATTGCCCTGCATGAAATGGAAGAGGTTTTTGAGAAAGAGGGCATCGAAACTGAAATCATTCAGGTGGGAAATAAAGATATCAGAGGCTGCATTGCCTGCTATTCCTGCAAAGAAAAGGGAAAATGTGTGTTTGACGATATTGTCAATGAGACTGCGCCCAAGTTTGGGGAGTGTGACGGACTTGTAATTGCTAGTCCCGTTTATTATGCATCTGCCAACGCTACATTGATCGCGCTGCTGGACCGTCTCTTTTACAGCACCGGGTTCGATAAGACGATGAAGGTCGGAGCGAGTGTTGTAGCGGCGAGAAGAGGCGGCTTATCGGCGACATTCGATGAGCTGAATAAGTATTTTACAATTGCAGGAATGCCGGTCGCATCCAGTCAGTACTGGAACAGTATCCATGGCAGAGAGCCGGGAGAGGCGGAGCATGATGAGGAAGGGCTTCAAATTATGAGAACCCTTGCGAGAAATATGGCATTTTTAATGAAGAGCATTGAACTCGGCAAGAAGACGTACGGACTGCCTGAGAAAGAGACATTCAGACAGACAAATTTTATTCGATGATTATGTGAAAATGAAGAATGGAATAAAATAAAGTTTGTTATTAAAAGAGGGTGTGCAAAAAGGAATAAAGCGTTGCCACTGATATCAGAGGTAGTGACTTGGTCGCTGCCTGGAACGAAATCAGGTATCAGTGGCACAGCTAATTCGACTTTTTGCAACACCCTTTTCTTCGTCTGTATCATAGGAAAAAGCTTCTATGATATAAAACATGCGACATCAGATCGGTGTGAAGATTTTGTTATAAGTATGAAATCATACTTGACATGAGTACGATTTCATACTATAATCTGTAGTAAATGAGTACGAAATCATACATAAGGAGGCTGTACGATGATGAGACAGAAAGAACATGAGATACGGGAATTTAACCGGCTTTATAAGGAAATGGACGACATTTTTCATGATATCGCTTTAAGAATAGGCGTATCGGATAGTGCGTTTACCATTTTTTATATTATCTGTGAGCTTGGAGACGGCTGCCTGCAGAAGGATATCTGCTATGAATCTTTTGCCAATAAGCAGACGATCAATTCCTCGATCAGGAAGCTGGAGCAGGAGGGATATCTTTACCTGAAACAGGGAAAGGGCAGAGATAAGCATATTTATCTTACTGAAATGGGAAGACAGTTTGTCCAGGAAAAAATAAAGCCTGTTATGGAGATAGAAGACCAGTCGTTTTTAGCCCTGTCGCCAGAGGAACGGTCAGAATTTCTCCGTCTGTACCAAAAATATGTGGAAAATTTTCGTGAGAGAGAAAAAAAGTTATAGAATCAAAATCAGACTTGAGAGGATTTGTGGTATATGAAAATTATTCTGCGGTTCTTAAAACCGCATAAACGGCTTTGCATTTTTACCATGTTGGTCATGTTGCTGGATGTAGCAGGAGGATTGCTGATCCCTACCTTGACGGCCGACCTGATCAATATTGGCGTCGAAGGGGGAAATATTCAGTATATCTTCCGGAATGGGATCATTATGCTGGGAGTCACTGTTCTGACGAGTTTTGGAACACTGATGGGAAGCTACCTCTGTGCAGACCTCTCGGCGAGAATCGGGCGGGATATGCGAAATGTCCTTTATGATAAGTCCCTCGCATTTTCTTCTCATGATTTCGAAGAATTCGGAACGGGATCCATGATTACCAGAACGCTCAGCGATGTCAACATCATTCAGCAGTCCATTGTCTGGTGTATCCAGCTTGTAATCCCTGTTCCGGCCATGTGTATTATGGGAATCGTAATGGCATTTTCTATCGATTTCATGATGGGACTTCTTCTGATTGCCGTTACGGGTGTAATCGTCATTCTGGCTGTCCTGGTTACGAGAAAAGCTTCGCTTATTCTGGAGAAATTCCAGAGCTTTCTTGACAGGATGAATGTGGTGCTCAGGGAAAATCTGACAGGAGTTCGGGTAATCCGCGCATTTAATAAAGAACGCTATGAAGAAGGGCGTATGAAAAAATCTTTTGAAGACTATGCAGAAGCGGTTATTAAGGCGAATCAGCTGTTTGTCAGTCTCGAGAGTACGGCGCTTCTGGGCATTAATTTATGTATTGTCGCCATTCTCTGGATCGGTGGAAACAGAATTGGTTCCGGATATATGAAAATCGGAGATATTACAGCTTTGACACAGTATGCTGTTTTGATCCTGTACTATATTATTATGGCACAGATGGTTTTTCTCGTACTTCCAAGAGCCCATATCTGCATAGGAAGAATTGGAGAGGTGCTTGCGAAAAAACCGGAAATTGCGGATGGAATGACAGCGGGTCCTGGGATCGGGCAGAAAGAACAGGTCGTTGTCTCTTTTCAGAATGTAGCGTTTCGTTTTGCCGATGCAGACGAGGACACTTTGGAAAATCTCACATTTTCCTGTAAAAGAGGAGAGACGACTGCGATCATCGGCAGTACGGGAAGCGGGAAGTCTACCATAGCAAAATTAATTCTGAGGTTCCACGATGCCACGGCCGGCTCCGTGCAGTTAAACGGAAGGGATATCCGTGAAATGACACAGAGAGAACTGAGGGATTTGATTGCATACGTTCCCCAGAAGGCATGGTTGTTTTCCGGTACGATTGCGGATAATCTGCGTTACGGAAATGATCTGGCCGAGAAAGAAGATATGGAACATGCACTTGCGGCTGCGCAGGCAGAATTTGTCAACACCCTGCCGGACGGCCTTGCAGCCAATGTCGCCCAGGGAGGAACAAATTTTTCAGGAGGACAGAAGCAGCGTCTTTCCATTGCCAGGGCTCTGATGAAGCGGGCTGAGCTGTACATCTTTGACGACAGCTTTTCCGCACTGGATTTTAAAACGGACGCCGCATTGCGAAAGGCTCTGATAGATGAGACGAAGGAAGCGGCTGTATTAATTATCGCGCAGCGCATAAGTACCATCCTGCATGCCGAACAGATTATTGCTTTGGAGGATGGAAAGATCGCCGGGATCGGGAATCACAGCCAGCTGATGAAGACGTGTGCAGTTTATCAGGATATTGCGAAATCTCAGATGAAAGGGGGGTATGACGGTGAGTGAAAACAACAAGGAACTGAGCGGTGAGTTCAGCAATGATTTTTATGACAGTGATATGGAATATGCCGTTCCGGATCATATGGGGAAAACGCTGAAACGCCTTTGGAAATCTGTGGATGATCAGCATAAGCGCCTGATGGTGGTGCTGGTTTCCGTAATTTTCTATACGCTGTTTTCTGTAGCCGCGCCCCTGTACAGTGCCTATATCGTGGATCTTCTCTGGAGCAGCATTAAAGAAGCGGCGGCAAATAAAACGGCCTTTCGTGTGACATGGATCAATGGCGGCAGGGATATCTTCTGCCTGCTCATGATTTATGCAGCTACGGCAGTTTTCTATACACTGCAGTCCTATCTGATGTCCAGTTTTGCAGAACGGCTCAGTCTCCGGCTGAGAACGGAAATCAGCGGCAAGCTGAACCGCCTGCCCCTGTCCTATTTTGACAGAAATAAACCGGGAGCAGTTTTAAGCCGTGCCACAAATGACCTGGATAAAATGTCAGAGGCTCTCCAGTCGGGAATCCTGAAGCTCTTAATGGCCGCCGGTATGGTCACCGGCTCTCTGGTTATTATGTTCCGGTTCAGCGCGATTCTCACCTTGATCTTTTTATTCTTTATGGGCGCGGCGCTTTATTCCACGAAGCTGTTTGCTGCAAAAACATTAAAATATGCCATGATACGCCAACAGCGTATGAGCAGCGTAACAGCCCTGGTAGAAGAGTCATACAGCGGCCGGGTGATTGTGAAATCGTTCAACCAGGAGACGAACAGCTCTCTCAGGATTCATGAGGCTACGAAAGAATTGGCTGAGGCTTCTAAAAAAGCAGATTTTATAGTAAATGCGATCAACCCGGCCATTCGTCTGATTAACCGCTTCGGACAGATCATAATTGCTGTGACAGCGGGATGGATGCTTATAAAGGGAAGACTTACTGTCGGAGTATTCCAGGCGTTCTTTCAGTATGTTAACCAGTCCGCAGAACCGCTTACAGAGCTGGCCTATATGGTAAATACCATGCAGTCGGCCCTTGCCTCTTTAGAACGGATTTATGAAATGCTGGATGAAGAAGAAATTGCCCGTGACCCAGAAAAACCTGCTGTTGTAAACGGTGCAGAGGGAAATGTGGAATTCCAAAATGTCCAGTTTGGGTACTCACCGGACAACTTACTGATGCGGGGAATCAGTTTTTCTGCCCGCCCCGGCCAGAAAATTGCAATAGTAGGCAGCACCGGTGCTGGGAAAACCACGCTGATTAATCTGCTGATGCGCTTTTATGAGGTAAACGGAGGGAGAATTCTCTTAGACGGACAGGATACGAAGATGATGACAAGGGAAAATCTGCGGAGCAACTTCGGCATGGTTTTGCAGGACACCTGGCTGTTTGAAGGAACGATTGCTGAAAATATCGCATACGGCAGGCCAGACGCATCACGCAGCGAAATCATTGCGGCGGCAAAAGCGGCAAGGGTCGACTTCTTTGTACGTACCATGCCTCACGGATATGACACCATACTCAGCAATGATGCGGAAAACATTTCCGTCGGACAGCGTCAGCTTCTGACAATAGCGAGAGTTGTTCTTTGCAATCCAGCCGTATTGATTCTGGACGAGGCGACGTCAAGCGTCGATACACGTACGGAGATGGAGATTGGTAAGGCGATGAAAGCCCTGATGAGAGACAGGACCAGCTTCGTTATCGCACATCGTCTTTCCACGATCATGGATGCAGACCTGATTCTTGTAATGAAAAATGGAGATATCATCGAACAGGGGAATCACCGTTCGCTTATCAAGGCAAAAGGCGCTTATGCAGACCTGTACTACAGCCAGTTTGCATAGGCGGTGGGACGGCAGTGCCGTTTTACCAGGAAAAACACTAAAAAGAGAGTACCGCAAATGTAAAGTGAGACAGTGCCATCAATATCAGATTCTGTACCAAGGCGGCGGCCAAGTCACGGAATCTGGTACCGATATCACTGTTTTTTTCTTTATTGCAGCACTCTCATCTTAAATTACAAATAAATATACTGCTGTCTATTATCTTGCAGAATGACACCTGCCGCTTCCGTGTCCTGATCTCATTCCCCGGCTGCTCTCGTATCCGCAATTGCTGTCCGTATGGTATTCGCAGCCCTCGATATCACAGTAGTCTCCAGTGCCGTCGCAGTAGGACTGATGATGACTGTAAGATGAGCCGTCTTTGTGGGCATGATGGGGAGAAGCAGCGAATGCAGTGAATGGGGCAGCAGAAAGAGCCAGAACAACGGCGCAGCCGGCAATTCCTTTTTTTGTTATTTTCATAATATCAGACTCCTTTTTGTGTTTTTATGAGTTACCTTTCGGTACTGTTATCTTACTGCCTGTATATGGCAATTATGTGGCAGCAGGAAAAAATATTTGCGTTTCCTGCGCCCGGCTCTTTTTTTGCCATTCGGTTGCCTTATATGGGAGTTATCTTTATAATGAAGGGAACAGGAGGTATTGGTTATGGCGTTAATGCTGATCGCGGATGACAATCCGCATTTGCTGAATATTTTAAAAAGTGCGGCTCAGAAGGAAGGATTCGATACGGTTCTGGCCCAGGACGGCCGGCAGGCGCTGGAGGAATTTTATGCCAGGACGCCGCAGATTGTTCTGCTGGACGTCATGATGCCCAAACTGGACGGATTCCAGGTATGCAGGGAAATCCGCAGGGAATCCAGCGTTCCGGTCATTATGGTTACGGCTCGGGGGGAAGACTTTGAAAAGATTATGGGGCTGGATATCGGGGCGGACGATTATATTGTCAAACCGTTTTCACCGGGGGAAGTTATGGCACGGGTGCGCGCAGTGATGCGCAGAATTGAACGAAACGGAGAAGCAACGGAAAAAATACTCAGGATTGAAAATCTGACAATCAGTCTGGAGGACTACAGTGTCAGTATTGGCGGCGTGCCGGTTCTACTGACAAAAAGGGAGACGGATATGCTGTGGACGCTGGCATCCGGAAAAAACAGAGCCTATACACGGGAAATGCTTCTGGATCTTTTATGGGGCTATGATTATTACGGCGATCCACGGACAGTCGATTCCCATATGAAGCGCCTCCGCGCCAAACTGGATGCGGTTCCCCATCCGTCCTGGGAAATACGCACGATACGGAATGTAGGATATAAATTTGAGGTAATGATATGAAAAATAAAATGGTCTGGAAACTGACGGCGTGTTTTGCCGCCGTCCTGCTGTTGTTTACCGTTGTACTGGGAACTGTATTCATTTCCATATTCCGGCGTCATACGATTGCAATGAACCGTTCCTCTATGGAGGAAAAAGCAGTTTCGATAGCGGAGAACCTGGCGGCCTACAATACCGACGGTATGGTCAGAGGCCACGGCGGCATGAAGGGCCACAAAAATATGAGCGGCCATGGCGGTTATCTGGATTTCCTGAATGATCTCACCATGGCAGAGGTGTGGATCGTAGATGAAAATCGAAATCTGCTGACTATGGAACACTGTTCCTATACTTCCTGTGCAGAGCTTCCGGATCATGCAAAAGAAATGGTAAAGCGCATTTTTGACGGGGAGATTACATATGGGGAAGAGTTTTCCGGCCCATTGGATGGACCGACGCTGACAGTCGGTGTGCCGGTGCGTACGGCCAACGGCATTTCCGGAGCTGTCCTGCTTCATTCCCCGGTCAGTGGAATCAATGATGCGGTGTTTCAGGGGCTGTTTACCCTTGTAATCGGTGCGGCGGCCGCGCTGCTGCTTGCAGGGGCGGCCGCAGTCTGGCTGTCTTACCGGTTTACGGCACCTCTTCGCCGGATGAAAGCAGCAGCGATGTGCCTTGCAGACGGAGATTACAGGGCACAGACAGGTGTCAGGCAAAATGACGAGATCGGCCAGCTGGCGCAGACAATTGATTTGCTGTCCGGACGGTTGGCACAGGCGGAGAAAGAGAGAGAAGCCCTCGATCAGCTGAAGCAGAACTTTGTAGCCAATGTTTCCCACGAACTGCGGACGCCGGTTGCCGTCCTGCGCGGTTCTTTGGAAGTGCTCAGGGATGGTACGGTCAGCGAACCGGAAGAAGTGTCGGATTATTACGACCAAATGCTGTCTGAAAGCCGTCATCTCGAAAGGCTGGTCAATGATCTGCTGGATTTATCCCGCCTTCAGGATGCACAATTTTGTCTCGATATGGGAGAGGTGAACCTCTGCGATGTGGTTCGCGATACGGCAAGAGCGATCCGCCGTCCTGCTCAGGAAAAGAATCTGAAGCTTTCCGTCTGCTGTCCGGAGGAAGCGTGTATGATACAGGGCGATTACAGCCGTATCCGGCAGCTTTTCCTGATTCTGCTGGACAATGCGGTCAAATTTTCACAGGAGGGAGGAGACGTAGAGCTGGCGCTTGTAAAAGGTGGAAATGGCTTTGAGGCCATGGTAACGGATTATGGGGAGGGGATTGCTCCGGAAGAACTGCCGCATATTTTTGACCGTTTCCGAAAAACCCACGATCCGCGAAACAAGACGGGAACAGGTCTCGGTCTGGCTATTGCTAGACAGATTGCCGACCGCCATAATGCAAAAATCAGTGTGGAAAGCAGGGACGGAAAGACCTGCTTTACGATTCATTTCTGAATTCAGCCTTTCATAATCAGAAAGATGCAGGTGTTTTTCCATCGATGATGGATTCATCTTTTGACAGCACTCCGAATTGCTTTTAAAGGCCAAATCATATATAATATGAACAAGTGTAGAAGCGAGCCGCCATGGTTGATGAAGCAGATCAACTGAGGCACAGTACGAAAGAAGGTGTGTAGGATGGCTGAAAAAAATAGAAATCAGAGCGGGAAAGAAGTAATTAGAAAAAAAGAATTGACTGATTTGCCCATCAGACAGCAGGAGTCTGGTTCCGGTCAGGCGAATGTGATGATTTTTGAATGGGATATAGCGGCAGAACAGATCATGTATTCTGAGAACTGGAAAAAGAGATTTGGCTGTGAGCCTGCAGTTCATGAAGCCGTTCAATTTTTCACCTCGTCGCCGTACATTCATCAGGAAGATAAAAAGCGGTTCGAGGCGTTTCTGGATGACATAAAAAATGGAAGGCGGTATTGTGCGATCCAGCTCCGTGTTGCAAATAAAGACTTGGAGTCCGAGTATGACTGGTATCGAATTCACGCGGTTACACTGTATGATCAGGCGGAGAAGCCGGTTAAAGTGGTTGGGATTGTATCTGATATCAGCAGGGAAATGAAATCAATAAAAAAGCTGCGAAGGCGGGCGGAGAGAGATGCATTGACCGGTCTGTATAACAGGGAAGAAACAGATATGCTGGTCAGACATCATCTACAGGATATGCCGCGACAGCAGTGTGCGCTGTTTATGATCGATACGGACAATTTCAAACAGATCAACGATACGAATGGTCATATGCTGGGCGACGTTGTGCTTACGGAGATCGCTTCCGGTATGAAGAGGCTGATGAGGGAAATCGATGTGGTCGGACGTATCGGAGGCGATGAATTTGCAATATTTATGAAAAATATTTCATCCCGGGAATCCGCCGGACAAAAGGCAGAGAAGCTGCTGGATATGTTTCGCCATCTGTTTGAGGATGAAAAACGGACGCTTCATGTAACGTGCAGCATTGGCGCCGCGATGTATCCGGAAGACGGGAAAGATTTTAAAACATTATATAAATGCGCGGATCAGGCGCTGTACATGGCGAAAACTCAGGGAAAAGACCGATATGTGATGTATGATAAGAACCATTCGATACCGGTAGACGAAGTAGGATATTCGTCCCTGGGAACCGTGATTGACTCTGAACAGCTGGCAGGCGGTGAAATCAACAGTTTTGTGACATATGTGTTTGATCTTATACACAAAATAGAAGATGTAGACCAGGCGGTGAACTTGATTTTAGAACTTGCGGGAAAGCGGTTCGATGTGAGCAGGGCATATATTTTTGAAAATACGGAAGACGGCTTATACTGCTCTAATACATACGAGTGGTGCAATAACGGGATCAGTCCGGAGATCGACCATCTCCAGAATATGAAGATAGACGAGTGGAATTATGAGAGCATGTTTGAAAATAATTCTGTATTCTACTGCAGGGATATCAGCACGCTGACGCCGGACCTGGTGAAATTATTTGAAGACCAGGGAATTCACTCGACTCTGCAGTGCGCTTTTTGGGAAGAAAGCAGATTCGCCGGTTTTATCGGATTTGATGAGTGTACGGGAGTGCGGCTTTGGACCCAGGAAGAAATCGGAATGCTGACGCTTATTTCTAAAATTCTGACTACATTTCTTCAGAAGAGACGGCTGCAGGAGCGCAGCAGGGAAAACCTCAAAGAGGCGGAAAAAAGCATTGTAGATTGTATTAAACTGTTGACTTCATCGGAATATCTGGAAGACTCAATCGAATATGTCCTGCAGATTGTCCAGGATTATTATCAGTCGGACCGCGTCTATATCATTGAAACAGATGAGAGCAGAGGTGTTGCAAGCATTTCACATGAAATTTGTGCAGAAGGAATTGAACCTCAGATTGACAAGCTGCAGGATGTTACAATAGAGGCAATCTCCTTTTGGATGGATCAGTTTAAAGCTAATATTTATGTCAAAATTGATGATGTTGAAACATTGGGAGAAGACAGAAAGCTGGAGTATGAGATTTTAAAGGAACAGGGTATCAACAGCCTCATGGCCGTCCCCCTTTATGTAAAGGGCGAAATAAAAGGATTTTTAGGAGTTGATGATCCGAAGCGGAACCGGGATGAGGTCTATCATCTGAAGGAGCTTTCCTGTTTCCTTGAAAATGAAATCGCAAAAAATTCCCTGAAAAAAAGTCTTGAGAAATTGAGCTGTCAGGATTTGATGACGGGCCTTGAAAACCGCAACAGTTATATGGCGTACTGCGATGAATTTTACAGGCGCTTTCCGATTCATGTCGGAGTTGTTTTCATGGATATTAACGGCCTGAAAAAGATGAATGATTTGAAGGGCCATGTGTATGGAGACATGGTGATTTCCTATATCGCAGAAGTTATGAAGGCATTTTTCCCGAATGAGAGGAAGTTCCGGATCAGCGGGGACGAGTTCCTGATCGTTACGGAATCCATGGAATATGAAGAATTCAACAGACAGCTGAAGGCGATGAGCGAAAAGCTTCATGAAGACGGACACAGCATTGTTTCAATCGGGACGACGTGGAGCGATGTTCACTGCGATTTAAATGAACTTCTGAATAAATCAGACAAGCTGATGTACATGAGCAAACAGGAGTATTACAAAGAAAAGGGCGATATCGCTGCTGAGAAAATACCATTGCTGAAAGGACTGACGGAATCGATCCTGAGCCGCGAATTTATGGTTTATCTGCAGCCGAAATTCAACATTTATACGAACCGGGTGGACAGTGCAGAGGTTCTCGTACGGTATAAAAATGACAGCGGAGCAGTCGTTCCTCCGGTCAAGTTCATTCCGCTGCTGGAAAGAGAGGGTCTGATATCCAATTTAGACTTTTTCGTACTGAATGAAGTCTGCCGTTTATTTGAAAAATGGAATGGCACAAGCCTTTCAGATATGAGGCTGGCCGTTAATTTTTCCAGAATCACCCTTTTTGACGAGCATTTCCGGGCGCAGTTCCAGGAGACGTTACACCGGTATAATATAAAGCCTCAGCAGCTGGAAATAGAGATTACAGAAACGCAGGAAACCCTGAACAAAAAACAGATGGCAGCATTATTAAAGGAACTGAGGGCACAGGGGATTTATATTGCATTGGATGATTTTGGCGTAGAATATTCATCATACGAGTTTTTGATGATGGCTGATTTTGATCTCTTAAAAATAGATAAGAGCATAATACAGAGATACCAGAAAGCCAGGAATGGAGAGGCGCTGGTAAAGCACATCGTTGAATTGAGCCATGAGATCGGTGCAAAGTGCTGCGGAGAAGGAATCGAAACAGAAGAGCAGTTTCAGTTCATGAGAGAGACCGGCTGTGACTATATACAGGGATACTTTATCGATAAACCGATGCCGATTGAACTGTTTGAACTAAAATACGGGAAGGCTGATCTTCAGGTGAAAAGGGAAGAATAATCGATTATAAAAAATGGTCTGGGCACAGGTGGGTAATTCGGTATAAATCCAGTCTGTGAGAAGGTCATACGGCAGGCGCAGAAGCAGATGGATTTCAGTTTCTTGCCTGCCGATGTGGATTACAGTCGAGATAAAGGAAAAATGAGGACAACAGGAAGAACGTAGAATATAGGTCAAAGTGCATAAAAATACGGCTTTAAAATTGGCAGAAAGAGAGAAAATCAGAATGGCCTGGATTTTGGATTGACTTCGATTTTGACCTGTGTTAGAATTCAGTCATCAATAGGATAGTGATTGTGAAAACAAGCTAGACCTGTATACAGAAATATTTCAAGAAGCATCAGCTTCTCGATTTATTTGTGTATATAGGTTTTTTTCATTTTATAAGCTGTATTTTATATCTGGCAGGGGGATGAAAATGAAGGTATTTAAAGTTTTGAATAACAATGTCGCGGTTGTTCTCGATGAAAAGGGACAGGAAAAGATCGTGATGGGTAAGGGAATCTGTTTTAAGAAGAAAGCTGGAGATGAGATTAGCCAGGATATCATTGATAAGGTGTTCTTCCTTTCAGGAGAGGAGGCCCATAATAAATTCCAGGTGCTGATCCAGGATATCCCTATGGAGCATATTGCCGTTGGAGAGGAGATCATATCGGAGGCAGGAAGACGGCTGGGGAAGAAGCTGAACGACATGATTTATATTTCTCTTATAGACCACGTACATACTTCGATTGTCCGATGTCTGGACGGAGTGACCGTGAAGAATGCCATGTTATGGGATATCCGCAGATTTTACAGGGATGAATATCAGATTGGCTTGTGGGCGCTGGATCTGATTGAGGAAAAATGCATGGTTAGGCTTCCGGAAGACGAGGCCGGGTTTATTGCGCTCCATCTGGCCAACGCCCAGATGGACCAGGAGATTATGCACAACATGTATGAAATTACCAGGGTCATGCAGGAGATCATAAATATTGTAAAATACTATTTCCGTATAGAATTTAATGAAGATGACGTCTACTATTATCGCTTTATCACACATTTGAAGTTTTTCGCAAAGCGTCTCGTGGAACATTGCATCTACAGGGAAGACGACAATGATGACCTCTGGGCGCTTATCAGGGAAAAATATCAGGAGGCTTACCGTTGTGTGGAAAAAATCACGCAGTTTATTGAGAAGAAGTACGAGTACCAGCTTTCAAGAGAAGAACAGCTGTATTTGACCATTCATATCGAACGGGTGGTAAATAAGACGAAGCAGTAACCGGGAACAGGACGCGGCTGCAGAGTAGAATGAAATAAAAAAGTATGTTTGGATGGTGACATTCAGTTGGCCAAACCTTCAAAAGTATAAATGTAAAAGTAACTGTTCATATTTCCGACATTTTGAACAGTTACAGAATATGATTGGAGGAAATGATATGGGTAAGTATGAAAAACTGGCATCAGAGATTGTAAGGAATGTAGGCGGTAAGGACAATGTCAGCAGCCTGACGCATTGCATCACGAGGCTTCGTTTTAAGCTTAAGGATGAAGCAGGGCAGATGACGAAATCATTAAGGCTATGGATGGCGTGGTGACCGTGATGAAAAGCGGCGGCCAGTACCAGGTGGTAATCGGCAATCACGTGCCTGAGGTCTATGCGGATGTACTGCCGCTGATCGGCCAGGAAGAGGGAAGAGAAGGGGAAGAGAAGGGAGATGAAGCGCCCTCCGGGAACCTGTTCAACCGGGCTATCGATGCCATTTCGGGAATCTTCCAGCCGATTCTAGGAATCATGGCGGCATGCGGTATGGTGAAAGGCTGAACGCCCTGTTTGTAGCCATGAACTTCTATGAGGAAACATGTGGAGGATACCTTGTATTAAACGCAATCGGAGACGGCCTGTTTCATTTCATGCCGCTGTTTCTCGGATATACGGCTGCTAAAAAGTTCCGTTTAAAGCCTATGCTGGGGTTGGTTATCGGCGCGATCATGTGTTATCCAACGGTGCAGAGCAGTGCTCTGTCGGCAGGCAAAGATGTGCTTTATACGCTGTTTACAGGCACGATGTTTGAATCGAAGATTTATACGGAGTTTTTTGGCCTGCCCATGATTGCAATCGATTATACGGGAAGCGTTATACCGGTAATCTTTGTCGTATATTTTGCATCGAAATGTGAGAAGTTTTTCAGCCGCTTTATACCGGATCTCGTGAAATTCTTTTTTGTTCCCATGCTCACCCTTATGGTGGCAATTCCGGCCGGATTTTTAGCAATCGGACCTCTGGCTACATTTGGTTCCGCAATTATAGCGGAAGCGGTTATGACAGTCCGCAGCTTCAGCCCGATGCTGGCCGGCGCTATTGTAGGCCTGACATGGCAGATTCTCGTTATTTTTGGCCTGCATTGGGGTTTTATCCCGGTGTACATTAACAATATTATGACAAACGGCTACGACAATGTGATGATGCCTTTCTTCGCATGTACCTTTGCAACATCAGCTGTTGTGCTGGCCATTTTCTTTAAGACGAAAGACAGGCGGTTAAAAGAGATGGCGCTTCCGAACTTTATCTCCGGCATTTTCGGAGTTACGGAACCGGCTATTTACGGCATTCTGCTCCCGCTGAAGAAGCCGTTTATCATCAGCTGTATTGCGGGCTGCATCGGCGGCGGATACTTGGGGGCGTTTAACTTCCGCAAATTTATGATGGGTGGCATGGGCATATTTGAATTCCCGGCCATGATTGAACCGGACGGCAGCATGGGCAATCTGATTGTAGCCGTTACAGGCGTAGGGATTTCAATGGTTGTCGCATTTGTACTCACCATGATTTTCTACAGAGAGCCGGGACCGGTCGGAGCGTCAGGTTCATCAGACAACGGCCGCTTTCCGAAACGGCGGAAAGCGGCGGTGGATTCAGAGAATGGGGGTGGAACATCGGCAGATCAGAAAGAGGGTATGGAAGAAGATAAGGAAAACAACGGGGGAAATATGGCGGCTTCCATTTTAAACAAGGTGGAAATTGCCAGTCCGCTGAAAGGAAGAGTCTAAAACTGGAAGAGATCAGGGACGAGGCATTTGCGTCGGGAGTGCTGGGAAAGGGGGCGGCCATTCTGCCTGAGACAGGAGAAGTATTTGCACCTGCCGACGGCGTGGTCGAAACGCTGTTTCCGACGCTTCATGCCATTGGAATGACGACGGACAGCGGGGCGGAACTTTTGATTCATATAGGACTGAACACGGTGCAGCTGGATGGAGAAGGCTTTGAGGCCATAATTAAACAGGGAGAACGCGTCCAAAAAGGCCAGCTTCTGATCCGATTTGACAAAAAGATGATGGAAGAGAAAGGGTACTGTCTGGAAACGCCGGTGCTGGTTACCAACAGCGATGACTATCTGGAAGTGGCGGAAACGACTAAGGAACAGGTAACTGCAGGAGAAAGTCTGCTTACCATACTGAAATAGGAGGCGATCATATGGGATTTCCGGAAAATTTTTTATGGGGAGGCGCTACGGCGGCAAACCAGTGTGAGGGAGGCGTTTCTGAAGGCGGACGCGGCTTGGCCAATGTAGATGTATGCCCCGCAGGAAAAGACAGGCGCGCTGTGATTACAGGACACATGAAGATGCTGGAAATGGACGGGCGTCATGTGTATCCGGCAGCTCAGGCCGTGGACATGTATCACCATTTTCGGGAGGACATCCGGCTGTTCGGTGAAATGGGATTCAAGGTATACAGGTTGAGTATCGCCTGGACCAGAATTTTCCCAAAGGGCGACGAAGCAGAACCGAATGAAGAGGGACTTCGCTTTTATGAGGAGATATTTAAAGAATGCAGAAAGTACGGCATACAGCCTCTGGTGACCATTTCTCATTTTGATTGTCCGGTACATCTGATTAAGAAATGCGGCGGGTGGCGAAACAGGGAAATGATCGGCTATTATCTGCGGCTCTGTGAAGTACTGTTTACCCGATACAGAGATTTCGTCACATACTGGTTGACTTTTAACGAGATCAACATGATACTCCATGCGCCGTTCATGGGAGCGGGGCTGTTGTTTGAAGCTGGAGAGGATGAAGAGAAAATCAAATACCAGGCAGCTCATCATGAACTGACCGCAAGCGCACTTGCAACAAAAATGGCCCATGAGATCAATCCTGAAAATAAAATTGGCTGTATGTTCGCAGCGGGAAGCGCATATCCATATTCCTGTAAACCAGAGGACGTATGGGAGGCGCTGCTTACGGATCAGGAAAATTATTTTTTTGTAGATGTCCAGGCGAGAGGATACTATCCTTCCTATGCCGTAAAGCGCCTTCAGAAAAAAGGAATATTTCCCCAAATGGCACAGGGAGATGAGGCGCTTCTGAAATCACATCCGGTGGATTTCATCTCATTCTCCTACTACAACAGCAGGTGTATTGCAGCAACCACTCAGGAAGAAGCGGAAGGAAATCTCTTTCGATCTGCTAAAAATCCACATCTGAAATTCAGTGAATGGGGATGGCCGATTGATCCGCTGGGCCTGCGCATTACGCTGAACCAGGTATATGACCGTTACCAGAAACCGCTTTTTATTGTGGAAAACGGACTGGGAGCAGCCGATAATCCGGATGAAAACGGATGGATCGAGGACGATTACCGCATTGACTATCTCAGAGAACATATTCGGGCGATGGAAGCGGCTGTGGAAGAGGACGGAGTGGAACTCATAGGATATACCGCCTGGGGCCCTATTGATCTGATCAGTGCCGGAACGGGAGAAATGAAGAAACGGTATGGATTTATCTATGTGGACAAACAGGACGACGGCAGCGGCACCCTGGAAAGAATCAGGAAAAAGTCTTTCTTCTGGTACAAACAGGTGATCGCTTCCAACGGAAAAGAACTGTAATAATATTAAATTAAGAAATAAATAGTTGACATCTAAACGAGGGTGCTGAGAAGCAGAAAAAAGCATTTCCCCGATACCAGACAGAGTGACTTGCTGCCGCCATGGAACGGAATCTGGTATCGGAGGTATGGCTGATTCTACTTTTGCAGCGCCCTCTTTTATGTCTCTTATACGGGAACGTAATACAACTTATTGATATATTAGCCGGAGACATGTTGCGTGATTAATGAAAGGGACAGGCAGGCCGCTATATACTGGCGAGGAATTCCCTGACATAAGGGAGAGCTGCCCCCACAGAAATCATATGGGGAAGTTTGGAGCCCTGACGGATCTGTTTATCAGACAGGGGCAGAATTTCCTGGCTCTTAACAGACGAGGCCAGGTAATCAAAATCCTGCGGTTCCAGATATGGCGACAGCGGTCCGCCCAGGATGACGGGAATGTCGATCACCATACGGACGTTGTGGACCGCGTCGGCCAGATGGTCTAAGAATTCATGAAACCGTTTTTCATATTCCGGGCTGCCGGCCCGTTTCTGCATGAAAAATCCGTCCAGGGTATCCCGGCCTTCCAGAAGAGCGGTCAGGGAACAGTAGCTCTCGACACATCCCTTTTTACCACAGTAGCATGGCCTGCCTCCAGGAACCAGAATCATGTGTTCGATAATACCGCTTTTTCCGCTGTCGCCGGTATGAAAATCACCGCCTATGATGACCGTGCTTCCAAGATGCTTTCCGATAGAAAGATAGACGGAATTTTCCAGGTCGGGATTTTGCCACAGGTCCGTCATGGCGGCGCATTCTGCATCGTGAATAAAACGGCACGGATATTTAAAATAGTCGGAAAAACTGCTGATCGAAAGGCCGGTACAACTCAGTATTTTCGTAGGTGACGGCTGTCCCGTCGCTCGATACGAGTGCCTGTATGCCGATACCAAGCCCGAGGAGCCGATCATCCGCATACTGCCGGGCAGAAGTAAAAGCCTGAACAGCCTCAGAAAAAATCCGGTAATATTCTGAGGTAGTCTCAAACTTTAAAGGTAGTGTTTCCGTCGCGATAACATCGCCGCGCAGGTTGACCGAGGAGATTTTTATTTCATTTGATGTGATCTCCACGCCTAAAGCGATTTTCGCTTCTGGAATAATCGTATAGGCAAGCGCCTTTCTGCCGATGGATGAACTCAGCTGCCCGTTGGTGCGGATCAGCCCTTCTTCCTGAAGGGAAGACAGATGCTGCGTAACGGTTGGCAGGCTCATGTTCAGTGCGGAGGCTATGGCCTGCTTTGAGCAGTCTGAGTTATGATAAATAAACTGATACACGTCTGAATAATTCTTTTTCTTAATATCTACAAGTGAAAATTTTTCTGCCATATCTCTTCTCTCCAATATATAAAGCTATTTTGCAAAATGGTTATAAAATATTATAACAAAAATAATCATTGGAATATATTGTGCAAAACATACAAAAAGTAACGAGTGATTTTGTCTATTATATCGATATTGACATTCTGTATAAATGGAAGTATTATGTAAATACATTAAATAAAATGATTTTATAAAATAGATTAACTAAAAAGGAGAACGAGATGGGTATTATCGAGAAAATGAGACTGGACGGAAAGAAAATTTTTGTGACAGGCGGAGCCAGGGGAATCGGGAAAAGTGTTGCAGCTGCATTTGCCGAAGCGGGAGCTGATGTGGCAATTGTAGACGTGGACCTGCCGGAAGCCCAGAAGACGGCAGAGGAGCTTCGTGAAGCAACGGGAGCGGAAACGATCGCCATAAAAGCAGATGTCACAAGACCGGAAGACGTGAACGAGATGATCAGAACAATACGAAAGGCATTCGGCAGAATCGATGTGGCGTTCTGCAACGCCGGTATCTGCATGAACATACCGGCAGAAGAAATGACATATGAGCAGTGGAAAAAAGTGATTGATATTAATTTAGGAGGCGTTTTCCTGACGGCTCAGGCGGCAGGAAAGGTAATGATTGAGCAGGGCGGCGGCTCCATTATCAATACGGCTTCCATGTCTGCCCATATTGTCAACGTTCCCCAGCCCCAGTGTTCCTATAACGCTTCCAAAGCGGGGGTGATCCAGCTGACGAAATCCCTGGCGATAGAATGGGCCGGAAAAAATGTGCGGGTCAATTCCATAAGCCAGGCTATATTGGAACGGAGCTCACTCTGAATTCCGAAAGCCTGAAGCCTCTGATAGCAAAGTGGAACGAACTGGCGCCGCTTCACAGAATGGGCCGGCCGGAGGAACTGCAATCTGTCTGTGTATATCTTGCAGGAGATACGAGTTCATTTACGACAGGTTCCGATTTTATCGTTGACGGCGCCTTCACCTGTTTTTAAAACCGTAGAGGAGGTATTTAATGATGGGAAAATGGTCAAAGCGAATCGGATATGGAATCGGGGACCTGGGCTGCAATCTGGTATTCAGCACCATGGCCTCTTATCTGATGATTTTTTATACGGATGTATTCGGAATTGCTGCGACGGCAGCAGGAACACTGATGCTCGTCACGAAGGTTGTGGACGCGCTGACGGATACGGGAATGGGGCTGATTGTAGACAAAACACATACGAGATGGGGACAGGGAAGACCGTATTTTCTCATCGGAGCGGTGCCGTTTGCCATCTTTACCGTAATGACGTTCTACGTTCCAAACTTTGGAAGCGGCGGAAGGCTGATCTGGGCGTACGTTACATATTGCCTTTTGTGCACGGCTTATACGGTTGTAAATATTCCCCTAAATACCATCGTGCCCAGGCTGACGTCCGATCTTCATGAAAGGAACTGCCTTGTGGCCAGCCGTATGATCTGCGCGATGTTCGGAACAGCACTCGTGATGACAATTACGACGCCTCTTGTATCTTATTTTGGAAAAGGAGACAGGGGGCGTGGATATCTGATTACCATGTCCATATACGGCGTAGCTGCCATGTTTATCTTTGTGCTGACTTTTCTCAGTACGAAAGAAGTAGTGCCTCCCGCAGTGAGGAGAGCCATTCTTCCATAAAAGAGAGCATTAAGGGGCTTACGGGACAGAGCTGGATCTTTTTTGGAGTGAACTTCCTCTATTTTGCCCTGTATGTGGTCCGCAATACGACGGTTATCTATTATTTTACATATAATCTTCAAAAAGAGAACTGGATTGCCTTCGTAGGACTTTTCGGGATTCTTTCAGGCCTTCCCATGCTGCTGCTTCTTCCATCCCTGCAGAAAAAAATGGGAAAGAAGAAAGTCATGTACGTGAGTCTGGCGCTGTATATAATCGGAGATATTGTCATCTATATGGGACGTTCCCATATGAGCTGCCTGCTGGGCGGACTTCTGCTGACGGGCCTTGGTATCTATGGAATATTCGGAACGACATTTGCCATGCAGCCGGACGTGATCGACTATTCCGAGTACAGCAAAAAGAGAAGTATTTCCGGAATGATCGCAGCGCTTCAGGGATTTTTTGTAAAGGCCAGCATGGGAATTGCCAGTGCTGTCATCGGATTATTCCTGGAAATGGGCGGATATATACCGAACGTAAAGCAGAGCCAATCCGCGCTGAATGCAATCGAAGTGAGCTTCATCTGGATTCCTGCGGTACTCTGTCTGCTGATCGCGGTCATGATGATATTCTATAACCTGGATTCGGTACGTACGGATATGAGCATGGAACTGGACAGAAGGAGAGCGATTATCTACAGGGAAAGGAAGACAGATGCCATATAAAAAAGCGGTTATATTTGATTTGGATGGAACGCTTTGGGACTCTTTCTCACATGTCGCAAATGCGTGGAATGAGGTATTTGAAAAACACGGATTGGGAAGCTGCTGGCTGAAGGAGTCCAAAATGAGATCCCTGATGGGAAAAACCCTGCCTGAATTTGCGGCAGCACTTTTTCCGGAGAAAGAAGAAGACGCAGTACTGGAACTGCTGAATGAATGCTGCATCCATGCCAACGAAATACTCAGAGAACATGGATGTGTGCTATATGAGGGCGTTCAGACAGTACTGATGGAGCTTGGCAGCCGGTATGGTTTATTTATCGTAAGCAACTGTCAGAGTGGGTATATTGAAGCATTTTTAGACTATTACGAAATGGGGAAACTGTTTGCGGATTACGAATGTTCCGGACGGACCGGAATGAAAAAGGCGGATAATATAAGGCTGATTATGGAAAGAAACAAGACGGAAGCCGCGGTATATATGGGAGATACAGAAACGGATCAGGCGGCGGCAGAACGGGCGGGCATTCCTTTCGTCCACGCTTCTTATGGCTATGGAACTGCTAAACTGCCTGAAGGCAGAATCAACACAATAGGGGAACTGCCGGAATTACTGGATAAGATCATGGAAAGGGGAAAACATCATGAATGATATGAAAACGATTATAGAAGAGGGCAATGCCGTACTGGGCATTGAACTGGGATCAACGAGGATCAAGGCGGTTCTTCTGGGAGAACATTACGATACGATTGCAACGGGCAACTTTGGATGGGAAAACCACCTGGAAAATAATATCTGGACGTATCCGCTGGAAGAAGTATGGAGGGGAGTCCAGGCGGCATACAGGGCAATGGCAGATGATGTCTTTGCAAAATGCGGAGTGCGGATCAAAAAACTGAGGCGGCCGGTTTCAGCGGAATGATGCATGGATATCTGGCATTCGACAGAGAAGGGGAGCTTCTGGTGCCTTTCCGCACATGGAGAAATACGACCACTGGAGAAGCGGCGGGGAAACTTACGGAACTGTTCGCCTACAATGTGCCTCAGAGATGGAGCATTGCCCATCTTTTCCAGTCCATGATGAATGGAGAACCGCATGTAAGCCAGGTAGACTATTTTACTACCCTTGCCGGTTACATCCACTGGAAACTGACGGGCAGAAAAGTGCTTGGAATCGGTGAAGCGTCGGGGATGTTTCCGGTTGATACGGAAGCAGGCGCCTTTTATCCAAGGATGATCCGTCAGTTTAATGATCTTGCAGCAGAATACGGCATGCCCTGGAAGCTGGAAAACCTTCTGCCAAAGGTGCAAAAGGCAGGAGAGGAAGCAGGCTGTCTGACGGAGAAAGGCGCCCGCCTTCTGGACCCATCCGGGGAACTGGAGGCTGGAATTCCACTCTGCCCGCCGGAAGGGGACGCAGGTACAGGTATGGTGGCTACGAACAGCGTAGCCCCAAGGACGGGAAATATCTCCGCCGGAACTTCTATATTTGCAATGATCGTGCTGGAAAAGGAACTGTCGGCTGTTTATCCTGAGATCGATATGGTTACGACGCCTTCCGGCGAACTGGTAGCGATGGCGCATGCGAACAACTGTACGTCCGATTTAAATGCCTGGGTAAATATTTTTGGAGAATTTGCAAAAGAGGCCGGGATGGAGCTGGACGAGGGAAAGCTGTATCACATACTTTATCATGCCGCGTTGAAAGGGGATAAAAACTGCGGAGGCGTCTTATCGTACGGATTCCTGTCAGGCGAAAATATTCTTCCTCTGAATGAAGGAAGGCCTCTTCTCACAAGAATGCCTGACAGCAGATTCAGTCTGCCCAATCTCATGCGCGCCCATCTGTCAACAGCATTCGGAGCGATTAAGATCGGTCTGGACATTCTGACCGAAAAAGAACAGGTCCGCGTAGACGAGATCACAGGTCACGGCGGCATATTCAAAACGGAAGGCGTGGCACAGAAAATTATGGCGGCGGCACTCGATACCCCGGTCTGCGTGATGAAGACGGCAGGAGAAGGCGGCGCATGGGGCATTGCCGTTCTGGCTGCATACCTGGCGGATCATCAGGAAGGGGAAAAACTTTCAGACTTTCTTCACGAAAAGATATTTGCGGATCAGGAAAAACTGGTGGAATACCCGGACCAGGAAGATGTAAAGGGCTTCGCAGAATTTATGGAATTATACAAAAAAGGAATGGAAATCGAGTATTCAGCTATTCACGGGCTTTCGTTTCCGTGATATCATACAGATAGTGAACGAGTCGCATCCGGTCTTTCCGCTCTTCTGGGAATCGACTTTTCGGCGGTCTGCCGGGATGAACTGTTGAAAAATATATGGAAGTCAGAGAAGCTGGAAATTCTGGATTACTGTATCAGCCATCCGGATGTGTCGGCAAGGGAAGCCGGACGGAGAACAGGCCACAGCCATGGGTACGTAATGAGAATTTGGAAAGAACACCATTTATATTAATAAAAGCGCCGGGTCAAAGCGGGATAGTTTCCAAATGGATACTATCCCACTTTAAAGTGCTTACTTTTCCTTATTCGGAATCCGATCTATAATGGTTACACAGGAAGCGGCCGTTCCACGAAAAGATATCTGAAAGAGGAGAAAACCATATGAAAAGAGCAGTGGAGTTTTTACAAGCAAACCCGGTACAATATCTGGCAACCGTAGGAAGAGACGGAAAAGCAAAATGCCGTCCATTTATGTTCTGCTTTGAAATGTACGGAAAAATGTGGTTCTGTACCAATAATCAGAAGGAAGTGTATAAGGATATGCAGCAGAATCCGGAGATTGAAATCAGCGTGTCGGACTCTTCTTACGCCTGGATCCGCCTTCATGGAAAGGCTGTATTTGAGGACAATATGGAGGTAAAAGAAGCATGCATGTCCAATCCGATCGTAAAAGGCCAGTATGGCAGGGCGGATAATCCTGTGTTTGAGGTTTTTTATCTGGAACGCCCTCATGGACTGATTGCTGATTTTTCAGGCAATCCGCCATACGAATTCTAACAATAAGGACAATAGGGATGGGAAATGAAAAGAAACAAAATATTCCGTATCAGGAGCAGATCAGAAAGGCGGCTTTTATGCTGGATCAGGCGGAAGCTTACTGATCGGAGCCGGCGCCGGGCTTTCTGCAGCAGCCGGACTCGTATACGGCGGAAAACGGTTTACCGGAAATTTCGGTGACTTCATCAGAAAATATGGTACTGTTTATATGCAGGATATGTATTCCGCCGGTTTTTATCCGTTTCCTACGGAGGAAGAACGGTGGGCATATTGGGCGAGGCATGCTTATATCAACAGAATTGAACCGGACGGGCTGCCCGTTTACCGGCAGCTGTTTGAACTGGCGGGTACGAGAGATTATTTTGTACTTACGACAAACGTGGACCATCAATTCTGGAAAGCAGGCTTTTGTGACGATCATATTTTTGCAACACAGGGTGACTACGGGCTGATCCAGTGTGCGAAAGGCTGTCATCAGAAGACATATGACGCGGTAAGGCTGTTTGAACAGATGAATGAGGCAGAAAGGGACTGCAAGATTCCCTCCGATATGGTGCCGAAGTGCCCTGTATGCGGGGGGCCCATGGAAATGAATCTCAGAAAAGACGGGTATTTTGTACAGGATGATCATTGGAATAAGGCAGCTGAGCGATATGGGATATTTTTGGAAAAGTATGCTGAAAAAAATGTGGTTCTGCTGGAGGCGGGCGTCGGTTTCAACACACCGGCGATTATCAGGTTCCCTTTTGAGAGGATGCTGTATGATAATAAAAAATGGTCGCTGATCCGGCTGAACCGGGACGAGGCCGCAGTGCCGGCCCACCTGGGCCCCAGGGCATTGGGCGTTCAAGAGGATATTGCGGTTAGCATCCAGGATATCGTATCAGAGATAAAAAATAAGGAGGCTTTATGAAACAGGATGAACGAAGAACGTATCTGATCCGGACTCTGCTGGAAGAAATGCCGCAGTATCGCGGCATGGGAATCCCCTTCGATGAGTCCGGCCAGAAGCGGCTCCTGCGCTCCCTGATGAACCTGCGTCCGCCGGTGCCTGCGGCGCAGGATTTTCTTGATATACAGGATAAATATTTGTCGGAGGAGATCAGAAAGAAGGGGATCACGGACAGCGTTTCCCTGCGGCCGGTGGATGATGGCGGCCGTATTTTTCTATGGCGCGGCGATATCACGACCTTAAAGGCGGATGCCATTGTAAACGCGGCAAACAGCGCTCTCCTGGGCTGCTTTCAGCCCTGCCATTCCTGTATCGACAACATCATTCACACATATTCGGGCATTCAGCTTCGCATGGCCTGCAGTGAATTGATGAAGGCACAGGGATATGAAGAACCGCCGGGCAGAGCAAAAATCACACCGGGCTACAATCTCCCATGCAGATTTGTCATTCACACGGTCGGTCCGGTTGTTTCCGGAAATTTAAGAAAACGGGACTGTGAACTTCTGGCAGGCTGTTATCAGTCCTGCCTGGAACTGGCTGTCCGGAACGGAATTTCATCCATTGCATTCTGCTGTATATCCACCGGCGTATTTTGTTTCCCTCAGGATAAGGCGGCGGAAATTGCAGTGGAAACGGTATCCCGCTTTCTGGAACGGAACATGTCTATCACCCAGGTTATTTTTGACGTATTTACTGAAAGGGATTTTGATTTGTACCGAAAACTGCTGGAGGGATAGGAGAGCTTTGATATGCTAATGAAAGCTATGTGAATACAGGCAAGACGGAAAACTCAATATCTATCAGCCAGGACGCTCAAATTGAGCGTCCTTTTTTCTCTCTCCGGGAAAGATTTTGTTCCATATAACGGTTATAAACGATCCGCGAAAACATCAGCTATCCCTATCTTACGCTTGAAGGGATTATTATTTCCCTGTATAATAAACATTAAGAAATAAAGGAGGTGCTGCCATGAGCGAAAGTATCCACATCCATATGTGGCTGGAATACTGGGGGAGCTTCCTCGTCTTTTTTGGCCCTGTAATCCTGCGGTGCTACCCTTACCGGAAAAGAATGCGCATTCCGGTGTGGGCGCTGGGACTGATTGTGGCCGCCGTGTGGGGGGCAATCGCTCTGTGGCTTGTAGTGTTCGGCTATTCGGCGGAAACCTCAGCAACTACCTACCGGATGATTTCGATGGTGTTCTTTTTTCTGCTGTCCTGTGTCATTATCAAAGACCGGTTTACCCGGCACTTTTTCGTCTACCTGATTGCCTGGACCCTAATGAGCATGACCATGAGCAGCGGACAGTTTGCCAGCCAGCGGATTGGCGGCGGTTATCTGACGATTATTATAACTACCCTGCTGTTCGACCTTTTCACCTATCCGATCATTTTCCTTTTCCTGCGCCGGGAGCTGGAGCCTTTAATGGACGTAGACAACACAAGTATATGGAGTATTATCTGGCTGCCTTCCCTGCTGACCTGCATGATTATCCTCATCGCTGCACCGGGGCTTTTGGATATGAGCAGCGTAAGCTATGTGGTAATCCGGATATTGCTGGGCTGGTCAACCTGCTGAACTGCGTGCGCCTGGTTATCTGCCTGCGCCATGCCCGTGAACAGGCGAACCAGGAGAATGAAGCAGCCCGTGTGCGGGAGCTGGCCGACTTAAAAGAAGAATTTCTCCACAATCTCTCCCACGAGCTGCAAATGCCTATCACTGTGGTATCTGGCTTCGCCCAGCTCACCGGGCGGATGATGGACGACAAGCTGATTGACCGGGCCGCCGTGCGGGATAATATGCGGCGGGTGGACAGCGAAGCCGGACGGTTGG
This sequence comes from Clostridium sp. AM58-1XD, assembly GCF_003464085.1. GTDB lineage: Bacteria > Bacillota > Clostridia > Lachnospirales > Lachnospiraceae > Lachnoclostridium_A. The sequence continues at coordinate 83,600 of NZ_QSDR01000019.1, forward strand.
AGCGGCTGGTGATGCAGCTGTTGGATGCTGCCGCCATCGAGAACGGCAGCTTCACCTTAAACTGTCGTGAGATGGACATTGCGGAGCTTTTGAACACCGTAGCCTGTGTCCATTTCCCGGTGATGGACAATCACGGCAATACCGTGGCGGTGGACGTGCCTCCCGGGCTTTTGCATCTATATGGCGACCAGGAGCGGCTCTTGCAGGTACTGCTTAATCTGATGTCCAACGCCGTCAAACACACCGAGAGTGGCAGCATTCTCTTGTCTGCGCGCCTGGAGGGGAGCTCAGTTGCAGTGACTGTGCGTGACACCGGCGAGGGCATCGCCCCCGAACTGCTCCCCCAGATATTTGAGCGATATCCTAAAAACCGGGCTGCGGGAGGCAACGGCCTTGGCCTGTATATCTGCGCACAGATAGTCCAGGCCCACGGCGGCCAGATTACGGTAGAAAGTAAAATAGGAAAGGGAACCGCCGTGCGGTTTACAGTCCCGATCATGAAATGGGAGGTGGAACAATGAATGGAAAAACCATTCTGATGGTGGAGGACAACGAACATGTGCTGGCGCTCAACCGGGCAGTACTGGAACGGGAAGGCTGCACCGTGTTTCCGGCGGTAAGCCTGGCAGCCGCACGGCGGACGCTTGCGGAGCATCCCACCGTTGACCTTGTGGTGTTAGACATTCTTCTGCCCGATGGCAACGGCCTGGAGTATATCCCGGAGCTTCGGGAAACGACCTCCGCTCCGGTGCTCATGCTCACCAGCAAACGGGACTATGAGGATATGGTAAAGGGCCTGACCGGGGGTGCAGATGACTACATGACAAAGCCTTATCGGGTGGAGGAACTGCTGGCGCGGATGGTGGCCTTATTACACCGGCGTGAAACGGCGCGGGGAAACACTGTGATGACGCGCGGCCCGCTGGTGTTGGATACAGTGGCCCAGCGCGCCTTCCTTAACGGGGAGGACATTCTGCTCCAGCCCCGCGAGTACGCCGCCCTCTACTATCTCATGCAGCATGAGGGCGAGGGCGTTTCAGCGGAGCGGCTATATGAAACTGTATGGAAGCTGCCTGCCAACGGCAGCGCAAGCGCGGCGAGAACCGCCGTGTCGCGGCTGCGCAAAAAGCTGGAGGGAAGCGGTTATACCATCACCTCCGGGTGGGGCGCGGGGTACTGCTTTGAGCGTGAAATATAGTAATGCGTAAAATCGTTACAAATTGGCAACCTTTGTGTTTTTATGAAGGGTCTATGGTATAATACAGGCAGGGGTTAGAAGGCTCCGTAACAGAAAGTCACAACAGTGGCTTTCTTTTTTGCATTATAGGGGAATTATTCAAAGAGAAAGGTGGGATTATGCTGAAACGAAAACCAGTCGTCCTGTTGATTGAGGACAACGAAAATGTGAATGCCGCCAACCGGCAGCTTCTGGAACGGGAGGGGTACACAGTGCGTATCGCGCGTAGCATTGCCGAGGCGAAGCGGCATACTACCGGAGAGGAAAAGGTGGCACTGCTGGACATCGACCTGCCGGACAGCGACGGCCTTTCGTTTCTTCCGGAGCTGTGCCATCTGACAGACGCTGTTCTGGTGCTCTCCGGCAACAAAGAAGCGGCGGCCATGGCGGTGGAGGGCGGAGCACAGGGCTTTATCGGCAAGCCCTACCGCCTTGACGAGCTGTGCCGGAAGGTGAGAACCCTGGTGGAACCTGAGAATGCGGCCACTGCTGGGCGGACGCAGGCGTGCCAGATCCTGCCTGCATTTCAGCAGACAAAAAGATAGCCGCCGCGATTTACCTGTCAGGATATCTCTGTCACAGTCAACCAGGATTCTATGACCGGCAGTATTACAGCGAATATTCAGCCGGTTTGCTCGGTGTGATTCAGAGTGTGTCTTGGAAAAAAACGTAAAATGAGGGATGGGGAACACAGATGCGGAAAAGTACACCATCGATACGGAATACGACATTAAAATTCCCTAAAAGCTATAAACTCGTCCGAATGGACAGACAGGAGGAAACGAGAATGATACAGAAAAAGAAATGGAAACGAATATGGGCGTTGTTGCTATCTGCCGCACTAACGATAACACAGCTTCCGATGGTGGCCGCGGCTGATAATAGCGCGCCGGAGGACGGGAGTATTGCGTCCTTTGCGGCGCTCCCTGGCGATATGGCGAAGCAGACCGTCCAGGAGGGGACGGCTTATGAGGATTTGAACCTGCCGGACGAGGTAACAGCGGTTATCTACCATGTTATTGAGGATACGGTAATCCCGGACGAGGACGACATTGAGGAAGAAAGCGGCGATAATGTCTCTATCGCCACGCCCAGCGAAGCGGAGGGCAGTGTGTCCGGGAATCACAACAGGGATACTTCCGAAAAGGAAAACGGGAAAACCCTCCTAACCGTAACCACGTCTAAGGAAAAAGTCCCCGTGACATGGCAGAGCGATCCGGCCTATGACGGTGATACGGCGGGCAAGTATGTGTTCAAGGCTAAGACAGACGGCTATCCCTTGTCCAGCGGCGTGAAGCTGCCGCAGATCACCGTGACGGTTGTGGCAGAGACTGCGGAAATTCCATCAGGAACCCTGCCGGAAAAATCGGTGCCCTGCACAAAGACTGAGGGCTGTACTTTAGAGGAAGGGCATGAGGGAGAATGCGTGGCGGAACCATCTCTTACAGAGAACGGACTGGAAAAAGCCATCACAAGCTGGACATTCGTGGACGGCGACAATCTGACCCTGGGCGAACTGGCCCTGCCCGGCGTTAGCATGGACAATCAGGCCGACTTTGACACGGTAGTTTCCATGCTTCCCACACAGATCAGCGGGGCGGTTGACGGCGAGACGGACCCGGTTAAGGTGGATATCACCGGCTGGAGCTGCCCAGGCTACATACAGGGCAGCGATGATAATTGGCCGCTGACCGGCGATTATATGTTTACGGCGGCGCTGGAGGTGGGCTACGCCTGCGATCCGACCCCAACCGTCAAGGTGACGCTGGGCGGAGGGGACGTGTATGATTTTGGGGGCTTGACAATTTTAGGAACACCCACGGCCACGCAGGAACCGGACGGGCAAATCAAGCTGGGCAACGGCGAGTACACCATCTCCGGCACATGGAGCGGGACGCTGACCGGAGTAAACAATAGTAATAAAAAAGCCGTCATTACGGTGCCGTCCGGCGTGACTGCCAATGTTACATTGCAAGACGTGACCATAACAGAGGTGAGCGGCACACGCTACGCCTGCGCCTTCGCGGTGGTGGCGGACGGCACGGCGAACATCACTCTTTCCGGCGCGAACACCCTGACCAGCGGCGATGACCGGGCCGGACTGGAGACGTCGGAACACGCCACGGTTACGATTGGCGGCGGTGAAGCGGGCAGCCTGACGGCCAACGGTGGCACCAACGGCGCTGGCATCGGCGGCGGCGAGGGAGC
>NZ_QSDR01000002.1 GCF_003464085.1 Clostridium sp. AM58-1XD
CATTCAGTGAAAATACCCTGAAAGCACTTCAGCTTAAGCGTATTTCACCCGATGAGGTTAATCTGACGCCTAAGCTGATTCGCTTCAATCACTAACTAACTTATAAAAATCTGCTGTCGGACTGGAAATAAACTTTTCACATTTATTGAATGTGGCTGGTGGAATTTAGTCTCGCACGCAGAATTCCAGTAGCCCGTTTGCCATGTCCGGAAATCGGATTTTTTATAAGAAGTCAAACTAATTATAGCAGATATCTGGAATCTTTACGTTAAAAACCTGATAATTCAGGCTAAATTTTAAAGACCAGTGGAATTTAGTCCCGCACTGGAATTTACTTTTTCAATTCAGCCATTACAGCGTTTGCCGCGTCGCTTTTCCGACAGAAATCATCAATCTGTGAATTGCAGGAATGGTTTTGATATGTTACAATACCAGACAGAGTTTTTGACGAATATCCGTCGTCCATAAGTTAAACAGTATCAACAAATGTCTTGGGAGGTTATTATGAAAAAATGGGAATCAGTCAGGGAATTTTTGATGATTACAGCAGCAACCATTATCGTAGCGGCAGCCGTGTTTTTCTTTCTTATGCCGAGCCATGTATCGGTAGGGAGTATTTCAGGTCTTGCTATCGTTCTTGGAAACTTTATACCGCTTAAAATTTCAGCAATTACTTTCATCCTTAATATGTTTCTGCTGGTTTTGGGATTTTTGTTTATCGGCAAAGAATTTGGTGCAAAAACAGTGTATACTTCTCTCCTGCTTCCCGTTGCCCTAGCTGTATTTGAAGTGGTTTTTCCAAATAATCAGTCTATCACAAACGACGCGTTTCTTGATATGATCTGCTATATATTCGTAGTGAGCATCGGTCTGGCCATGCTGTTCAACCGCAACGCCTCATCCGGCGGCCTTGATATTGTAGCAAAATTTCTGAATAAATATCTGCATATGGAACTGGGAAAGGCCATGTCACTTTCCGGTATGTGCGTGGCTCTGTCAGCCGCGTTTGTATATGATAAAAAGATCGTAGTTCTGAGCGTGCTGGGAACCTATTTAAACGGAATCGTGCTGGATCATTTTATTTTCGGCTTCAACAGCAAAAAGCGGGTCTGCATCATATCAGAACACGAAGATGAAATTAAGGACTTTATCCTGCATCGTCTCCACAGCGGAGCAACTATTTATGAGGCGATCGGCGCTTATAATAATCAGCCACGTACTGAGATTATAGCGATTGTCGATAAAAGCGAATATTCGATGCTGATGACTTATATTCTGAAAACAGATGAAAACGCATTTGTGACTGTTTATACGGTCAACGAGATCATTTACCGGCCGAAGCGCTGAAAGGAACGTATGAATGAACGAACCAGGCATTGAAAAAATTAGAAGTTTCCGCCTACATTCTCACCATCTGGATTCTGTCTGTCAAAATAATAATATTATGGAGATTGCAGGCGCCTGCGGTCTACAGAATTCACCGCCGGGCGCATGGGAAACTGCTCTCTACAACCGTGTTCCCGGTTGCAGCCTGGCTGAGATGGAATACCTGCTTTATGAAGAAAAATCGCTTCTGCAGGCATGGAGTCTGAGAGGCGTTCCCATCGTCTTTCCAACGCAGGAAAGTGGTGTTTTTCTGGCGGCTCTAGCCGCTGAAAAGGATGAACCGTGGATTTATACTCAGGGTATTTCCCTGGCCCTTGATTTTCTGCACATGGATTTTGATGATTTATTGATACTGCTGGAACAGGTGATACCTCAGTTAGATGAGCAGATGATTGTCAGTAAAAGCTCGCTGGACCAGGTGCTGGCGGAATGGATGCTTCCTCTGCTTCCGCTAGAAAAAAGGGGATTGTGGAATCAGCCTTCCATGTATGGAAATCCTGATGTACAGACAGTCGGCGGTGCCGTCGTCTCTTTTATGCTCAGGCCGTGTGCATTTCAGGGGCTTGTTGTATTCGGCGAGCGAAAAGGAGTCAGCCCTTCTTTCACATCCTACAGGGGATGGACCGGCTGCACGTTTAATGAAAGCAGGACGAAGTCAGAAAAGCTTGTGCAAAAACTTGTAAGGAAATATCTGCACTGTTACGGACCAGCCACTGTCGATACATTTATTAGCTGGCTGGGCTGTTCTGGAAAACAGGGACGGCGCATGTGGAATACGGTGTCGGAAGAAATTGAAGCGGTAACAGTAAACGGAAAGAAGGCATTTATTCTGTCCGCAGATAGAGAGCGTCTATTTTCTCCTGCCTCTTTTGACAGAGAGCTGCTCCTGCTCGGGGGGCATGATCCCTTCCTGGATCAGCGGGACCGTATGGTGCTGCAGCCGGATCGATCACGGCAGCGGCAAATCTGGAAATTCACGGCGAATCCGGGTGCAGTGCTATATCGTGGGGAAATTATCGGGATTTGGACGAATAAAAAGAAAGGCCGCGGTATGGAGGTTAACATGACATTATGGACAGACCTTCCTGATGAACCAAAACTGATCGGCCTGGCTGAAGAATATGCTGCTTTCCGCCGTCAAAAGCTGGCCAGTATTCAGATCCGGCATTAAATAACATGTAAAAAATAAAACCATCAGAATAGAATAAGAGAGTGCTGCAAAAACCATTGTCTTTGATATCAAGTAAAATGACCTGGCTACTGCCCGGAACGGAATCTGGTATCGAAGACATATATGATTCTTTGCAGCACTCTTTTTTCATATCTGACTGAATGCACTATGATTTTCTGATTTACTGAATTTCTCCCCCCGGACCGGCTCCTGGTCCTCCCTCTGGAGCTGGACCAGAGCTGTTGTCAGACGAAGGTTCTTTGACTGCCGCGGTCGTCGGCGGTTCCGTCTTTGGTTCTTCAGAAGGCTTTGCTTCATGAGTCTCTGATGAGCTGTCTGATTCGGACAGACTCGGCTTTTTATCGGAATCCCCTGGTTTAAGCGGACCTGATGTAGGATTCAGACTGCTTCCCGGACCTTCCTGTTCCTCTTCTGGCTCCTGTTCGGTCTCTTGTGCCGTCTCTTCGGTCGATTCTGCCTCGGTGGATTCTTCGGTTGTCTCTTCTTCCGACGTTTCTTCTGTGCTTTCAGGCACGGTTTCCACGGCAGGAGCTTCTGTTTTCTTAGGAACGATTCCGCCTCCTGTTTTATCAGGTGCGGCATTCTTCCCTACATCCTTCAATCCGCTGTCTTCTGCTATTTTATTGCTGATTTTCTTTATAGAAGACGGCGCCGAATATTCCATATCATTGAAAAGCAGCTGGTGAAGCTGAACGACATTGCTTTCGAGGGTGGTCGGAATCACACAGTCCATCTTTCCGATTTTCTTGGATTCCCTGGAAAATGGAAAACCGGTCGCCTCCGTAATGTGGTAGTCTCCCAATTTTTTAGCCATCGGAATCACGTCATCGATACCGATGTTCGTAGAATCTGAGGAAAAACGGTAACAAGTACATTGTTTCGTGTAGCCCAATCCGCATTCTTGGCCTTTTCCATAGCCAGTTCAACGATTTTTCTCTGGCGTGCCGTTCTGTTAAAGTCAGTATCCATCAGACGGAGGCGCGCATATGCGACAGCCTGAACACCGTCCAGATGGTTCATTCCGGCCTTTTTCAGCTGATAGGAACCGACGCCGGTGGAGTTGACTGTTTCCGTTATAAATGAGTTGATATAAGCGAATTCTGCATCCGAAATCTCCACATCTACTCCGCCCAGAATGTTGATTGCGTCCACAACGGCCTTCCAGTTAAAAGTCGCATAGCTGTCGATGCTCAAATCCAGGTTTTCTTCCAGAGCGGCAACTGCCTGTTTCGGACCTCCCTTAAAATATGCTTCATTGATCTTATGGTATTCGCCTTTTGAACTGATCTTCAAGTATGTATCACGGAAAACGGATACGATTTTAACTTCTCCCGTTTTCTTATCAATATTACAGATCATTTCCACATCAGACAAGGAACCCTTTCCCAGATTCCCGTCTCTGGAATCCACACCAAATACAGCAATTGTCCAGTAGCCGTCGTCATTTTTCTTTTTGATTACTGAAAAAATTACGCAGGCAAGAATAATAAGAGCCAGAATCTCGATCATAAGAATAATTCTTTTCTTCTTTTTCCTTCTTCTGGCCGCCTTCGCACGGCTGATTTTCCTGTTTTCAAATTCCTCCTGGTGAGCACTGATAAAATCAGACTCCCTGTTTCTAGAACCGTTCCGCTGCTTTTTCTGCTGTCTGCGCTTTTTCATACGCTCTAATTCATCTTCATATTCGTAGCTCATTTTTTTACTCCACTAATTTTCTATAGTACTGCCAGTCCAGTGCCTTTTCTCCTACCGCCACATTATTGACAGAAGCACTGCTTTCATGGATACATTTGATTTTTCCATTGCTGCCCCATCCAAGGAACATCACTACATGGCTTCCTCGCCGCGCCGAATCAGAATATCTCCCGGCTGAAGATCCTTTGGCGCCACTGCTGTTCCGCAGTTTACAAGGCCGGCCGTGCTTTCTGAAGGCAGGTGGTTTCCGGTAACGGACCAGTATACCCAGCTGATCCATCCGGAACAGTCCAGTCCCTTTCGAATGCGCCCTTTTTTATCCGGTTCCACAATCGAACCGAACAGGTTGCCTGTATAGCCTCTGGCGGATGGCTTGCCGCCCCAGTAATATGGAACCTTTCCCACAGATTCCAGGGCAAAGCGGACCAAATCACGCCGGGTTTGAGAAATGCCGTCGGGAAGCTGCGCCATGTAGGCCGATATTTCTTCCGCGCTGATGGATTGGCCTGGCGCGATATTGGAAATGGATATTCCATAATTTTCAAACCAATCCTGATCCCTTAAAAGCCGTGCGTAATTTCTCATATCATCGCTCCAGCCAGACCAGAATTCATCTTCTGTATTTCCTTTTTGATCCAGAGAAAAAAGGCTCTTTCTTTCATCCATGCCAGTTATCCGTATCGTAATATTTAAGTCGATATGGCCAGGGCATGAAATCTCTTCTTCCTCCTTCGCTCCTTCGGATTCATCGGAAGGTTCCGTCTGGTTTTCTGCAGCGTCTTTTGTTCCTTCAGCTTCGCCAGTTTCTGCACTTAGAAGTACGCCGGGGCCCATAGCCGCCTCGGCCGGTGTAGCCACTGACGCTGCAACTATCTCTGAATTAAGCGAATCCTCCGCTGTCGTTTCTGCCGCCGTTTCTGCCAGAGTTTCAGCCTGGGCTCCTGATTCTGGCGGCGGTTCTGCAGAAGCCGTTTCCGGCGCCAAGGCTCCGGTAGCCTCTGCCGCGATTCCTTTCATCAGCGTATCCAGATCAAATTCCTCGTATTCCTCATCCTCGTCCAGGCAGCCGTCACAGTAATAGACATTGCCCATGCTGACCGTATATGTATGGGAGTCGTTCCACAGCTGTCTGGCGTGTTCCAGGAATGCATGATGATCTTCATAATCATGATAAAAAGTATATACACTGATCATGGAAAGAATATCTTTAAGGTTGGAGTCGCCGGAAAGTTTTTTTCCGTCTCCGTCATAGATTGCCATATTGATTTTTTTCCAGGAATGTATGGTCCAGGTGGATGGATCACTTTTCTTCTGCTTTTCATCATTCCTGTTGTATTTGCCCATCACAGACTCTCTGGACCGTCCCAAATGGCGGGCGGCCTCCTCCGGAGTCATTCCGGTATAGTTGTAAATATTGCCCAGCCAGTCGGCTTCCATGGCCGAAAGCTCTTTATAAATTCTGCCTCCCAAGCTATCCATAGGATTGGAGACATCTGCTCCGTCCTCAAACAGGAAGGCCAGATTAAATTTATCCGCAGCTGGTATAAAAGTTTCTTCTTCCGTTTCACGCTCTGCAGCAGTCTCCTCTTCCACCTCTTTCTGGGCTGCCGGTTCAGAAGTTTCCTGAACCGATATGGCCGGGACTTTCGGCACATACCATTCGGACACCCCAATTGATACTGCTCCTGCAGCGATCATCATGCAGACAGCAACAGCCTGCTGGCTGCGGGGAGAAAGGTCCTTCGTTTTATCTATCAGTCTTTTCAATTGATTCATATGTATGTTCATCTCCGGAATCTCCGTTTTATCATCGAAAAAACAGCCGTAGCTGTCTTGGTTAGTATAACACAGCTGAATGGGAAAAAATAGTGGCAAGAGCTTAACAATTATTAAGATTTTTTTAGTTCATAGAAATATTATGCATATAAAAATTATCCGGCGCAGCTTTCACTCCTTCCGCATAAGATAAAACGCAGGGTATTCACAGAATATTAAGAAAATCATTCGAAAATATCGCAAAAGATATTATTGACGCATGATTTGTCTGGCGCTATAATCTTACTTCATAGGAAATCCTGCTGTTTTACAGTTATTTTTACAGACATGAAACCTTAATGCCAACAGAGATAGGAGAATGAATTATGTGTGGAATTATAGGATATACCGGTCCTTTAAAAGCGAGAATGGTACTACTGGACGGCCTTGCGCAGCTGGAATACCGTGGATATGACAGCGCCGGAATCGCATATTTCGGCAGCGATTCCAGAATTCATCAGATTAAGACAACCGGAAAAGTTTCGAAATTGAAAGAGCTTTGCGGTTCTGCTGAAGAGGAGCTGTCCCACTGCGGAATCGGCCATACCAGATGGGCGACTCACGGCGGAGTTACAGAAGCGAATGCACATCCGCATTCGGCCGGACAGGTGACGCTGATACATAATGGAATTATTGAAAATTATCATCGCCTCACAGAAGATTACGGCCTGGAAGAAAAACTCGTTTCACAGACAGACAGCGAGGTTGCGGCATGGGTGCTGAACAGTCTCTACACGGGAAACCCTATGGAAGCAATTCGACGGTTTCTCCCACTTCTGGATGGCTCTTACGGCTTCTGTATCATGTTTTCTGACCGACCGGGAGAAGTTTATGCCGTCCGCAGAGTAAGCCCCCTTGTAGCCGCTTATACGCACTCAGGATCGCTTGTAGCATCCGATCTTACGGCGCTCATACCATATACGAAATCATATTTCGTAGTTCCGGAAAATCAGATTCTGAAGCTTACGCCGTATCAGGTGACCTTATATGATGAAGACGGAAACAAGGTGGTTCCGGAAATGCTGGAAGTCAACTGGAATATGGATGCCGCCATGAAGAACGGATACCCCCATTTCATGCTGAAGGAAATCCATGAACAGCCCGAAGCTCTGAAAAATACGATTCTTCCGAGAATCAGCCGCGGCCTTCCCGATTTTTTAGATGACGGGATTTCTGATGATCTGTTCCGAAACTGCAGCCAGATCAGAATTGTAGCCTGCGGTACGGCAATGCATGCAGGCATGGTTGCAAAAGCGATTATGGAACCGCTTCTGAGAATTCCTGTTACGGTGTCCATCGCCTCCGAGTTCCGCTATGAAAATCCGCTGATCGATGAACAGACGCTTGTGATCATTATATCCCAGTCCGGTGAGACGATCGACACCCTGGCCGCCATGCGCCTTGCAAAGTCCTGCGGTTCACACACACTGGCGGTTGTCAATGTCAAAGGATCTACGATTGCACGGGAAAGCGATTTCGTCCTGTATACGCATGCCGGTCCGGAAATCGCAGTGGCCAGCACAAAAGCATATTCCGTTCAGCTGGCGGCGCTCTACATGATAAGCTGCCGTATGGCTCTTGCGCGCGGCTGTATGAAGGATGCTGATGGGCGTTCGTTTATGGCTGAGCTCCTGGATTCTATTCCGGCTATGGAGGCCATAATCAAGAAAAAAGAAACTATAAAATCAGTCGTTACGCATCTGATTAATCATCCTGACGCATTCTTCATCGGCCGTGGACTCGATTATGCATTTTCTCTGGAAGGAGCCCTGAAGCTGAAGGAAATTTCCTATATTCACGCGGAAGCATACGCGGCCGGAGAACTGAAACACGGCACGATTGCTCTCATTTCCGATCATGTTCCCGTGATTGCCACCGCAACCCAGGATTCCATTTTCCCTAAAATGATATCGAACGTCCGTGAAGTAAAGGCCAGAGGTGCATTTGTAATTCTGATTGCAAAAGAAAATGCTGTCATTCCTGACGACCTTGCAGACATACAGATCAGAATTCCGGATATGAATGACCGGTTTACTGTATTTCCGATTGCCGTCGTCCTTCAGCTGGTCGCCTACTATGCGTCTCTTCTCAAAGGGCTGGATGTGGATCAGCCGAGAAACCTGGCCAAGTCGGTAACTGTGGAATAATACTTCATTCATACAGAGAATAAAAAAGCAGATATAACCGTTTTAAGACCTCCCGTTGGGAATGGTTTCCGTTATATCTGCTTTTTAATTATTTATTTGTAAGAATGCTTTTTACGGCCGTCCCTATTTAGTTCTCAGCCACTCATCTTTCCTTCTGGCACAGTCCAGAATCATGTCTACGGCACCTTCCATTCCTACAGAGCTGCTGTTGATACATAAATCATAGCTCTGTGCGTCTCCCCACCTTTTACTGGAATAGTAATTGTAGTAACTGGAACGGCGTTTGTCAGTCTTAATCATCATATCCCTGGCCTTTGCCGGTTCGGTCTTGTTAAGCTCCGCCAGACGCTTGATCTTGTCATCTTCATTACCCGTGATAAATACGGTCAGAACGTTGGGATAATCGGCGAGTGCATAATCCGCACACCGTCCTACGATTACACAGGATTCCTCGTCTGCCAGCTTTTTAATTGTATCAAACTGGGCCAGAAAAATCTTGTGGTTGATCGGCATATCCGTATATGCGGAAGTCGTATATCCCAAAGAATACGTATCCATGACAAGGGAATATAAAAAGCTGCTGGTCGGCTTCTCATCGTGGGATTCAAACAGCTCCTTGCACAGCCCGCTGTGTTTGGAGGCCAGATTTAAAAGCTCCTTATCGTAGCATTTAACGCCAAGGCGCTCTGCTATCTTCTGTCCAATCATTCTTCCGCCGCTTCCGCACTGCCTGCCTATGGTAATTATTAAGTTCTTACTCATAAATACCTCTCCTTTCTGTCGTTGCATCATTGTCGTCCACTTATGGATCTATACGGTTATATGCAGTGCATCGAAGTTTATGCCTTCTGCTTTTGATACGCTGCCTATTACTCTTGTAGATATTATACAACAAAATAAGGAAAAAGTACATGAATTATTTCAATTTTTCCAAAAGTTCTTGGAAATAGTCAGGCAATGGAGCAGAAAACTCCATATATTTACCTGTACGAGGATGGATAATGCCCAGAATTCCTGCATGGAGCGTCTGCCCCTGGAGGGAAGGGAAAGGACATTTCGCCGGCCCGTATACCCGGTCGCCAAGCAGCGGATGGTGGAGGCTGGCCATATGCACCCGGATCTGGTGGGTGCGCCCTGTCTCCAGACGGCATTCAATATACGTAAATTGCTGAAAACGCTTGAGGACGCGGTAATGGGTTATGGCATCCCGTCCATTTTTATGATTGACGCTCATTTTTTTTCGGTCAATGGGATGGCGTCCGATGGGGGCATCGACCGTTCCTTCATCCTCTTTAATTACACCATGGACAATCGCATAGTATTTTCTGGTGATGGAATGAACTTTCAGCTGTTCTGCTATGCTGTTATGGGAAAAATCATTTTTGCACACAATTAAAACCCCGGTCGTATCCATATCAATTCGATGGACGATACCGGGTCGCATAACGCCGTTAATTCCGGAAAGGTCCTCTTTGCAGTGGGCCATCAGCCGTTTACGAGCGTGCCGCTGTAATGTCCTGCGGCAGGATGTACTACCATTCCTTTCGGTTTGTTAATCAGTATGATATCCTTGTCTTCATAGATGATATCAAGCATCATTTCTTCCGCTGTGATTTCCGGTTCAGAGGCTTCCGGAACTTCAAATGATACGACATCGCCCTCTTCCATTTTCCAGCTGGCTTTGACGGCTTTCTCATTTACAGACACACCACCTGATTTTATGATTCTCTGTATGTGAGAGCGGGACAAATCATCGCATCTTCCGCTGATAAAGCTGTCCAGACGCAGCCCCTTTTCTGAAGGGCCGGCAGTCAATTCCAGTTTCAACCGTTTGCCCCTCCTTTTTTCAGAGAAAATACTGCAAAATCTTCATCTTTATAATAAGTCATAATCAGTATGGCGAGCATCGCCGCACCTACTGTCACATAACAGTCTGCCACATTAAAAATCGGAAAGTCGATCAGGCTGAAATAGAGAAAGTCCACGACATAGCCCTGAGAAATACGGTCGATCATATTACCTACTGCACCGGCCACGATGCCCAGCACACACAGCCCGAGAGGAAGGTATTTCCTGGAATACGGCAGACGGCAGAAGAAAAATACGGCAGCGGCCAGTACAACAATTGCTACGAGGAAAAAGAAGCCCTGCTTTCCCTGCAGCATTCCGAATGCTGCCCCCCTGTTCTCCAGGTATCGCAGCTCAAAAACGCCCTTCCAGATTACAAGCGGTTCTTTCCCCATCAGATGGGCAACGGCCAGACGCTTTGTCCACTGATCCAGCCCGATTAAGAGGAGAATACCCAGCACAACTCCGGAAAGCTGTTTGATTTTCTGATTCATATGTTCCGCTCCTTATTTTAAAATATAGGAAAGGCCTTTTCTCATCTCTTCTTCGGTTACGGTACGGTCTGTATAAGCGCTGCCGATTTTCTCGAGAAGGACGAATTTTATCACTCCGGCTTCCATTTTCTTATCATTCTTTGTCGCTGTAATAATTGCTTTTGCATCCATATTGGAAACGGATACAGGGATGGAAAAACGGCTGAGCATGGCCTTTAAATGATCGGCCTCCTCCATCGAGATCATGCCTCTCTCAGCAGACATATAAGCGGCAGCCAGGCTTCCGAGACCGACGCAGTGTCCATGAAGCATTTGAAAGCGGCCGAGTTTTTCTATGGCATGGCCCAGGGTATGACCGAAATTGAGGAATGCCCGAACCCCCTGCTCCGTAGGATCTTCTTCCACCACTCTCCGCTTGATCAGATCACTTCCGACAATCATCTGCTCACAAATATCCAGATTACGTGCCGTTATCGCATCAGCCTTTTCCTCCAGAAAGCGGTAATAGTCCCCGTCCTGAATCAGGCCGTGCTTTATAATCTCGCCCATGCCTGCAGAGAACTGCTCGTCGGAAAGCGTCTTTAATACTGCCGTATTGCTGTATACGAGAAGCGGCATATGAAACGCGCCTACCATATTCTTATATGCATCGAAATCGACGCCTGTCTTTCCGCCAATGCTGCTGTCTACCTGAGAAAGCAGAGTTGTAGGATCTGAATGAAGGAAATTCCGCGCAGATAAGTAGCCGCTGCAAAACCACACAGATCCCCGACGACTCCGCCGCCGAGCGCGACCAAAATATCTTTTCTGTCAAATCTGGCAAGGATCAGTGATTCATAAAGCCTGCGGACCGTGTCTAAGTTCTTGTGTTCCTCGCCGGCAGGAAATACAAACGAGGTCACTTCGCTGCAGTGAGGCTTCATGGCAGAGGATACTTCTTCCAGATAAAGGCCGGCTACATTGGAATCGGTCACAATACATACGCGGCGCCCTTCGGTAAATGGAGCCGCCTCTTTTGCGAGCCGGTCAAAGGAATGCTCCAGCACAATATCATAAACAGGATTTTCATTTAAGTGAACAGTTATTCTTTCAGACATGTCTATCAAACCTCCAGTATCTATTTATCTTAACAGTATTTCTGTACAGCCACGAAAACGCGGCCCTTTTTCGTCTCGTTTTGTACGCCCTCATATCGGAAACGGCCCAGCCTCTGACGGAGACAATGTCTCCCTCCTTCAGAGGCGCACTGTTGGAAACAGCCATTTTCCCATTGATAAATACACGTTCGCCTTCGATATATGGAACGATTTTGGAGCGGGAACATCGGTATACGAGAGCCAGAACATTATCCAGACGGACGGAAGCGATACTACCTTCGACCGTCTCGAACGAGGGAGTAAATGACAAATCCACGGGCCTGCATATCTCCGTCTTCACAGAAGTATGGCGCACCCTGGTGAGTTCTCCTCCAATGTATCCGGCCAGATCCTCCATACAGAACATGTAAGTTTCATCTCCAATTAATAAAATATCTCCTGTCTTGCAGCGCTCAATCCCCAGATTCATGACAGAACCGAGATAGTCCCTGTGAGTCAGGTGCTCGGCAAATTTCACATTCAGTGGGGTTAAGCGGATGCAGGAAACAGGAGCTTCAAAATATTCTTCCTCCATATAGGACGGAAGAAAGCAAACAACCTTCCGTTCAGCCATCGGATAACCGCCGGCCATAATATGGCGGACAGGCGGCAGCTCTCGGGCAATGGAATGAAAAATTGTCTGCTCATTTAAATTTAAAAAATCAGTATGTGCCGGAACATCCCGCTGAAAACAAGTTTCGGCCAGTTCCAGTATTCTTTTCTTCAGTAACTGCTCTTCTTTTTCCATATCAGTCTCTTCGCAACCAAATTTTCTGTCTCTTACAGGCGGAGTTTAATTCCGGATACATCCAGATTGCCTCCCGCTGAAGAGAGAAGGTCCTGAAAATCCCCGGATAATTCCACAGAATCCGGCGTAGCAATAAAGATATAATTCGATATCTTCTGCAGATTTCCGTTCATGGAATATGTAGCGCCTGAGGTGAAATCAATAATCCTCTGAGCGATTTCCGTGTGGATACCCTCCATATTCAGAACAACAGCCTTACCGGCCAGAAGATAATCGGAAATTTCCCTGGAATCTTCCATAGTCGTAGGTTTAACGAGAGATACTTCCATTCCGCGCTTCATAGGCACTACCTTACTGTTGCTGGTGGTGGAACGTGGAAGGAAATGAGGTCTTACCGCCGGCTTGTCCTCGTCATCATAGTAATCGTCATCATCTGTATTATTTCTTGAAAACAGGCCTTTCTTAGCCGGTTTTTCATCATCATAGTCTTCATCTAAAAAGTAATCGTCATCATCGTCTTCGCTAAACTTCATAGCATTCACAATTCTTCCAAAAAAACTCATACTGTCTCTCCTATCTCGTACCAAAAATTCCGGTACCAACTCTGATCATGGTTGCGCCCTCCTCGATTGCGACCTCGTAATCACCGGTCATTCCCATGGATAGCACATTCATAGTACCATTATCGATGTTTTTACTTTTGATGTCAACATATAATTGATATAATTTTTTAAAAACTTCCCGATTTTTTTCAGGATCTTCAACAAAAGGAGCTATTGTCATAAGGCCTCTGACTGTCAAATGGGAATATTCGGCAGTTTTTCTAACAGCCGTTTCCACTTCTTCCATAAAAAATCCAAATTTGCTCTCTTCTCTGGCTGCGTTGACTTCCAGCAGGATATCGACATGAAGATTCTTCTTTTGTGCTTCTTCCTCGATCTGTTCTGCAAGTCGGATGGAATCGACGGAATGGATCAGCACCACCTTGTCGATCACCTGTTTCACTTTATTTCTCTGCAGATGACCGATCATATGAAAACGGACATCGTCAGGAAAAAGCGGTTTCTTTTCCAGTATTTCCTGGACTTTATTCTCTCCGAAATCGAGAGTTCCCGTCTTCAGCGCTTCTTCTATCATGGAGCCGGCTTCGTCTTGCTGACAGCAATCAGCGTCACTTCGTCTGTACTTCTTCCTGCCCTCCGGCATGCAGCCTCTATGCGTTCTCTAACAGCTTTGATGTTCTCCTGTATCATGTCTTTCATCTCCTATTGATAAATCAGTTCACCTTCCTGGACCGTATCCGCATTCAATACAATATGATCGTATACGGACAGCCCATACTTCGTCCCCTTTTCCACCGTATAGTATTCATCATTGGAAGTAAGGACTTCAATCTGACGAAAAACGGCATATCCCTTATTTATATTATAAACACCCTGAAGGGATGCCGTCTGTCCGATCTGGAATCGGTCTGAGGCGGAACCTGGCTTTACAATATAGTCCCCTTCCTTCAGTTCCGACGAATCAGACTTATTAATATAATAATACTCTTCCGTAGAATAGTAAACATCTGCGGGCACAAACTGTACGGAAGTTCCTTTTTCAGAATAAATCTCTTTCATAAACCCCATCTTGGAACTGTCGCCGCCCTGAGAGATATAATCTACCGGCACTAAGAAAAAGTCTTTTGATGTAACGGCGCTCACCGGTATCTTTAAACCTTTCACCTCTTCCGATATGATTTCAAAATTAATAAAACGGTCTGATGCGAACTGGACCATATATTTGTCAAAGTCTAGCTTTCCATACGTCTTTCCGTCCGTTCCTGCGATCATGGAGAATTTTCCCGTCATAGTCAGGCCATGGCCGCCAAACAGGACATCCAGCGTCTGACGGTCGCCGTATTCTTTTACATCGTCCTCGGTCATCTGAAATACGACGGACCAGTTTTCGGAGCTGATTACTTTATAAACGGGAACCCCCTTACCGATCAGCTGGCCGGATTTTGTAATATTTCGGATATATTTGCTTTTATCAAAAAGGTCTTCGGAAATATTGGAAGCTGTAATATCGGAATACATCGTCATGCTGCGTGTGATCTCGGCCTGTTCTTCCGCATATGCTTTATCTTCTTCCAGACTGTCTGCGGCAGCCGTCTCTTTGGATTCATCCGCTTCGGTCTCCTGTCCCGCCGTACTGTTTTCACCTTCCCTGTCTTCAATGCCAGAGGGGGCTTCATCCTGGGACGACGGATCTGTTTCTGACTGCGCTCCGGATTCCTCTTTCTTATTTTCGTCGTCCTCTTTTTTTTCTTCCTTCTTTTTCTCTTCTTTTTTCTTGTCCTTTTTCTTATCGGATTTTTTAGCCGGTTTTATGGCTGTATCTGAAAATCCATCGATCGCGTAGGAAATAATGCCGGACTCGTTGGACCGCACCTGCTGAAAATTTATTCCTGCGCTGGCCAATGCAGCATCCAGGTTCTCCATATTGCTGAAATTCATGTATTCCATTACGGAAGCTTCTAGAGAATACTTCGCATCCGACACTTCTGAAAAGTCAATATCTTGATAAGAAAGGCTGAAAGCGGAAAGCTGGCGCTTCAAATCGGCCAGGTCTTCTTCTACAAGCTGACCTCCCGCATTGGGATTCTTTTCCAGATAACCGGCCAGACTGCCTGTCTCATCAAGAGAATACACCCTGGATCCCACGGAGGCACGTTTGCCTTCCCTGATATAATAGTTGATATATCCCGCTCTGTCCGTATATTTTACATCTTCCTGTCTGAGTATAAGCCCTGTATAACTTCTGTCATTTACGATGCCTCCGGCTTCTACTTCATAAAACTGTACTTTATCCCTGCGTATGTATGCAGAAACATAGAAAGCCATGTATACAAAAATAAGGAAAAAAATAATCATACCGACGTTAATATGAAAAGAGCGCGGGTAACGGATTACTTTTTTGTTCTTCTTTTTTGCCATCAGGAAAACCTCCAAAAAAGGACCGCTGCCCTGTAGTGCAGAGATCCTTTTCCTTTTTAATATGTATGATTATAATGAAATTATGACATCTTTCTGTGCATTCTCCGGAAGTTTATCCTTGTCTCTGGAAACGCTTAAAACAAATGTCACTTTATATTTTTCACCAATTTTTTCCAAAGTTGAAATAATCTCTGTGATGTCTTCCCCCTCCAGACAGGAAAGCTTCAGGAAGCTGTCTAAGAACATCATCTCCAAATCGTGATCCTGTGAAATGATTCCGCACAAGAAACCAATGAACGCTTCACTTGAAGTGATCGGATACTCAATTACGTTAATTAAACGGATTTTGTTACTCAGTTCGTACATATGCTTTGAACTTTTATCAAGATATACAATGGAACCATTGGATTCCTTAATGGCCTGATTCGCTTTGTCCAATAAATACTTTGTCTTACCCTTCCCCTTTTCTCCTGCAATGATCTGAACCATAACGATCTCCTCCTTGAGTTTTATTTAATTTGTATAAAAAGTCAATTCATATTATCCTAATTATAGAATAAATTTAGAAAAAACGCAATCACTAATTGACAATTTTATTAATTATATTTGTCATATTTTCATAAAGAGCAGGCCGGCTGTCCGCTTTCAGGACAACAGAAATGTATTCTCTGTCCGACTCATCTTTGCTTCCCATGATCAGGCAGTATCCGGCTGCCTTCGTGGTTCCTGTCTTTCCTCCAAAGACGGTAAGACCCTGCGGTTCTTCACGCTCTCCTGTCATATACCAGTTTCCACCCTTCCACGTCTGGTTTACTTTCTCACCGCTTCCGCTCTCATACTCTGCATAATAAGAAGTGGTTCCGATGATTTCGCGGAATTTCGGCAGTTTTAATGCCTCATTAAAAATCAGGTACAGATCATAAGCTGTCGTATAGTGATTTTCATTGCTGAGTCCATGGGGGTTCATGAAATGGGTTCCAGTTGCTCCAATCTTTTTTGCCTCTTCATTCATCATTTCGCTGAAGCCTTCCAGACTGCCAGCCATATGTACTGCAATCGCCGCCCCTGCATCATTGCCGGACGGCAGCATAAGACCGTAAAGGAGCTGATCCATCGTTAGTTTATCTCCTGGCTTTATATGGCACAGGGACGCTCCTGCCTCTGTGATAACCGCTTCATCCGTAACCGTGACTACATCAGTAAGACGGCCATATTTAATTGCTACCAGAGCAGTCATAACCTTGGTAATGCTGGCGGGATAAAGACGTTCAAAGGCATTTTTCGAAAACATGACTTCCTTGTCGTTCAGAGAGAACAGAGCGGCTGCCTCTGAATGAATGGAATCGTCCTGGAAGCGGCTCTCATCCATTACAACGCAAAGGCCGTCGGCAAAGGCAGCGGCATGATTACCGCCTTCACTGACGGCCTGAAACTGCGTTCTGCAAAATTGTAAGGCTGCTCCAGGCCGGCCTTTCCACAGCCGCCTGTAATCATGGAAACGATCAGGAAAAGCCCTGTCAGCGCCGCCACAATCCCTTTTTTCTTTACTTGTATAATTCTCTCCATTCCAAATCTCCGCGATCCAAAGATTTTATAAGAAGTTCTGCCGTCGCGACATTCGTTGCCAGAGGAATATTGTGAATATCACATAATCTGGCTACGTTGTTCATATTCGGCTCATGCGGCTTTGGAGCCAGCGGTTCGCGCAGGAATATTAAAAGATCGATTTCGTTCTGTTCAATCTGTATTCCCAGCTGCTGTTCACCGCCGAGATGGCCGGCCAGATACTTGTGTATGTTCAGGTTTGTTACCTCTTCGATTAACCTTCCGGTTGTTCCGGTGGCATATAATGTATTTTTGCTGAGAATCCCCCTATAGGCGATGCAGAAGTTCTGCATCAGTTTTTTCTTCGAATCATGAGCAATTAAACCGATGTTCATTTCGAAATACCTCCTTAATCAGTGTTTATTTTTTCTTTGAAGTGCTACATTTAATACAATTCCTATGCCCAGATACATACTGATCAGCGAACTGACCCCATAACTGACAAACGGAAGCGGAAGGCCGGTATTCGGGAAAATCCCCGTTGCTACCGCGATGTTGGAAAATGTCTGAAATGCCAGAAGAGCAGCCATCCCTGTACAGAGAAGACGGCCCGTCATATCCTTCGCCTGGTTTGCCATGCACAGGCATTCAAATACGATTGCTGCAAACAGCGTAATTACAATTACACAGCCTATAAACCCCAGTTCTTCCCCAATGACTGCGAAAATGAAATCTGTCTGTTCCTCAGAGAGGAAATTGCCATTTTTTACAGAAGCGAGGGTATTGTTGTTAAGTCCTTTTCCTCTCAGCAGCCCTGAACCGATTGCCATAATGGAATTATCCTGCTGATAGTTGGCATCCGCATAGTTTGCCGGATCGACCCAGGCCAGAATACGCCGGGCCTGATAATCCTGCAGAAACGGCACCATGTCGAATTTCAGCAGATAGATAAACAGGCCTCCGCAAGGCAGCAGGACTGCCAGCGCTCCGCCGATCCATTTAAAGCTGATGCCTGCAATAAAAATCATACAGACAAGCGTAAAAATGATTACCAGGCTGGTGGAAAGGTTTGGTTCCGCTAAAACAAGCACCACAGGAAAGCCGAATAAAGCGGCTGCCGCTGCCAGTATCTTCACTTCATCGATCCGTTCAGCAAATTTCCCAAGATACCAGGCCCCAAAAATAATAAGACCGATTTTGGCAAACTCGGAAGGCTGCACCTGTCCGACGACAGGAAGCCGGATCCATCTGGTCGCGCCGTTGACATTGCGTCCGGCAAACAGAACCGCAATCAGAAGCGCTGTACACACAAGATAAATACTTCCGCTGAATCCCACAATTTTCTGATATGGAATCAGAGAAAGGGCGGCTGCCAGGGCGATGCCCACGATAACTCCCGCAATCTGCTTTCCAACCATGGACATGTCCTGATTGGTAGCGCTGCGTATAACAAGAATCCCTATAATGTTTAGTGCTACTGTATAAAGCAGCAGTCGAAAATTGAATTTTCTGAAATCGTAATCAAATAACATTTAGAATGTCCCCTTATTTCCTATGTTCAGGATCGGAATATTGGCATAAAGGCAGGTACTTTTCTGCCGCAGGAAGCGGCAGTCTCCCTAATCTGTATTTCAATCCCTCTGGTGTCGATTTCCATATATCTGGAAACAGCTCCTGCGAGGTCTTCTTTCACCATCTCTATCATCTCCGGTGAACAGTCTGTCTTATCGGCGACAAGAAGGAGCTTCAGCCGCTCTCTTGCCATGTCACCGGAATTTCTCTTTTGAAAAATCGGCAGCAGTCTCATATTCCATCCCCCTCAGGCTCTTTTTAAGAACGTGGAAAGACGGTACAGAATCCCCTTCTGTGACTGAAGGTTCATCAGGGGGATATGTTCTCCCGTAAGCCGCCTGCATATGTTCATATATGCCTGTCCTGCCGCAGAATCGATTCCTGCAAGCGGCTCTCCCTGATTGGTCGAAACTACGATGTCTTCGTCGTCAGGAACTGCTCCGATAATGTCTACTGCCAGAATGTCCATCACATCCATCAGGGACATCATGTCTCCGCGCCGGACCATATCCATTCGGATACGATTGACGATGAGTTCAATGTCCTCCATGCCGTCCGCCTCCAAAAGGCCGATAATTCTGTCCGCATCGCGGATTGCCGACACTTCAGGTGTTGTAACGACCAGGGCTCTGTCTGCGCCGGCTATGGCGTTCTGAAAGCCTCTTTCAATACCGGCCGGACAATCAAGCAGTATGTAATCAAATTCGTCTCTGAGGTCATCGACGAGTTTCTTCATCTGTTCGGGATTGACAGCTGTCTTGTCCCTTGTCTGAGCAGATGGAAGAAGGTACAGGTTTGGATATCTTTTGTCTTTTATCAGGCCTGCTTCATACGACAGTTGCCTTCTACAACGTCTACAAGATTGTAGACTATGCGGTTTTCCAGTCCCATCACAACATCCAGGTTCCTGAGTCCGATATCAGTATCAATCAGAGCTACGCGGAAACCTAAAATTGCCAGGCCTGTCCCCACATTTGCAGAGGTCGTCGTCTTGCCTACCCCGCCTTTTCCGGAAGTAATCACAATGACTTCACTCATAAATGAATATCCTCCTGTTATCAATGTACCACCTTATATTGTACATTAAATTTCATCATATTTCCAGTGTTTCGGGAAATTTATGAAAATTTAATGAAATTCAATAAATTCCTTTTTAAAGACCTTACAGAAATCTCTCCTTCCGAAGCGACGGCAACCATAGGTCCCCTGCCGAGGCGTCTGCCTCTGCCGCCGAATGTACTGCTGCAATCAGCAATTCTAATCTGTGCCGGAGCCATATCCAGAGCGGCCACTACCGCATCCATGGAACCGGCTACGCCTGCGTGGGCAGCCCCCTTTAATTCCCCGAGCACAATGATATTGCCTCTGGCAGTTACGCGGGCTCCGCTCATCACATCTCCTATTATGACAATGCTGGCCTCTGAATCAAAGGATTCTCCGGGAAGAAGGTCTCCCCGGTAGAATTGGCCCGTTCTGGAATTCAGCTCCATCAGCTTGTCGTTCAGTGCTTTTTCACATCGTTCTACCCGCTGGGCATTGGTATCCAGCAGACATAGTATTTCTATCTGAGAATTTTCAGTAATGGTATTGACTACGGCAAACTCTTCTGCGGGAGTCAGTTCCCTTCCCTCCAGTGTAAGCGCCATCTGTACGGAGCCCCAGAATCTGGCGCTTTCCCGGAATTTTGTGGCGACATCATGGAGAAGCTCAGAAAAAGGCGGCTCCGGGTCCAGATAGACCGACAGTCCGGATTTGCTTCCCTTTATCACAACCGTATTATGCATAAGTCACTCACCTGCCTCTATCCTATCCTTTTTTCTCTCTTTTAAACTTTCTAATCTCTGATTTCTACATTTGAAGCGTCCAGCGCACCCGTATTGCGAATATAATCCAGATCGGTATATTTGTAATAGAAACGGTAGACGCTTTTCGCCAGGGCGGCCGCATTAGCGGACGAATATCCGTAAGGGATATTAACGGTCACGCAGATATCCGGATTTTCATACGGTCCATAAGAAATAAAGAACGCATGGTTTGCCCTGTTTTTGGACTCCTGGGCAGTACCTGTTTTGCCGGCAATATCAATTTCGAGATCATTGAAAATTTTCTTGGAAGAGCTTTCCGTAATAACCTGCCGCATGCCCTGCTGTACGGAATCCCACGTAGAATCAGAGATATCCACATGAGAATTCACCGTCGGCGTGTAATCTTCCAGCAGATTGCCGTCAGAATCCGTCACCTTGTCAATCAGGCTCAGTTCGAAGACGGTTCCCCTGTTAGCCAGAGCGGCCACATAGCGGGAAAGCTGTACATTGGCATATGCATGAGTACCCTGTCCCATAACGGAACGTTCCGGGTCCTCCGTACTGATCCGCGGGTTCAGTTCAGAAATCTCTACTCCTGATGTATGATCCAGGCCGAACATCGTCGCATATTTGCGGATTCTGTCCAGACCCAGGTTCTGAATGTAATTGCCCTGTTCGTCGGTCGAGAGGCGGTGTCCCAGTTCTGCAAAGAAATAGTTGCAGGAATTCTGTATACCCTCCACAACAGTCTCTTCATCGTGATGTCCCGGATAAATCCAGCACTTGATAGGCGGACTGACTTTATCATAATAACCGGTACAGTTAATTTCCTCCGTTACGCTCAGAACGCCTTCCTCCAGTGCGGCAATCGCAGAAATCGGCTTGAACGTGGAACCGGGAGCCTTTACTGTCTGAGTCGCGTTGTTGTACAGCGGATTCGACAGGTCTTCCAGAAGCTGTGTGTAATATGCGCTGTCCATCGTGCCGGACAGGCGGTTGTTGTCGTAGCTCGGATACGTTACAAGAGCCCGGACTTCTCCGGTATTGACATCCGTTACAACACAGCCGGCCGTACATGGATCCAGAGC
This sequence comes from Clostridium sp. AM58-1XD, assembly GCF_003464085.1. Classification (GTDB taxonomy): domain Bacteria; phylum Bacillota; class Clostridia; order Lachnospirales; family Lachnospiraceae; genus Lachnoclostridium_A. Next base: position 21,453 of record NZ_QSDR01000002.1, read on the forward strand.
CAGCTGAGCCGGCGTCAGTTCCAGGTTGGAAATTTTATCTTTAATAAATGTAAAAGCATAGTTGGCGCCGTTGGAACGCAGCGCATTTACCTGGGCCTCATCGTAAGGAAGAACGCCCTGATCATATAAAGCGAGGCAGAGTTCTCTTCCGGTTATAATGTCGTCATTGATGAGATACCGGTAAATCTTTTTGTGGAATTCATTGTCGTTTTCCAGGCTTTCCAATACATATTCCACCAGGACCGAATAGATGTCGTCAGCATTGGAGTACTTGCTTCCGATTTTGAGATTCGTCGTATCAATCCATGTATTGGCGATTCCTGCATAGATAAAGTCTCTCAGGCTGATGGTTTCGTCCTTCCAGGCCAAATAATCCTCGCTGGTCTTGTCCATTAAATCGTCCTGAGTCAGGATACCCACCGTCGGCTTCTGAAGGTAGGTTTTGATATAGAGCATATATGCGTACATATCCTTCGGCAGATCTTTCATAAGCGTTGCATGTTCGCTGTAAAGCTCGTTTCTTATGTTGTTTATGATCTGTTCTTTGGAAGCGGAAAAGCGCTCTGCAATACCGCGCTCGGTCTCCGAAGCATCTTCAGCAAAAAAATGGCTCATATTCAGTACATTATTATTGATAAGCTGAAAATATGCATCTTTTACAGGAATTAATCGGCTGGAAGAGTCTCTGTTTTCATTTACTTCTTCTCCCTGATTGACGATTTTACTCGTTAAAACGCCTGCAAGCTGCTGTTCAAGAAGATAATAAATACCGATCTGCAGGTCGCGGTCCAGCGTCAGATAAACATCTTTTCCTGCCGTAGGCTCCGTGCTGGAGAGCACTTCCATGATGCGGCCCATATTGTCGACGCAGATCGTCTTCTTTCCTTTTTTGCCCTGCAGTTCTGTCTCCATGGAAGCCTCTATGCCGATTCGTCCGACAATATCCGTAAGCTCATAGGAGTCGTCCTCTTTTTTAAGCTTCTCCAGCTGGTCCTCCTGTACCTTACCCGTATATCCGATAATCGGAGCAAAATAGATGCTGTCGTTATAGACGCGAATCGTCGATTCTTCTATGCTGACGCCATCCAGTTCTCCTTTATGTTCCTTGATGTCCACGACGGTCTCTTCGTCCACGTAGGAGGTGATTGTCGTCGTCTCGTACTTCTGGAACGCGGTAAGATCCATGGTATAGCGGATGTTTACAATGTCAAGGGCAACATCGTCGGGAAGCACAAGGGTATTTCCCTTTTCATCCTTCATCTTATCGAGCCCATAGAACGTTTTTTTTACGCTCGAAAGCCTCTCTGGCGGACAGAGCGGCCGGAGTTTTCCCATCCGGAGAATCCAGGTCATCCACGCTTTTCAGCCCGTAGTAATCCCTCAGGAATCTCCTTCGCCCTGTTTCATTCGATGCCGTATAAACCATCTCCCCGTTGCTGTTGATGGCGACCTCGAATTTCCCCTCAACGTTCACCTGATGACGGTCCAGGATCTCTACCAGCTGGAGGAGCATGGCGTTCTTTTCAGCACTTCTTCTGTATTTCCCCGTATCCTGGATGGTCACTACGTAAGCCAGTTTGTTATAAGCCAGCACGTTTCCGTTCTTGTCATAGATGTTGCCTCTGGTGCCTGGGGTAGTCACCAGTTTTTCCGTCTTCTGGATATATTCCTTCAGATGGCTTTCGCCTTCTATGATCTGAAGGCGGAACAGATGGCTCACAAGCGTTATAAACATGCAGACAAAAATCACGCCAAGAGCTGTCATCCGCGATGACAGCAGTTTTCGAAAAAATTCTTTTATTATCTCAAGAAAGTCGCTAAACAATCGTCGTATCTCTCCTTTGCTCCCACTCCTCCATCTTTCTTGTAAATGCCAGTACAATCCTGTAGATCAAGAGTGTGGTTATTACGGTAAAGATGATCTCAGGAACCATAATACTCCGGAAATAATAGAAAAAATCCAGACGGTTTCTGATGAGGAAGCGGAAAATATAAATATACATATTGTACATCAGGTCATTGATGAAACTCAGCGCCAGAGGAAAGGTAATGTAATCCTCATAGTAATATTTCGTAAAAATTCCATTGGCATATCCCATCCACACATAAAACAGGGTATAGAAACCAAAGGGACCGCTGTAAAACAGGTCCAGCAGAATTCCGGAACAGAAACCGCAGAACATGCCGGCATCCCTGCCATGGATAAAACCAAAAGAAAAGGTTAGAATGAGCAGCAGATTCGGAGACGCGGAAAGAAACGGCAGCTGCGGAAAAATGCAGTTCTGCACGGCAAAGGCAAGGAGGATGAGAACCAGATTCAAAAGTCTTTTTTTCATGACTGCCCCTCCGTCCCCTTCTCCGTCTCGCCTGTCATATCTTCTTTCAGGTCCGTAATAATCAGAACTTCCTGAAGCGTGTCAAACTCCGCAACAGGGATCAGATAACCTGATTTCGTCAGCTGATTGCTGTCCACCGTAATATCGGATGCGTAGCCAACCAAAAGACCCGGAAGAAATACGGAGCTGATGTTGGAAGTTATAATCTTATCTCCGTCCTTTACGTCGCCGTCTTTCGCGATATCGGTCATCCGCAGGCGTCCTTCCTTAAACAGTTTCAGATCACCTGCTACGATACAGGTCGAACCGGACTGCTGAGCCATTGCACCGACTTCGCTTGCGTCATCGATAATCGCCCTGACCGTTGCATAGTTAGCTCCCACATCGGTAACAATTCCCACGAGGCCTCCGTTTGCAATGACGTTCATATCTTCACGGATTCCGTCTACCGAGCCCTTGTCCACGCGGAACACCTGGAACCAGTCTCCCGAATCCTTTGCGATTACGCGGGCCCCGACTTTATGATACTGCATATACTCTTCGTCCAGCTCATAGAGCTTTCTCAGACGGGACAGTTCAAAGCTTTCTGTCTGAAGCCTGTTGTTGTCCTCTACCAGGGAAGCAATCTGTTCTTTCAGCTGCTTATTCTCTTCCACTGCCGTCTTGAGGCTGGAGTAATCGTTCAGCTGATTGTATACGGCAAGTCCGACTTTATTGATTCCTGACTGAAGCGGAATCAGGACGTAACCGACCCCGGTCCTGAGCGGCGCCAGGAAACTGCTGTTGATGGATGTGACACCGATAAGCAGGATACAAAATATAGTGAGACCGATTAAGGTGTATTTACTGCGTTTTGATTCCATTCTATAACATTCCCCGTTCTTTTAAACTAATATAGGAATTATCCCCTATAATGATATGATCAATCAGCCGGATGCCAATTAATTCTCCGGCTTTCTTCGTATTCTCAGTAAACTGCAGGTCATCCCTGCTGGGCGAAGGATTGCCGCTGGGATGATTATGCACCAGAATAATGTTCACGGCCCCTGACCTTAGCGCTTCAATAAACACTTCCCGGGCCGTAATTGCAGACGCGTTGACCGTTCCTCTGGAAAGGAGCACCTCTCTGATCAATACCTGCTTCGTATTGAAGCACATCATGATCAGTTCCTCCTGTTCCGTATGGCGCATATCTTCCTTACAGTACTCTGCAATTTCCTGGGGGCTGTGGAAAGCATGTTCTTCCTGATACAGCCTGCGCTTCCAGATCCTCCTGGAGAGTTCGCCGATGCAGAGCAGCTGAATCCCCTTAATGCGGCCGATTCCCTTCATGGAAGTCAGATCATTAAGGGACATGTGCATGAGACCTACAAGACCTTCCCTCGGATAACTGGCTGCCAATACCCGTTTTGCCAGCTCCAGCGAATTTTCTCCTCTCGATCCGGTTCGGATAATAATTGCAAGAAGCTCTTCATCACTCAAAGCCTCCGAACCGAGACGCAGGCACTTTTCATACGGCCGGTCCTCTTTCGGAAGCTCTTTCATTGTCTTTGAATTCATTGAAATTCCTCCCATCGTTTACGTGTACCTCTCCAAGTACTCCTGCAGAAGGAAGGTTTTATGCGCTCTTACATCCAGCGGAAAATAAGAAGCGCAATCACCATGCCTATGATGCTGGCCATGGTGATTTTAATACTCAGTCCAAATGTAATTACAAGTATTCCCAAATTTAAAATTAGCGGCGAATCCAGTCCGAACGACTGGCCGAAATTCAGCCATGAAAAGCCGGATATTCCGCCTGCCGCATTGCCGATAAATCCGCCGAGCACAATTCCCGCCATCATTAAAAGCAGGAGCACCCAGAAATTCTTACTTCCCATAAATCAAACCCTCTTAGACCGGAACGGATCTCCCTGAAAATGATTACCCGGTATCCGGTTCACCTTAGTTTACCACAAGTTTCCTGTCATGTATACAATTTCCACGGACTTCATAGTTTTTTAAGAGATACAATTTCTACTGCTCACAGAGCGAACTGCCACTCACAATTCCTGCCTCCATAAGCTTCTGCAGAGACATGAGAATTCCCAGTTTTGCGTGATACCATGTAAGTCCGCCCTGGAAATAAACGGCGTAAGGAGGCTTGATCGGGCCGTCTGCAGAAAGCTCTATGGACGAGCCCTGGACAAATGCCCCGGCCGCCATGATGACAGGCGCATCGTATCCCGGCATATCCCACGGTTCCGGGCTCACATAGCTGTCCACAGGAGCCGCCGCCTGAATTCCCTGGCAGAACGCGATTACTCCCTCCGGCGTTCCCAAAGTAACCGCCTGAATGATGTCGTGACGTGATTCTGTCCCGTCCGGTACTACCGGAAAGCCCAGCTTTTCGTACACGCGTGCCGCAAATACGGCTCCTTTCAGAGCTCCTGCCACTACGGTCGGAGATAGGAAAAAGCCCTGGAACATCTGCTGATTCAGACCCAGGCTTGCGCCGACCTCTTTGCCCAGTCCCGGTGCTGAAAGGCGGTAGGAGGCCCGGTCAATACAATCTTTCCTGCCCACAATATAACCGCCGATCGGCGCCAGACCGCCCCCCGGATTCTTGATCAGAGAGCCTACAATCATGTCGGCTCCGACGTCTGTCGGCTCAATCCGTTCCACAAATTCCCCATAACAGTTGTCAACCATACAGATGACATCCGGCTTGATATTCTTGATGAACGAAATCAGCTCTCCAATCCGTTTTACGGACAATGTCGGCCTTGTAGCGTAGCCCTTGGACCGCTGGATCGTCACCAGTTTTGTCTTTTCGTTTACAGCTGCCGCTATGTTGTCATAATCGAAGGAGCCGTCTTCCAACAGGTCCACCTGACGGTAAATGACACCATATTCTTTCAGAGAGCCGACGGAGTCACGGATTCCAATGACCTCTTCCAGCGTATCATACGGTTTTCCCACCGGCGATAAAAGTTCATCCCCTGGACGCAGATTTCCAGAAAGAGCGATGTGAAGTGCATGAGTGCCGCTCATCAGCTGAGGGCGGACGAGGGCGCTTTCACCGTGAAAAGCGTCTGCGTAGACGTCTTCGAGAACGTCTCTTCCGAGGTCATTATAGCCATACCCGGTAGTCGCCGCAAAGTGGATATCGCTGACTCTGTTTTTCTGCATGGCCCGGATTACCTTCATCTGGTTATATTCTGCCGTCTCGTCAATTGCCTGAAAGCGTTCTTTTAAAGAGTCTTCAATTTTTTTTCCAAAGGCCAGTACCTCCCTGCTGATTCCGAGACTTTCATAAATATCGTTGATTTCCATGATAATTTTTTCCTTCCGTATTTTTCTGTCGCTGCTGTTTTACCGCCGTCATATTACAGCTGCCGGAAGAATCCCTTTCTCACGGCAGTCATTTATGATCTTTTCTTTCACCTGTTCCAAATCATTCCCAAATTCAGGAAGGTTCAGCCAGCAGACATCCCGTTCGCGGCGGAACCATGTAAGCTGCCGTTTGGCAAAGTGGCGAGTATCCCTCTTCAGGATATACACGGCCTCCTCCAGAGAGCAGTTTCCATCCAGGTAATTCAGAATTTCTTTATATCCAAGCCCCTGCATCGAGACCATTCCCTGCTTCATCCCCCGTTTTTTCAGCGACCTCACCTCTTCTTCCAGACCGTTTTCCATCATGAGATCGACGCGTCTGTCAATTCGTTCATAAAGCAGCTTCCTGTCCGTATTCACCACATAGTAGAGGAAATTATAGGGGGATTCTTTCAGGCGTTCCTCCTCGTTGTGGCTGGAAATTTTTTCTCCGGTCTGGCGGTAATATTCCAACGCCCGGATTACGCGCTTTACATTATTTTCATGAATAGCCGCAGCCGATTTTGGGTCTGCCGCTTCCAACATTTCGTGTAGCGCATGAACGCCCTGATTTCGGGCGATCTGTTCCAGCTCCTCACGGACAGCGTTCCCCTCTTCGTTTTCCTTAAAATCAATATCGTATAAAAGCGCCTGAATATAAAAGCCTGTTCCTCCGGCAATTACAGGAATATGGCCGCGGCTGTAAATCTTCTCCATGGCTTCCTTCGCCATCTGCTGAAACAGGACGACATTGAAATCCTCTTCCGGTTCCAGGACATCGATCAGGTGGTGGGGAACTCCCTTCATCTCTTCTGCCGTCACCTTCGCAGATCCGATGTCCATACCGCGATAAACCTGCATGGAATCGGCGCTTATAATTTCTCCCCCAATGGCTTTTGCCAGCTGGATCGACAGAGCCGTTTTCCCTACGGCCGTCGGTCCGGTGAGAATGATCAGAGGCCGTTTTTTTCCGAAATGCCCAGTCTCTCTTTCTTGACTCATATTATCAATCCTCTCAGACAATCCTTTTAAATTTTTTCTCCAGCTCATACTTGCTCATGGAAATAATCGTCGGCCTCCCATGAGGGCATGCGTACGGATTTTCCAGTGTAAGCAGCCGTTCAATCAGCTCATTCGCTTCGGCAGCAGACATCTGATGGTTTCCTTTTACGGCGGCTTTACAGGACATAGAGGCTATTTTTTCATAAATAATATCTGGACTAGAAACGGATATATCATCAGACAGCCCGTCGATCATTTCCATCAGCAGCTCTTTTTTGGCGATAGAAAACAGGTTGCCCGGCACGCCTCTGACCGCGTATTCTTTTCCGCCGAAAGGCTCGATCTCAAATCCGATTTTTGTAAAATACTCCATATGTTTCGTGAGAAGCAGCTCTTCATTCGTATTCAGAGTCAGAATGATCGGAGGATTCACGGCCTGAGACGTATACTCCCTGCTTTTTAAGGAATCCATCGTTTTCTCATAAAGCACCTTCTCATGAGCCGCATGCTGGTCAATAATATAGAGATGGCCGTCAAATTCCACGAGCCAGTACGTATCGAACAGCTGTCCGATCAGTTTATGGCGTTTTCTGGACTCCGGCTCCAGCAGTCTACCGTTAAACAGGTCCAGCTGCTCCGGAATGCTTTCCTCCTTTGCCTGTAAAGGTTCCTCATATGCTTTTTTTCCGGCATACAGGCCAGGCCCTTCGCCGATTCCGCCCTGTCCCGAAGCGAAGCTTCTCTCTGCCGTGCCAGCTGCGCTTGTTTTTCCGAACAGGGTATGCCTGCTTTTGCAGTCTCCCGTAAGCGCAGGCTTATCCCGTTCCAAAGGCGTAATGTGGAGCTGCTTCATCCTGTTTACTTCAAACGGTTCCAAAGCCGCAGGCTTTCTCTGGTCAGAAGACGGCAGACGTTTTCCTGCTTCTGCCAGTTTTCTCTCCTTTTCCGCCAGCTCCACTTCCGGTATCAGTTCTTTTTGGGATAGTGCTGCCTGAATGGAGGAAAGGATCATCTGATAAATCCGCTCTCCGTCTCTGAACCGAAGCTCCATTTTGGTCGGATGGACATTGACATCCAGAAATTCCGGTTCGATGGAAAAATGCAGCAGGGTAAAGGGATATTTATGCAGCATCATATATGGTCTATAAGCCTCTTCAATCGCCTTGGCGATGATTCCGCTCTTAATATACCTGCCGTTTATATAATAATTTTCATAATTGCGGTTGCTTCTTGCAATAACCGGTTTTCCTATAAATCCTCTGATGGATACCGCTTCTCCCGCGGCCTCCACAGAAAGGAGGTTTGAAGCGATTTCTCTTCCGAACACAGTATAGATAATGTCCTTCAGATTATGATTTCCCGATGTATGCAGCTTATTCTGATTATTCTGAATAAACCGGATCGATACTTCCGGATGGGAAAGGGCAATCTTTTCTACCAGATCGGCCACATGGGCCCCCTCCGTCTGGGCCGTTTTAAGAAACTTCTTTCTGACCGGCGTATTGAAGAACAGATTCCTGGCAATAAAGGTCGTTCCGTCCGGAGCGCCGACTTCCTCCAATGTTTTTTCTGTCCCGCCTTCGATCTGATACCGCGTTCCCGTCAGGCTGCCGCTCGTCTTGGTGATGACCTCTACCTGAGATACAGCGGCTATACTGGAAAGAGCCTCACCGCGGAATCCCAGGGAGGAGACGGTAAACAGATCCTCCACAGACTGTATTTTGCTGGTAGAATGGCGCAGAAAAGCGAGGGCGACCTCTTCTTTTGGAATACCGCATCCATTGTCAGTCACACGTATAAAAGAAGTTCCTCCGTCCCGTATTTCCACAGTTACTGCCGACGCCCTTGCATCGATGGCGTTTTCCAGCAGCTCCTTAACGACAGAAGCCGGGCGTTCAATGACTTCTCCGGCGGCAATCTTGTCTATCGTATTTTTATCAAGTACTGTAATGTGAGGCATATCCTGTCCTTTCCTTTTTTATATCATGGGACATGTCCCCATGGCTAAAAACGTTCCTCTGGCAGCGCACCGCAGCGGCAGGGTATCGTGGCGCCAAGACGCCTCGCCGCAGGCGGAAAATCCCGCCCGCAGAATTCTATTTTACAACTGGCTGCCGTTCCAGCGGTTTTTCAGCTTCGTCTGAATGCGGTACAGCGTATTCAGAGCATCGATCGGTGTCATATTGCCCAGTTCCAGCTCACCCAGCTCCTTTATAATATCATCCTCTTTTACCGTATCAAAGAGGGTCAGCTGGGACAGCTCCACATCGTCCGGCTTTGGAACCGGTTTATGCTGATTAACATTGGAACTGACCTCTGCGATTTCCCGCGCTTTGGCCATAATATCGGCATCGCTCAGTTCATCGACGATTTCTTTAGCCCTGACAATCACAGCTTCCGGCACTCCGGCCAGTTTCGCCACCTGAATTCCGTAGCTGTTATCGGCGCCGCCTTTTATAATTTTCCGTAGGAAAACGATATCGTCTCCCTGTTCCTTAACAGCGATGCAGTAGTTGTTTACTCCGCTCATCGTTCCTTCCAGTTCCGTCAGTTCATGGTAATGAGTGGCAAAGAGCGTCTTCGCGCCCAGAATTTTCGTATTGCAAATGTATTCCACCACAGCCCACGCGATAGAAAGGCCGTCGAAAGTGCTCGTACCCCTGCCGATTTCATCCAGGATCAGCAGACTGTTTTTCGTTGCATTGCGGAGAATGTTGGCCACCTCCGTCATCTCTACCATAAACGTGCTCTGGCCGGTAGCCAGGTCATCGGAGGCTCCGACACGCGTAAATATCCTGTCGCAAATGCCGATGTTGGCGTCGTCAGCCGGAATAAAGCTGCCCAGCTGCGCCATCAGGACGATCAGAGCTGTCTGGCGCATATAGGTGGATTTTCCAGCCATATTCGGCCCTGTAATAATCGATATTCTGTTTTTTCCGTTGTCCAGATACGTATCGTTTGCTACGAACAAGTCGTCACGCATCATCTGTTCCACTACGGGATGACGGCCGTTTTTAATATGAATTACACCGCGTTCATTGATCTTCGGCTTTACGTAATTATTTCTCGTAGCCACCAGAGACAGTGAAGCAAATACGTCAATTCCGGCAACTGCCTTCGCAGTCTTCTGGATTCTGAGTACCTCAGCGGCGATCTTATCCCGGACGCCGCAGAACAGTTCATATTCCAGGGAGAAGAGTTTATCTTCCGCCCCCATGATAATGTCCTCCAGATTTTTCAGCTCATCCGTCGTATACCGCTCCGCATTGGCAAGCGTCTGCTTTCTGATAAAATAATCCGGCACCATATGTTTGAAGGAATTCGTAACTTCGAAATAATAGCCGAACACCTTGTTGAATTTGACTTTAAGGTTCTTGATTCCCGTCTTTTCTTTTTCAGTTTCCTCCAGCTGGGCAAGCCATGTTTTTCCTTCCGTTTTGGCACTGCGCAGCTTATCTGCTTCTTCGTCGAAGCCTTCCTGAATAATACCGCCGTCCCGGACGGTGATCGGTGGTTCCTCCACAATCGAACGCTCAATCAGCTCGTGAATATCCTCCAGTGTATCCAGCTCTTCATAGAGTTCTTTTAACAGACCTGACGTAAACTCGCTTAAGATGTTCTTGATGTAAGGAAGCATGGACAGGGAGTTGCGGAATGCAATCAGATCCCTTGGACCGGCAGTTTTATAGCTGATTCTTCCGATCAGACGTTCCAGATCATAGATGGAATTCAAGTATTCCCGAAGCTCTTCTCTGGATATGTAGTTCATGTTCAGTTCTTCCACCGCGTTCTGACGATCGAGGATCGCTTCTTTTTTTATCAGAGGCTGTTCGATATAGCTTCTCAAAAGCCTAGCTCCCATAGCCGTCTTTGTCTTGTCCAGAACCCACAAAAGCGTGCCCCTCTTCTGCTTTTCCCTAAGAGTTTCCAGCAGTTCCAGATTTCTTCTTGTAGAAATATCCAGGACCATAAACTGGCCGCTGGAATAAGGGGTAATTCCTGTAATATGGACCAGCGTGCTCTTCTGCGTCTCATACATATACTGCATGACCGCTCCGGCGGCGATCACTCCGGAATCGTAATCAGCCAGCCCAAGGCCGTCCAGACTGCCGACATGATAGTGCTCTTTCAGCAGTTTTCTGCATTGTTCTTCAGAAAAGAACCTGGAATCCAGAGCCGATATGATAAACTGGTATTTATTTTTTAAATCCTCCAGATCGATTCCTGACATATAAAAAGCGTTATTGCAGATGATTTCAGAAGGTGAGAACTTATTGATCTCGTCGAAAAGCTCCCGTTCGGTAGACACCTCTGTTACCAAAAAATCACCAGTACTGATATCTGCACTGGCAACTCCGAACGTCTCTCCAAGGTATACGATCCCCATTAAATAATTGTTTTTCGTTTCATCCAGAGCGACTGCGCTCGTTATCGTGCCAGGCGTAACGATTCTGACTACCTCGCGCTTTACGAGACCTTTGGCAAACTTCGGATCCTCCATCTGCTCTGCAATAGCGACCTTATACCCTTTCTGCACCAGTCTGTTTAAGTAAGTGTCCACGGCGTGGTAAGGGACTCCGCACATGGGAGCCCGTTCTTCAAGTCCGCATTCCTTCCCTGTCAGGGTAATTTCCAGCTCCTTTGATACCGTAACTGCGTCATCGAAAAACATTTCATAGAAGTCGCCGAGACGGTAAAAAAGGATGCAGTCCTCATGTTGTTTTTTCGTCTCCATGTAATGGAGCATCATCGGTGATAATCCCGCCACTTTTTTTCCCTCTTTATCTCAAATATCATTCTGTTTTCTCTTTTGTCGGCAGGAACTATGCTTCTGCCAGGCGTCCCATATAATAAAAGCCTCTGGATTCTTCCAGATATACGCTGACGATCGTTCCGATCAGGGATTCGTCCCCCGGAAAATGAACAATCGTATTGTTGCTGAGGCGTCCGGTCAGCCAGCCTTCTGTATGGGTATCTTTTTCCTCCGCCAGAACGTCCTGAACCGTATGCACATCGCGGCCGCAGACTTCTCCTGATATCTTCTGCACCTGTGCAAGCAGACGTTCAAAGCGGTCCTTTACCACTTGTTCCGGAACCTGATTTTCCATGGCGGCTGCCGGAGTTCCCGTTCTCTTGGAATAGATAAATGTAAAGGCGCTGTCAAACCGCACCTGATTTACAACATCCAGCGTATCCTGGAAGTCTTCTTCCGTTTCGCCCGGAAATCCCACAATGATGTCCGTAGTCAGAGAGATTCCTGGAACTGCGGCTTTGATCTTCTCCGCCAGCGCCAGAAACTGCTCTTTTGTATATCTGCGGTTCATCACCTTCAGAATCTCTGTACTGCCAGACTGCATGGGCAGATGGAGATGGCGGCAGATTTTTTCGGAAGTTTTCATCACTTCAATCAGCTCGTCCGAAAGGTCCTTCGGGTGGGATGTCATAAAACGAATCCGGCGCAGCCCTTCAATTTCTTCAATCCGGCTGAGAAGCTCGGCAAAGCTGATGGGATGCTCCAGGGTCTTTCCGTAAGAATTCACGTTCTGTCCCAGAAGCATGACTTCCACTACGCCGTCAGCAACCAGATTCCTGATTTCCTTGATAATCTCTTCCGGCTCCCGGCTCCTCTCACGTCCCCTTACATAGGGGACAATACAGTAGCTGCAGAAATTATTGCAGCCGAACATGATGTTGACACCTGACTTAAACGGATATTTCCGTTCAGCCGGAAGGTCTTCTACTATGTCGTCCGTTCCTTCCCATATATCCACTTCCATGCTGCCGTTCATCAGGCGGTGATACAGCAGTTCTGCCAGCTTGAAAATATTGTGGGTTCCGAAAATCAGATCCACGAACTTGTAGTCGCGGCGTATTTTTTCTACTACCTGTTTTTCCTGCATCATGCAGCCGCAGAGCGCTACCATCATGCCGGGATTTTTCTTTTTCAGGCTGTGCACATATCCCAGATGGCCGTAAACCTTCTGGTTTGCATTCTCCCTGACCGTACATGTATTATAAAGAACAAGATCCGCCTGTTCAGAATCGGTTTCCTGCATTCCGCATTTTTTCAGAATACCGGAAAGTTTTTCTGAGTCCTTGGCGTTCATCTGGCAGCCGTACGTCTCGATGTGAAACGTTTTGGCCGGACTGGCTGAATCACGTTCCTTCCCATCCAGCAGCTCGCGGCAGCGTTCAATAAAAAACTGCTGTCTGGCCGGTTCTTCTGCCGGTGCAATCCGGCATATTTCTTCATACGTCTTATTTATATGGTTCATCTCTTATCCTCGTTATGATCAAATTTTAGCTTCAAGATATTATAGCATAAACAGGATTTATTGCAAACCCAAAAAATAAGGGGCGCAAAAGTGAAATCAGACACGGCCTTCCATATCAGACTCCGTTCCGAGGCGGCGGCCAAGTTCCTTCGTCCGGCATGGAAGACCATGCCTTCTTTCTTTTTTGTGTCCCCTAATCGTTAGAATTTTCGTTCGTCCCTAAGGGCGTATCTGCCCGTTTCCATAAATGATATATTTTGTCGTCGTCAGTTCCAGGAGCCCCATCGGCCCCCTGGCGTGGAGCTTTTGGGTACTGATCCCAATTTCCGCTCCAAAGCCGAATTCAAAGCCATCGGTAAACCGTGTGGAAGCATTGACGTACACGGCGGCGGCATCGATTTCATTTAAAAATCTCTGGGCATTCTCATAGCTGGATGTGATAATTGCTTCTGAATGGCCAGTATTATAGCGGTTGATATGGTCAATGGCTTCGTCCAGGCTGTCTACCAGCTTTAACGAGAGAATATAGTCCAGGTATTCCTTTCCCCAGTCTTCTTCCGACGCCTCCGAAAACTCAGGAACGATCGCACATGCCTCCCGGTCCCCGCGGATTTCCACATCCTTCTCCTCCAGTCTGGATTTCAAAAGCGGCAGAAAGGCCTCTGCGGCTTTTCTGTGAACAACCACGGATTCGCACGCATTGCATACGCCGATCCTCTGCGTCTTGGCATTGAAAATAATATCCAGAGCCATTTGAACGTCAGCGGATTCGTCTACAAAGACATGGCAGTTTCCCGTTCCTGTCTCGATCACCGGAACCGTACTGTTTTCCACGACGGTTCGGATCAGCCCAGCCCCGCCTCTTGGAATCAGTACATCGACGTACTGGTTCATTCTCATCAGCTGTTTTGTCGTCTCACGGCTCGTGTCAGTGATTAAAAGCAGGGAATCTTCCGGCACGCCCGCAGCCGCCAGTCCCTTTTTCAGACATGCGACAATGGCCTCATTTGAGCAGAGGGCATCGCTTCCTCCTTTCAGAATCACGGCGTTACCCGTTTTGAAGCACAGTCCGAAGGCATCGGCCGTCACGTTCGGCCGCGCCTCATAAATGATTCCGATTACTCCGAGAGGTACCCGTTTCTTTCCGATTTCCAGACCGTTAGGACGGCGCTTCATGGAAATCACTTCGCCGATCGGATCATCCAGACAGGCAATCTGTCTCAGGCCCTCCGCCATGGCTTCAATTCTGTCATGGTTTAAAGCCAGCCGGTCGATCAGGCCCTGGCTCATGCCGTTTTCTCCGGCCTTTTTCACATCATGGCTGTTTGCCTCAAGGATCTCGTTTTCACCTTCCAAAAGGGCTTCTGCGGCCTTTAAAAGGCCATTATTCTTATCGTTGGTTCCCAATTTGTTTAATTGTCTTGAAACCTCTTTCGCCCGTCTGCCGATTTCCAGTAATTCCATACGCGTGCTGCTCCTTTCTCATTCAATCATCAGTGCGGATGTTTCCGTTATGAGAAAATCCATCCGTTTGTCATGTGTTTCAGCCGGAACGCTGGAAGCCGTCTGGAAGTCGAAGCAGTATCCGACTGCCGTATGCTCCCGTTCCCTTTCAAAAAAGCGGTCATAATAGCCGCCTCCATAGCCGATTCGGCTGCCGTCCGTTCCAAAGGCTACTCCCGGAACAATGACCGGGCACGTCAGAGAACGTCCCCCCGAGGCTTCAGCCGCAGGAGCACAGGTGTCTTTCGGCTCCAGAATTCCCATGGTTCCCGCTGTGCAGTCCTCAGGTGACGCAATCTCATAAAAATCCATATGTCTTCCCGATACGCGGGGTACGGCCGTGCGGATGCCATGTTTCCAGCACCAGCTGAAAATCTCCCGAGTTCCCGCCTCCTTCTGCAGATCCATATAGCAGTAGAGCCATCCCGTCTCATGAAGCAGACAAAATTCTTCCAGCAGCTTCACTGCCCGCGCAGCAGTCAGGACGCTTTTTTCTTCCTTTTCTTCTGCCGTCAGCTGTATGCGCTTCTCTTTTATATATATGCGGATTCCTTCTTTATTTTCAGTTATTGTGTGAAACATCCGCGTCACCGTATTTCTTCCCCAGATCCGTAATGCTTCCGTCTGCTTCCTTTACGGAGATATTGTTGAGCGCAGACCTCATGTTTTTGCGGATTGCCTCGATGTATTCTTTCCTCAGGGCCGCCTGCTCCGCTTTTTCCTCTTCCGTCAGGCCGACTGCCTGGGATTTGTGATACAATGTATTGATACGGTCTATTTTATCCTGATTCATATTCTCCTCCTAATACTGGTTGTTGATATAGTCCATCAGATCAAAGTCCAGGTTGGCGTGGGCTAAAAACAGGGTGCCCTTCGTTTCTCCTGCTACGATTTTTTCTACAATTTCCACATCGTCTCCATTGGCTATGATCATATCGGAACCGCTGTCGGTTGCAATTCTGGCGGCAGCCAGTTTGGCGGCCATCCCTCCTGTTCCCACATCGCTGCCCGTAGACGCTTTCCCCATTTCCAGAAGATCTGAGGTGATCTCTCCCACATAACTGATAAAACGTGCATCCGGATTCGAGCGCGGGTCATCGGAATACAGACCGTCGATATCGGAAAGCAGGACCAGCAGGTCAGCCCCGATCAGCGCAGCTACGATCGCAGAAAGCCTGTCATTATCACCAAACTGAATTTCGTGGGTGGAAACCGTATCATTTTCGTTTACAATCGGGATCGCACCCAGTTTCAACAGTTCATCAAAGGTATTCTGCGCGTTGTATCTCGTGTTGTCATTGACCATTGTATTTTTTGTAAGAAGCACCTGAGCCGCCGTCTGGTTGTACTCAGAAAATATTTTCTGATATACCATCATCAGTCTGGCTTGACCAACAGCGGCGTAAGCCTGCTTCTCCGAAATGGTAACCGGCCTGGTTTTACTTCCGAGAGCCTGCCTTCCTGCTGCAATTGCTCCTGATGATACAAGCACTACGTCTTTTCCGCTGCCCTTCAGATCACTGATTACCCGAACCAGCTTTTCTATTTTCATGAGATTCAGGTCGCCTGTTTCCGGATGGGTCAGAGAGGACGAACCGATTTTTATAACGACTCTCTTTTTATTCTTTAACTGGCTTCTGCTCACAAGTTCTGTCTGTTCCATCTGACAATGTCCTTTCTATATCACGGCTGTTTCCGCCTGTTTTTCCGAAGGGTTCATACCGCCTGCATATCTCCTCCGCAATGCGCAGTCCGTCCATGGCTGCAGAAGTAATTCCCCCTGCATACCCCGCTCCTTCTCCGCATGGAAACAGGCCTTTCAAACTGCTTTCAAACCGGCTGTCCCGTTCAATCCGGACGGGAGAGGACGTACGGCTTTCAATTCCGGCAAATACAGCATCCGGACGGTTAAACCCGCGGATCGTACGGCCGAACGACTCAACACCTTCCATCAGCGCTTCGGAAAGGTAAGATGGAAGGATTTCCCTCAGATTGGCAAATGCATACCCGCCTTTCATCTGGAGCTCCACTTTGCCGAGTCGTTCTGTTGCTTTATTTTCTTTAAAATCACCATACAGCTGAACAGGAATTTTTCCATTCCCGATCCGGTATGCCGCCTCTTCCAGCTGTCTCTGATAAGCAATACCTGAAAGAGGAGAATCGCCAGGGAAATCCTCCGGAGTCACGGTCACGATTAAGGCGCTGTTGGCATTTTTTCCATCTCTTGCATGATTGCTCATTCCATTCACTGCAAGCCTGCCTTCTTCCGACGACGCGTTCACCACGTATCCGCCCGGACACATACAGAAAGAATAAACACCTCTTCCATTGGAAGCCTGGTGGGTCAGTTTGTAGCTGGCGGCGCCGAGAATCTCTGCGCCTTTCGGACCATACTGGGAAATGTCGATCATCTCCTGAGGGTGCTGAATCCTCAGTCCTACGGCGAAAGACTTCCGGCTCATGGGGACCATCCGGCTGTTCAGCATCTCAAACGTATCCCGCGCGCTGTGACCCACGGCCAGAACGGCCGCCTCCGTATGAACGGTTTCTGTTCCGTTGACTATCAGTCCTGTAATTGTTCCGTTTTCTGTAATCACATCGGTTACCTGGCTTAAAAAGCGGACCGTTCCGCCAAGTCTTATAATCTCCTCCCTCATGGAGATTACGATTTTGCCCAGTACATCTGTTCCTATATGAGGCTTATTCTGATACAGAATGGCGGGATCGGCTCCGAATTCCACAAAGAGTTCCAGAACCTTTTTATTTCTTCCCTCCGGATCCTTTACAAGGGTATTCAGCTTTCCGTCGGAAAACGTTCCGGCCCCGCCTTCGCCAAACTGTACGTTGGAGCGAAGATCCAGCGCCTGCCCATTCCAGAAACGCTCCACCTTTTCCCGGCGCACTTCTACTGCTTCTCCCCGCTCCAGAATGACTGGCATATAACCGGCTCTGGCAAGCATGAGTGCGCAGAAAAGGCCGGCCGGCCCTTCTCCGATAATTACAGGGGGGCGTGGAAAGCCTGCTGCTGCCGTGATCCGGGAACCGGTAGGAAATTCTCTCCGCCTTCCCCACATTTCTGTTCTTCGCCTGTCTGATCAGGCGTTCTTCCCTGTCTGCCTGAACGTCAACAGAATAAATATACAGAATCTCATCCTTTTTCCTGGCATCCACGGACTGTTTTACAACTTTATATGATTTTATGGATGACGCAGGAATATGAAGCGTCCTTCCGATTTTTTCCTCCAGATCCTTTTTTGTATGGCGGATCGGTAATTTCAACTGGTTAATCCGAATCATATGTACGCTCTCTTTCTTTTATATTCTGGCGTCCAGACGCCGCAATTCCGGCCAGACTCCCGCTGGACCAGGCCCACTGGAGATTATAGCCTCCACAGATTCCGTCTACATCCAGAAGTTCTCCCGTCAGATACAGGCCCGGGACGATTTTAGATTCCATCGTATCACTGCGGACTTCTTTCGTATCGACTCCGCCGCAGCAGATTTGGGCATTCGCAAACGGTTTCGTTTCCCTGACTGCTGCACGAAAGCCGTGAATCTGCCTGCTGAGGGTCAGAATGGCTTCCGGCTTCACCTCAGACATCCGGATTCCTGCCGGTATTCCGGCCCGTTTCATCAGCACTGCCGCCAGTTTTTTATTCAGCACACCGGTGAGGAAATCTTCTCCCATCCGGTAGCCTGCCATTTTCCATCTGGCAAGAAGAAAATCTTCCAGTTCCTTTTCTCCCATGGAAGGAAGAAAATCAACAAATACAAAAACCTCCTGATGTCTGTCCAGTGCCTTTGCGGCATAACGGCTGATCTGAAAGGTGGGAATACCGGAAATTCCATAGTCCGTCAGCTGGAGTTCTCCCATGTCACTGGCTGTCTCTTTCCCGTCTGCAAAAAGCGTCAGTCTGGCTTCCGTCCGGATTCCAGCCAAAGCCTTATATTCTTTTCCCTCACAGATGAGCTGAACGAGGGCAGGAAGCGGCCGGATAATCCGATGTCCAAGGGATTTTGCAAGGTCATATCCGCTTCCGTCAGAACCGGTAACAGGAGCTGCTTTTGAACCGGCGGAAAGGATCAGGCCTCGCAGGTAAAATGCACCGGCCGTTTAGATCCTTCCTGTATTTGGACGCATGATACTTCGAAGGCCCTTCCGGGACGGACTGCCTTCACATGGCAGCCGCATACCATTTCAACGCCCAGATGCTCCGCCTCCATGCGGAGCGCGTCCAAAACAGAAGAAGCCTGTTCGGAATTCGGATAAATGTATCCGTTCTTTTCCCTAGGCAGAATTCCAAGTCCTTCAAAAAATGCGAGTGTATCTTCTACGGAAAAATGCCGGATTGTATCCATTGGAAAGCCGGGATTGTCACTCCTGTAACAGTCTTTTGTAAGATTCCTGTTGGTCATATTGCACTTGCCGTTTCCGGTAGAGAGTATTTTTTTCCCCACCCGGTCCATATGTTCCAGCACTGTTACGCGGGCGCCTCTTCCTGCCGCCTGAATCGCCGCTGTCAGTCCCGAGGCTCCGCCGCCAACAACAATAATATGCTTTGCCATCTTTCCGCTCCTTTTCCCCTGTCTTTTTACTGCTCATTTTTCTATAAGTGCTATCTTAGCATAACGGCCCAAATCTTACAATTATCAATTTGCTAAAAAAGGAAGGTTTCTGTCACCGGATTTTGTTCCGAGGCAGAAACCTTCCCTTTTTCAGCTGGTGTAGGATTCAAGATAGCTGAAAATGTCCATCATGGACGAAAACCATATTCCGGCCCTTAGTCTGGCCTGTTCATCTTCTGGAAAATCGGTTATAGGTACGTGCGTATAAAGGCAGACCGTACTTTTATCTTTGCAGAATACCAGGAGAAAATTGTCTTCGCAAACGAGATAGTATTTATTGATCGATTCCTGGTTTGCCGGTTCTGCTTCACTCTCCTCTTCCGAGGAACTCTCTGCCAGATGATTCTCAACGGCTGTTTCGGAACTCATAATTTCATTTTCCTGGCTTTCTTTTTGTCTTTCACTGTATTTCCTGGCGCCATATCCTACTGCTATGCAGACAAGACTTACGATCAGAAATAATAAGAGACAGAATCTATACTTTTTCACGGGATTACCCTTCCTTTCACCGGAGCATTCCGTTCCGGACGAAATATATTCAGTATAGTATCTGCCTCTTAAAAACAGTTTATACAAAAACTGCTATTTTATTTCTTTTGAACATGTCGTTCCTGAGCAGGTATATCCACTCACATCATATCTACCGTTTTACATTAAATGCAGTTTCCTGGCTATTTGGAAAAGCCGCGTACCGCCCGGCATTTTTTTCAGTTCCCTCTCATCGATACAGTGCAGCTTAATCAGAAGAACGCCGTATACCGCCACGGCAACGAGAATTGCAGCCAACGTTCCAACCGCATTTTTGCGGCAGACTGCAAAGACTCCATGATACGTACCGTATGATGCCGCTCCCATGAGCAGCGCCGCGATTATAGGAAGAAGAAATGTCTTTTTCACCTCCTGGCGATAGTGAAGGTATCTCCGGATCGCCGCTGCATTCAACTGGCACATCAGCAGTGAGAATATGATATTTGCGAACACCACGCTGTAAAGCCCCCATTTGAACACCAGAAGCATGACTTCAAGAGCTCCTATGTGGACGATGAGGGAAATAGCAGCATTCTTCATCGGTACATTCATACGGTTGATTCCCTGCAAAATGGCATTGCTCACCGTGGAAAGAGAGAAAAATACTACGGCTAGCGCACCCGATATGGTGATCTTGATTAAAAGTTCATTCTCCCCTCCGGTAAACAGCAGGTTGTTGATCGGTCCCGCAAGAACACAGAGACCGACTGCAGAAGGAATTGCAATGATCATGGAAAACCGGATTGCAGTCTGGACCTTGTCGATGGTCTCCCTTCTGTCATGGCAGGCTACTGCTCTCGTAAGCGATGGGATCAGAGAAGAAGAAAGAGCATTTGATATCGCTACCGGTATATTGAAAAGCAGATGGTACTGTCCGAATGTTCCCCACTGGGTTGCTATTTCCTCCATCATTCCCAGCTTTTCCATGCCATGGGAAAAGAAATAATTATCCACAACAGCGCTCACATTATAAACGGCGCTGCTCAGCACGATCGGCACGATGGTCATCGTCATAATCAGCGTAACATGGCGGTAAGAATCGAGACGTCGCGATGTATCTTTTCTTTTCTGGCGGCGCAGCACAGGCCGGTACATCCAGAAAAGCAGAAGGAAAAACAGAAAGGCAGCAAGAGCTCCTGCTCCCGTTCCAATCGTTCCCCCTGCCGCACCGTAAGCATAGGCGTAGTTTTCACTGTCATGTACTGCATTTGCTGCCAGACCTTTCGTAAAAAGGAAGCTGGCGGCTCCGATACTGACCACCGCATTCACAAGCTGTTCCAGTATCTGGGAAATCGCTGTCGGAACCATATTTCCTGTTCCCTGAAAATATCCTCTCAGTACGCCAAGATAAGCCATAATCCAGATTGTCGGCGCAAAGGCCTGCATGGCGTATCGGCAGTATGGCATTCGGAGAAGTCCTGCCAGGGCGTCAGCTCCAAACCACAGAATAACAGCTCCAATTCCTCCGACAACTGTAGCATACCATAAAGCTGTCTTCAGAATTCTGGCCGAATTTCTGTATTCTCCTCTTCCCAGTTTTGCGGCAACCATTTTGGAAACAGCCGTAGGAAGGCTGTAGGAAGATACGATCAGGAGGATGACATAAATGTCATACGCCGCCGTATAGTAACCGTTGCCTTCTTTTCCTATAATGTTAATCAGAGGAATCCTGTACACCATTCCGATCAGGCGGACGATAATTCCGGCTACGGCCAGAATGCTGCCCTGTATGATGAAATTGGCTCCCTTGCTTTTCTTTCTGTTGGTCTGGCTTGTCTGTGTTGCTTCTCTTTGTTTGATCTGTCTATTCTTTTCCATGAAGTTCTGTCCTTGATTCGTCTTTCGTCGATACGATGCACACCCAGGTTTTTCCTGGATTCAGCTCAATCTCATGATCAGCGAAATCGTAATAATGGGTTACTCCGAACTCGCCGTCCTTCACCCAGTAAACGGGCATGGCCTTGCCATTCGTGGCATAATAGCCCCATTCCCGGTTATGTACATTGATATTCAGATACGGTGTTGTGGCATAATAGCCCTGCTGACAGTACTGAATAATGATATTCTTTGCCGTTAAAGGCCCTTCATCCCCGCTGTGCACGGCGCCGTACTGATAGCGGTGATATAAACCATCATTTTCATCATAAAGAAAATAGGGATTATTCAGCTGATATCCCGGGTAAATCTTATATGCATCTACCGCGTTGTCCTGAGTCAGAATGGTAGGGCTGTCCGGCTTCGCAAAACGGTAATGGCCTGCATAGTCTTCGTCGTAGTCCTGAGAAAATCCCAGATTGTCCGCAGCTGTCTGTACCAGTTTAAAACTCGTATATGCGTTGTGAGGAGAACGCTTGTCCTTGGACCGGTAAAAGGCCGCGCCTCCAGCGCCCTCCAGCGCGTTGATGTCATCCACATACTTGAGGTAAGGCTTCGCAAACGTGCTCTGTCCGCAGTGTGTCAGTATGGCATTGAATTCCCTTGCAAAGTAAATATAATACGTCCTGGCGCTTCTTACGGAGCCAATGCGCTCCAAGTCATCATAATCTTCGATCAGGGCCATATAGCGGACCATTCCGCCCTCCACCGGAGCCTCATAGATGACACCGGCCCGGTTTATTCCATAACTTGGCATGGATTCCTTATCATTGCTGATCATAACAGCAATGGGCCTGCGGTCCGCTTTTGCCACATCTACCATCTCTCCTGTGAGGTAGCTCTGAATTTTTCCGTCGACTTCGATTCTCTCATCGGGAACCTCTGTCTGTGTTTCGTTCGCTTCAGGCTCGGCAGCTGTTGTCACTTCGATGATCTCTTTCGTCTCTTCCTCCATATCTGCTTCCGGAACGGATACCAGACGGTTTTTACTCTGACAGCCGGTCAAAAGATAGACCATACTGAAAACAGACAGCGCCGCAATGAGAAACCTCCCCCGTTTTTTCATCGCCTGTACCCCCTTCTTTCCAGGATTTCCTCCTGTTTCCTCTCCATCACAATCCGTTCTTCATCCGCCATATGATCATATCCGCACAGGTGAAGCATGCTGTGAGCCACCAGAAATGCAAGTTCCCTCCCTTCTGAATGGCCATACTTTTCTGCCTGTTCTTCCACCTTGTCCACGGAAATCACGATGTCCCCCAACATCAGCTCTCCGGTCTCCGGATTAAAATAATCTTCTGCATAGTCTTCCAGTCTGCTGAAATCAGACGGCGTTTCGTAATCCACCATTGGAAAGGAAAGTACATCCGTAGGACTGTCAATCTGCCGATGATCGCGGTTGATCTCCCTTATACTTTCATTATCGGTGAGAATCACACTGACCTCGGCCTCGTAGGGGCAGCCCTCGTAATCCAGGGACTCTTCCACCACGTCTCTGATAATCGTCTCATATGGGAGTTCCAGCTTTTTTTCGGCTTCATATTCGATATTGACCGTCATCCTTTTCCCCTCCTGTCCTTAAAGCGCCTAGCGGGCTTTTCATCCTTTTTCTGTCTCGTTTCGTAATCATCATATGCCTGTACAATTTTCTGGACCAGAGGATGGCGTACAACGTCACCGCTGGTCAGCTGGCAGAAGCCGATGTCATCGATTTTGTGCAGAATCTTCATCGCCATGTCCAGGCCGGAGACTGCACCTGCCGGAAGGTCTTTCTGCGTCTGGTCTCCGGTAACGATTACCTTGGAACCAAACCCGATTCTGGTCAGGAACATCTTCATCTGGGCAGGTGTCGTATTCTGCGCCTCATCCAGAATGATATACGCGCTGTCCAGCGTGCGTCCTCTCATATAGGCAAGAGGCGCCACTTCGATCAGCCCTTTCTCCGAATTGTGGAGATAGCTTTCCGCTCCCATAATCTGATACAGGGCATCATAAAGCGGCCTCAGGTAGGGATCGATCTTGCTCTGGAGATCTCCCGGAAGAAATCCCAGCTTTTCCCCGGCTTCTATCGCCGGACGGGTCAGTATGATCCTGTTTACCTCTCCGTTCTTAAATGCCTGGATCGCCATAGCCATAGCCAGATATGTCTTCCCCGTCCCGGCAGGGCCCACGCCAAATACGATCATTTTTTTCCGGATCATATCCACATAATGTTTCTGTCCCATGGTTTTTGGCTTTACAGGCTTTCCGTTGACGGTACGGCAGATAATATCCTTGTCAATTTCAAGAATCTGCCCGTCGTTTTCCGTAAAAGACAGGGAAAGGGCATAATCTACATTCTGTTCTGTTATGGTATTGCCCCGTTTTGACAGCTCAATCAAGTTGTTAAAAACGCTCTTTGCCTTCTGAATCGAAGCTTCCGGACCGATGATTTTCAAAGCTCCATCTCTTTCAATCATGGTCACATGAAGCGTCCGTTCTATTTTTTTCAAATAACTGTCGAACTGGCCACAGACATTCCGCTCATGTTCTGCCGGGATGTCAATGATAGTCTCCATTACGCTCATTTAATTATCTGTCTCCTCTGATTCATTTGATACAGGTTCCTGGCCGTCGTCAGCCGGTTCCTGGATGGTGAGCGGACGGCTTGTTCCAATAGCCTCTTCCGTATCCGCCGTGCAGATAACGGAGAAACCGCCTCCACTTTCTTGTATTCTAACATTATTTCCAATAATCTGCACCCCCTTTTCTCCTAATTTTTCCAAAAACTGTGAATTCACCTCCACCTTCAGCCGTTCTTTTTCATCCGCCGTATAAGGGCGCTCATACGTTTCATACTCTTTTCCTGTGATTTTTCCCCAGTAAAAGGGCAGATAGAAATTGTCAAACAGCCTGGCCTGCTGTTCCTCCATGGTAAATTTCCAGGGAAGATTTTCTTTTTTCTGCTTTCCTGGAATCAGATCAGATGGGGGAATCAGAGAGAATGACGAATGAAACGCCTTTAAGAAAAGCCCTGTCTTCTTTTTCCCCGTATAAGCCTCCACCTTTCTCCAGGAATGAAATGTTTTCTCTTCTTCGGAGATTGTCCTTGCCCGGATATCTGCATCTGCATGGACAGGATGTTCTGCCACTACCGTTTGTGAATCATCCGTCACCGTTACGATACCGGATACCAGGATCTGGCCGGCTTCCACAGTATCTCCCGGCCTTACGGCAGGCGTACCCTGTCGGACGATCATTTTCGTAATGGTTCCACCCTTTTCCGCTACAATATCACAGGGGGACGTATCTCTGACCGGAATCGAGGACAGTACTTCATTTTCTTTTATCTTAACCAGAAGGCGCGTTCCCGATACCTGGGCCGACACCCATGTAATTTCCGAAAATTCTGATCTCATGGCACTTTCCAGTGATTCGCAGCTAACCGTTCCCGCCATCATCCCATAACGGATATTCTGGCTCTCCAGAAAATCCATGAGCGTATCGCTGCTGTAACGGCTGTTTCCGTAGATTTCAATATCCCATATGAAGAGAGACATGCTGTACAGAAAAATGAAAAATGCAAGAAAGCCGATCAATGACAGCTTGCGTTTTCTGTTTCTGTATAAAAAAAAGGCAGACCCAGCTTTCCAATAATTTTAAGCCTGACTCCAGCCTTCCTCACAAGGGCTTTTGCGCGTTTAAAGCCCTCGATTGTCATGTAAAATTCATAGTTGCCATCTCTGCAGACCACGTCCCAGATTTCAATATCCCGGCCGCCGCATATGTTGAAAAAACGCTCCGGAGCACAGCCGGTCATACAAATTCTCAAATACCCCCGGCGGTAATGGCGTAACCTCCCTGCCATATCCATCCCCCTCTTCCTAGATTGCATCCATTTCTACTGAGGCGATCCGCCCCGTGATCTTCATCTCTTCCTTGTCGTAGTACTGAATGGAAAGGCCTTTGCCACGAACGGAAATCTTGCACGTTCTGGCCTGAATTTTCACTTCATTTTCCGTATACAGCAGTATGTTCCTATAATTTTCTATGACCAGGCTGTGTCTTCCTTCCATGGAAACAAGCGCTTCCCCCATGCATACATCCCGGGGAAGTTTCATGGCAGACACAGCCGTTGTTTTAATTTTGTTTGCCATTCTTCATACACCGGATTTTCAATTATTATCAATATATGGGGGAAGGACGGCGATTATACATCGTCCGTCCTTCCGGCGTCTTTTCTTATACCTCTTTGATAAGCCGCTTCCTGCTCCACCTGCCTGTCAGAAACCAGGCAAAAGAAATCAGGTAATTCATTCCCCATCCCATGGGAACGGCATACCAGACGGCCGCTACGCCCCATGCAGCGGCAAAATGATTGGCTACAAACACACGGATACCAAGGTTTACAAGGTTGGCTGCCATATATACGCCCACATCTCCCGCGCCTCTGAGCACTCCGTCCGTAATCGCCTTGAAACCGATCAGCACGAAGAACCAGCAGATAAATGTAAGGTAGGCATTGCCAGTCCCAAAGGCGGCTGCAGCTGCGTCCGTATCCATAAATGCGGAAATAATCTCATTGTGGAAGAGTTTTAAGATCAGCCAGATGATCACCGCAAAACTGATGATCAGACCATAGGCGGAAACATATCCCTTTTTCACCCGGTCAGCCTGTTTGGCCCCCAGATTCTGTGC
Source organism: Clostridium sp. AM58-1XD (assembly GCF_003464085.1). Taxonomy (GTDB): domain Bacteria; phylum Bacillota; class Clostridia; order Lachnospirales; family Lachnospiraceae; genus Lachnoclostridium_A. The sequence goes on from NZ_QSDR01000002.1 coordinate 47,629, forward strand.
TGTAAATGTGGACATGGCGTTTCCCGTTGCAATCATGGGAACGATGCAGATCGATTCCACGCGCATACCGGCAGAATATCCTGCCAGAACGGAGGAGCCGAAGCCGTTGACCACGGACTGCACCAGCAGCATTCCTATGCTGACAATGGACTGCTGTATAATGGAAGGTACGGCGATCTGTGTTCCTGTCCAGAGCATGGATGGATCGAATAGTTTTACGGCTCCTTTCCTTGCCTCGTAAGCTTTCAGCCTCTTTCTCAGTATTGCAAATGAGATCACCGCAGACACCCCCTGGGCCATTACGGTTGCGATCGCGGCTCCGGCCACCCCCATATGGAGGTTTCTGATCATGAAAAGATCCAGAAAAATATTTAGAATTGAAGAAAACACCAGGAGGTACAGCGGTATTTTAGACTCTCCAAGGGCGTTGAACGTAGATGCCAGTACGTTATACATAAACAGAAACGGCATTCCAAGAAAATAGATCTGCAGGTATAGCAGAGCGTCATCCATGATATTGTCCGGCGTCTTTAGAAGACGCAGAATCGACGGATTCACAATCAGGCCGAATACTGCCAGGAGAATGCTCAGGCAGAGAAAGCTCATAAGCGCCGTATGAATCGAAGTTTTCATCTTCCCGTAGTCGCCCGCCCCAAGATATTGGCTTGTCAGCACGGAAGCTCCGATTCCTCCACCAATGGCAATCATAATGAATACCGTTGTAAGAGAATAGGAGGCTCCTACAGCAGCCAAGGCATCTTCCCCGACAAACTTTCCGACAATAACCGTATCCGCCATGTTGTAAAACTGCTGAAATAAATTTCCGATAATCATTGGGAGCGCAAACAGGAACAGGGATTTCCCCGGGCTCCCGTGCAGCATGTCTTGTTTCATAATTCACCTCATATCTTATGTTGTACTTACAGGTCACAGCTGTTCAGAACGGAGTATCTGCTCACATGCCTCAGGTTATACAAGAAGATTCAAAATTCCCTGAACAGCCAAAATAATTCTCAAAAAGAGAAAAAATTCCCGGCGAAGTTTCACCGGGAATTATGGATTATTAATTGAATTTGCGTTTTCTTGCAGCTTCAGACTTTTTCTTACGTCTTACGCTTGGCTTCTCGTAATGTTCTCTCTTACGGATTTCCTGCTGAATCCCAGCCTTTGCACAGTTTCTTTTGAATCTGCGTAAAGCACTGTCCAAACTCTCATTATCTTTAACAATTACGTTTGACATAGCTCACACCTAACCTCCCTCCAGTTGCGTAGTATAGAGTGCGAAAAACAACTGTTTGGGTATTTTAGCACTGCTATGATTATATCATAAATTCCATTTTCGTCAACAACATTTTGCAAATTTATTCCCGAAATGGATTTATTTTATCTGTTCAGCCACTACTTCAGCGGCTTTTTTCAGTGCTGACTCTACCCCAGCCGGATTTTTTCCGCCTGCCTGAGCCATATTCGGACGACCGCCGCCGCCTCCGCCTACAAGTCCTGCGATCGCTTTGATCAGGTTGCCGGCATGGGCGCCCTTCTTCTGAGCGCTGTCTGTCACAGTCGCCATCAGGCTGACCTTTCCGTCTGCAACGGACGCGAGCACGATCACACCGTCTCCCAGCTTATCCTTCAGCTGGTCTCCCAGATTCCTGAGGCCGTTCATATCAGCTCCTGCAACTTCTGCAGCCAGAAGTTTTACGCCCTTCACTTCCTGGACCTGATTCATGACGTCGCCCAGAGAATCATTGGCCATTTTGCTCTTTAATTTATCATTCTCAGAATGAAGCGCCTTGATTTCCTCCAGCATGGATTCAATCTTCTTTTTCAGTTCGGACGGAGTCGTCTTTGCCGTAACAGCAGCTTCATGAAGTTCCGCCTCAATTTCTTTATAATGATTCATAAGGCCGTCAGCCGTCAGAGCTCAATCCTTCGTACACCTGCTGCAATTCCGGACTCGGACAGGATTTTGAATGCCGATATGGTTCCTGTATTCGCTACATGAGTACCTCCGCAGAGTTCTACAGAGAATTCACCCATACGGACAACACGCACCGTATCGCCGTATTTTTCGCCGAAGAGAGCCATTGCGCCCGTCTTCTTTGCTTCATCCAAAGTCATAAGCTCTGTTCTGACAGGAAGCGCTGCGCGGATTTCTTCATTAACAATCTCTTCCACCTTACGGATCTCTTCCGGAGTCATGGCCGAAAAATGGGTGAAGTCAAAACGCAGCCTGTCCGCATCTACGTATGAACCAGCCTGTTCAACGTGATCGCCCAGTACCATGCGGAGCGCTTTCTGGAGCAGATGCGTCGCGCTGTGGTTCTTGCCTGTCGCCATACGGTTCTGCTCACATACCTTTAACGTCACTGTCTCACCGACCTGGAACATTCCCTTTATCATTCTGCCCACATGGCCGACTTTTCCACCCTGTAATTTAATGGTATCTTCCACCTTAAATTCGCCGGACGGACTGGCTATTACACCTTTATCTCCCTGCTGGCCGCCCATCGTCGCATAGAACGTAGTCTGCTCCGTGATGATCGTTCCGGCTTCTCCATCCGTAAGCGCTTCGACAAGTTCCGTATCCGTCGTAAGCGCCGTAATTTCGGAGTCACAGATGAGGCTGTCATATCCGACAAATTCTGTCGTAAGCTTCGGATCAATCGACTGGTATACCGTTACATCGGCTCCCATATAGTTGGTTGTCTTTCTCGCAGCACGGGCTTTCTTCTTCTGCTCATCCATGCATGCTTTAAATCCGTCTTCATCGACAGCGTATGATTTTTCTTCCAGAATTTCTTTCGTCAGATCCAGCGGGAATCCATACGTATCGTACAGCTTAAATGCATGCTCTCCTGACAGCGTCGTCAGGCCTGCCTGCTTCATCTCCTCTTCCATCTCAGAAAGAATAGCAAGCCCCTGATCGATCGTTTTATTAAATTTATCCTCTTCTTCTGTAATGACCTTCAGAATCATCGCCTGCTTTTCTTCCAGTTCCGGATAACCGTCTTTGGAAAGGGAAATGACGATTCTGCTCAAATCAGCAAGGAATTTACCTTCAATGCCAAGAAGCCTTCCATGGCGGGACGCACGTCTGAGCAGTCTTCTCAGTACATACCCTCTGCCTTCGTTGGACGGCATAATTCCGTCGGAAATCATGAATGTACAGGATTTGATATGATCCGTAACAATTCGAAGGGACACATCTTTCTTCTCATCCTTCATGTACTCTGTATGAGCAAGGGCACATACGGCATCCAGAAGCGCTTTATTCGTATCTACAGTGAACAGGGAATCCACATCCTGTACAACTACGGCAAGGCGCTCCAGTCCCATGCCCGTATCGATATTCTTGTGCTCCAGTTCCGTATAGTTTCCGTGGCCGTCGTTGTCAAACTGCGTAAATACGTTGTTCCATACCTCGATATAACGGTCGCATTCACAGCCTACCGTACAGCCCGGCTTTCCGCAGCCGTATTTCTCCCCGCGGTCATAATAAACCTCCGAACACGGGCCGCACGGACCTGCTCCATGCTCCCAGAAGTTGTCTTCCTTGCCAAAGCGGAAAATCTTCTCTGCCGGGATGCCGATCTCTTTATTCCAGATTTCAAAAGCCTCATCATCGTCCAGATATACGGACGGATACAGACGTTCCGGATCAAGACCTACGACTTCCGTCAGGAATTCCCATGTCCAGTGGATCGCATCGGTCTTGAAGTAATCTCCAAACGAGAAATTGCCCAGCATCTCGAAAAAGGTTCCATGACGGGCCGTCTTTCCGATGTTCTCGATGTCGCCTGTACGAATACACTTCTGACAGGTGGTGACACGTTTTCTCGGCGGGATCTCCTGTCCCGTAAAATATGGCTTTAAGGGCGCCATGCCTGAATTAATTAACAATAAACTGTTGTCATTATGCGGAACCAGGGAAAAGCTTGGTAAAGCCAGATGTCCTTTGCTTTCGAAAAATTCCAGGAACATCTTCCTCAGTTCGTTCACACCATACTTCTGCACGTTTTTCATCCTCCATTGAGGGCATCGCAAAAAATAATCCAGCCATTCCCAGAAGTACCGGATTCCGTTCCGAGGCAGCGGCCAAGTCACTGCATCCGGTACTTCTGGGAATGCTTTATTCTTTTTGCAACACTCTTATTATAATTATCTTCAATATCGTACCATAGGAATTCCCATTTATCAAGATAGAAATAACTGTAATCGTCCGGACGATGGAAAAACAGCAGAGAGATCACATTTTGAGTCCGTAAAACGGCCTTTCTTCAAAATGTGATCTCTCTGCTGTTAATCCTGTTTTATATTCCGCAGTCTTTTCATACTTCATACTGCTGAAATTATTTACGGTTCATATGTCAGATACTGGCCGTACCGGTCTGCCAGTTCATAGACCCGTTCTCTCGTCGTCGCTGCCAGCGACATCCTGTACTCCACGCTTTCCATAGAACCGCCGTAGTCCTTTGCTGCCTTGGCAGCTTTCCCGTCTCTGGTGATTACCCATTCTCTCTCTTCTTTTACAAGAGCTTCTGCGTCTTCCCGGCTCAGGGAATCCAAAATCTTATTGTAAATAGCATTCAGTTCCGTATCCCACAGCTTCCACTCACTGTCCGCCGCATTCCGGATCGTATACTGATTCGTCGTACCATCCTGAGATCTCAGCTTTTCAGCCTGATCTTCCAGCTCCTCCAAACGCTTGGAATAGGGTTCTGTTCCGGAAGAATCGTCCCTTTCTACAATTACGTACATCTCAGCCTTGACATCTGCGGACGCGCTTTGCTGTATGGCTTTCTCATCTCCAACATCTGCCTGATTCCCGGGAATACCGGAACCACCGGCTGCCGCTTCTGCATATTCCTCATCCGATCTTTCCGCCGAACGTTGGACTGCCGCCGGGTACGTATCCTGTTGTACGCCTTCGACTGGAGAAGCCGCCGCCGCTGCCTCACTCTGCTTTTCTTCCGCAGCCTTTTCTTTATTCCGTGGAACGCCTTCCACTACTCCGACCGTTGAAGAAAAATAGGTGTCCGCGACGTCATTCGAAACGGCCATCTGCTCCTCCGGATAAGATCGTTCGGGAGAAACGGCCCCGCCGGCCTCTGCCGGGCCATCTGCTGCCAACATCGTATCCGTTGCGGCGGCAGATTCCTGCTTTTCTATCATTTTACTGGTATATGCCGTGATCCCTGCTCCAAGGAGAGTAATTACGGCAATTGCTGCCAGCATCCATTTCATCCTGTTCATCATCGTCATCCTTTTGTGATCTGTTTATTCTCATGATTATTTGCTTTGAGAATAACATATCATAAACGAATCCGAAAAGAAATACAAGTTTGAAAATGGTAATATTTTGTAAGATTAAATTAACAATTGCATTTAAAATTACAAATCTTCTACTTTAAACCCCGTATTCTGCATCATCAAATTCCAAATATCTTCATCCTGTTTTATATCAACTGGATTATATGCAGATTCTTGAACATCTGCTGCAGGCTGCGGGGCCATGACATTCAATGACGGGTTAGCAGGTGGCAGTGCAGCCGGTACAGGCTGAGGCGGCAGTACCAGCTGCGGACCGCTTATCAGGTATTGTTGCAGGAATTCATAATATCGATCAAACCATAGATAAAGCTTTGCAGTATGCCTTATTACTTCCCGTCTTGGTGAGTTTAAACCGTATGTCTGCACCATTCCTTTCGCAATCGCAATCAGAACACCCCTAGGAATCCACCCATACTTATTCCGAATCAGTTTATAAGATTTACCCTGCCATCCTTTATTGAGCGGCTTGCCTACCAGCAGTTGGCTGGTGTACGGGGCTCCTGTCAAAACTCTATAAATAGCTTCCTTTGCTGTCTGAATGGCGCCTGTGAAATCTGAATTCAGTAGCTGCTCCGGATATGCAAAGCGCAAAGCCATATCATGGTGATGCAGATATTTTCTAATCTGCTCCTCAGAGAGCGGTATCCCATAAAACGCCTGGGTATCAAACAGACGGTACATGGCTTCTGCAAGCTCGGTGCGGCCAGCGTCTTTAGACAATCTGGAATCCAGCCTGGCCTTTGCTGCGCCTTCTCCTGCTCCGTCGGAATTGTTACCATGGGGCACATAGGTAAATGGCAAACTGTTGATATAGTTAAGCGTCCGCCCTATCATCTCTCTGACTTTATTTTCTGTAGACATTTCGCCGTCTTCCCAGATTCCCCTGTAAACAGGGGGCAGAACTGCCGCCGCCTGCTGCCCTGCATCCGGAAAACAGTTAATGCAACCAATAAAATTGTTAAAAGCTTCCAAAACGCGGCTGATATGAATACCCTGAATGCGTTTTTTTACGCCGTCTATATATAGCAGACAGGAACTGCTGTGATTGTGGCTCATTGCGCTGTCGTCATTCGGATAAGGCATATAGCCGCTGAAATCTTCCCGGTTGAAATCCACAATAATACACCCATGTTCATTCTGCGTCAAGGTAAAGCGCTGGATGACCGAAAATTCGGAATTACTCTCACTCTCTCTTCTATTCATCATACTCAGCATGACAGCGTTAGAGGCCGGAATCACAGGAGATTCCGGCCTTTCGTCTCTAGAAATATATTCGTACATGAGACCTCCTTTCCTGCATGCCGGCCGTAAGAGGCGGCCGGAGCAGATAAAAGAAACAGGCTTCTGTTCGTATTTACGATACGACTCCCTCGTCCACCAGCAGGTCATCTCCGTCCGCAGCGCTGGTGGCCAGCTGGTCGCAGCGTTCGTTCTGGGGATGGCCCGCATGGCCTTTTACCCAGATAAACGTCACCTTATGAGGAGCTTTGGCCTTCAAAAGCCGTTCCCACAGATCAATGTTCTTCACCGGACCGCTCTTTCCTCTGCTCCAGTTATTCTTCACCCAATTGTCAATCCAGTGCTGGTTAAATGCATCCGTAAGATATTTGGAATCAGAGTACAGCTCCACTTCACACGGTCGATTCAGAGCCTCCAGCCCGGCAATCGCTGCCATCAGTTCCATGCGGTTATTGGTTGTCCTCACATATCCGGCCGACATCGTCCTCTCGTGAAGTACGCCTTTGGAATCTGTAAACTGAAGGACGGTTCCATATCCGCCCGGTCCGTCCGGATTGCCTCTTGCCGAACCATCTGTATATATCTGTACTCTGCTCATACTCTTCACTATCTCCTTCACCTTTCGTTCCCAGAGTGTATTGCAAAAAATGATCAAGCATTGCAGCCGCTGCCTGAAACGGAATCTGGCAGCGACGGCAATACTAATTTGACTTTGCAACACCTTCTGAACAGTTTATCTGTCCCATTTATCGCACAGGGACTGAATCTGATCGGCGAATTTTGCCAGATCTTTATTGGCTCCGCCCTCATTATGGCGGATCACCTGCATGAGACGCTCTCCTGCCGCCACGAGACGGGCAAATACGCCTGTTGCCTTCCTTGACGCTGCCGGAGTCTCTTTCTCCACTAAAACGCCCTCTGTTACGGTAATCCACTCACCGGACGCCAGATCAAAGGAAGAACCGCTGAACGGCGCCGCCGTGTCGAATCCGTAGGACTCGTGGAGAAGCTCTGCAAAGCTGTCGCATACCTTGTCGTCGCCATGAACCAGGAACACCTTATCCGGCTTCTTTTTAAATGCGCTGACCCACTCGATCAGGCCGCCTTCATCCGCATGACCGCTGATCCCTTCCATCTGCTCAATATGGGCACGGACGTCGATCGTCTCTCCGAATATTTTCACAGACGGACTGCCGTCGATCAAGCTTCGTCCCAGCGTTCCAACAGCCTGATAGCCTGCGAATACAACGCTGCATTCCGACCGCCAGAGATTGTGTTTTAAGTGATGGCGGATACGTCCAGCATCACACATACCGGCTGCCGATATGATGACCTTAGGCGATTCATCGAAGTTGATGTTCCTGGATTCATCACTCGTAATGGAGAGCTTCAGCCCCCTAAAACCGATGGGGTTGATTCCCTTTTCCACCAGGGCTCTCGTTTCGTCGTCATAGCAGTCCATCAGGTTTTTGGAAAATACGCTCGTAGCCTCTACGGCCAGCGGGCTGTCCACATATACGTCGAAATTGTCATGGCCGGTAATCATTCTGTTCGCCTTAATCTGGCGGATAAAATAGAGGAGTTCCTGGGTCCTGCCTACGGCAAATGCAGGGATTACTACGTTTCCGCCGCGATCCAGCGTCTCCTGGATAATACGGGCCAGTTCCGGAACGTGGTCTACATTCTTTTTATGGTATCTGTCACCGTAGGTACATTCCATTACGACGTAATCCGCACTTTCCAGATAGTGAGGGTCGCGGATGATCGGTTTATTCTTATTGCCGATATCTCCGGAAAAGACGATTTTCTTCTCGACCTCCTCTTCTTTCATCCAGATTTCAATGGATGCGGAACCGAGCAGATGACCGACGTCGGTAAATTTAACTGTAATCCAGTCGCTCAGCTTTAGCGTATCTCCATACATGACAGGCATAAAATGTCTCAGAACACCGATGGCGTCGGACATCTTATACAGCGGTTCCACTTCGCCCCGGCCGGCACGCTTTGCCTTTCTGTTCTTCCACTCTGCTTCCATCTCCTGGATATGGGCGCTGTCACGCAGCATGATACTGCAGAGATCCGCAGTTGCTACCGTAGTGACAACCTGGCCGCGGAACCCCCTGGCATAGATGAACGGCAGCATTCCGGCATGGTCAATATGTGCATGGGTAAGAAGCACATAATCGATCTGTGCATAACTGACTGGAAGCTCTGCATTCTCATATACATTCTGCCCCTGTTCCATGCCACAGTCGACCAGTATCTTTGATTCACCAACTTCCAGAAAATGGCAGCTTCCTGTCACTTCATGGTCGGCGCCGATAAACGTAAGTCTCATGAAATCCCTCCTCCGTAATTAATCCAGAATTATCTCTGTCCTGCATCTACAAATGCAGCATGTCCCCTGTCCTGCAAATAAGAATGCGGAACTCCGGCCCCTTTTCCTCCCCGGCAGCCCCGCATGCTTTCTGTTATAAGTATAACTCATATTAGATGATAATGCAAATCATACCGCCATTGCTGTCGTTAATAATTTTCTGCAGAGTATCCTGAAGTTTCATCTGGCAGTCCTCCGTCATCTGCGATACTTTTGCCTGGATTCCATCTTCTACAATCTGTTCGATGGACTTTCCAAAAATGTTCGTATTCCAGATTCCGTCTTCGCTGTTTCTGGCATTTTCCTTTATGTAGGCAATCAAATCTTCTGCCTGCTGTTCGCTTCCTACAATCGGAGCGATTTCTGTTTCAATATGTGCTTTGATCAGATTGATGGAAGGAGCCTCCGCCTTCATCTTCACTCCGTATTTATTGCCATGTTTAATTACCTGCGGCTCATCCAGCATAATCTCGGACCGTTCCGGAGTGACGACGCCATATCCTTTCAGACGTACCTGACTCATTGCATTCTGCACCTTTTCATATTCCGATTTCATCTTAGCCATGTCGGACAGCAGCTGCATAAGCTGGTATTCACCCTCAATCGGTATTCCCACATAATCGCTTAATATCTGATAATAATAGCTGTCGTCTACATTTACACCGACCGAAACGCTGCCGTCTGCCATTTCCATGTTCTGTATTTTCATCCCGGTGATCGCTTCGGAAGATTCCGGTATGTAATCACTTACATCTTTCATGTGGAGAATGTTTTTCATCATCTCTTTGACCGCCTGAATCACCTGTGCTTTCAGCCAGTGAGTAGAGGGGAGGATTTCAAGCCATTTCGGAATAAAGAAATCCATCTCTGTCACAGGAAATTCTTTCAGTACCTGTTCCAGTATGTGATAGATATCCTCTTTTTTCATCTGTTCGCAGTTGACCGGAAGAACGGTGACCCCATATTTGTTCTGAAGGTCTTCCGCCATGGACTGGGTCTCCCCGGAATATGGCTTCATGGAATTCAGGAGCAGGATAAAAGGCTTATTGAGAGCTTTCAGTTCCTGAATCGTCCTCTCTTCAGCCGGTATGTAGCTGGACCGTTTCAGATCCCCGAAGGAACCGTCGCATGTCACCACAATTCCTATGGTGGAATGGTCCGTAATGACCTTGCGCGTGCCAATTTCCGCGGCTTTTGTAAACGGTATCTCTTCATCGTACCAGGGGGTTTTTACAAGGCGTTCCTCATCATTTTCAATATGGCCGCCCGCCCCCTCCACCATAAAACCGACGCAGTCGATCAGCCGTACTTTTGCCTGAATTCCGTCATCCAGCTGAATCAGTGCCGCTTCCTTGGGGATAAATTTCGGTTCTGTCGTCATAATCGTCTTTCCTGCCGCGCTTTGAGGAAGTTCGTCCCTCGCCCGCATTTTCTGGTGTTCCTCTGTCAGTTCAGGCAGAACCATCAATTCCATGAAGCGTTTGATGAATGTGGATTTTCCTGTGCGGACGGGACCTACGACACCCATGTAGATCTCGCCTCCTGTTCTGGCTTCAATATCCTTGTATACATTAAAATTGTCCATAAAAATACCCCCTTGCTATGCTGATACAGTATATGCAAAGGGGGTATTCAACATTCATACAAAAAACGGCCGTGATTATTGCAAAATTTAAATCAGCATTGCCACCAATACCAGATTCCGTTCCAGGCGGTAGCCAAGTCACTCCATCTGGTATCGTTGACAATTCTTTGTTTTTTACAGCACTAGCCGCCTGGAAATACGGGCTATTCGCTCAGGTATGCTTTCTTTACCTGGTCGTTATTCATCAGTTCTTTCGCGTCGCCGGTCAGTACGATGTTTCCCGTTTCCAGAACGTACGCCCGGTCCGCAATAGAAAGGGCCTTTTTGGCGTTCTGTTCGACGAGAAGAACCGTTGTTCCGTCCTCGTTAATTTTCTGTATGATATCAAAAATCTCATTTACGTAAATCGGTGAAAGTCCCATGGAAGGCTCGTCCATGACGATCAGCTTTGGATGGCTCATAAGCGCTCTTCCCATCGCCAGCATCTGCTGTTCTCCTCCGGAAAGCGTGCCTGCCATCTGCTCTTTTCTCTCTTCCAGACGCGGAAACCGCTTGTAAATCATCGCCAGCGTATCTTCCATTTCCTTCTTATCGCTTCTCGTATACGCTCCCATCTTCAGGTTCTGAAGGACCGTCAGGTGAGCGAACACTCTGCGCCCCTCCGGCACATGGGCGATTCCCATGGAACCAGTTTATATCCGGGCAGCCTCGTAATATTTTTTCCTTCATATATGATACTGCCTTCCTTGGAAGGAATCAGTCCTGTAACCGTATGCAGGGTGGTCGTCTTGCCTGCTCCGTTCGCGCCGATCAGAGCGATGATTTCTCCCTGGTTTACTTCGAAGGAAATTCCTTTTAAAGCCTGAATGACCCCATAAAAGACTTCGAGATCCTTTACTTCCAACATTGCCATAACCGTTTCCTCCTACTCTCCAAGATATGCCGTAATTACCTGCGGATTATGAAGCACCTCTGATGTCTCTCCCTCTGTGAGCACCTGGCCGAAATTGAGTACGGTCAGATGCTCACAGATTCCTGAAACAAGCTTCATATCATGCTCGATAAGCAGGATCGTCATGTCAAAATTGTCTCTTACAAAGCGTATGGTATCCATCAGCTCCGCCGTTTCGTTGGGGTTCATACCGGCGGCTGGTTCATCCAGAAGCAGAAGCTTCGGGTTCGTAGCAAGGGCTCTCGCAATCTCCAGCTTGCGCTGTTTGCCGTAAGGAAGGTTGGATGCCTTGTAATCATATTCCCCATCCAGATCGAATACCTTCAGAAGCTCCATAGCCCGTTCATCCATTTCATGCTCTTTTTTGTAGTATGAAGGAAGGCGGAAAACAGCGCTCAGGGTGGAGTAGGAATAGTGATTGTGAAGGCCTGCCTTAACGTTGTCCAGTACGCTTAAATTGTGAAAAAGGCGGATATTCTGAAAGGTTCTCGCGATGCCTTCTTTGTTGATATCGATCGTATTTTTCCCACTGATATTCTTTCCGTCCAGCAGAATGGAACCGGTATCCGGTTTATACACGCCTGTCAGGAGATTGAATACCGTCGTTTTTCCGGCGCCGTTCGGTCCGATTAGTCCGTAAAGTTCCCCTTTTTCTATAGTAATGTGAAAATTATTTACTGCCTTCAGGCCGCCGAAGGAGATACTGAGATTTTTAACTTCCAGCATAGCCATATTATGCCGCCTCCTTTGCCTGTGGTTTATTCTTCCTGAATTTGCCCATGAATTGCTCTCTGTATGAAATCAGAGCCGGTGCGGAGCTGAAAATCATGATAACGATCAGGATAATCGCATAGATGAGCATTCGGTAATTGTTCATGCCGCGGAGCAGCTCCGGAAGTACAGTCAGAATGACTGCTGCGATCACCGATCCCCGGATATTGCCGATGCCGCCCAGCACCACGAATACAAGGATCATGATCGATTGGTTGTATCCGAAGTTCTTCGGAAGGGCTGTCAGCGTCGTCAGGTTATGGGCATAAAGAACACCGCCAACACCTGCCAGGGCAGCTGAAACCGTAAATGCCAGCAGTTTGTATTTTGTCACGGAAAGGCCGACGGACTGAGCCGCAATCCTGTTGTCCCGGATCGCCATAACTGCGCGGCCCGTTCTGGAATTAATCAGATTCTGTACGATAAAAAGGGTAATGAGAATCAGAATAATCCCTATTGTAAAATTGGCTGCCTTCGGTGTACCCGTTATTCCCTGTGCTCCCTTGATCAGCATTTCCCCTCCCTTTTCCATGTGAAGGGAGGCCGCATCTTTCATGGAAAAGTGAAAGCCCTGAGAATCACGGCCGAGATACATGGCATTGACGATATTTTTTATAATCTCGCCAAAGGCCAAAGTTACAATCGCAAGATAATCTCCCTGCAGCCTAAGAACGGGAATACCGATCAGTATTCCGAACAGAGCTGCTGTCGCTGCGCCTGTAAGGACGGCAAAGATAAAGCATATCGTCGTATTTGGGATTGCCGCCGTCATGCATTTCGTAAACAGCGCTCCGCTAAAAGCACCGACGCACATAAAGCCGGCGTGCCCAAGGCTCAGCTCTCCGGAAATTCCCACGACAAGGTTCAGAGAAACGGCCATAATTACATAGATGCATACAGGCACGAGAAGTCCCTTCATCAGGCTCGATACATGGCCGCCCCTTAACATCATTTGAATGATTATATAAGCTGCAATTACAATTGCGTACGTAACTGCATTTTCTTTCCAAGTTTTATTCCGTACTTTTCTCTTTTTCATATCCGTACCTACACTTTCTCACTGATTTTTCTTCCCAGAATCCCAGTCGGCTTAACTAACAGCACAATAATAAGCACAGAGAATACGATCGCATCAGAAAGCTGTGAAGAGATATAAGCCTTTGACAGCGATTCGATTACGCCAAGAAGGATTCCGCCCAGGAAAGCCCCCGGTATAGAGCCGATTCCTCCGAATACGGCGGCCACAAAGGCTTTGATACCAGGCATTGCGCCCGTGTATGGAGTCAGGGTCGGATATGCAGAGCAAAGGAGTACGCCTGCAACAGCAGCCAGAGCAGAACCAATTGCAAATGTAAGGGCAATTGTTCCGTTTACATTAATGCCCATAAGCGTAGCCGCGTCTCTGTCTTCGGAAACGGCCAGCATGGCCTGTCCTGCTTTTGATTTATTGATAAAGGTCAGCAATGCAATCATGATCACGATACATGCTGCAATGGTAACCATGGTTTCCCCGGAAATAATCAGTTTTCCTCCTGCCAGCTTTAACGATGGCACGGAAACTACGGAAGTAAATGACTTTGTATTTGCGCCGAACATGAGAAGCGCAATATTCTGTAACAGATAACTGACACCGATTGCCGTAATAAGAACTGCCAGAGGTGAAGCTCCGCGGAGTGGGCGGTAAGCAACAAACTCAATAATCATGCCTAAAAGCGTGCAGACAACGACAGCGACCAGGATGCCCACAGCAGGCGGCAGTCCCATGCTGCTGACTGTAACAAATACCATATAACCGCCAACCATGATGATATCTCCATGAGCGAAATTCAGCATCTTGGCAATTCCGTAAACCATTGTATATCCAAGGGCTATAATCGCGTATACGCTGCCAAGCTGACGCCATTAACTAAATAGGAAATAAAGCTCATTTCTTACACCTCTTGTTTTTTCATTTTTGTAAAAGGATATGAATATGAAAGAAAAAGAGGATTTTTGGCGGCTCAGAGCCGCCGGTTGAAATCCTCTTTCATACTTGCCTGTGTAAAACCATAGAAGCAGGAACGCTGTTACGTTCCTGCCGCCAGGTCTTCATTCCGGAAAATCCGGGAATTGTCCGTACGTTATGGATTACTCCATAGCTGTATATGCGCCGTTTTCGATCTTAACAGCCTTTGGTGCCTTGTTCGGCTCGCCTTCTGCTGTCCAGGTCATCTTTTCGCCGCTTACACTTGTAAGCGCTTCGATGGAAATGTTCGGCATAGAAGCGGAAAGTGCTTCACAAATAGCTGCTGTATCCATATCCGGAGTAGCCTTTGCATCTTCTGCTGCTGCTTGATCGCATAAACTGCATCATATGCATCTGCTGCAAACTGGATCGGAATTTCTTTATATTTCTCTTTGTATGTATTTACAAAATTAGCTGTCAGCTCATCCGTTGCATCTGCTGCGAATGGGGTCAGAAGCATAAGTCCCTCTGCTAAGGACGTATCGAAGTTCTCTACCTGAAGGATACCGTCCATACCGTCGCATCCGAAGAATGCCGGTGCGAAATCCATGGCGTTTGCCTGAGAAAGGATCAGAGAAGCCTCTGTATAATAAATCGGCAGGAACACCAATTCTGCGCCGCTGTCTTTTGCCTTCTGAAGCTGAGTATTGAAGTCTGTGTTGCTGTCGGCTGTAAATGCTTCTGCTGTTACAATCTCAATGCCCTGTGTCTCTGCTTCTTCTGCGAACTGCTCGTAAATACCGCTGGAGTAAACGCTGGAGCTGTCATAAATAACTGCAACTTTGCTTGCAAGCTTGTGTTCGCCGATATATTTTGCGGAAGCTGCGCCCTGTGCCGGGTCGGAGAAGCATACGCGGAATACGTTCGGGTTCGCCGCGCACTCTACTGCAGAACCGGATGGTGTAATCTGGAAAACGCCGTCAGCGAAAGACTGTCCTGCAACCTCGATACATGGCGTAGATGTGGTAGTTCCTACAAGCGCCTGCATTCCCCAGTCCTTTAATGTGTTATAAGCGTTAAGCGCTTTTTCAGAATCGTTTTCATCATCCTGGAAATTGTACTCAACCTGGTATCCGTTGATACCGCCTGCCGCATTGATCTCATCGATAGCGATCTGTGCGCCGTTCTGTACGGCTGTTCCGTATACGGCTGCACCGCCTGTGATCGGGCCGATACCGCCGATCTTAAATACGCTGCCGTCTGCCGCTTCTGTACCTTCTGCAGGTTTGGAAGCGTCTTCCTTTGCCTCTGCTGCTGTTGACTCAGCCGCCTTGCTATCTGCTGCAGTCTCTTTTGTGTCTGAACCGCCGCATGCGGTTAAGGATGCCGCCATAACAGCAGCCAGACCTAAGCTTACTACTCGTTTCATAATAATTCCTCCTCTTCTTTAAGCGAATATGCAAAAATGGCTTTCCAGGAGTTCCTGCAAAAGCCATTTTCGAAATAAGCTTTGTTCAATTATATATATATCGATTTCCCTTGTCAATATTTTAAAGCGAAAAAGTGTTGAAATCTTCCCACAAAAGCCCTGTATTTTCAATCCTTTTATCTCTCAGCATCAGCTCTTTCACTGCCTCTGCCGCTGACTTTCCATCGAAAAGGACCTCGTTTACCTGCTCAATAATCGGCATGGGGATATCATACTGCTTCGAAAGCGCAAGTGCTGCTTTGGCAGAATACACGCCTTCCACTACCATTTTTACTTCCTTCATAGCCTCTTCCATGGTATAGCCTTTGCCGATCAGGATACCTGCCCGCCTGTTGCGGCTGTGCATGCTGGCACACGTCACGATCAAATCGCCGATACCGGAAAGGCCGCAGAATGTTTCAAATTTTCCGCCCATAGCCATTCCAAGACGGGTAATTTCCGCAATTCCTCTCGTAATCAGGGCTGCCTTCGTATTATCTCCATACCCCAGCCCGTCAGCGACTCCGGCCGCCAGGGCGATGACGTTCTTTAAGGAACCGCCCAGTTCGATGCCAAGGATGTCGGGGCTCGTATAGACACGGAACACTTCGCTCATGAAAATGTTCTGGATATACTCAGCCGTCTTTCTGTCATGTGCTCCTGTTACACATGTAGTCGGAATGCCGCGGCTGACTTCTTCTGCATGGCTCGGTCCGGAAAGGACGGCTACATTTGCCTGCGGGATTTCTTCCTCCAGAATCTGAGACAAGGTCTGCAGCGTCGTATCTTCAATTCCCTTGGCCACGTTGACGACGATCTGTCCCTCCCTGCAGTATGGTTTCATCTTCTGCGCTGTCTGACGGACAAATACGGAAGGAACGGCCGTCACAAGCAGATCCTTATCTTTCATGGCCTCGGAAATATCCGCAGTAAAGTTCATGGAAAGCGGAAGCTCAAGGCCTGGGAGAGAATGATATCCATGTGTTTCTTTCAGTTCTTTCACTTCGTCTTCCAGTGCTGACCATACACACACTTCATGTCCATTGTTTGAAAGCAGAAAAGACAGGGCGATTCCCCAGCTTCCCGCTCCGATGATACCGATTTTTGCCATAATCCTATACCCCTTTTATTCTTTCTTTGCTCCCAGTTTATTTTCCGTTCCATGCAGCAGCCTTACGATATTGGCTCTATGGCGCCAGACTGCCATTCCTGCAACGAGGGCAGCCAGCGCGTAAAATTCATACAGATACGGATCACCGAGAAGATAATCTCCGCGGCTCCCCCAGTAGACGGCACCGATCAGAAATGCCGTTACAACCAGAATGGATCCCAGGGAAACATAACGTGTCACGCCTACGGTAACTACGAAAATCACAAGACAGATCAGGGTGATCCGCCAGTCGATGGAAACGAGAAGACCGGCTGTTGCCGCAATTCCCTTTCCACCCTTAAATCCCATATAAAATGGGAAATTATGACCCAGGATGACGCCGAAGGCCGTATAGAGGATCAGAAGATAAAGCATGTCTTCCCTGCCTGCAAACACAACGCGGACGATCAGGCATGGGATGACCGTTTTTAAGAAATCACCGATGAATACAATGAGGCCCGCCTTCCATCCGAGCACCCGGAGGGCATTTGTCGTACCGGAATTGCCGCTTCCGTGTTTTCTCAGATCAATGTGATTTACTTTTCCGTAAATATATCCCGTTTGGAATAATCCAAATAAATAGCCGAAGGCCAGGCAGAATATTCTTTGCAGCATGGTGTTCTATTGCTCCTTTCCGGACCGTTCCCGAATGATAAACTTCAATGCAGTACCCCTGAAGCCGAAAGCCTCACGGATTTTATTTTCAATGTATCTCGTATATGAAAAGTGCATGAGCTCTTTGTCATTTACAAAAATGACAAAAGTCGGCGGCTTCACCGCTACCTGCGTGATATAATACAGCTTCAGACGCTTACCCTTATCGGAAGGCGGCTGCTGCAGAGCTACCGCTTCTGTCATAATCTCATTGAGAACGCCTGTAGCCACTCTCAGCGTCTGATTTTCGCGTACCATATCGATCATGTCATAGAGCTTGACAAGGCGCTGCCCGGTTACTGCTGATATGAAAATCATCTCTGCATAAGGCATGTATGCCAGCGTATCCCTGATTTTCTTTGTAAATTCATAAATGGTCTTGTCCGTCTTCTCAATCGCATCCCACTTGTTGACAGCTATAATGATTCCCTTTCCCCTGTCATGGGCGATTCCGGCGATCTTGGCATCCTGCTCTGTAACCCCTTCCGAGGCATCGATCACGAGCACGACGATATCCGCCCGTTCCACAGCGGCAACCGTACGGATAATGCTGTACTTTTCCAGCTCCTCTTTGATTTTGTTCTTCCGCCTTAATCCTGCCGTATCGATAAAGACATATTCCGTACCGTTGTGTACGATGGACGTATCCACCGCGTCTCTCGTCGTACCGGCCACATCGGACACGATTACGCGGTTCTCACCCACCAGTTTATTTATAATAGAAGATTTGCCTACGTTCGGCTTGCCTACAATGGCGATTCGCGGCCTGTCGTCGTCCTCATCATCTGTCATTTTGTCTGTAAAGTGCTTCGTCACCTCATCGAGAAGCTCGCCCAGTCCCAGCCTGGAAGCAGCGGATACGGGAATTGGCTCTCCGATACCCAGATTGTAGAATTCGTACACGTCGTTGCCGAATTTGGCAAAGCTGTCTACCTTGTTCACTGCCAGCACAACCGGTTTTTTGGAACGGCGCAGCATATCGGCCACCTTGGCATCCGAGTCCACAAGCCCCTGCCTTACATCTACGATGAAAACAATGACATCGGCCGTAGCGATGGCGATCTCCGCCTGCTCCCTCATCTGTGAGAGGATGACGTCCCTGCTGTCCGGTTCGATTCCGCCCGTATCGATCAGGGTGAACTTCATATCCAGCCAGCTGCAGTCTGCATAAATACGGTCTCTCGTAACACCAGGGGTATCTTTTACAATTGAAATATTATCCCCGGCTAAAACATTAAACAACGTAGATTTGCCAACGTTCGGGCGCCCTACAATTGCTACTATCGGTTTACTCATATGGATTCTCCTTTAACTCATATCCTTCATATGCGGCAGCCCCGCTGCCGTTTTCCCGGCCAAGCACTGCGTTCACAAAGTCTTGTCCGCTTGATTTTACAATATTCACCGGTACTTGTAAAGCCTTTTGTACATCCTCTCTCGTCACATCATCCAGGAATACCTCTTCTCCGCTGCGGAACATATTCTCTGTAAGCAGGAGGCGGTTCCCAAGTTTTTTCCCTTTCAGCTGTGCAATCAGGTCATGGCCTGTAATCAGGCCTGCCACCGTAATGGAAGTTCCAAAGAACTCATTATCGATTTTATACAGGCGGACGTTCCGGCCCGGAAACTTTGCCCTGATCTCTTCCAGATAGATCTTTAGCCAGTCATAAGCCAGGGCTCCTGTTGCAATGGAAAGTTCTTCACACTCCTCGTCCGCTTCCATCTCCATAAGAGCCTGTTTCACTTCCTCTGTCATGAGCCGGATCATCCCCACGCCGTTTTCCAGCTGAAGATATCCGTCATACCGCTCCGCCTCCGGCATGGGCCGTTCCGCCAGCATATAGAATTCATCGCTGGCGTGAATGAAGTGAATTCCATGTTCTTTATATATCATGCTCTGCCATTTTTCAATCATATCGATCGTGGCTTGTGCATCTGCTTTTGTAAATGCTTCCAGCGGATACAGGCCGCTGCGGAATTTTGAAAGCCCCACCGGTACCACAGAAACGCTTTCCATACATGGAATATACTTCGTCAGATCACCGATCGTACGTTCCAGTTCTTCACCGTCGTTCACCCCTCTGCATAGGACGATCTGACCGTTCATTGGTGTTCCCGCCTCGTAAAGACGGTCAATCTTCTTCAGCGCCTCTCCTGCGAATCGGTTGTTCAGCATTTTGCAGCGAAGCGCCGGATTCGTCGTCTGGACGGAAATATTGATCGGTGAAAGGTGAAATTTGATAATCCGGTCAATGTCTCTGTCTTTCATATTCGTCAGCGTGATATAATTGCCCTGAAGGAACGAAAGCCTGGAATCGTCATCCTTGAAATAAAGCGTGTCCCGCATACCGGGAGGCATCTGGTCGATAAAGCAGAAAATACACCGATTGCAGCATGATTTATAATCGCTCATCAGTCCGTTTTCAAACGTAAGACCGAGATCTTCATAGTCATTTTCTATATCCAGTTCCCATTCTTCTCCATCTGCTTTTCTGATCACCATCGTCAGAGATTCACTGTTTATATGATATTCATAATCAAAGATATCTTCGATTTCATTTCCATTTATGCTGAGCACACGGTCGCCGGACTCCAGCTCCAGCTCTTCTGCGATCGAACCTGGGGCGACTTCCTTAATTAAATGTCCATTTTCTTTTTTCATTTCATTCTCCTGTCTTTCCTTACCTCTTATCATAGCAACAATCCCGTTTTTTGTAAAGTTTCACACTTTGTATTTTTTTGTATAATCCCGCAAATTTAACGGTTGTCTATTGACGTTAAAGCCGGAAAAATGATATAAATTTAGTGTGGGTTTTTACCTAAAGTTTACAGATGTCCCTGCCGTCTCCATGTGACGGATATCTGTCTATATTCTATGGAGGATATATCTTATGGCGAACAACTATGTTTTTAAAGATTCCCTTCCTGTTGCACCGTTAAAATTAGCTGCATTGGAAAGCTGCCGTCCCCTGGCAGAAAAAGTAAATGACTACATTGTCAGCTTCCGCAAAAATGATGCGGAGGAACTGATGAGGCAGAGAAAAGCCGACCTGCACTATCGCGGATATGAGGTGGACTCTTATCTTCTAAGTCTGGAGTGTCCCCGTTTCGGTTCCGGAGAGGCTAAGGGAATCATTAAGGAATCCGTCCGCGGCGCAGATATCTTCGCGATGGTAGACGTGACGAACCACAGCCTTACTTATAGATTGAACGGAATGACGAATCATATGTCTCCTGACGACCATTTTCAGGATCTAAAGCGAATCATTGCTGCTGCAGCAACGACTGCGCACCGCATCAACGTCATCATGCCGTTCCTGTATGAGGGACGCCAGCACAAGAGAAGCAAACGTGAATCTCTGGACTGTGCGATCGCTTTGGAAGAGCTGACCAATATGGGTGTAAAGAACATCATCACGTTTGATGCCCATGATCCGCGTGTGCAGAATTCCATTCCCTTATGCGGTTTCGACAGCTTCTCCCCAACGTACCAGTTATCAAAACACTGTTCCAGCACGATACTTCCCTGAAACTCGACAAAGATTCCTTTATGGTGATCAGTCCTGACGAGGGAGCTATGCACCGTGCCGTCTATCTGGCCAATAACTTAAGCGTTGATATGGGCATGTTTTATAAAAGAAGGGATTATTCCCAAGTGATCGACGGACGAAACCCGATCGTGGCTCATGAATTCCTGGGCACTTCCGTAGAGGGAAAAACGGTGCTGATTATCGACGACATGATCTCTTCCGGAGAGAGCATCCTGGATACGGCAAAGGCACTGAAAGAGCGAAAAGCCGGCAAGGTAATTCTCTGCTGTACCTTCGGCCTCTTTACAAACGGTCTGGAGAAATTCGATGATTATTATGCAAAGGGATATCTGGACTACGTGATTACCACCAATTTAAATTACCGTCCGGAAAGCCTTTTTGACCGCCCATGGTATCTGGAGGCCGATATGAGCAAGTACATGGCTGCAATCATCAATTCTTTCAACCATGACGCCTCGATCAACTCCACGCTGACGCCCACTTACAAGCTGCAGAAGCTGGTTAAGAAATATCAGGAACAGGCGGACGGGTACGAGTATTACCAGAGCCTCGTTTAATAAAATAGTCTTTAAAAAGGATGTTGATTTTATTTTATAAAACATCCTTTTTTATTATCCAAAAATGGATAATTATGTGATATTATATTAGTATCACACAAAGTATTCGGCAAATTTACTATAAAAGTCCCGGACGGCAGCGATTGCGGGAGCGCAAAAGCGCGGAGTAATTGACTTGTCAGTAAACATGTTTTGTTTACCATATGAAAAGGAGGCTGTTAAAAAATGTACGTTCCGAAAACAGAAAAACAAGAATCGAAGGCCACCACAGAGACAGAAGGCCGCCCCTCTCCCGTCAATTATCCCGGCGGCAATCAGGCCGCCCTCTCTCACCTGTCTGCTGCCCCTCCTCAGGTCTCTTCCATGAGCAATTCTGTCATTCAGAGAATGATCGGATTTGAATTTCAGACGGTAGGCGGGGATTGGAATATAAAGGAAGAAATCGTAAAAGAAAATGGGAAAGGGACGGAAGATGTAACCCCTGATCCTCATTTTCATAAGCAGGAGAATAAATTCGCCATTACCAGCGACGGCTGCGATCTGGAATATGTGACGGACCCATTTGATGAAAAAGACACCGCGCTGCTTGATACGGTGGAGCTGGCAGCTCAGACCCACTTGGATATTCTGAACGGGGAATATGCATTTAATGAGTTAACCCCGACAAAAGATCCAAATGTTTACCAGATTAAAGAGAACGATGTAAATTATATTATAAATAAAAAAGGAGGTGTAAATGCACATCCTCAGGCTACAGTAGGAGTTCGTCTGGAAAAGCTGGCCGATTTTATTGAACAGGCAGCTAAAGACGAGACATTTCTGGATTATGAATATCTTACAAAGAAAAGCGCCTCTAAGCAGGGGGTGCAGGGAGCCGTTGCCGCAGTCAGTGAAGCCGGTATGAGCGATGCTAAAATCAAAGGATTTCTAACCCTTGTCCTCACCCATATTCTCACATTGAAAAATTATCTGAACAGTGGAGGAAATCCTGTTAACTGGCTGAAGAATGCAAAGTTCGCCATGCCATTTATGAACAGAACCGATTTTACCAGTCTTTTAAACGAAATAACCGATCCGGCAGCCATCTCACTCATTACTCAATGCCTGGAACCATATAGAGATGAGTTCATAGCATGTCAGGTGTATATTCTCCCCATTATATTCATGACTATAATCCAGACGATGTTAAAAAGACAACTCTTATGAAATACAGAATCACGGAGGATGATTCTGAAGTCATCCTTCGCGGCTTCCTGGTCCGTGACTGGCTGGACGCTCTAACTTCCCCGTCTCCGGCGGATTTGCTCAAAGGTAATTTCAACAGCGTCTCCGGTATGAAAGGCAACACTACAGGGACGTTAACAAGAAGCTCTACGGATATCGGAGATTGGCACATTCGGGACAATGAAAAGATACCCGATGCTATTTTAGAGATGCGGCAGCTGAAAAACAACGTACAGCCTGGCGAATGGAGGGACCTGGCTGAGAAAGTCGTTCTGCTGGTGACAACAGCCAACGATATTTCAGGCATATCCTCCGGCTCTCCGGTATCAGATTCTGCTCCACCTTTAGTTCCGGCTGTGCCTGGGCGGCGCAGCAAAGCAATTCCCGACAGGGTAAAATCTTTCATAATACCCCCGGCAGAAGGCTATACCAAAGCAATATATTCAAACGAATCCCCTGAGCATGTACTGAAACTGGCAAGGTCAAATAAAGAATTGTTTTGTTCCCATTTGATTAAAATCGATAAATGCAAAAAAACTCTTACAAAATATCAAACGGACGCCAACTCTGCTTCAAAGTATAATGATATCAAGCCATCAATTACCGGTTTTAATTCTGCTGTCAGTACATTGAAGGGTCTGCTGAACAACGAAAAATATCGAAACATCTCCATCTTAGCACATCAATACATAGCCAATCAGGGACTTCCAGGCGCAGATCAGGACCCTGAGGAACTTTTAAGTAAATTCAAAGAATATCGTATTAATTATATAGATCGGGACAAAACGCTGGATGGCTATCGAAAGAGTTTTTTTGATACTATCCATCAAAAAGCCGATTCCGAGGTGACTTCTTTTACAAAAAGTCTATCCGATATAAGAACGCAGAAAAATAACCATGAAAAAAAGATTACATCTGACAGTCAGCAGCTCAAAGATACAACTGCCCACCTGACAGAACGTAATAATGCGTCCACGCTATTAACTGGTTTAAATCGTAAGCTGACAAACTACAAAAAAGAGTATGAAAAACTCTCCGCCCAGCAGGCCGCCCTCCAAAGTGAATACGGAACTCTTCGCGCCCGGTTTGAGACACCCCCTGCTCAAAAAGGCACATCTCTCCTGTCCAAGAAGTCGGCGGTTATAAGCAAACCGGTCAAGGGAAAGCCGGGTTCCCATCCTGTACCTATAGCCGCGGCGCCCAAACCTTCTGCTCCTGTGCCATCCAACCCTGCCCCGACTCCGGCAGTTCTTACCCCAGCGCAGAAGAAGCAATTAACTGATCTGCAAAAACAAATTGATACAATATCGGAGAAGCTTGCAGCCAACTATACAGGCCAGCAGGCGCTTCAGAGAGAGTACGATCGCATCTCAGGGGATACCACAGATCAGGACATGCTGCAGAGTCAGATCAAAATTCTCACAGACGGGATTGCTGCCTGCAGAAAGCAATTATCTGATCTGAAAACAAAAGAAAAATCACAAGAAGCAGAACTGGCTAAATGGGAAAAACTTCTGAAGAAATACTCCTGATGTCTATTCACTCCTTCAGCCCCAGAAACGCGCACAAATTCCCCCTCTGTTCTCCCGTTCTCCTGTGGGAGAACAAGAGCTCAGGATTGCAGTAGGTACAGATGTTCGTAACGTGGATATTTTCATCCTTTACGCCCGCCTCCCGGAAAATGATCTCGTTGGCCTTCCACAGGTCCAGCTGATATTTTCCGGGTTTTCTGCCTTCTGAAAACAGTTCCTTCTCATACTTCTGGTCAAAGGACTCCCGGAACTCTTCTACAACCTCTTCTCCCACTTCGAAGCAGTCCTTACAGATGCTCGGGCCTACACAGACGATCATATCCTCCGGTCTGGAGCCGAAGGCTTCGCCCATTCTTCTGAGCGTCACCCCGCCCATCCTGTTAACTGTTCCCCTCCATCCGGAATGAGACAGCCCGATTGCCTTATGCACAGGATCCAGGAAATAAAGGGGCACGCAGTCTGCAAAAAAGGTGACGAGAATCAGACCGGGAATATCCGTAATCAGCCCATCTACATCACGGTAATCACGGTCCCTTACCACGCCTTTTCCCGCATCATCCCCGGTAACGAGGCGCACATTCGTCGTATGGGTCTGGTAAGTGAGCACCATGTTTTCCTTTTTTCCGCCCAGCACTTTTGCCATGCGGCTATAGTTTTCCTGTACGTGATCCGGATTATCCCCTCTTGTAAACGAAAAATTCATCGTGGACCAGGCGCCTTCACTGACGCCTCCCAGCCTTGTTGAGAACGCGTGAGTTACCAGCCCTGTCTCTTCCAATGGCGGAAATGTCAGGTATACAACTCCGTTCTTCTCCCGCTCCGCCAATACATCCCTGCCGTCTTTTTTCTTCCAGTCTAATCTCATATTGTCTCCTTATGATTCTATTTCTGTTTTTCTCGTTCTCTGCTCTTTTAAAACCGTAGGAAACGGCTTGATTGTCACATGAAAGCGAAGCAAATACATTCGCTTCATCCGTCTATTTTTAACAGTTGCTTAAAACGCATCCCTGATCCACCGGATCGTCTCTCCAAGTATGCTCACTACGTCGAACCGGCATGGAATATCCATGCTCTTTCCTGCCAGGTATAGACATGCTGCTGTCCTGATCCGTTTCTGCTTCTTTAAGTCTACAGCCTCCTCAGGCCAGCCGTTCTTAATCGTTCTGCGGTATTTCACCTCCACAAATACGAGCGTATCCCCGTCCTTTGCAATCAAATCGATTTCGCCGCAGTGGTTTCTGTAATTTCGTTCCAGAATCCGGCAGCCCTGTTTTTCCAAATAGGAAGCGGCCAAAGCTTCCTTTTCACTCCCCGTCTGACGGCGATTCATCGTATTCCCTCCAGAATTTCCTTTTACTTTAATTCTTTGACAACGGTACCGGACGCCAAAACAAGCAGTCCATAAAATGAAAAAAGACCCAGTCCTGAGGCTTCTGCAAAAGAAAAATAAGCGGCCTCATGGACTTGTCTGATTGTGATTTCCTGTTGTTTATGGAGCAAGCGCCATAAAAACGCGCGGGAACCGGCTCGACCTCGTGGTCTAGCCGTAGCAAATAGCTCCGGATCATATAAAATTTTTTATAAACGATCTGCGGTGTATTGGGCATGGCCCATGTTCCCTGATTGCAGCGATGTGAACGGCCGTTCCGTAACCCTTGTGCCTTGCAAAACCATATTCCGGAAACAGCTTGTCGTATTCCGTCATCATATGATCTCTTGTCACCTTGGCCAGGATACTGGCCGCTGCGATGGAAACGCTCTTTGCATCGCCTTTGATGATCGGGACCTGATCGATTTCCACATCGGGGATCGTAACAGCATCATTCAAAAGGAGATCCGGTTTTACCGCCAGCTGACTGATCGCTGACCGCATGGCCTCATAAGTTGCCTGGAGGATATTGATCTCATCAATCCGTTCCGGGCTTACAAGACCTACTCCAAAGCTGACGGCCTTTTCTTTTATTTCGAGAAAAAGCTCTTCTCTTCTCTTTTCAGAAAGCTTTTTGGAATCATTCAGAAAGAGAATCCGGCAGTCCTTTGGCAGAATCACCGCCGCCGCCGCTACAGGGCCGGCCAGAGGGCCTCTTCCTGCTTCGTCTATGCCGCAGATTGCGTCGCACGCCGCATACGTATATTCATATTCTTTCATCTTCTCCAGACGTTCCAGTTCTGCCTGAAGCTTTTCTTCTGTCAGTTTTCTTGCCATATTCCATTCCCTGTCCTGATATTAAATCTCTCCTGCAGCCTCCGGAAACTCCAGCGTAATTCTGCCGAGGCGGCCGCTTCTAAAATCATCCAGCAACAGATTAGCCGCTTTGGACGTATCATACTCATTCCCTTTCAGCAGACAGCCTCTTGCCTTTGCAATTCCGGCGAGCACAGCGTATGCGCGGCTGGAAGGATCCTCATAACTGCCCGCCTCCTGCTCCGCATCCAACTGATACCGCTCGTTCAGGCTCTTCGGATAATTGTTCATCAGGAACAGAATCAGCTCTGAGGCAAGTTCCTCCTTATTCAGGATTTCATCGTTTATAGAGCCGATAAACGCCAGTTTCAGGCCTACCTGCTGGTCTTCAAATTTTGGCCAGAGAATTCCGGGCGTGTCGAGCAGTTCCAGAGCCTTGTTCAGCCTAATCCACTGGTTTCCCTTTGTCACACCTGGTTTATTGCCCGTTTTTGCACATGCCTTTCCTGCAAACGAATTAATAAAGGTGGATTTTCCCACGTTCGGTATTCCCGCCACCATGGCGCGGACCGGACGGTTCAGGATTCCCCTCTTTCTGTCTCTTTCAATCTTTTCACGGCATGCTTCCTGTACGACGCTGTTGATCTGCTTTAATCCGGCGCCGGAGCGGGAATTTACCTTTATCACGTAAAAGCCCTTATCTTTAAAATAATTTGTCCACGCATCATTATAGCGTTCATCTGCCATATCCGATTTGTTCAGCAGAATGAGGCGGGCTTTGCCCTTTCCGAGAACATCAAGATCCGGATTTCTGCTGGAAAGTGGCACTCTCGCGTCTACCAGCTCTATAATCAGGTCAATTAATTTTATGCTTTCCTGCATGGCACGTTTTGCCTTTGTCATGTGTCCTGGATACCATTGTATATTCATTCTATCACCTAAACTCTTCTATATTCATGAACCGATTATACTGAACTTTATAATCGGAAGGATTCGAATCCACACTTTGCCTAATATCTGGTCTTTTTTTACGTTTCCCACGTTTATAAACCGGCTGTCTTCGCTGCTGTCCCGATTATCGCCCAGAAGGAAATATTCTCCTTCTCCCAGTGTAATCGGCGTTTCAGCCAGCCCTGCGAGAGAAACCGCGTCTAAATTGTTTTCTGCTTTCAGCTGTTTTCCATCAATAAAAATATATCCGTCCCGGATTTGGACTGTTTCACCCGGCAAACCGATTACTCTCTTTACATTTGTCCGTTTATCCTCCCGTTCAAAGACAACGACGTCGAAGCGTTTCGGGCTGGCAACGTCATAGATCAGACGGTTCATCAGGACCACATCGCCGCTCTCAAGATACGGTGACATCGAATGCCCTGCAATTTTAATTTCAGTTCCAAATGTAAAAACGGTAAACCATGCAAAGGCGATAACAAGGATGACATCAACCGTCCAGCTGATCATACGCCGAAGCATACTTTTTTCTTCATATTGGTAAAACTCCATGTATGAACCCCCATCCGCCTGTTAAATCTTTCTATTAAGAAAGGGACAATTTACATTGTCCCTTCCGCCGGTTTCTGATTATTTTACTAATTCTTTCACCTTAGCTGCTTTACCAACTCTGTCTCTTAAGTAGTACAGTTTTGCTCTTCTTACTTTACCTCTTCTAACAACTTCAATGTTAGCAACGGAAGGAGAATGTACTGGCCATGTCTTCTCAACGCCGATTCCATTGGAATTCTTTCTAACGGTAAATGTTTCTCTTGCGCCGCCGTTCTGTCTCTTAATTACTGTTCCTTCGAAAATCTGGATTCTCTCGCGAGTACCCTCGACGATCTTGTTGTGTACCCTTACAGTATCTCCAACGTGGAACTCCGGTACGCTTTCCTTTAACTGTGCTGCTTCGATGTTTTTGATAATATCGTTCATTCTGAACCTCCTGAATCTATTCGATGTTCTTAATGCCTGTCTGTCGGCAGCAGAGGACCATCTCTTATTTTTCACACCGGTCTAGTTTACCATAAATTATTTTTAATTGCAAGTCTAAATTTAGTCTTTTACGCAGAATTCAAGTTCTTAGCGTATTCAGCCAACATTAAAAGAACAGGTTCTTTCCCGTAAAGTGAAAAAGAAGTCCGCGGCGGCTGCAGTTCCGGGATCTGCCACTGCTTTGCCGCAGGAACTTCCTTATTCATTACTCAAGCATTAATATTTTACACCGTATGCGTCAGCCATCTGGTTGAACAGATCGATCCACATATACTGGCCGATCAGCGGACCAAAGCCGCAGAGCAGCTGGCCTACTACAAACCAGAGAAGCAGCGTCGTTCCGTTAAAGTTTGTACGGATACCATATGTCTCGGCTGCGTCAGCCATGCGGTTTCCCTGTTTGTACATCCATATAAGGCTGTAAATACCGCATGTTACAAATGACAAAAGTATTACGATGATATAATTCGGACTTGGTTTTTCGTTTGATCTTCCCTCGCATAATGCGTTCATGTCCTCAACGAAGCAGTACCACCAGTAGATTCCGTAGATACCGCATGTGATGATCGTCAGCAAAAGCATCATCCAGAAATTTCTCTTCTTCATACGTTTTCTCCTTTTCCATTCCCAAAAATACTAAAACGTCTTAAAGCTTATGTATCGCTGTTCCTAAAGCCCGGAATCCTCATGAAACAGACTCGGTGAAACCCCCTCACCTTACGTTCCGATTATACCACTTTGTGTAGTATCAGTATAGTATTTTTATCAGGACATCATACAGATTTTTCAATTGCAGGAAGAGGCCGCCCTCTGTCCCTTCTCTCATCACGGGATCACCGGTTAAAAGGCGCAAAGCCACACAGCCAGGAACATGGCAGCCGTTAGTCCCAATATCACAATGGAGGCTCTGTCCGCTTTCCTGTCATACCGGTAGACGCCGTAAAATAAAACGGGCACCGCCCAAAAAAGCGGATGATAGGAAAATGCTTCCCGGACGTGGCCGGAAAGCAGGGAAAGAAAGGCCCGGGTCATTCCGCAGCCCGGACATGGAATTCCCGTCACATAGCGAATTGGGCAGCCGATTGTCAGACTCGTCACGGCTACATATGCCGCCAGTATTAAGAGCAGTATGAACCACCTGTTTTTCTTCATGGTCCCTTACCCGCCTTTCTTTCATTATTCGTATCACTTCAAATGGCCCTTATTATTATCTATATCTTCGGAAATACGCGGCTTCCGTATCTGGCGCCCCAGATTCCCCGCGTCCTGTCATGTTCGATCTGAAGGAACATGTCGCCGAAGCGCTTTCTAACCAGCCCGCGGTATTCACAGACCGGCACAAGTTCCACTTCCTTACCGTTCACTTCCATCCCCGGCGTACCATCTTCCTTCAGCCACAGGCGGAACGCGTCCCCCTCTCCTGAAACATAGTCTCCCGATATCTGTCGGATAAATTCTTCCGTCCAGGAAATTTTGGGATATTCCGGTCGTTTTGGAATGGGATCACATCCGCTGATCATACGCATTGCCGCGTCGGAAACGGCTCCCACAGACACGTCCATCGTATTGCAGAGGATCATAACTCCTGCTCCCAGTTCATAGGAAAATGCCAGATTCGAAGAAACGCCCGGAAGGCTTCCCCCGTGTTCATGGACGTTGATGAGGCCCAGCTGTTTTGTCTCCAGGCCGTAGCCGTAGTATTCGTCCGGGCGGCAGTCGATACGTGGTTTAATCATTTCTCTGACCGTGTACTGGCCTGCTATCTCCCTTCCGTTCAGACCAATTCCCTCGTTCAGATACATGCAGATGTATTTTGCCATATCGCTGATTGTGGACTTCATCGCCCCGCCTCCGTTAAGAACGAACGCGTCGTTGTGATAGTCTCTGTCCGCCCGCCAGCTGCCGTTTTCCAGGCTGTAAAGGACAGCGGCATTGTCATCTTCGGAAGGGCTGACAAAGCCGCAGCAGCTCCTGTCCATTCCCAGAGGCTTTAAGATCCGCTCCTCCAGATACTCTGCGAATGACATACCGGATACGCGGCGGATGATATCAGACAGGAGTCCGAAGCCGTCATTGCAGTAACTGAACAGCTCGCCCGGACGGCCTAAGAATTTCGTCTGCTCATCCAGGCGGGATGCGACTCTTTTCACGCCTTCTGCTGCGAAATCCTCCCTGTAGGCAAGATCGCCGCAGACAGCTTCATCCAGTCCCATCTCCTCTGCCACTTTGTCTACCACGATACGCGGAAGCGGAAAAAAACCTCCCGTATGGCACATCAGATGCCATATTTTAACGGCGCCGGTCTGATTCTTGTTCGTAAATTCAGGTACGTATCTGCTGACCGGATCGTCGATGGAGATCAGACCGTCTTCTGCCAGCTTCATAATTGCCAGGCTGGTAAAGGATTTCGTAACGGATGCCAGGCCGAATATGGTATCCCTGTTGATGGGGAGCTGCCTCTCCTCGTCTCTGTATCCCCAGTATTTTTCATATATGATGCTGCCGTTTTTATCTATGACAGCAGCGGCAAGGCCGCGGGCCTTCCCTGCTTCCATCACCGCTTCCACAAAGCGCTCAAACTTTTCCCTGTTTTCTTCGGAAACTGTAATCACACTTATGCCTCCTCAAATCCTCTGAAGCCGAAGCCCGGCTCTTCCGGAAGAATAATGTGCTTTGCATTCTCTACGATCATTCCGCCCTTAAACGGCAGTTCGCTCAGGGAGAAGGTCGCATCCAGGTCTGCTCTCGTGATGTTTCTCGTTGCAGCTCCGAGACTTGCGGCAGCTGTTACGCCGATATTCGTCTCTTCGCCCATACAGCCCAGCATGCACTGGATTCCGGCAGCCTCGCAGACTGCATTGATCTTCTGCGCTTCACGGATACCGCCGCACTTCATCAGCTTGATATTTACCAGGTCAACGGCTCTTCTTTCCGCCAGGCGAAGGGCATCTTTTGCCGTAAAGCAGCTCTCATCAGCCATAATCAGAACCTTTGTATTTTTCGTCACATATTCCAGTCCGGCAATATCATAATACGGAACAGGCTGTTCTACCAGTTCGATATCGTATTCGTTCAGGCGTTCGATAATATTAACCGCTTCTTTGGCCGTCCAGCCCTGATTTGCATCCAGGCGGATTTTCACATCCGGTCCGACCGCTTCACGGATTGCCTTTACGCGGGCGATATCGCTTTCCAGCCCTGTTCCTACCTTTGTTTTAATGGTATCAAAACCGGCGGCCACATGCTTTGCAGCCTTTGAAGCCATAACTTCTGCGTCATTAAGCCCGACCGTCATATCCGTATCGATCGTTCCTTCATATCCGCCCAGAAGCTTGTAAACAGGCAGTCCGGCCTTTTTTCCCAGCAGGTCGTGGCAGGCGATATCGATGGCTGTTTTACCACACGGCGCGTGTGCGGAAGCACGGTCCATTACCCAGTATACGGCTTCCATATCCGTCGGATCCGTATTTTTAAGCTTATCGGCAAGCATATTGATCTCTGCGATGGTTCCATCCAGGTTTTCTCCTGTGATGAGAACGCCTGGAGCGCCTTCTCCATATCCCACAAGACCTTCATCTGTCTCGATCTTTACGACTGCGCTGATCGCATGTGTGATTACCCCCAGGGAAATTCGGAACGGTTCGATCAGCGGCACTTTTACCTTCTTTACTTCTACATTCGTAATCTTCATTTTTTATCCCTCCGTATACGACTTAATGATCCTTGTTCGCTTCACCGCCGCAGAAATGGCATGCGCAGCAATGGCCGTTCCCATAGTCTTTGAACTCAGGCACTTCTTTGCTGCAGATGTCCTGCGCCATATAGCATCTGGTGTGGAAAATACAGCCGGACGGCGGATTGGCCGGGCTCGGAAGATCTCCCTCCAGAATAATTTTTTCTTTTTTATATTTTCTGTCCGGTACGGGAATTGCCGACATCAGCGCCCTCGTATATGGATGAAGCGGCTGATTGTACAGGTCGTCCTTGCCGGCAAGCTCCACCACGTGGCCAAGGTACATTACGGCTACACGGTCGGAAATGTGCTTGATTACGCTCAGGTCATGAGAAATGAAGATATAAGCCATTCCCATTTCCTTCTGAAGATCCTTTAACAGGTTAATTACCTGGGACTGAATCGATACGTCTAGTGCGGAAACTGGTTCATCACATACCACCAGCTTCGGCTGCAGGATAATCGCCCTGGCAATACCAATTCTCTGGCGCTGTCCGCCGGAGAATTCATGAGGATAGCGGTTGTAATATCTTGGATTGAGTCCTACCGTCTCCATAGCTTTCAACACACGGTCTCTTTTTTCTTCCCTGCTCAGCTTCAGCTGGATATCCAGCGGTTCTGCAATGACTTCCCCTACCGTCATACGCGGATTGAGCGAAGCATACGGGTCCTGGAAAATGATCTGCATCTGGCTGCGTGCTTTCCTCAGTTCGGAATCCTTAAGCTTTCTAAAATCCCTGCCTTCAAAATACACTTCCCCATCCGTCGGCTCCAAAAGCCTCAGCACGGAACGGCCCATCGTGGATTTTCCGCATCCGGACTCTCCTACCACACCGAGTGTTTCGCCGTAATTCAATGTAAAATTCACATCGTCGACGGCCTTAATATAATATTTCTTCGTGGAAAATGGAGACGATTTTGCAGAAAACCATTTTCTCAGATGCTTTACTTCCAGCAAAGGCGCCTTTTCCAGAGACTCTTTTTTCTCATTCTGCTCCATCATTTTTCCTCCTTCCACAAGTCCTTATACTGTTTCTCGTATTTAAAACAGCGCACAGTTCTGCCGTCCACATCCGTCAGGCCCGGCATCTGCTCTTCACATATCTTTCTGGATTCCTCACAGCGGGGACAGAATGCACAGCCCTTCGGCATATCGTCAAAGCTGGGCACCATACCCTTGATGGTCGCCAGTTCCTCCACATTCTCATGAAGCTTCGGAATACACTTCATCAGGCCAGCCGTATACGGATGCAGCGGCGTTTCGAAAATTTCGTCCGTCGTTGCCTGCTCCACAACCTTGCCTGCGTACATGACCATCACATCGTCAGCCACCTCCGCAATGACTCCCAGATCATGGGTAATCATCATAACGGAGGTACCCGATTTTTCCTTCAGTTCATTAATCAGGTTCAGTATCTGCGCCTGGATTGTAACATCAAGAGCCGTGGTCGGCTCGTCGCAGATCAGCAGGTCAGGATTGCAGCAAAGCGCCATGGCGATCATTACCCTCTGGCGCATACCGCCGGAAAGCTGATGGGGATACTCTCCGAAACGGCGTTCCGGAAGAGGTATCTTAACCATTTTCAGCATCTCGATCGCCTTTTCCTTAGCCGCGTGTTTATCAAGTCCTTCATGAATTTTAAGTGCTTCTGTGATCTGCTGTCCTACGGTAAATACTGGATTTAATGAGGTCATCGGTTCCTGGAAGATCATGGCGATCTTCTTTCCCCTTACTTTTCTCAGTTCATCACTGCTTTTCTTTAACAGGTCCTCTCCCTCGAAAAGGATTTCCCCACCTTCGTTCTTTCCAGGAGGACATTCTACAAGCCCCATAATCGAAAGTGAGGTGATGCTCTTTCCGCATCCGGACTCTCCTACGATTCCAAGAGTTTTTCCCTTTTCCAGAGAAAAGGACACGTCGTCTACAGCCTTTACAAGGCCGTTATCCGTATAAAAATACGTCTTTAAATTTTTAACTTCCAGCAATTTATTCTCAGCCATCTTCTCTCCTCCTATCAGGTTCTCAGTTTCGGGTCGAGCGCATCTCTTAAACCGTCACCAAAGATGTTGAAAGCGATTACTGTGATCATGATCGCAATACCTGGCATGATACTGTAGAGCGGCAGGAAACCGATAAAAGTCTGGGCCGCGCTGATCATGTTGCCCCAGCTTGGCGTAGGCGGCTGGATTCCCAGTCCCAGGAAGCTTAAGGACGCTTCATACATGATGGCGTTCGGAATACCCAGAGTGATCAGGACGATAATTGTGGACAGGCAGTTGGGGATCAAATGCTTCACAATAATGCGGAAGGACGTTCCTCCGCTGGCCTTACTGGCCTCTACGTATTCCTTCTCCTTCAGCTGCATAACAGAACCACGGATCAGACGGGCCGTTCTTACCCACGTAAGAAGTCCCATTGCGATGTAGAGGTTCACCACTCCCTGGCCCATAAAGGTCATTATCGCCATTGCGAAAATAAGGTCCGGAAAGGCTGCGAATACTTCCATAATACGGGAAATTGTAGTATCCACCCATCCGCCGAAATATCCGGCCAGGGAACCCAGGGTGATTCCGATAATAGATGCAAGAACCTGCGCGAAAATACCGATGCTCAGAGAGACTCTCGTTCCGTAAATGATTCTGGAAAGGATATCTCTTCCGAATTCGTCTGCCCCCAGCAGATGCTTTGCGGACGGTCCCTGAAGAACGCTGGCATAATCCTGGTACGTCGGATCATATGGTGCGATCAGCGGGGCGAATACTGCCAGAAGAATCAGCAGGATAATCACCACAAGACAGCACATTGCCATTTTATTTTTGCGGAAGCGCTTGAAGCTGTCCTTGTAGTAGCTGGAATACTCCATCTCCCCATTTAACACGTCTGCTTCAAACTTCTTCTGTTTTCCTAAAAATCCTAAAATCTTCATTAATTAGCTCCTTTCCCGTAGCGGATCCTTGGGTCGATAAACGCGTAGGAAATGTCTACGATTAAGTTCACCATAACGAAAATAAATGCGATGTACATAACAGTTCCTTCCAGCAGCGGAAGGTCACGGTTGGCCATGGAATCCACAGCCAGCTTGCCGATACCCGGAATGGAAAACACCTTCTCGATCAGCATGGAACCAGTCAGCATGTAGCCCAGCTCCGTACCGACCAGAGTGATGATCGGAATCATGGCATTCTTTAACGCATGTTTCATAATGACGATCTTTTCCTTTACGCCTTTTGCCCTGGCCGTCCTTATGTAATCCTGACGGACCACATCCAGCATGCTGGTACGGGTGATTCGGGCAATACTGCCTGCATAGCGGGCGCCCAGTGCGATACTGGGAAGAATAAAGTAGATCGGCGTCTCAAAACCGGAAATCGGAAGCAGGTCCAGCTTCAGTCCAAAGAAAATCTGAAGCAGAATCGCAAACCAGAAGGACGGCGCGGACACGCCGATAATGGAAAGTGTCATCAGGGCGGAATCTACCCATTTTCCACGGAAGATCGCCGCTACCATACCACATGGAATACCGATTACAACAGCGAAGATAAACGACATGGAAGCCAGTTTCAGCGTAACCTTAAAGCAGCGGAAAAGCGCTACGGTTACGACTTCCTTCGTAAAGTAGGAAGTGCCGAAATCCAGATGGATGGCACCTTTGATAAAATTGAAATATTGTACATAAAGAGGAAGATCGAGTCCCATTTCGTGGCGGATTCTTTCGATCGTTGCCGGATCCGCTCTTTTTTCCAGCATCAGCGCCACCGGATCACCGGGGACAACCTGAAGAAGGATGAAAGTAATCAGGCTGATACCGAAAAGTACCAGAACCGTCTGCCCCAGTCGCTTTAAAATATATGAAGCCATATAAGTCCTCCTTTTCGCAGAAAATGGCTACGGTGTCAAAGACGCCGTAGCCATACCCTGCTTATGATATATACGCCAGACTAAAACGAAAGCCTACTCAGACGTTTCACTTTGCAGACAGACTACTGGATATCTGCATTCTTAAAGAATGTACGGAAGGTGGAGCCGATCTCAAAGCCGGTTACCCTCGGATTCAGCAGATAGTACTTTGTCTCATTGTAAAGCGGAGCAACTGCCCAGTCTTCTCTTGTCAGAATGTGCTCAGCCTTCTTGTAGATTTCATCTCTTTCAGCTTCGTCAGCCGTCTGGATTCCTTCATTCATCAGCTTTGTAAATTCGTCATTCTGATAGAAAGTAGAGTTTGTCTGGGTTGCCGTTTCGTTCACCGGGTACAGCATGCTGTCAGGATCATTGTAATCCACATACCAGTTGCTGATTGAGCAGTCAATACCGCCTGCCAGTTTCATATCGGACCATGCAGCGGAGTCAACCTGTTCGATCTGAACATTGATGCCAGCAGCCTTTGCCTGTTCCTGAACGGCTGTTGCCAGCGCAACAGATACGCTGTATTTCGTATTTACAGAGATTCTTAAATCATAACCGTCCGGATACCCTGCTTCTGCAAGAAGCTGTTTTGCCTTTTCCGGATCATATGGGAATACTTCCAGGCTGTCGTCATGGCCGATCAGGCTGTCCGGAATATAAGAGGAAGCCGGCGTAGCTGTTCCGTGAAGGATGCTTTCGCAGATCGCCTGACGGTCAATGGAAAGTGAAATAGCCTCTCTTACCTTCGGATCAGAGATCGTCTTAACATTGAATGACATGGAATATCCGCCTACCGGCTGGAATCCGTGGATCTGATCCTTGAGCTGAGGATTATTAGCATATACAGGATACAGGGAAGTGTCCAAATCTGTATAGTCCACATTGCCCTTCTGATATTCCATTACCTGTGTGTTCACATCTTCGATAAACTTGAAATGAACGCCGTCCAGCTTTGCTTTTTCTCCATGATAATCATCAAATCTGGAGATATCACAGCCAACGCTTGTGGTGTAGCTGTCCATTTTGAACGGGCCTGTACCGATCAGTACAGTCTTGCCCCAGTTCTCTCCTGCCTCTTCACATGCCGCTTTTGGATAAACAGCGCAGTATGGTGTGGAAAGTACGGATACAAATGGTGTATAAACGCTTGTCAGAGTAATTGTGAAATGCGTATCATCCACAACCTTGATACCTGTCAGCTCGTCGGCTTCGCCGCTTGCAAGAGCCTCATAGCCTTCTACCTTTTCCATAAGGCTGGCCATCTTCTGCATTTTAACAACTCTCTCTAAAGAATATTTGACATCTTCACTTGTAACTGTCTCGCCGTTGTGGAACTTCACGCCGTCTTTCAGCTCAAAACTATAAGTAAGCTTGTCCTCTGACAATTCCGGGAGTGCTGTGATCAGTGTCGGCTCTAAAGTTCCGTCATCCATTGTCGTAACGAGAGACTCAATAATGTTGTCTGTCATTTTCATGATAATACTGTAAGTATTTCTCTGTGGGTCAAGAGCAACCTGAGGATCTACTGCCGCATAATTCACGTATTTGTCTCCTGTTGCAGCCGTTCCCTGTGTTCCTGATTCTGCTGTTGCAGCAGATGAGCTTCCGGCGTCCGGTGTCTTGCTGGAAGAGCCGCCGCAGCCTGCTGTCATTACTGCGATCATAGCTGCTGTCAAAGCAACGCTTATTGCCTTTTTCATAAATAAAACTTCCTCTCTCTTTTTCTTAGTAGCACTATAAAGCGCAAAGGCCGTAATACCCGTTCCGCGCAGGTACAATGCCCGCATAGCGGACATTGTATTATATCTGCTGTGCGGATACAATGCCTCCGGCGGATTTCAGCGCTTAAATTCTGCGGTTGACGCAGAATTTAATATGCGCAGGTACAATGCCCGCATAGCGGACATTGTACCATAAAATAACCGTATTTTCAACAAAAAAAAACCTTTTTCACGCCTTGGACTCATGATCTTTTTCCAGTTCTTCCAGGAACTGGCGTTCTTTTTTATCCAGATTTGCCAGAGGCAGGAGATCCGGTCTTCTCTCCATTGTCCGTCTGATCGATTCTCTGCGGCGCCATTCATAAATTTTTTTGTGATGGCCTGACAGGAGCACTTCCGGCACCTTCATTCCTCTGTATTCCTCCGGCCTGGTATACTGAGGATATTCCAGAAGGCTGTCGTGGAAGGATTCCTCTTCTGCTGACAGATCGTTGTTCAGTACTCCTGGAACGAGCCTGGATATGCAGTCGATCATCACCATTGCAGGCAGCTCTCCTCCTGTTAAAACGTAATCACCGATAGAGAGATTGTCCGTTACGATGAGTTCCAGAGCCCTTTCGTCAATCCCCTCGTAATGGCCACAGAGGAACACCAGGTCTTCCTCCGCCGCCAGCTCTTCTGCTATTTTCTGATTGAATACCTTCCCTTGAGGCGTCATATAGAGCACGCGGGGACGTTTTCCGATTCGTTCGCACAGCGCTTCATAACAGCTGCACACCGGGTCGGCCTGCATGACCATTCCGGCGCCTCCGCCGTACGGCGCGTCATCCACATGGCCGTGTTTCTCCTTCGTATAGTCACGGATATTGACTGCCTCTATGGAAATCGTTCCCTTCTCCACAGCCCGCCCGATGATGCTGGTATTTAAACCATCCATAACCATCTCCGGGAAAAGTGTCATAATATGATAATTCATGCTGCCGTCCCCCTTACTACAGATCCAGCAGGCCATCTAGCAGATGAACCGTCATCTCCTGTTTTTCCAGATCCACCTTCCGTATGCATTCTTTAATGGCCGGAATCAGCAGGTCTTTTCCGCTTTCCATTTCTACCACATAGACGTCGTTTGCTCCTGTGAACAGAACATCCTTCAACGTGCCAAGCCGCTGCCTTCTTCCGTTTTGACAGTAAGTCCGATCAGATCGGTAACAAAGTTCTCATCACTTCCGAGCGGCACTGCCTGATCCCGGGGAATCAGCAGGTCTTTCCCCTTGAACTTTTCTATATCATTTATATTGTCATAACCTTTGAATTTCAGGATCACCATATTTTTAAAGAACTTTACGCCCTCGATTTCCATGGTTATGTTCTCTCTGCCCGTATCCATCAACACCTCTTTCAGCTTTTTGAAGCGCTGGGCATCGTCTGTTGTGGGATATACCTTCACCTCACCGCGTACTCCATGGGTAGAGGAGATCACTCCAACCCGCAATAAATCTTCCATATCTGTCCCTTTCTCTGCTTTCTGAAGGATAAAAAGAAAAGGGCGATGCAAAAAGGAAAAAAGCATCGTCCCGTATCAGATTTAGTAACCTGGCTGACGCCCTGGAACAACTTCTGACTTCGGGAACGTATCTGATTTCACTTTTGCAACGCCCTCTTCGCAGTTACTGAATGTCTACAATCACTTTTTTTTCTTCTTTCGAAGCTGCTGCTTTCACAACAGAACGGATTGCTTTGGCAATACGTCCCTGCTTTCCGATTACCTTGCCCATATCGGAAGCGGCAACCTTGAGCTCAATTACGGTCGCGTCTTCCTTCTCAGTCTCTGTAACGACAACTTCGTCGGGGTTATCAACCAATGCTCTCGCGATAACTTCAACTAATTCTTTCATACCATTCACCTCTCACTTACTGGATGCCGGCGATTTTTAAAAGTTTACCTACTGTTTCAGTTGGCTGAGCACCTGTTGCTAACCACTTCTTAGCTGCCTCTTCGTTGAATTTGATTACGCTTGGGTCTACGGTCGGATCATAATAACCGATTTCTTCGATGAATCTTCCATCTCTCGGGGATCTGGAATCTGCTACTACGATTCTATAGAAAGGAGCCTTCTTCTGTCCCATTCTTCTAAGTCTCATCTTTACTGCCATTGTAATTTCACCTCCTTGGATTTATGCTGACTATATATAACAAACACAGGAAACCTGAGTTGTTGTCACAATTTAAAACGGCATTTTAAACTTACCCATCATGCCGCCCAGACTGCCGAGGCGCCTTTTTTCTTTCCGCCCATCATGCCCGGAAGCTGTTTCATCATCTTTTTCATCTGTTCAAACTGCTTCACAATACGATTGACTTCACTGATATCCACTCCTGCGCCTCTCGCAATCCTCTGCTTTCTGGAAGGATTTAAAATCGCCGGATTGGCTCGTTCCTTCTCCGTCATGGAAAGGATAATGGCCTCAACGCGGTCCATGGCCTTTTCGTCCACATCCGCATCTTTCAACTGTCCCATTCCAGGCATCATCCCGAGAATGCTCGTCATTCCGCCCATCTTCTTGACCTGCTGCATCTGATCGAGAAAATCGTTGAAATCGAATTCCGCTTTTCTGAGCTTCTGGGAAAGCTCTTTGGCTTTCTCCTGATCTACTTCCAGTTCTGCCTTTTCAATCAGGGAAAGGATATCTCCCATTCCAAGAATTCTGGAAGCCATTCGGTCCGGATAAAACTGTTCCAGATCGGAAAGCTTTTCTCCCATACCTATATATAAAATCGGTTTTCCCGTAACGGAACGGATGGAAAGAGCCGCGCCGCCTCGTGTATCGCCATCCAGTTTTGTAAGAATGACACCGTCGATACCTATTTTTTCATTGAACATACCGGCTACATTGACTGCATCCTGACCAGTCATCGCGTCTACGACAAGGATTGTCTGGGATACTTCCACAGCTTCCTTGATGGCCACCAGTTCTTCCATCATTTCTTCATCCACATGGAGACGGCCAGCCGTATCCAGGATGACTACGTTCATGCCCTCTTTTCTGGCATGCTCCACCGCTGCTTTTGCGATGTTCACCGGGCTGTGATGCTCACCCATGGAAAACACGGGAACGCCCTGCTTTTCACCATTGATCTGCAGCTGCTTAATCGCTGCCGGACGGTAGACGTCACACGCTGCGAGAAGAGGCTTTCTTCCCTTCGCTTTTAATTTTCCGGCGATCTTTGCCGTCGTCGTCGTCTTTCCGGCGCCCTGAAGGCCCGCCATCATGATGACCGTAATTTCATTGGACGGCTTCAGTGCAATTTCCGTGGTTTCAGAACCCATCAGTGAAACGAGCTCTTCATTGACGATCTTAATCACCATCTGCCCTGGCGTCAGGCTGTTCAGCACATCCTGTCCAATGGCACGTTCCTGCACGGTTTTTATAAACTGCTTCACTACCTTGAAGCTGACATCTGCCTCTAAAAGGGCCATTTTGACTTCCTTTAAGGCAGCCTTTACATCCGCTTCGGACAAGCGGCCTTTCCCGCGCAGATTCTTAAATATATTCTGCAATTTATCGGATAAGCTTTCAAAAGCCATTTACAATCCTCCTGATTCCAATACAGCGGCCAAATCCGCCTTTCTTACAGGTCTATGATCTCTCCTGTAATCTCGTCGATCTTCTTAATCAAGTCTCTGTCTTCTGTCTCCTGGTACTGTCTCACAAGGATTCTGATCTCTTCCACCATCTGTCTTGTCTTCTGAAACTTTTCCAGCAGGCGGAGCTTTTCTTCGTACTCTTCCAATATCCTGTCACAGCGTTTAACCAGATCATGGACGCCCTGACGGCTGATCCCCTGTTCTGCTGCGATCTCACTCAATGACAGGTCATTAAATACGACGTCTTCATATATTTTTTTCTGATGATCGGTCAGCAGTTCTCCATAGAAATCATAGAGCTGACCCTGTCTTACGATTTTTTCCATTCCTGTCACCTGTGCTATCATACACTAGAAAAAGTGTGGTGTCAAGTATTTTTTCTTGACGCCATTATATTTTTGATTTTTACTTGGAAGAGCCGTCCTGTGAAATCATAGAGGCGCTTATATGCCTGCTTTTCTTCTCATGATTCTGTATAATACAGCTCCACCCAGTAATAAAAGCCATTGATACAGTAACACGCTGCTCCTGTCTCTTCAAATTTTTTATTGAGGATATGATCGCGGTCCGCTTCCGACCGGTTCCAGGAGTTTTCCACCGCCTCAGGAATTCTCATATCGCCTCCGCCGCTGATGCTCTGTCCGCAGATTCTGTAATCCATATCGTAATCCAGAAAAAGCGTCTCGAACCCGGAATCATCCGGCCGGCTGTACGTATAGGAAGACGCCAGTTCCAGCGCCCTCACCTTGGCCAGTTTCATAAGCTTTTCATTCGTCTTTAGCTTTTTCAGTCCGGCATTCCGGCGCCGTTTGTTGACGCAGCCGATCAGCTCCTCTGCTAGGCTGTCCCTGAAGTTTTCGTTTTTCTCCAGTTCGTCAAGAGAAATAAAGGTCCCGCCGTCTTCCGGCTCTGAGGTGATCGTTTCATCTTGCAGCCCTGGTCTCTGTCCGGCCGCTTCGTCCCATACGCCGTTTCTGTCCACGTACCAGCCGTCCGGCGTCCATGAAGACGTCCACAGCGCGCCTTCCGGCAGCCATATTCCATTGCAGTAATTTCCAAACGGTTCCAGATAATAATACTTGCCTTCCACAACAGTCCAGCCCTTCGTCATTCGGCCTTCGTTATCAAAACAGTACAAAAAGCCGTCTACCGTTTTTAAACCGCCGGCAGCATATGTCCCATTATCTTCCTCATACTTCCATCCGGCCTCTTCCTGCTTCCATGCGCCTGCGTATGATGTCACCGTCACAGCAGCTGACAAACAGAAGGCAGCCGTTATCATTCTGATTTTCTTCACGCAGATCCCTTCTTCATTTAAAGATTCAAACCGGCAAGTGACAAAATTAAAAGCATATTCTTCTGTACGCCTTTCCAC
The DNA here is from genome assembly GCF_003464085.1 of Clostridium sp. AM58-1XD. Taxonomy (GTDB): domain Bacteria; phylum Bacillota; class Clostridia; order Lachnospirales; family Lachnospiraceae; genus Lachnoclostridium_A. The sequence goes on from NZ_QSDR01000002.1 coordinate 90,522, forward strand.
GCTTCATCAGGCCGGTACCACTCTCCAGTCGTATGTTCTCCTCCGCCTTTACCACCCATACCAACAGTTACTGCCGGAATTCCCAGGCTGATGGGGATGTTAGAATCCGTACTGCCTTCCCCAAGAAAAGACGGTTCAAGCCCAACGGCCTTTACGGCTTCGCAGGCCGCCAGGATAATGGGATCATCCGGAGACTGGGCTCCGCCCGGCCGGTTTCCCTTTTCGATTATTTCAGCCCTGACAGCCTTTGTATGATCGTCTGCTGCCACATGCCATCGTTCATTCTCTGCTCTGACAGCCGAATTCACAGCCTTCAGCAGGCACTCTGACAGCCGTTTGATTTCTTTATCATCTCCTGACCGGATATCCACCAGCATGGAGCTCTTGCAGGAAGGGTATTAACCGTAGTTCCTCCTGACACAACACCTACGCTAAAGGTCGTTTTCGGCACTGCCGGCACCTGGAAGTCACTGATTTCAGCAATTGCCCTGCCCATGGCATGCACTGGATTCGGAAGGCCGAAATCTCCGAAGCTGTGGCCGCCGCGTCCCAGGAAACGTATCTCATACCGTAGACTGCCAGTAGCTCCATATATGATTTTTCCCGTTTCCCCGTCATCAATGGATACAAATGCCTCAATCTGCTTTTTCTCCCGGAACAGATGTCTCGTTCCCGCCAGATTGCCCAGACCTTCTTCACAGACGTTGGCGCAGAACAAAATCGTCTTTTCCGGATGGATTCCGCTGGCAGCAATGGCTTTTGCTACCGCCGCCAGCTCTGCCACCCCTCTCGTATCATCGCCGATTCCGGGGCAGTAATACGTCCCGTTCTCTTCCCGGACCGTCAGGTCCGTGTCCTCTGAAAAAACGGTATCCATATGGGCGGCCAGAACGACCATTCCTTCTTTTTCCGGCCAGGCAGCTCCACGTATCATGCCGGTCACATTGTGCAGTTCGTCTTCCTGTACATCAGAAAGCCCTGCCGCCTGAAATTTTTCCTTTACCCAGGCGGCCCGCCGCTCCTCCCTGCCGGAAGGGGCCGGAATCACACACAGTTCCAGCTGTTCTTCAATCGTTCTCTTTTCGCTGTCTTTTATGATTTCCAGAGCCTTCAACACCTTTTCCTGCTTCAGAAGCCCGTTGACATTCATCATTTCTCTTTCCTTTCTCAAATAGGCACATCAAGGATTCAGTTCCTGGAATGTCCCGGAAGCTTCTGTCTGCCCTTCCCCTTCTCCTGATGGTACCGTACACATGTTGCCGTCGAATCCATCTGCGTACATGCCGTTCAGATATAATTTCAGGAGTTCTTCGTGTTGGAAGCTACCGGATACGATCTTATAAAACTTCTGGCTCTCTCCTGTCCATAAGACTCCGCTGTCGTCGGCGCAGACAAGAGCGTTCTGTCCGTCCGGACCAGTGAAATAAATGCTGAACTCTTTTTCTTTATTTATGGCTTCTTCCGTATCTTCTACACGCAGGCCCTGAAAAAAATCAGCACACTGTCGGACGTCCTCCGCCTTTTCGCTGTAGAAAGAGTAGCAGTTTTCTCCATAATAGATCGTAACGGAATCCGCATTTCCTATGTCCAGTTTAAATTCTTCCCCCGGCTCCTTCTTTCCGCAGCCGGACAGAAGAATCATGCCTGCGGCTATGCAGACGGCCGCAGTGGTCCTGAAAAACCGCTTATGTCTCTTTTGTACTTTCATTTCTGCCTCCCTTTAAAAATACAAACTCCCGTTCTCCTGAATATTCAGGGGCGTACCTGTAACCGCACTCGCAAAAATCTTTCAGACGTTCTGCATCTTCGATTTCATGCTCCGCCATCCAGCTGACCATAAAGCCACGGGCCATCTTGCTTCCGTCGCTTTTACCTTTATCTTTCCGTTAATCATAGTTCCGAAAACACAAGTAATAAATACGTCCTGATCCGCAAGGTAAGGCTCCACCGCCCGGCTGTACTCCTTGGAAGCCAGGTTTACAATTGTACGGCTCTCTTTTACCAGTTCTCCGTACAGGCGGTCCCCCCAGTATCCATACAGATCCGGAATTCCGTCCGCCTCCAGCTTTGCCTGCATCTCCAGGCGGTAAGGCACGACGCGTCCATCGCTCTCAGTATGCCATAGAACCCGCTGAGAATGAACAGATGCTTCTTCACATATTCCCACTGGCGATCCGTAAAAATCCGGGGAGCCATGGACTGGTACTGCAGGCCCACATATGCCAGTACGGCAGGTGTGACAGCTGTGTCCAGGTTCATCTCCTTCAGCCGCCTGTAATTCAGATCCGTAATGCTGTCATTCGCCTTGTACAGCATTTTCAGTTCTTCCTTCGTATATCCTTCCAGAATACCCAGCAGTTTTTTTGCCCGGTCCAAAAATACAGGTGTGCCGGCTTTCTCTATGATATCGGCCTCCACCTGCATTTTCTTAGCCGGAGAAATGATTATATTCATGGTTTCTACCTCAGTGTGACTTGATGTTTATATACTCCGTCCTGATTTTCGAATAGATGAATTTCTGGCTGCTGTACAGCCCGTAATAGCCGGACAGCGTAAAGCTTACGGCAACTATAATTGAAAAGTAAGGCATTGCTCCGTAACCGAACATCTCAAATGCCAGCAGTACCGTTGCGATCGGACAGTTGGTTACGCCTACAAACAGAGCCGTTACACCACATGCCGCACAGAGCACGGGATCAAATCCGCAGATTTCTCCCACAGCCGCTCCGAATGTCGCTCCGACGCACATAGTAGGAACGATCTCGCCGCCCTTGAATCCCGCGCCCAAAACAACGCCGGTAAAGATCATTTTCATCAGAAACGCTTCATACCGCACAGACTCTCCTTCCATACAGCGGGCGATCAGATGAATTCCGCTGCCGTTGTAATCCCGGCTTCCCACCATCAGCGTAAGCAAGATGAAAATCAGGCTGGCTGCTATGATTCTGAGATAAGGATTCGGGAAATACTTCCGGTACATGTGCTCAGACTGATGAAGGACAACGCACAGAAGGACGCTGACTACCGCGCACAGCATACCGAGTATTACCGTAAAAACTGCGGTACGCGGGGTAAATGCGGGTACGGACTGGATCAGGAACTGTTCCGGCGCAAGGCCGCACAGCCTGGCGATTCCCGCTCCGATAAAGGCAGAGAACAGGCATGGTACGAGAGCTGCGTAATAAATAATCCCTATGCTGATCACTTCCATGGAAAAGACTCCGGCCGCCATGGGCGTTCCGAACAGTGCTGCAAAGCAGGCGCTCATTCCGCACATAACGGCAATTTTTTTGTCCTTTTCATCCAGGTCCAGAAGGCGTCCGATCTGATTGCCCAGGCTGCCTCCCAGCTGAAGAGCCGCTCCCTCACGGCCGGAAGAGCCGGCTACGATATGGGTCAGCAGCGTTCCGATAAAGATCAGGGGCGCTGTTGCAAACGAAATGTTTCTGTTGGAAGAGATCGCCTCCAGCACCATATTCGTTCCCTTATTCTTTTCCTCATTGAACGTCCTGTACAGCCAGATAATCACCACGCCGGAAACCGGCATGAGATAGAGCGTCCAGCTGTGCTCTTTCCAGACCGACGTTACCCACTGGACGCCGTAACCGAAAATCATGCCTACAGCGCCTACCAGAAGGCCGATAAAGCAGGAAATACATGTCCATTTTAAAAAGTAATGGAGATTGTCTCCCCATGGAGTATTCGTCTCAAAGCGGTACATAATCTTTCGTCACCTCTGCTATTTCCGTTTCCGATATCAGTTATCAGTCACTGTAAACGCCTTTTGATTTAACGAGTTCGGACGATAGCCAGCTTCATTCAGCGCGCTGACGATCTTATTCTTATGGTCTGTTCCATCCGCTTCCATCGTAATTCTCAGTTCTACGGCAGCATTTCGGTTTATGCTGATAAACTGATTGTGCTCCAGCTTGATGACATTGGCCTGTTCACCTGCCAGAAGCGTGGAAACTTTTGCGAGCTCGCCTGGCTTATCCGGCAGAAGTACAGATACGGTAAAGATCCTGTCTCTCTGAATCAATCCGTGCTGTACAATGGAAGCCATGGTAATTACGTCCATGTTTCCTCCGCTCAATATGGATACGATTTTCTTTTTCTGTACATTCATATGTTTTAACGCGGCTACGGTCAGAAGGCCGGAATTTTCAACGACCATTTTATGGTTCTCTACCATATCCAGAAAGGCAACGATCAGCTCCGTGTCCGGAATCGTAATGATGTCGTCTACATTTTCCTGTATGTATGGGAACAGCTTTTCACCAGGCGTTTTACAGCCGTGCCGTCAGCAATCGTATCGATTGCCGGAAGTTCTACTACATGGCCTTCCTTCAGAGATTCTTTCATACACGCCGCACCGGACGGTTCTACGCCGATCACCTTGATCTTCGGGTTCAAAAGCTTTGCCAAAGTAGAAACGCCGGAACACAGTCCGCCGCCTCCGATCGGCACCAGGATGTAATCGACCGTCGGAAGTTCCTTGATGATTTCCATGGCAATAGTTCCCTGTCCTGTCGCTACGTTCAGATCATCGAACGGATGGATAAATGTATACCCGTTCTGTTCTGCCAGTTCAAATGCGTGATGAAGAGCCTCGTCAAAGACATCTCCGTAAAGCACGACGTTGGCGCCGTACCCTCTCGTCCTGTTAATCTTAATCAGGGGAGTCGTATTCGGCATAACGATAGTCGCTTTCGCACCTGCCAGTTTCGCCGCGTATGCAACGCCCTGTGCATGGTTGCCTGCAGAAGCTGCGATCAGGCCGCGTTCCTTCTCTTCCTCCGTCAGAGTGCTGATTTTATAATAAGCACCCCTTACCTTATACGCGCCCGTATACTGCATATTTTCCGGTTTGAAATATACTTTGTTTCCTGTCTGTTCAGAAAAATATTCACTGTATACCAGTTTAGTTTCTGAAGTCACTTTGCTTACCAGTTCCGATGCCTCTTCAAACGCTTCTAATGTCATTGCTTCTGCCATAATTTTATTACTCCTTATCTTAATTTTGTCGTAACAGTTCAGACGGCTGGGACATTGGCACAGAAAACAGCGTCAAGCTGCCTTGTAAACCGTTTTCTGCGTGAATGTTCACATCGGATGGATATCCGTTGCTTCCTGACCGCCTTCTTCCGGTCAGTAGGATAAAGCCGTCTGAACCAATACGGTTTGTCTACTTCCTTACGTCAAACAGTGCGCTGACGAATTCGTCAGCATTGAATTTCTGGAGATCGTCGATCTGCTCGCCGATTCCGATGTATTTTACAGGAATCCCCAGTTCCGACTGAATGGCGACGGCGATTCCTCCTTTTGCCGTTCCGTCCAGCTTCGTGAGAATGATACCTGTAATATCGGCCACATCCATAAACTGGCGCGCCTGAGCCAGGGCATTCTGCCCTGTCGTGCCGTCCAGCACAACGAGCGTCTCTCGATAGGCATCCGGGTATTCTTTATCAATAATCCGGTTAATTTTCTTCAGTTCTTCCATCAGATTCTTTTTATTGTGAAGGCGGCCTGCCGTATCACAGATCAGCACGTCCGTATTTCTGGACTTTGCCGCAGCCACGGCGTCGTAGATGACAGCCGCAGGGTCCGATCCCTCCTGCTGGGCAATAATGTCCACGCCGGCGCGGTTTGCCCATTCCGTCAGCTGTTCAATCGCCGCCGCGCGGAAGGTGTCGGCTGCCGCTAAAAGTACCTTTCGGCCTCCGTCTTTTAACTGTCCGGCCAGCTTCCCAACGGAAGTCGTTTTTCCCACTCCGTTTACGCCGATCACAAGCACCACGGATTTCCTGTTTTCAAATTCATACGCATTTTCTCCCAGGTCCATCTGCTTTTTGATTCCCTCAATCAGCAGAGCCTTGCATTCCGCCGGCTCCTTGATATGCTTTTCCTTTACCGTCTCCCTCAGATGCTCTACGATGGACATGGTAGTCTGAATACCGATATCGCCCATGATCAGAGTCTCTTCAATCTCCTCATAAAAGTCGTCGTCAATAGCCGAAAAACCGCTGAATATCGAATCGATTCCCGAAACGATGTTATCCCTGGTCTTGGTCAGCCCCTGAACAAGGCGGCTGAAAAATCCTTTTTTCTGCTCTTCCATACGTTGTCCTCCTAATTTCGTACCCTGCATAATGGGGCAGAGTATTTTATTTCATATCATCCTCAATCAGATTGACGGATACAAGTGTTGATACACCCTTTTCCTGCATGGTAATTCCATAGAGCCTGTCTGCGGCCACCATGGTTCCTCTTCGGTGGGTAATCACGATAAACTGGGTATTCTTCGTCAGTTTATGTAAATATTTTGCAAAGCGGTCCACGTTAGAATCGTCGAGAGCCGCTTCGATTTCATCGAGAAGGCAGAACGGCGACGGTTTTAAATTCTGAATCGCAAACAGAAGCGCAATTGCCGTAAGCGCTTTTTCTCCGCCGGAAAGCTGCATCATGTTCTGCAGCTTCTTGCCCGGCGGCTGGGCGATTATCTGGATTCCCGCCTCCAGAAGATCTGCGTCCTCCATCAGTTCCAGCGTTCCGTGACCTCCGCCGAACATTTCCTTGAAGACCTTGTCGAATTCACTTCGGATTTCCTTGAATTTTTCCGTAAACTGGCGGCGCATGCCAGTATCCAGTTCCTCTATGATCCTTAGGAGCGTTTCTTCCGCTTTTATAAGATCCTCATGCTGTGCCTTCATGAATTCATACCGCTCCGATATCTCTTTATAATCCTCGATCGCATTGACATTGACGCTGCCAAGGCCTTTGATGGCGGACTTGAGGCTGTCGATCTGCTTTTTCATGCTTGATGAAGATGTAAACTCCGGATTGCGGAATTCTTCTGCCGTAGAGAACGTAAGGCCATATTCATTCCACATATAATTGACATGGCTGTCCATTCGCTCATCCATCTTTTCCTTCTGGTTCTGAAGGCGGAACATCTCTTTGTCCAGGCGGCTGACCATGTCGGCGGCTTCTTCTCTTTTTTCAAAAAAACGCTTCTGCCTTCCTGTGCTCTCTTCTTTTTCCCTCATTTTTTCAGCAATCTGCCCGGAAAGCTGTTCCATGTTCTCCCTGGTGTCTGCTATCAGCTCTTTTAAATGGGCTATTTCTGAATTCCTGCTTTCAATTGCCTGGGCGCTTCCCTCTGTTCCGGCACCCAGACCGTCTTTTTCCTCGTCCAGCTTCATCATCTCATCGCGTACACGCCTGATATTCTCAAGGGCGAACTGATGTTTCTGATGAAGACTTCCCGTCTCCATCTGTACCTCGGACAGATGTCTCGCCATCTCTTCCCGATTGGTTTTCGCCTCTTCCAGCGTCTGGGACAGCCGCTCCATCTCTTCGCTCAGGCGGCTGTTCGTATCTTCCAGATCGGCGGTCTCCTCTTCCAGTTTCTTCTTTTCTGCCGCGATTTCCTTCAGCTGTTCTTCCAGCTGGGCATTTTCCTGAACGAGATCCGTAGAAGATTCGGCGATTTCCGATTTCTTCTCTTCCATTTTCGCAATGTTCATGCGTATCGTATTCTGTTTTAAATACTGCTCCTGCTTCTGTTTCTTCAGGACTTCAATCTGTTCCTTCTCTTCCTCCAGAAGCCCCTCTTTCAGCACCAGGCTCTGCTGTATCTCATCCACCTTGACGAGAGCTTTCTTACATGCGGCCTCCAGCTCTTCGATCTCTCTCTTTCGTCCGAGCAGGTTGCTGGAATTCCGGAAGGCACCGCCCGTCATGGAGCCGCCGGCGCTTAACAGTTCGCCGTCCAGCGTTACGATTCTCAGAGAATACTGAAATTTTCTGGCCAGGGCAATGGCGTAATCGATGTTCTCCGCTACCACCACGCGGCCCAGGAGGTATTTTGCAAGCCCTTCATACTGTTTTTCCACGTGTACAAGGTCGCTGGCCAGCCCGATAATTCCCGGCTCCCTCAGCGCCTTTTCCTGACTGAGGCGTTCTTTCCGCCAATGCTCGTAAGCGGAAGAAAGGTCGCTCTTCCGTATTTATTCTTTTTCAAATACTCAATCAGCTGTTTCGCCGTCTGTTCAGAATCCGTAACGATATTTTGAATACTGCCTCCAAGGGCCGTTTCGATGGCTGTTTCATACGTTTTCTCTGTCGTTATAAGGTCCGCCACAACGCCGTGAATGCCCTTCACCCTGTCTTTGGCTTCCATCACGCGCCGAATGCTTTGGCCGTATCCTTCATACCGCTCTGCCAGATTCCTCAGCGACTCCAGTTTTGTATAGCACGTATGATATTCCTGCTGGACGTCATTCAGATTTTTATTCAGCCGCTTTACATCCTGCTCCAAAGAAGTGATCCGTTCCTCCGCCTCTGTCTGAGATGTTTCCATTTCATCGATCATCAGGCTGATCATATCCAGAGCCTTCTGTTCTTCTTTAAGCTGCTCCTCCTGAACCGATTCATCGCTTTTAAATTTCAGGAGCTTCTGGCAGACCTCCGACCTGCGGACCTGTACCTGTTCCAGCATAGTCATGTAGCGCTGCTGTTTCCGGAAGGGCAGCCTTCTCATTGAGGTTCCCAATCATCCTGTTCTTGTCCGCTTCAATGTCCTCATCCAGCTTACGTATTGCCTCCTCGGCCCGTTTCAGATTGCTCTCCGCCTCTTCCTGACGCTTCAGAGCTTCCTTCGCTTCGGCAGAAATCCCTTCTCGCTCTTTTTCATACTCTTCTTTCTTCTGATGCTTTTCCCTCAGTTCTTCATCAATGGCGGCCATCCGTGCCTTGATGTGTTCTGCGTTCATTTTTTCCGTATTGATCTGTTCCAGCAGGACGTTGATCTGGCCTTCCAGACTGCCATTCATTCCGTTGGCCCTGGAATGTTCTTCCTGCATGGAAGCGATCTCACGTTCCAGAGCTTCGATTACCTGGGAAAGGGCCTCGTACTCCGTCTTCAGGCTTTCCTGCTTCTCTACGGCTTCTTTCAGCTCCGCAGAGGCGATCTCTTCCTTTCTGGCTGTCTCGTGGAGTTCTGCTCTTAAGCCTTCCGTCTCCATCAGGAACAGGTTCGCATCGTATTTCTTCAGCTCATCCCTCAGCCTCAGATATTCTCTGGCCGCTTCCGACTGCTTTTTTAACGGTCCAACCTGCTTTTCCAGCTCTGTCAGGATATCTGTAATTCTCAGCAGGTTCTGTTTTTCATCTTCCAGTTTTTTCTGGGCAATGACCTTTCTTCTCTTGAACTTCACAATTCCTGCCGCTTCATCAAAGAGCTCGCGCCGCTCTTCCGGCCTTCCGCTCAGGATCTTGTCAATCTGGCCCTGGCCGATGATGGAATATCCTTCCTTACCGATTCCAGTATCATAGAACAGCTCGTTAATATCTTTCAGCCTGCACGCGCTCCCGTTCAGGCGGTATTCGCTTTCTCCGGAACGGTAAAGCCTCCTGGTAATCGTCACCTGGTCGTATTCCACCGCAAGTTCATGGTCTGAATTATCCAGCGTAATGGCAACAGAAGCAAATCCCTGCGGTTTTCTGGCTTCCGTACCTGCAAAGATGACATCCTGCATGCTGGCGCCGCGCAGCTGTTTAATCCTCTGCTCTCCCAGAACCCACCGCACCGCGTCCGCCACATTGCTCTTACCGCTGCCGTTTGGCCCTACAATGCCTGTAATTCCATTGTGAAATTCAAACAGTATTTTATTTGCAAATGATTTAAAACCCTGTACCTCGATACTTTTTAAATACATATTACACCTGTGATTTCCTTAATTTTAGAATTCCATGATAAGCGGCCGCAGCTTCCGCGGCCTTTTTTGTTCTTCCCGTCCCCCGGCCGATCTCTTCTTCACCGATCTTTGCGCATACCTCGAATGTCTTGTTATGATCAGGGCCCTCCTCCCTGAGCAGTTCATAGGAAAGAGGAGTGTCCCCTATACTCTGAACCATTTCCTGCAGGATAGTCTTGCTATCGTAAAAGAGCTGCTTGTGTTCCATATCGTTCAGAATAAACTGATGGATGAACTCTTTCGCACTAGCAAAACCACCATCCAGATAAATCGCGCCAATCAGCGCCTCCATCGCATCTGATACGACTGAATTGCGTTCCCTGCCCCCTGTCGCGTCCTCTCCCTTTCCCAGAAGCAGATAATCTCCCAGATGGATTTCGCCTGCACAGTATGCAAGAGCTGGCTCACACACCATACTGGCCCTCGTCTTCGTCAGCTCCCCTTCCGGCATTTTATCATTCTTATGAAACAGGAAATCGCTGGATACCAGTTCCAGTACAGCGTCACCCAAAAATTCCAGCCGTTCATTACATCTTGACTTCTCCCACCGTTTTTCATTCGCATAGGAGCTGTGGGTCATCGCATGGGACAGCAGTCCCTTGTTTTTAAATTCATAACCGATCTTCTGTTCTAAGTCGTTTAATTTTCTGTTCATATATTTTTATATGTCCTTCCTTCTTGATTTCCTGTCTGGCAGAGTATGTCACCAAAGAAAAACGCATTGCCCCCGTATACCAGACGGAGTGACTTGGCCACTGCCTTGGAACGAAATCTGGTATCGGGGGCATGTCTGATTTTAGTTTACAGCACTCTCATCAATTTATTCACCGAATTTTCTCAAGCAGGTCACCAACTGTTGCAATCCCTTCTGCCGCTTCCTCCGAGATATACACATCGAATTCCTCCTGAATCGCTGCTATCAGTTCTGCGATATCCAGAGAATCCGCTCCGAAATCCGCTACCAGCCTGGAACCCATTGTTATTTCCTCCGGGTCGATGTTGAATTGATCTGCAAGAACAGCCCTCATTCTCTCAAATTCCATCCTGGCTTCCTTCCTGGCGTTTTGTTCCAAGACTGGCCTTTATCTTATCGTTAATCGCCTGTTCCTTAAAAGTAACGCACTGGATAATGGAATTGCAGACTTCATTGGCTGTGGAATTGCCGTGCGTCTTCACAACAAGGCCCTTCAGTCCCAGCAGAGGCGCTCCCCCGTACTGGCTTGCATCAAAGGATTTTAAAGTCGCCTTCAGAGCCGGCTTAACCAGCAGCTCCGATCTTGCTCCTCAGGCTTGTCATCATGCCATCCTTCACTTTCGAAAGAAGGGTCGCGCCTACGCCTTCGTAAAGCTTTAGAATTACATTTCCCACAAAGGCTTCACATACGATAACATCCGCGCCTCCATGAGGGATTTCCCTTGCTTCAATGCTGCCGATAAAGTTTATGTCATGGCATTCTTTCAGCAGAGGAAACGTCTCTTTTACAAGAGCATTGCCTTTTTCCTCCTCTGCGCCGATATTTACAATCGCCACTCTGGGATTCTTTACGCCTACTACGTGCTCCATATAAATAGCTCCCATTCTGGCAAACTGAACGAGATGAGAAGGCCTAGCATCCACATTGGCACCGCAGTCAATCAGCAGGGAAACTCCATTCTCTGTGGGAATCAGGGGGGCCAGAGGCGGTCTCTCCACACCTTTTATCCTGCCGACGATCACTTGACCTCCTACGAGAACTGCTCCTGAACTGCCGGCAGAGACAAAGGCATCCGCTTCCCCGCATTTTACCATATTCATCCCCACTACGATGGAGGAATCCTTTTTGGAGCGAATTGCCGTGACAGGAGGTTCCTCTGTTTCAATAACCTCCGAGGCAGGCTGAATCGTAATTCGATCCTTCTGATACGAATGCTTCTTCAGCTCTTCCTCGATCGCTTCCTGTTTTCCAACGAGGACAACAGAAACATCAGTTCCTTTATTCACAGCCTGGACCGCGCCTTTTACAATCTCTCCCGGCGCATTGTCACCACCCATGGCATCTACTGCTATCTTGACCATTTGACTCTCCTCCCGGCTTTTGCCTAACTTTATTCTAACAATAATCTACTAAATAATATACCCGATATCATTTCATAAATCAATAAGATTTTCATACGGTGTCTTTATAAAGCAGTTTCTGCTGCAGGGAAAATTTTTCTCCAATGCGTAACAAAGAGTTCGATAAAGCGGGGCATGATGTCCATAGCGGAGCGCTTTTTACTTTCCAGGAATCAAGTACTTTATAAGAACAAGGTCTTTCCCGGAAAGGAACAAAGGCTCCGTCAGCCTGCCTGCATGGTATGCAGGGCTGGCTGTCGGAGCCTTTGGCAATGAAGCGTTTAACCGTCTTCATCCTCTTTTTTCTTTCCTGACAATAGCAAAAACAGCGCGAGCGTTGCTGTAATGATGGCCATTAAACCGTGATTCTTGGCAAAATCTCCTGTCTTTGGAAGAGCGCCGAGAGGCACCTCCATATCATCGATCGGTATGACAGGATTTTCTATAATCTGGTTCGGCAGGTTTGCGAGCGGAACCTGATTTTCCGGAATAGTGGTAGTCGGTGTTTCTGTCGGCGTTCCGCCGCCACCGCCGCCGCTACCGCCGCCTCCGCCACCACTGTGGCTTCCGCCGCTGCTCGGCTGATCAGCTACGATAACTGCCGTATGGCTGTCGCCTACGTAGAAGCTCGGGATATCCTTATTAATCAGATATCCGGAAGGTGAAACCGTTTCAAGGAGCGTATACGTTCCAGACGGAAGACGTTTGATCTCTGCCTGGCCGTTCGCATCCGTTTCAAGGATGTCGCTTTGCTTTCCTCTGTCGTCCAGCCTGAGAAGCTTCCGCCTTTCAGTACTACGTACCTTCCGTCTGCTGCACGGAGAATGAAGGAAGCATGAGCCAGTTTCTTGTTTCCGTCGTCTGAAGACACTTTCGTCACATTCAGCCGGTGGGGATCATTCTGTACGGAGCCTTCGGAATTCAGCTGTCCATCCTTGAACCATACATGGCTGTTTTCCTTACTGATGGTAAACGATTCGCTCCATGGCACATCTCCCAGTACGTATCCTTCAGGGGCTTTCGTCTCTGTCAGTGTATAGGTGCGTATGCAGTCTCGTAATGCTGCCTTCTCCATCTGAACTGCCGAAAATGTTCTTCGTTCCGTCTACGCGGAACGCAATCTCCGGATTTCCTTTTGAGCCGGTGGAAAGAACGGTGATTCCGCTTCCATATACCGTCTTGACATATTCTTCAAATGCCTCTTCCACATCACTTGAACCGGTAAGCTTAAATTCAGCGCCTGCAAGCTTTCTGGAAGCAGCTTCCCTATCTACCTTTTCAAGGGTTACCGCTCCGGTAAGAGGTGTATTTGTTACGGTAAAGTTGATCTCGTTCTGCACGGAAGAATTCAGTTCTGCCTTTCCGCCTGCATCCGTAAGGAGGGAAATGGTTCCGTCTTTACTGATCCGGACATAAAACGGCTTGATCTCCTCATACACAGTGGAAGCCATCTCGGTGATCTTATAGTCTCCATAAAGAAGTCCGTTGACCGTAATGCCGCCGTTTTCTGTCGTAAACAGCCCTCTGGCAGCGTCTCATTCTCATGGAAGCTCTTAAAGATCATGCCTTCTTTATAGACACCAGGCCCTTCTACCTTGAACTGTATACCATCTGCAAAGCTTCCATAAATGTTCTTCTTCTGCCATTTCAGATTAAACGGCAGTCTTTCGTTTGTAAAGACGAGTTCTTCTTTCACGTCAGGAACGGACTTGTGATCTCTGTCAATAATGAATTCTTTCTGGCATTTATCGATCATGTCAGAATACCCTTCTGGAGGAAGCGTCTCTTTTAAGAGATAGCTGCCGTATGGCAGGCCGTTCAGAGCGATTTCTCCCGTTCCGTCCGTTTCAAAGGCAATTTTATTCTCATGATCTGCAGGTACATTCTTATTGCGGATTCCCTTCGAAAGATCGGCTTCGACTGCAAAACGGCTTCTGTATTCCTCCCATGCGGCCCTGGCGGATTCTTCCGTCATTCCTTTGTTCGCCTGTACTCCATCATAGGTCCAGATCAGTTCAAAGCCTGCTCCTTCCAGGTTCTCATTCGAGGACTTGTCGATCTTTCTGTACCTCAGCATACCTGTGTCGTAAGGATCTTTGACGTGGATGTCGTTTGCCGATGAAAGCTGACTGCTGTCCACCGCTGCCATATTCGGAATAATCCAGCCGGACTTTCCTTCACCTACGGAAGCTGTTTCCAGATCCGCCTCTGCCCCTGAAACCACAAATCCGGCAGACGCCTCTTCCTCTACAAGCAGATAGTTCTGATAGTAGAGAAGTTCCGGCAGATTCTCCAGTTCGCCGTTTTCATTGGTCCTTCCGGCATCCCTGTCTTTTGTAAGCGGATAGACCAGCTTTTCCGGATCCTCGCTCGCTTCTAAAGGCGTTGCAAACGGACCGTAAATCGAGAATTTCGTACCCTGCAGCCCGCGGCCGTCTTCATCAGTCTTCTTGACTTTGATATTGCGGTAAGGAACGATACCAAGGTCTTTCGTGTGGTCGTACCACTCGTTGCCTTCCCTGTCGTTTCCTGCCTTCCAGAGGAAGAACTTCTCAGAAGCGACCGTACGGTGACCCTCAGAATCAGATGTTGTATAGAAGTTATTGTCTACAGATTCTCTGCTGTTTTCTCCATACAGATCCGTATCATCCGGAACTCTGGACTTTCCGGAATCCTGATTCGCCGTCATCTTTCCGTTGTCCAGCTGGGTCGTTGTATGCGCAATTCTCCAGATAATCCCTAACCCGTTCTCTTCCTGCGTTGTAATTCTGATTATAAAATTCTCAGGGTTGTCACCACGCAGCTTATCAGGATTCAGAATGTTTTTGACCGCTTCGGAGCCTTTGGTGTACAGCCCCTTCTGGTCCGCCGTCTTCGGTCTGGAAGGAATCAAATGGTCAAACAGGAAGGTGTTGTCGCCATTCAGCGTACCGTCTACAATTCCTGCCTCTTCTCCCGACTTGTAAAGTTTGATTCCGAAATATCCATTGTTCCAGAGTTCCTGTACCTTCTCTTCCAGATATGTGTCGTTCTCATCCTGTATGCCGTTGTTGTTGGCATCAATCCATATCTTTCCTCCTACTTTCACACGGCTTGGTGAAAGTAGAGCGTTGACTTTATTGCTTGGTACGATATCCTGGAGTACGTCTCCGCTTCCGTTGCTGCCCTTAATCTTGTATCTGAGGGAGAAGTTATTCACGGCATAGGTAAATACTGCCTCTTCCTTTTCTGCCTGTGTCTTGAATTCCTGTACATTTGTAAGGAACTCAATGACAATACGCTCCCCTGGCTCAAGCATAATGTTCTGATCCATATCGAACATAAGCGCCGCGGCTCTGGATGGCAGATATCCGTCCGACCAGTCTGCAGAATCTGGGATATCATTGTTCAGGAACTTGCTTCTGTCAGCCTTATCGCTGAAAGAATTCTTTTTGCTGTAATATACATTGACATCTGAACGGATATCTTCTCCCTTCCCGTTCTTGTCATACTTTGTAACGATAAAATCATCTGTGCCCGCTTCTTCCAGGTCAGGCGCTTCCACCTGCCACTTGCTGTATCTCTGGTTGGTAGAGCCCAAATCCGTATCCCCTACTGCCGGAAGAATATCCAGGATTCTCAGGTTATTAACGGTATTTGTCTGATCACTGTTAACAACAGTCAGTCGGTAGCGGACCCATCCGTCATCAATTGAAGCTTTTGCACTTGTGGTTCCTGAAACGAACGCACTGTCCATGTCGCCCATCTCTTCCTTCAGAACGTCGATAGCAGCTCCGCTGCGGTAGCCTACGTTCTTGTAAGCGGAAATCCAGCCGTTACCCAAAAGCTC
This sequence comes from Clostridium sp. AM58-1XD, assembly GCF_003464085.1. Classification (GTDB taxonomy): domain Bacteria; phylum Bacillota; class Clostridia; order Lachnospirales; family Lachnospiraceae; genus Lachnoclostridium_A. Next base: position 106,204 of record NZ_QSDR01000002.1, read on the forward strand.
ATGATCGAAATTGGCAATTGCAGAATCCAGTTCCGGTTTGGTACCCGGCCATGCAGAGCTGCCGGCTGCCTTGAAGGAAGCTCCTCCTGCATTGCCTGTAAACGGCTCCATTTTTTTCGGGCTTGTAACGTATACATAGTTCGGAATGTCTTCCGGATTGCTGATGATTCCTGCCTTGATGTCTACACTGTAGGAAATGGTGATCTTTTCGCCTTTTTTGAAATCTCCCTTGAACGGCAGATAGATATACGTATTTCCATCGATTACACTGGTGATAGCGTTGTCTTTATCCAGTTTTACGCCGTCCGGAGCGCTGATTGCAAATTGTTTGTCGATACCGGCTCCCTGAAGCTCCATACCGTATGGCAGCTTATCAAAGAATACGGGATTAACCATCGGAACCTCAATATCTGTGCTGACATTCTCAAGATTAAGCGTATACGTCAGAGCATCATCCACTTTAACGGTGATATCACCTGCCGCTTTCTGTTTCGCCACATCCTTGGTCAGCGCAACTGTCGGAACCGGAGGCTCTTTTACGTCGACAGCCGCCAGACTCGTCACATCCTTCGTCCCTGCTGTCAGTTCTCCCCTGCTGTCGTACTTATCATACGTCATTTCAGCAAAAGCCGTATTCTTAACCTGCGTAATCTGTTTTGCTTCATTGCCGTTGGAATCCAGACGCTCCTGTTTCCATATGATGAAATCAGCTTTCAGCGTTCCCGGGGTGAAATCTCTTCCCAGTTTGTATTTTCCACCCGACTTTTCAGAAAGGTTTTTATCCTCGTAAATGACTTCAAAAGATTCCACCTTTTCATTCGTATAATCTGGTATATGGATTTTCCACATGCCGTCCGCGTCAGCAGCATCTGCTACAACTGCGGCGATCGGGCTGCTGGTCTCTATCTTCTGCTTATCAAATCCGTAAAGTACAACTGTGGCCGTAATCGAGGAGCTGCACTCTCCTCTTCCGTCTGATAAGGCGTTCCGTCTTCATCTGCTACAAACCGGTTATCCGCTGTCGGCACCGGGATCGCCAGTTCCTTCAGGGAAAACGTTTCATAGCTATACGAAGACTCCAGCTCCGTCCCATTTCCATCCATCATGGAAAGACCCTTGTCAGTGAATGTAAAGGAAGTAAGCGGAAGCTTGTTGGAAATCTTCAGAGCAATATCATAGGAAGCCGTCTGCTCGTCTGTCCACCAGAGATTCTCGAGAGGTCCGTTCGTCGCCTTCTTATCAATAGCCAGGCTTTCATCCGTCTTTAAATTTGCAAATACATAGCTGTTTCCACCTTCTTTTGAAGGAATTGTAATCTCCTGCTTCCATACAACTCTGGAATCGTTCTTCACGATGGCAAATCCATCCGTCAGTGATTCGATTTCCTCGATTCTGTATCTTCCCTCTTTCAGCGGAACCACGGCCATCGTATATCGTCTGATATCCGGAAGATCCGTTTCATAAGTAATCGGCTGTGTCTCGATTCTGTCTTCTACAATGGTTTCATTCTCAGGATCAGAAATGTCCACGATCCGGAACGCAGCCCGCGGCGCATTCGCAGTCGGGTCATTTTCCGCCGCCTCTTTCAGAATCCGCACTCTGGCAGCAGGCTTATTAAACGCCGCAAATCCATAGGCAGCTCCGCTTTCGAGAACAGAACCATCGCCAAGAAGATAAATATTTCTACTTGCCGAGTCTGTGCTGTCGGCACTTTCCTTCGTCTCTGCATTCTCAAGCAAGGTGAGCTTTTCTTCCGACGGCCCGTTTCCGTCCATTCTGTGGACGGAATTCAGCATATAATTTTTATAATCGCCAGAAGTGATTTCATGCTCATAGAGTGCATATACCTTTCCTTCTACAGGAAGTCCAGTCCAACTGAGCCTCCCTGTTCCGCTGACCTCACCGTTTTCCGGCGCGATCTCAATGCCGCTTCCAGCTTTCACCTTCACCCATACAGGCCGGCCCGCTTCATAATCATCCAGATCGGCCGTATAGAGGTCAAAGAACGCATCCTTTTCCTGTACCTGATTTTCCGGATTGGATTCTGACGCGTCCTCTCCGAACAGATTTTCATAGGTATCCCTGTACTTTGTAAGGTTTATATCGATGCCAGCTTCATTTTCAAACAGGAGGTCTTCATACACCCTCACATGGTCCGCTGCTTTATCATAGCTTGCTACTTCGCCCGGCTTCACTTTTACGGAAACTGCTTTTTCATTCAGCACGTAATGTGACGGCGCTTTTGTCTCTAAAATCCAGAACGCATCCTCTCCATTTTCATCCAGATCTCCCAGCCATACGTTCATTACGCACGTTCCTGTTTCGTCTGTCGTTCCGGAAGCCACGATCGTTCCTGTCGGCCTGCCGTCTGCTCCTGGAGCTCCGTCATATACGGCGAATTCTGCTCCGGAAAGAGGCTTCGAATGGTCGTTCTTATCCACCTTCTTAACTGTGATCTGTGCCATGCCGATGCGGTTTGTAAGCGATACGGACACATCCTCTTTCACACGGAAACGGCCGCCTTCAGATTTCAGACTGTCGATCTGGATCATACCGCCATAGCCCTGAGTCAGGCTGTTCTCCTGCTGACTGCCCTTAGGAGCCGCGTCACCATAGAGGTAATACCAGTTCTGGCCTTCTTTTATTCTGACCTCTTCCTTCAGATAATAATGTTCATACTCTAATGCCAGCTGAGGAAGTTTATTTGTCAGTTCCTTCCATGCGTTGATAATTCCCTGATCCGCCGTAAAATCTGCCTTACTGAATGTATGGGAGATTCCGGTCGTCACTGCATTTTCAGGTGCTGTTCCCTTAAATATCTCAAATGTGACGCTTTCAGGCGCCCGGTCGCTTTCCTGGATCAGTTGCAGATTCAGATTTCCGTAGTCCAGAATCTTCTCAAGGTTCAGCTGCACGGTTTTTCTGTCTTCAAAGGTAACTCCCGTGTACTCTGCATAATGGTACGCGCCGTCTTTAGAGGCCATGTCGCCTGTCACCGCCACATACTTCGGCGTGCCATCCGCGGCATATCCTTTTGGTGCCGCCGACTCCCATATCTTATACCATCCCGGGATCAGGCCGTTCACCTTCGCCTTGCCGTCAGCACCCGTTGTCAGCTTATCCTTTTTAGTCTCATATGTCAGTTTTCCCAGACCCGCCATGTTCGTTTCATCCGTCAGTTCTTCCAGGCTCTTCAGCTGAGTTTTTCCTCCGTTCTTAACGAAATCCTCATTTCTGAATTTAGCAAATGCATATGAGAACGTTGCTCCCTCCAGCAGCAGCGTATTGTCTTCTGCATCCACCTTCGCAATTTCCAGGCCGCCGGTACGCGGGTTGGCGTACGCCAAGCTGGCTATCGTATACGTGCCGTCTTCACTGGATTTCAGTTCAGGAACGACGCCGTCCTTTCCGGTCAGCTTTTCAAGGCGATGTGTCTTCGTATTCCCATCCCACTTTCTCACATAACCCAGATAGATTTTTCTGGAAGCTGCCGGATAATAGTTGTTGAAGTAGGCGTTTGTCACGCTGTTGTTGCCAAGGGTCTCTGTCAGAGTATACGTTCCCGGCTGCAGGGGATCCTGACTGCCAAAGAGAACCTTATCTGTCTGTCCTGTCAGTTCTTTATCTATTGTCCTGTTGTTGCCTTTCAGCTGGAACTTAATTCCGTTCAACGATACGCCAGTTTCGTCTGCTCCGGGGAGAAGGGTTTTCTCCACTTCCAGTTTCAGCAGTTCCGGGTTGAAAATGTATACGTCCGCACCGTCTGTTCCTACTGTAAAGTACTTACATGCGCCTGAGCCATCGTTCTTCTGGCCAGGATACATGTTATAATATCCTTTATTATCTCCCAGGTTCTTCTCATAGATCCGGTAATCTCCCAGCGGAAGCCCCTTGTCGAACTTGAAAGTTCCGTCACCTCTGGACTTAAACTCTCCCTTCGCTGCATTTGCTCCCTGCTGCTTTTCTGCCGTATCAAATCCATATGCCTCGTATTTGCCCGTGACATAGTTGTACTTCTCCAGTACGAATAGCACTCCGGAAAGAGGCTTCTTTCCAGGAAGGTCTTCTATATCCTTCAGAATATGATCGGTTGGTTTCTGGGCCAGTATTTCATCGGTAGCGCGGTATCCGAACTTATGAACGGTTACGGGATACTGATCGCGCAGGTAGTTGATGATCCTTGTATTGTGAGGTGTCCCATCGCTGTCTTCATAGTAGAAATACTGTTCATTGACCGTGTCTTCATCGGTATTGAATCTGAGAGTGACGTCGTAGGAGCTCTGGCTCATCTCCACTTTCTGAGGAGCATAAGTTTCCACCAGACTGCACTCCACCGCGTATTCTTTCTTACCGGCTTCCTTGGTACCAAAGACCTCATCGGCAATCACTCCAGCCTCTTCTGCCGTGTTCTTCTGAGACTCCATCAGCATGTTTGGAAGCTGTTCTTTTCATCTTCCCATCTCAGATATCCCGTCATTGCAGAGGCTGTGAGCTGATCCTCAGTCGTAAAATCATTTTCAAGACCAGTGGTCAGTTCGGAAAGGACGTAGTCATACCCTTTCACCTTCAGCTGGAATTTAACGCCGCCTAATGGTTTATAAGAACCATTTCCGTCTCCTGCTGCCAGCCACTTATTGAGCTTCAGACTGGCTACAGGGTTTTCGCCATAGCCACCGGAACCGGGATCTTTGTAGTTTTCTATCTCTGCTTTTGCGATTTCATTCGGCTTATAAGGCTGAACCGTGCAGTTGTCACCGTCAATATCTCCCATAAATTCGGGGATGAATGCGATCGTAGTGCCTGCAGGATACTCAACGTAATCGCCGCCGATCGGAGCCTTTACTTCTACCATCCAGTAAATCTTTGAGGTATCGTTGAAAATATCCGTTCTGAGAAGTCCGTCAACTGGATTGCCTTCTGCATCCAGAATCGTACCGCTCTCATATGCGCCGATATAATCCGCCTCGTCTTGTCGAAGGCTACGGAGCCATATCCGTGGTCACCTGTCTTGAAATCGTCGGCATTCTGAGAATACAGCTCAAATTTTGCTCCATTCAGATTCTTGATTTCAGAATTGTTCAGTGGAACCTTCTTATAATAGTGAACCGTTCCGTTATCATCTGTAACCGTCAATCTCTCATCCGGCGGCAGTTCATGAAAAGCCTCTTCCTGAATCTCCACCAGCTTATGCTTCTCAACCTTGTTGACCTCAAACTGAACCCAGTTCTTTTCATTGACCATCGGATCCAGTTCAAAGGCGTCTTTTCCTGCCTTCTTGTCGTCTGCGGAAACGTCTGTTTCCCCATTGAATTTTACACCGTAGAACGTATTCAGGAAATCAGCTGCCGGCTGGCTAAAGCCCTTCAGTTCATTCTTTGCATTCGCAAGCGTCTTGCCGGTTCGGTCTGCATCCAGAAGCGGTTTCTTTCCGTCCGGAATCACATAGCTGTTTCCGGGATGATAGACTTCTGCGATGTAGTACGTCTCATCCAGGCTCAGATTATCGAAAGTGACGTGTGCCCAGTCGGCCGACGTCGTCTTTATTACAGGCTCGCCGTTCTGATCCAGCACTGGTACGACATTACCTTCCACCTCGTGAAGAAGCGCCAGATGAATACCGGGAAGCTCATGGTTGATCGGCTGGAACTCCGATTCCCATCTATCCCTGCCGAATTTTTTCACGGTCAGGCTTATAAGCGGTTTATTATAGAAGGAAATATCCGTATTTTCTCCGGAGCCGTTCTTTCTGCCCTTTGTTACCACCTGATCCCTGTTTAAGTGGAATTCAAAATAGCTGTTGTCGCTCTGGAAGCCCTGCGGCGGATTTGTCTCACGAATCCGGTAAGTAATCAGCCGGCCGTCATCACCGTAAATCGGCTTGTTATTAAACGTAAACGTAGAAGCCTGCTTACCGTTTGCTCCCGGCAGCGTCTCGATTAGTGTTTCTGATTCTGCGCCGGCCCCATCTGAATCGACCCGGTACAGACTGAAGGCGGCCCCTGAAAGGTCGGCTTTCGTCCATGCGTGGAATTTCTTTACCGTTACGGAGCCGCTGTTTTTATAGTTGTCAATGTTCACTGTCTGTATAATTTCTGCTTCCGCAGCCCCCGTCCCTGATGCGGACGGTTTTTTCAGATTCACCTTCCAGTAGACTTCACCGTCGCTTCCGATCACGGCTTTCCCGCTCATCACTTCCTCAGATTCCGCCGTAAGATAGGAGTTTGGATTGATTACATCCACTGTCAGCTGTTCTTTCAGATAATATACGCCGTCATTCAGGGTGAGCCTCTCACTTCCTGATTTGATGGTGCCGACTTTGCTTTCCGGATTCTCATAATCCTGGAAAATGTCGAATACAACATCGTTTTTCTGTTCCGGCGCTGTCTTTCCGTTGCCCTTGTCATACTGCTTCTTCACTACCTGAAGCTGAGGTTTCGGTATATTCTCGAAGGATACCTTATTGCCAGTCGGCAGGGCACCCCTATCGAATATTTTTTCTTTATCTGTCTTCGTATCCGGCCCGACAAGAATACCGGTCAGGTCCACCAGTATATAATCTTTTCCCTCTTCTCCGCTAAATCCATAATATCCTTCCGGAGCCGATGTTTCCTTTACCGCATATTTCCTGCCGGTATCCAGCATGACGGCACTGATTCTGTTGCCTCGACTTCTTCATAACCGGACAGCGGATTCTCCTGCAGTGTTCCGTCCTCATTCACCTCATAGACGGCGAACTTCGCGCCGTTCAGCTTCTGATCCGTCATGCCGTCCAGCTTCTCTATCCACAGCGGGAATTTCTGTACCACATTGTATCCGTAAGCAGCTGCGACCTGACTGTCGTCCTTTGTCATATACGGAGTTGCCGCAAACGGGCCTGCAAGCCTAGCTGTTCCCGTCACTCCCGGCAAATCAGCAATTTCCGTCGTTCTGTCATTTTCCTCTTTCGTATCCGCGCTGCTGTAGCCATGGAAAATCTCATGTTCTGCCGTATCCGCTTCATACCAGTAATACTCCACAGCAGTACCATTTTCCCGGATCAAAAGTCCCGCAAGGCTGATTCTGCCGTTTTCATCACTGATCCATGAATCGATCACGGAATTTTCCGGACCGGTTATGACGACTCTCTCGTAACGTCCATCATCCGTCTTCCGGAACAGCCAGAAGGTCTTCCCCGGCTGGACGGTGTCTTTTAACTCTCCCGACTCCTCATCGTAACTGAGCTGCTTTTTGATCAGATTCAGCTGTCCTTCCGGAATATTGTAAACATTGTAGGTCTGAACGTATTTTCCGGAAGGTTCATCCCATCGGAGAAGCTTTTCTTTTGTGGTAACGGTTCTTCCGGTTTCGTCATAAACCTGCTCCAGGCTGTCGGAAGATAAGGACTGATATCCCTGAGGAACATTTTCAACGATCCGGTACTGGTAAGTGCCTGTTACTGCTCCAGTTTCATCCAGCTGATAAACCGGAACCGTTTCCTGAATCTTTCCCTGGCTTTCTCCTTCAGTCCCCAGTGAGATTCCCACTTTCCAGTCCGACCATGTATTCCCGTCCAAACTCTGCTGAATCGTAAATGCCCCGTTATAGTCGGCAATGGCAGCCGGATATTCTCCCATCGTCACATAAGAATTGCCGTCTTCAACCATCTTCTCAACGGTCAGGCTTCCTTCATTGACCTTATTGACAATCGTTCCGCCGGAAACAGTCGTGAGTTTACTGCCTTCAACCGTAACAGAATACTCCCTGTCATCCAGCACATACCCGGCCGGAGCTTTCGTTTCCCGAATCATGTAATCGCCTTTTTCCAAAGGATAAAAAGCAACCGTTCCATCGCTGCCGGATATTTCTGTCAGAAGCGGCTCCCCTGCGGTGGTGCTGCCCTTCCACACGCCGAATTCCGCACCTACCAGTACGGTTTCACTTCCGTCTTTATTAAGGCCCTTTTTCTCAAACAGGATTCCGCCGATTTCAGGAGCCACGTTTTCAATCGTAACCTCTTTCGTAGTGCCGGCTTCCAGCTTCCCTGTATTTTTCACATACCCATCGGCCGGTTTTTCCGTTCTGTCAGGTGTTGTTTCCTCCGTTATCCTGTATGTACCCGGCTCTACATAGAGCGTAATCGTACCGTCTTTTCCCACTGCAATCCGGTCACCGTCCTGGGCATCTTTTACAGGGTTGATATACGGCCGGCCTTCCACAGGCAGGTAAGTGGTATTGCCGTCTTCATCCTTCATCTCCACCTGAGCTTCTTCATACAAATCCCATTTTGCAGAGTTGGACGGATCCTGCTTTTCAATCTTAAATTCCGCATATCCGCCGAATTCCGTTCCCATCACCTCATCATACCGTTCGGACGTAAATCCGCCGTTTAAATTGGAAGGAACTTTGATTTTCTTTGTAATTTTCAGAACAGCCTTGTTCCTGACAAATTTCACCGTAGTGCCGACGGTTGCCTCTACCACCGCTTCATCCGGACTTCCTGCCAGTTTGTAGTTCAGAACGGCCGTATTGTCCACCGGGAATTTGGACGGTTCGTTGGCCGCCGATTCCCAGAAGTCCACTTCAAAGGCTTCATATGGATATTCTGTTTCCACATAATATTCCGTATAATAAGGCGCTCCCTCATCCACGTTAAATTCGTTGTCGCCGCTGTTGCCGTTTGTATCATACGTGTTAATTATGCCATCTGTTGAAATGGGCGCGCCGTCCGGTTTGTGGCCGTCTTTCATCTTCCAGATCTTTATGGATTCCGGAGAAATGAGACCGTTCTTTCCTTCTGCCTGCGGGGTATCCGTAATCATAAAGCTGCCGTCTGCAAACGGAACTCTGCCTGCTTCCTTATAAGCGGCCTCTCCGGCGGGAACAAGGCTGAGTCCTTTCTCCGTCTCTCCTGCCACAAGCCCCAGGCTCACTTTATATGCTACTACGACTGTCTTAGAGCCGTTTTCTTCTTTCACTTTATACGTGTTTCCGTCCTGCCTGATCAGTTCCTTCGTGATTCCCCATCTGTCGTCACTGACCAGCTCATATTCATACGGCGCTTTTGACGCACCGATTCCGTACTCCATATTGCTGGTAACCGTGTATGTCCCATCGCCTTTTGGCGGTACCAAATCCGGATTATTCAGGTCGCGGACCCGAATGGTGCCGGTAAAGGTGCACTGTACTGGATCAAAGGTAAATGAGCTGCCAATCGGAGCCTTTCCATTCCCTTCTATATAGCCTTTCACCTCGATCGTGGTTTTTGCTTTCAGATTGTCAATATCGTCCAGCTGGATCGTATACAGGCGGTAATCCCCATTCTCCTGAACAGATGTATACTCCCCCTCCTTCAAAGCGATTCCCTTTGGAACCTTCAGCGTAATAGAAGCATCCGTAATCCGGTCGTAGATTTCCAGCGGGCTGTCGCCTTCTTCCGCCCATACAGGGACATCGATCGGAACATAGTTGATTACAAAATGAAGGCTCGTTCCTGCTTTCACATCCCCATCCAGAGAGGCTGTTACTCTGGAAGTGATAATCGGCTGGTTCTTGCTGTCCACACCGTTTCCGTAAAGTTCTTCCGCATAATCAAATACGTTCTTATTATCACCGATCCGGGCTGAAAGTACGGTAATTCCGCCTTCAACCGGAAGATGATATCCGATCACCACTGTTTTTCTGGAGGATCTGAACAATGATCTGAGTGAAGACGACTTTGTCGCCGTTTCCATAATCTGATCGCCGCTGACAGCTTTCAAGCCGAGCAGTGCCTGCAGATCGTCTTCTGACAGTTCGTCAGGATCGGAAACCTTATCAATACTCATTTCGCTGATAATCTCCATATCTTCGCCGTCCGACAGTACTGCGCCTGTCGAAGCAAAGAAATCCGGAAGACTTTCCTCGTCATCTGTGAAGCTGCTCTCATCCATTATTTCCTCGTCAGGAATCTCTTCCCCGTCATCTTCAGAAATAATTTCCTCCTCTGCCTCTGTACTGATTTCTTCGTCCTGGTCATCTTCAGTTAGAATTTCTTCCTCTTCGGCCGGAAGCGCTACGAGGGGAACCTGGTGTCTGGAAACCGTCACCCGGCCCGTTGCAACAGGCTCTTTTTCATCAGTAGCTCTTTCTTCGCTCTCTGTTTTATCTGTCGTCTCTTTTACTTCTTCATCCATTGCCGCGTCGTTTCGGTCGGCGCCGCTCTCTGTATCCTTTATTGCCGGTTCTTCCCCGTCTGCGTCTTCTGTGACGGGAGCCTTTATCTCTGAATCACCGATTGTCTCATCTTTGATTTCCGGAATCTCAGAACCATTTCCCTGATCCTGTACATCGCCTGCGCTGTCAGATTCATCTGTTTTCCCGCTACCTTCCTCCTGTTGTTCTTCCTCTTTCGGAGTTGTCACAGACTCGGACGGCTCATCATTTTTACTGTCAATGGTCTCCGACGGCTCTTTTCCCGAAGCGCTGTCCGGATTGATGACAACCATGCTGTCGCTCGTTCCGTCATAAATAAGGCCGCCTTCCGGCTCTTTCTCAACAGGTACGATGATATTGCCAGCCGCATCCTCTTCCGGCAGTTCCTCTTCATAATCCACATCATACCGGCTGACATTTGCCTCTACGATGCTCATATCCTCCCCAGTCATCTGAACGAGGAAATGATAGTCGTTGTCGAAATCAGAATTGACTACGATTAAATCGATTCGCTCTGCCAGGCTCTTCGCCTCTTCATTGTCCGTAATGGCAATGAGGTACATACAGGAATTATTGTCTCCGCTCAAGCGTTCCTGTCTGAGGAGTGTTCTCCCTTCCATCGCTTCCCTGAGCGTACGGTAAACGCCTTCCTGTGCATCGCCTGTAAACGGAATCAGATCCTTTTTTAGCGCATCTGCTCCGTTTTTATGCCTGCCAAGGGCCGCTCTGACCTCTGATTCCTTAATCTGTATCAGGATCTGACCGTCGACTTCCTGAGCCTCCGACGGTGTTGCCTCCGACGGCGTAGCCACCCTCTTCCCTTCTGCGGCAAGCGCAATGCCTGACGGCCCCTGCAGAATCTGCCCGGCCAGTATGGTCACTACCAGAAAACCTGCTATTTTTCTCTTTATCTCCTTAAACATATCCATTTCCCCTTTTTACCGATATCCGGTTTCTATATACACTTGGTAATTTTATCTAATAAGGCATAATTATCCACTCTTATATGTATTCTACCATATGGTATATTTCACTTACCATTTCAACCTGCCGGAGAAAGACATATTTTTCTCACCAGTTGATGGGATATACCTTATATTGTATTCTCAGCTTCCTGTTGTGCTTTATTTTGTTAAAATTTTTCTCGATTCTATGAAATACCTTCATGCAGTCATCGTCTTTTGTAATCCCCATCATAAGGATCATAAATGTCCCCATTCCGTATTTCGTATACACGTCTTCTTTCCTGAGAGACAGGCGGATGGCCTGTTTGAGCACACTGCTCCCCGCCTCTTCCCCGGCCTCAGGAACGATCATTTTCCCGTTTTCATCCACTACGTAACAGACCAGCATGGTGAGTATGTTTTTAGCGCGTTCCGACATGCGTTTCATTACATGACAGCAATCCATAAAGCTCAGATAATTACAATAATAGGCACCGCCTTCATCCTCTTCCTTTTTAATCACGGATTCGATAAGAATTTTAGGGTCCTGCTCATCGAAAATCTGGTTGCTGGCTTTCTCAAACTTTTTAATTACGTCGTCAGGAAGTCCGACTCCGAATTCATCCTGAAACAGTTTCAGCGTATCCTCGTAGACACAAGCAGCCTCTTTCTTTTTTCCCTCAGCCAGGAGCGCTTCAATGCGGACAAACTGCCAGTCGTCGAAGGGAAACAGCCGGCTGTTTTTCACGCCGAATTCCAGAAGTTCATCATACCTGCCCTTCGCTTTCAGAAAATCCGTAAGCTTTCTCGCCGCTTCCAGATAGATTTTCTGATAGCGCCCATTTTCGATCTCTACCCACGTCTCTCCCAGATGCTCTCTCAGGAAATCGCCTTTATAGATGTCACATGCTTCTTTCAGAATTTTTATTTTTTCTTCTTCATCAACCGACTCATATGCTGTCTGGAGAAGTTCCAGGAACCGTTCTGTATCCAGTTCTACCTCCATCTCTTTTGTCAGGAAGTACCTGTTTCCATCCATACGGATATATTCTCCCTTTGGAAGTGTCGATTCCCCAATCAGCTTGCGCAGCCTGTAAACAACGATCCGCATGGCGTTGTCTACCGAACCTGTCTTTTCTTCATACAGGTTTTCCATCATCTCTTTCCGGGTTATTCCCTTCCTATTATAATATAGAAGCATCAGGAACATCTGCATGTATCTGCTTTCCTTACTGCATTTTAGTAGAATCGGTTTGTCTCCGTAACGAACCGATAGATTTCCTAACATATTCACTGAAATGATTTTATTGTCACTCATTTGCTCTTCTCTCCTGACACTCCATATTTTATACTAAATTATAAGCCAATTGGACGGCCTATTCAAGTTATGTTCAGGCCAAAACTGAGACGTTTATGTAAAAAACGGGCCTTATGACCAGTTTTCGCCCTCTGTCGAAATATCGCTGCCCATAAAGCCCGTTTTCATTTTATGCCATACAGTTTATTTCCTGTATATAATCTCGTCTCTTCCCGGACCATTTGAAACCATTGTAATCGGAGTCTCAATTTCCTTTTCGATAAATTCGATGTATCTTCTGCAGTTCTCAGGAAGATCTTCGTATTTTTTGATTCCGCGTATATCACACTTCCAGCCAGGAAGCGTTGTCAGAACTGGTTTTGCCTTTTCGAGCTCCACCGTTGTAGGGAATTCTTTTGTAACCGTTCCGTTTAAATCATATCCCGTGCAGACAGGAATTTCGTCCAGATATCCCAAAACGTCCAGAACGGTCAGGGCAACTTCCGTAGCCCCCTGAATACGACAGCCATACCTGGAAGCAACTGCATCAAACCATCCCATTCTTCTCGGACGGCCTGTCGTAGCGCCGAATTCTCCATGGTCACCGCCTCGTTTTCTCAGTTCATCCGCTTCTTCGTCGAAAATCTCGCTGACAAAAGCGCCTGCTCCGACTGCACTGGAATACGCTTTTACAACAGTTGTGATCTGCTTGATCTCATACGGCGGGATTCCTGCTCCGATTGCTCCGTAAGCTGCAAGTGTGGAAGACGATGTAACCATCGGATAAATGCCGTGGTCAGGGTCTTTCAGGGAGCCCAGCTGGCCTTCCAGAAGAATCCTTTTTCCTTCTTTCATTGAATCGTGAAGGTATTTGGAAACGTCACAGACATATGGAGCTACCATATCGCGGTATTCCAGAAGCGTTTTATAAAGTTCTTCCCTGTCGATGGCCGGTTTATGATAGAGATGCTCCAGCAGGATATTCTTCATCTCGCAGACACGGCTTACTTTTTCTTTCAGGGCTTCCTCGTCAAACAATTCGCTGACCTGGAAACCGATTTTTGCATATTTATCAGAATAAAATGGTGCAATGCCGGACTTCGTGGAGCCAAATGACTTTCCGCCCAGACGTCTTCCTCATATTCGTCGAAAAGGATATGATACGGCATCAGTATCTGAGCACGGTTGGAAACAAGCACTCTCGGCTTCGGCACTCCCTGATCCACTAATGACTGAATTTCATTGACCAGATAAGGAATGTTAAGTGCAACGCCGTTGCCGATCACGCTGGTAGTATGCTGATAGAATACGCCGGATGGAAGTAAATGCAGGGCAAATCTTCCATAGTTGTTAATGATCGTATGACCCGCATTGCTGCCCCCCTGGAAACGGATGATAATATCTGATTCCTGTGCAAGCATATCGGTAATTTTACCCTTCCCCTCGTCTCCCCAGTTTGCTCCAACAATTGCTCTAACCATTGATTATTTTCCTCCTTTGAGTGACTGCTTATCAAAACATATTATAATTTACACCAATTTTATTTATAAGTAAAGATAAAGTTGATAAAAAAACATCATTTTTTTCCATTTGCAGTCATGCCGATAAAAAGAACCGCCCATATCTTATTAATATGAGCGGTTTTATTATTATTTCTTATTTTTATGCACATTATACGTTGATTTCAGCTGTCATTCCCAGAATTTCTTTGTTTTCATCCAGAATCGGCCGAATGACTTCTTCCAGGAACTCCTCTACCTGTCTTGGGGCACGGCCCACATATTTTGCAGGATCCATCGTCTTTTTCAGCTCGTCCAAAGTAAGTCCAAACGCAGGGTCTGCGGCGATCAGTTCCAGCAGATTATTGTCCATTCCGTTTACCTTAACGTTCTTACCTGCTTCCATAGAAAGGGTGCGGATTTTTTCATGCAGTTCCTGTCTGTCTCCGCCTGCCTTTACCGCGTCCATCATGATGTTTTCTGTCGCCATGAACGGCAGTTCGGCCATCATGTGTTTTTCAATCACCTTTGGATATACCACTAGCCCGTCTACAACGTTTAAGTATAAGTCCAGAATTCCATCTACGGCCAGAAAACCTTCCGGTACGCTCAGACGCTTGTTGGCGGAATCGTCCAGAGTCCGTTCGAACCACTGAGTAGAGGACACCAGCATGGGATTGATCACATCTGCCATTACGTAGTTAGATAAGGAAGCGATTCTCTCGCTTCTCATCGGGTTCCGTTTATATGCCATTGCAGAAGAACCGATCTGCGTCTTTTCAAAAGGTTCTTCGACTTCTTTTAAATGCTGAAGAAGGCGGATGTCATTGGAAAATTTGTGAGCGCTCTGTGCAATTCCAGCCAGCACATTGATAACTCTCGTATCCACTTTTCTGGAATATGTCTGTCCGGAAACAGGATAACAGTCTTCAAATCCCATCTTCTCTGCGATCATCCGGTCGGCCTTCCGGCATCTCTCATGGTCGCCGTCAAAGAGTTCCAGGAAGCTGGCCTGAGTTCCCGTCGTGCCCTTAGAACCTAACAGCTTTAAGGAACCGAGTACGTAGTCCAGATCGTCCAGATCAAGGCAGAGCTCCTGAAGCCAGAGCGTCGCACGCTTTCCGACTGTGGTCGGCTGCGCCGGCTGAAAATGAGTGAATGCCAGCGTCGGCTGGTTCTTATACTGGTCTGCAAATTTTGCAAGCTCCGCCATCACATTAACCAGTTTTTTTCTGACCAGTCTGAGGGCATCCCTCATGACGATGATATCCGTATTGTCTCCCACGTAGCAGGAGGTTGCCCCCAGATGGATAATTCCCTTTGCATTCGGACACTGCTGGCCGTACGCATAAACGTGAGACATCACGTCGTGGCGAACCAGCTTCTCCCGTTCCTTTGCCACATCGTAATTAATGTCCTCTGCATGTGCCTTTAATTCGTCTATCTGTTCCTGAGTAATCGGAAGTCCAAGTTCTTTCTCTGTTTCTGCCAGTGCGATCCAAAGCTTTCTCCATGTTCTGAATTTCATATCAGGAGAAAAAATATACTGCATCTCTCTGCTGGCATAACGCTCGGATAACGGACTCTGGTATCTGTCGTTCATGACGGTTCCTCCTTTAAGTAGTTGTTTCACAATCGTGGGGCTGCTGCAAACATTTATTCCTATTTTGCA
This sequence comes from Clostridium sp. AM58-1XD, assembly GCF_003464085.1. GTDB lineage: Bacteria > Bacillota > Clostridia > Lachnospirales > Lachnospiraceae > Lachnoclostridium_A. The sequence goes on from NZ_QSDR01000002.1 coordinate 121,786, forward strand.
GCAGCCCCATGTTAAAAGTCAATATTAATCTTTAAATTTACTGAATTCCGAGACGGCGGAATACTTCCTGGTATGCATCCTCTACGTTTCCAAGATCGCGGCGGAAACGGTCCTTGTCCAGCTTCTCGTGAGTTTCCTTATCCCACAGTCTGCAAGTATCAGGAGAAACCTCATCAGCCAGGATGATCTGTCCATGATAGCGGCCGAATTCAATCTTAAAGTCGATGAGTTCGATGCCAAGGCTGTCGAAGTACTCTTTCATCACTTCATTGACGATAAATGCATACTTCGTAATCGCTTCGATTTCTTCTTCCGTTGCAAGGCCAAGAGCCAGAGCGTAGTATTTGTTGATGAATGGATCGCCCAGTTCGTCGTTCTTATAGCTGAACTCAAGAGTCGGCTGAATGAATTTAACGCCTTCTTCCATTCCCATTTTCTTTGCAAAGCTTCCTGCGGAGAAGTTTCTCATGATTACTTCCAGCGGAACGATCTCCACTTTCTTAACAGCTGTCTCTCTGTCGCTTAATTCCTCAACAAGATGTGTAGGAACACCCTTTGTCTCAAGAATTTTGAAAATGTGGTTCGTCATACGGTTGTTGATCGCGCCTTTTCCTACAATCGTACCTTTCTTTAAACCATTGAACGCTGTCGCATCATCTTTATAGTCTACAATTAATACATCCGGATCCTCAGTTGTGTATACTTTTTTTGCCTTACCTTCGTACAGTAATTCTTTCTTCTCCATGAGTAAGCACCTATCCTTTTCATAAGATTAAGATTTATAAGTCTTAAATATAAAAGAGCTCTATTTCAGTAGAAATTATAATGCATACGTTTCATCATTGCAATAGGCTGAGTCATTAAACTTTCTAATAAATCTTATTTCCTTTTTTTGCTTAATCTTCCCCGTTTTCCTCTTTCCAATACTCTTCCCGGCGGTAAATCCGTATATTTCCCTCATTCCACTCGATCGAAATCCCATATATCCGTTTTCGTTCCGGCCTGTCGCCCGTCTCATCTGTCCGCCCGGCTTCAGCCGTTTTTTCCATAAAAAGAAGGCTGCCGCCATAAACGCGGATGCCATAGGCCGTTTCCAGAATAAGGGCGCAGAGGCAGACCTTTCTGATCCGTCTGTCCGCCTCTGTCCTGATTTTCCTCCAGGATTTCCTTCTTCTGTCCCTATAAGCGATCCGCTTTATGATCAAAGGCAGCCCTCCTTAAATCAGGCTTTCATCAGTTCCAGCGCCAGAAGTGCCGTCTTATTCAGCTGATCTACCGTAATGCTTTCTTTGCTTGTATGAGCGCTGTCCATGCCGATTCCGATTCCGACGGACTGGATACCATGCTCATTGTGAATATTGCTGTCGCAGCCGCCGCCTGAAGGTACATAATGTACCGGGCAGCCCAGAGTTTTGTAGCATTTTTCCAGAAGCACGCATACCTTGTCTTCCGGTGTTACCTTATATGGATTATATGCGCGTGATGTTGCATATTTTAATTCTGCACCGTACTTGTCGCAAGCTGCCTGCATGGCTCCGATCATCTGGTTTCCCTGTTCTTCCAGCTTAGCCATATCTGTACTTCTGGCTTCAGCAATTACCTTTGCATATGGCGCTACGATGTTTGTCGGTCCCACAGCCTCAAAGGTACCGATGTTGGCCGTCGTCTCCTCGTCTACTCTGAGAAGCTTCATATTTGCAATACCTTCTGCTGCAGCCAGGATCGCACTGATACCATTCTGCGGTGCAATCCCTGCATGAGCGGCTTTTCCGAAAATTTCAAATGTGAAGTTCGTCTGTCCAGGGCATGTATAACATGTAGTTCCGATGTCGCCGTTCATATCCATAACGACACCCATCTTGCTTTTTAACTTGGAGTAGTCCGCATTCTTCGCTCCATGAAGGCCGCATTCTTCACCTACGCTGAAGAACACCTCTACCGGGCGGGTCTTGATTCCCTGCTCCTTGACTGTACGGAGTGCTTCCATAATTCCGCTGATACCGGCTTTGTCGTCAGCAGCCAGAATCATGGAATCGCCCTTGCTTCTGATGACTCCGTCCTCTATGTATGGTTCAATTGCATTGCCAGGCACGACTGTATCCAGATGTGCGCTGAGCATAACCGGCTCCAGGCTCTCGTCTCCGTCCAGATATGCATAGATATTATATCCGTTGGAACCAAACTTGTCTCCGATTTCGTCACAATCCACCCGTACCCCCAGCTCCTTCAGGTCTTTCATAACGCGGTCACACATCTCTTTTTCATTTCTCGTCTCGCTGTTGATCTGTACATAGTCGAAAAATGTTTCTAAAAGCCTTTTCTCATTCATTGGTTTCCTTCTCCTTTACCATTAAATTATTATTTGAACTTTGCTAATTATATCATACATTTACTCTGTCCGCAAGGAATCATGTGACATACTGTTCACATAAATAATATTAAAAAACAATAAAGAGCGAAACAGCGATTATCATTCTAAAAGGCCTTATACATTCCATATCCTAAAAGGATACAGATGTATAAGGCCCTTTCTTCTGGTGAATATAAGGATAGGGGGATTGTTCGTTTATTGTGCAGCGGAGGAAGCTGTCTCGCCTTCAACTGCGCCCACGCCTTCATCAATCGTATCGCGGACATCGTCCATCATACCGTCGATGACGCCGGTGCTTTCTTCTGTTCCGTCAACGGCCGTTGTGCCTGTTTTGCCGCCGCCGGACTGTGTTGTGCCGGAACTGCTGCTTTCCTGAGTTGTCTGCGTCATAGCGCCCTCAGAAGATTCTCCGGATGTCCCGTTATTATCCTTACTGCCGCATGCTGCCATCAGGATTACTGAGCATGCCAGCAGAATTGCAAAAACATATGATTTGATTTTTTTCATAATTGCATTCTCCTTTCCTGTACTATCCTTAGTATGTGTGAAAGGAGATAAATTATATTGGAAAATTTTGTCAGCCGATTACATCAGCCATATCATAAAATCCCGGTTCTTTTCCTTTTAAAAATTTAGCCGCCGCCACTGCTCCTTTTCCGAAAATCGCCTTGGAATATGCAGTATGGCTGAAGGTTACGACCTCGTCCTGACCTGCGAAAATTACGTCGTGTTCTCCTACGATGGAACCTCCGCGGACAGCCTGAATGCCAATCTCTTTTTTATCCCGCTTTACCCGCTCCGCCGACCGGTCATATTTATAGTGATATGCGCCGTCCATCGACTCATTGATGGATCTGCCAGTGCCAGTGCAGTTCCGCTGGGTGCATCCACTTTCTGATTGTGATGTTTTTCGACGATTTCAATATCAAAATCAGCTGCTGCCAGCGTCTGAGCCGCTTCCTTCACCAGCTTTAAAAGCAGATTGATCCCGAGCGACATATTTGCAGATCGGAGAACCGCCGTCTTTCTGCTGGTTTCCTCTGCCTTTTTCACCTGCTCCTTTGAAAGCCCGGTCGTACAGAGCACAACCGGCATTTTTTTCTCTGCGCAGTATTCCAGAAGGTGGTCAACTGCCTTTGCTGAGGCAAAATCCACGATCACATCAGCTTCTACGTCACACGCTTCGAGGGATGTAAAAACAGGATAATCGTTCTTCTTTTCGCCGTTTAAGTCAATTCCTGCTACGATTTTTGCCTCTTCGTCTCCTGCCGCAATACCGGAAATCACCTGACCCATGGCTCCATTGCAGCCGTGCATGATGATTCTTACCATTCTCATACCTCCTTGCGGACCTGGCGTCCGTCTTATGTATACTCTGTTACAGAATTCCGTACTCTTTCATCGCCTTTTTCAGTTTTTCCTGATTTTCAGGCTCCATTTCCGTAAGAGGGAGACGCATTGGTCCTACTTCCTTGCCCTGGAGGTTCATTCCGGCTTTTGCAGGAATCGGATTTACTTCGCGGAAAAGTTCCGTTACAAGCGGAATTGCATCCAGCTGAAGCTTCGTGGCTTCTGCAACGTCTCCTGAAAGATAAGCGGCACAGATGTTGTGGGTCTGACGCGGAGCTACGTTGGAAAGCACGGAAATTACACCCTTCGCGCCGAGAGCCATCATAGGAATGATCTGGTCGTCGTTACCGGAATACAGATCGATACATTCTCCAGCCAGATGCATCATAACTGCGATCTTGGAAAAGTTGCTGCTGGCTTCTTTTACTCCCACGATGTTCTTCACGTTTCTGCAGAGATATGCAATCGTCTCCGGTTCGATATTGATGCCTGTTCTTCCAGGGATATTGTACAGAATAATCGGAAGGCTGACGGATTCTGCAACAGTGGTGAAATGCTTGATCAATCCCTTCTGTGTTGCCTTATTATAATAAGGGGATACGACAAGAAGGCCGTCTGCGCCTGCTTTTTCAGCTTCCTGTGAAAGATAAACAGCTGTCGCAGTACAGTTGGAACCTGTTCCGGCAACAACAGGAATTCTCTTTTTTACAGTCTCACAGATGAAGCGGATGACTTCGATATGCTCTTCATGACTCATAGTAGCCGCTTCCGCAGTCGTACCGCAGGCAACGATACAGTCCGTACCGCCTGCAATCTGTTCCTCAACGATCTCCTTTAGTTTTGGATAATTGATTTCTCCCTGTTCTGTAAATGGTGTAACCAGCGCAACACCTGCTCCTTCAAAAATAGCCATTTTGTTTTCCTCTCTTTCTCCTGTTTGTAAAATAGTCTGCAATCATTCTTTTTTGATATTGATAAGATCATGCGAAAGAAAAAATGGGGCCGACAATATGGTCAGCCCCTAAATACGATATCGTTTTAGTAGCTCCCCATCCATAAGGATGACAGTCACAGAATTCTTCACTCTGCGCCCAGGAAAATATGTTCAGGACATCTCTTCCTTCGGCGTGCCTCCCTTTCGCCCGCCTTCTCTTGCCCCCTGAGGCATCCGGCAGGTTACTCTTGATTTACGCAACCTCTACTCTGTCTATAATTCTCGTTTAATCCTATCATCATTATCACTGCTTGTCAACTTCAACCTTTTCAATCATGGTAATTTCGTCCACGCTGTCGATCAGACCTTCCGGAAGCTTCTGGCCGGTAAGAATCATCTGCATATCTTCTTCCCCGTTCTGAATCATGTTCCTTATGTCTTCTTCTGTGATAATCTGGTAATCCAAAAGCCCCAGAATCTCATCCAGAATCAGGACATCGCACTCTCCTGTCGCCAGGACTTTGTTCGCGAAATTAAGTCCGTTCTTAATATTGATGATTTCTTCACATCGCTCCTGCTCTGATAGCTGTTCAAAGGGAACCGCAAGCTTTTCAAAACGGAATATGTTCATCTCCGGCTCGAGACGTTTTAAAAAATCATCCTCATCAAGCGTTAATGTCCCTTTCATAAACTGTATCATGATCACGGACTTGCCGTTGTTAAGCTCTTGTATTGCCCGTCCTAAAGCAGCCGCTGTTTTTCCCCTTCCAGGTCCACAGATGATATGAACATTTTCTTTATCCATCGTCTCACCTCGTAATGTATAACAGTTTCGCTTATCGTATCATATTTTTTACAGTTTTGCAAGTTTTCTTACGGGCTTATTAAAGAACCGCCTATTCTGCACATTCCAGCTTGCTCACCGAAACTTCATACGCCGTGCGTTTTTCACACTCGGTTTCGTTCAGCTTTTTCGTGTATTCTCTGCTCTGCACCCGGCCCCAGATCTTCACTCTCGTGCCGACCTCAAAGGCGGAAGCATACCTGGCATTTCTTCCCCACGCTATGCAGGGTATGTAATCGGATTTTCCATATGGCCGGTTGACTGCCAGCAGAAGATCGGCAATTTCCCTTCCCAATGGTGTTTTCCTGTATATCGGCTCCTTGCAGATATAGCCGTCCAGATAAATCTGATTTGTTTTTGTATAATCTGTGAATTCTTCAAGAAAATTAATTTCCCTGACAAATATTGAAAGCACAAGCCGGTTCTTCACGCCTTCATGGCGGTTATATGACCGGAACTGGCCGATGGCCTCTACCGTACAGCCTGTGTAATCTTCTTCTACGTTCATAAGTCTTTCGGATACGAGAAGCGGAATTATATCGCTCTGGTCGCTTAACCGGTTTACTTCCACATTTACAACGTAAAATCCTTCGCCGAACACTTCGTGGCTGAAAGTAAAACCGGACACGACCTCTCCAATTACACTTACCTTGTTGTTTTCAATCACTTTTTCTGACATAGTATCTTTCTCCTCTTTCATAAACCTTATTTGCTTTGTAAGCTATTATCATGTTTATGAAAATATGACTGATTCTATGAGAAAAAGGCATCGTAAAATTATGACAGCGATTTACAAAAGATTACGCGAAAGCGTAATTAACACGTTGCTCCGCCCTTTAAATGCTTTTCTGCTGTCAGATTTTCTTCTTTTCTCTGAAGAAGTTCATCTGCCAGAAGCTGCTCCTGTACATTTTCAAATCCGATCCTGCCGATGGTGTCTGCAAAGCGTTCTCCTGTAATTCCCTGTTCGCGGAACAGAAGAATCGCCTTTTCAATCACATTCAGCACCTCTTCCTCCGTTGTAAATATTTTCTCCAGCGCCTGGCCATGCGCCACCTTTTTACCCCATCTGCCGCCGATGTAAACTTTATACCCGTCCGTATGGCCTTCCAGCGCTCCAAACGGACATTTTCCGCTGCAGCGTCCGCAGTGGTTGCACTCATCCATATTGATCCTGAGTCTTCCGTCTTCCAGGCCGGCAATCTGAATCGGACAGGAATCGACCACCTGACAGACTTTACAGCCGCGGCATTTCTCCATATCCACGACCGGCACCTTCTGACCGATTACGCCAAGGTCATTTAAATCTGGCTTTACACAGTTATTCGGACAGCCGCCCACAGCAATTTTAAACTTGTGAGGAAGCTTCACCTGACTGTACCCATGGTAAAATCTCTCATGAATTTCTTCGGAAAGGGCGAATGTATCAATCAGGCCGTACTGGCATGTCGTTCCCTTGCACGATACGACAGGGCGCACCTTGGATCCGGTTCCGCCCGTCTCCAGTCCTGCCTGTGCCAGGTATTCTCTCAATGGTTCGATATTTTCATACGGAACGCCCTGAATTTCCAGGGTAAGCCTGGAGGTCATGGTGATGTCTCCGCTTCCGAATTTTTCAGCGGCTTCTGAAATGACCCTATTTTCCTCTGCCGTCACTTTGCCGTTCCGCGTTATAATCCGGCCGTTGAATTTGTCTTCCGTTCTTTTATCTCTGAGGAATCCAAGTCCCTTCACTCTCGTTACGTCATCCGGAGAAAGAGCGCACTTTACACCTTCCACTTTGACATCATTAAAGGTTGTGGCGCCTTCCAGTACGACCGTGTTCGTATAGCCGTAAAATCTCATCCTGTTCTGAAGGAAATAAGCTCTCTTTCCTTTTGCACAGACGAGCAGGAGTTTCTCATCTTTTCCAATTCCCTCAATCTCCCCTTTTACGCCTGCCAGATTAACCCAGGTAGCGCCTGGAATACTGGCTGTCTGTCCTGCGTCGAGCACACGCCAGCCCTTTGCCTCTCCCTTCTCATACTCAGCCGGAGTCATGCTGATCATATCGCCGTCCAGCTTATTTAACATCATGTAAACCGCCTGAACGAACGGATGGATCGCTGTGGAAAACGGAGGGGCATAGGAAAGATCCATATTCTCAAAGTCCTCCAGAACAGCCCCCATGGATATTCCTGTCACAGCAATATCGACCATCTTGTCTACGGCACCAGAACCGAGCACCTGTACGCCCAGCAGCTTATGTGTCCTTTTATCCGCGATGAGCTTTGTCATAAACATGGAAGCTCCAGGATAATAATGAGCTTTGTCATCTGTCACAGCTAACACAGTTTCCACATCATATCCGGCTTCTCCTGCCTGTGCCTCCGTAAGTCCGGTACGGCCGGCATTCAGGCCTGGAAGCTTTACGACCCCTGTTCCGAGAACGCCGGGATATTCTTTTTCTGCACCTCCCAGCACCTGAGCCAATGTACGTCCCTCATAGTTGGCCGATGATCCCATTGGCGACCACTGCCTTCTTCCTGTCAGCCTGTTTTTTACCATGGCACAGTCTCCTGCCGCATATACGTCCGGGAGATTCGTTCGTAGCCTTCCATCAACCGTAATCGTCCCCCGTTCCATTTCCATTCCGCTTTCCTTCAAAAAGGCCGTGTTCGGACGGATTCCAATGGAAAGGACAGCCATATCGGCCGGGATCAGTCCTTCGCTCGTCTGGACGCCTGTGACCTTACCATCTTCTCCCCTGATCTCTTCAATCTTCGCGCCGGTTATCACTCGGATTCCCTGTTTCTTTAGATGTTTTTTCACATAACCTGCCATCTCACTGTCAAATACATTCGGCAGCACCTGAGGAGCCAGATCGACGACCGTAACCGATACGCCCTGCTCTTTTAAGTTTTCTGCCACCTCCAGTCCGATAAAGCCGCCTCCGGCAACGACTGCCCTTCTTACTTTCTTTTCCTCAATAAAGCGCCTCGCAGTGACTGCATCTTCCGGTGTACGCATCTTGAATACGCCGTTCAAAGATACGCCCGGCATATTTGGCACTATGGAAGAAGCGCCGACAGCTACGATACACACGTCATAATGATAGACTTCTTCCTCTCCCGTCTGGAGATTTCTGGCTTTCACTTCTTTTCCGGCGCTGTCCAGATCGAATGCTTCTCTTCCAGTAAGAACCTCCACGCCCGTAAGAGCCGCATATTTTTGAGGGGTGTTTACGATCAGATCACTTTCCTCCTGTATCATTCCTCCAACATAATACGGAAGGCCGCAGCCGGCATAGGAAATATCCTTATCTTTTGTTATAATCGTCACTTCTGCGCTTCGGTCCACACGCTTCATTTTGGCTGCTGCCTTTGTGCCCGCAGCGACGCCTCCGATCACCAGTACTTTCATTTTAAAATCCCCCTTAATTTTATTTGTAATTGTTCGGGACAACGTATTAATCTTTCGTTTTGGCTGCCCCAATCAGATCATTTAATTCGCAAAATCGAACAGAGAGAGCTGGTTTGACTCCGGAAGATCTCCCAAAAGTCCCATGTCTCCCATCAATTCGCATATCGTCTTGCTGACTTTCGCCCTGTTGCGGAAATCTTCCCTGGACAAAAACGGGCCTTCCACAGCTGCATCCACAAGTGCGTCCGCAGCCTTGTCTCCCAGGCCGTCTATGCTGCTTAAGGACGGCATGAGTTTTCCGTCAATAATCTGAAAATGCCTTGCCTTTGCCCTGTAAATATCTATCGGCATGAATTCAAATCCCCTCGCGTACATCTCCTGTACGATCCTCATGTCTCTCAGGGAATCCTGTTCCTTTTTCGACAGGCTGTCGGAACGTTTTTTGTAATCCTCCAGATAATGTTCCAGATGATCCCGCCCCTGACACATAATTTCGTATGAGAAAGCGCTGGCACGGATGCTGAAAAATGCCGCGTAATACGCCAGCGGGTAAAAAACCTTACAGTATGCTATACGCCATGCCATCATAACATATGCGGCCGCATGAGCTTTCGGGAACATATACTTGATCTTCTTGCAGGAATCGATGTACCAGTCCGGCACGCCGTGGGAAAGCATTTCTTCGATCCATTCCGGCTTCAGGCCCTTTCCTTTACGCACGCTCTCCATAATTGTGAATGCATGCCCAGGCGGGAGCCCCTGCTGAATCAGATAAACCATGATATCGTCTCGCGTACAGATGGCGGTCTGAATCGTTGCCTTTCCCTCCTGAATCAGGGTCTGGGCATTGCCCAGCCACACATCCGTACCATGAGAAAGGCCGGAAATGCGGACCAGATCGGAAAAGTATTTCGGCTTTGCGTCAATTAACATCTGCATGGCGAAATCCGTACCGAACTCCGGTATTCCCAGCGCCCCCAGCTTACATCCGCCGATGTCCTCCGGCTCAATTTTGAGGGCCGACGTATTCTGAAACAGGCTCATGACCTCCCTGCTGTCCAGAGGAATATCTTTTACGGGATCCAGTCCCGTCAGGTCCTGCAGCATACGGATCATGGTCGGATCGTCGTGTCCCAGTATATCCAGTTTCAGCAGGTTGTGGTCAATGGAATGGTAATCAAAATGTGTCGTCACGGTGGAAGTCGTCATATCGTTTGCCGGGCGCTGCACAGGGGTAAATGAATAGATTTCCTCTCCCAGGGGCAGCACGATAATGCCTCCCGGGTGCTGTCCTGTCGTCCTTCTTACGCCGACACATCCCTGAACGATCCGGTTGATTTCACAGTTTCTCTTTCTCACTCCATGTTCTTCATAATAATTTTTCACATATCCGTACGCCGTTTTATCCGCCAGAGTACCGATGGTGCCTGCACGGAAGGTCTGTCCCTTTCCGAATATGACCTCCGTATAATCATGAGCCTTACTCTGGTATTCTCCGGAGAAATTCAGGTCGATATCCGGTTCCTTGTTGCCTTCAAATCCCAGGAACGTTTCGAAAGGAATGTCAAAGCCTTCTTTTTTCAACGGTTTCCCGCACACGGGACAATTCTTGTCCGGCATATCACAGCCGGCCATTCCGGAAAATTTCTTAACATCTGCAGAATCGAAATCATAGTACCTGCAGCTTGGGCAGTAATAGTGGGGACTGAGAGGATTTACCTCCGTAATTCCCGACATGGTCGCCACAAAGGACGAACCGACGGAACCTCGGGAGCCTACAAGATAACCGTCCTCGTTGGACTTCCAAACCAGTTTCTGGGCGATGATATACATAACGGCAAACCCGTTGCTGATAATGGAATTCAGCTCTCTTTCCAGTCTTTCCACTACGATTTCCGGAAGCTCTTCCCCATATAGTTCGTGGGCTCTGTCATAACATATCTTTCTGAGCGTCTTATCGGAATCCAGAATTACGGGCGGACATTTATCCGGCCGTACCGGCGAGATATTTTCACACATATCGGCAATTTTCCGGGTATTCGCAACTACACTTCATGCGCCTTGTCCGGGCCGAGGTATTCGAACTCCTTCAGCATCTCTTCTGTAGTCCTGAGATACAGGGGCGCCTGGTCATCGCTGTCTTTAAATCCCTGTCCGGCCATGATAATGCGCCTGTACACCTCGTCCTGAGGATCCAGGAAATGAACGTCGCACGTCGCGCAGACCGGTTTGCCAAATTTTTCTCCCAGACTGACGATTCGCCTGTTAATTTCAATCAGATCATCCCAGGAATTCACAGTGCTCTTCTCGTCCCGGAGCATAAACGAGTTATTTCCAAGAGGCTGAATCTCCAGATAATCATAAAAATTCACCAGCCTTGCGATCTCTGTATCGGATACGCCTCTGAGAATCGCCTGATAAAGCTCCCCTGCTTCACAGGCAGAGCCGATAATCAGCTTCTCTGTATTTGGTCAGAAGGCTCTTTGGAATTCTTGGCCTTCTGGCAAAATATTCGATATGGGAAAAGGATATAAGACGGTAAAGGTTCACCCGGCCGATGTCATTTTTAGCGAGTATGATGACATGATAGGTCGGCATCTTCTTAATCGTATCCTTTGACATTCTGCCTGCCCGGTTCAGTTCCGCCAGGTCATGAATGTCACGTTCTTTCATCATTTTTACGAATTTAACAAAAATTTCTGCCGTCGCTCCTGCATCGTCTACCGCACGGTGATGGTTCTCCAGCGATATATTCAGAGCTTTTGCTACCGTATCCAGTTTAAAACGGTTTAAATTCGGCATGAGCATCTGGGCCAGGGATACCGTATCCACCACAGTAGGTGAAAATGGAATCTTCTGTCTGGCACAGTTGTGGGCAATAAAACTGACGTCAAAGGACGCGTTGTGTCCGACCAGAACCGCATCGCCGCAGAAATCCAAAAAATCCGGCAGCGCTTCTTCAATTGTCGGGGCCGGGAGCACCATATTGTCATTAATGCCCGTCAGCTTCTCAATTTCAAAAGGGATTGGCACATCCGGATTGACAAATGTGCTGAACCGGTCCGTAATCTGTCCTTCCTTCACCTTTACGGCGCCGATTTCAATAATTCTGTTCTTCTCCGGACTCAGTCCCGTCGTCTCCAAGTCGAATACGACGTATGTATCTTCAAAGCTCTGCCCTCTCTGGTTCTCCACCATCTCCTTGACGTCGTCCACCAGATATCCTTCCACTCCGTACAGCACTTTGAAGGTGTCGCCTTTGTCCAGGGCGTGATTGGCATCCGGGAAAGACTGGACGCAGCCGTGGTCTGTCACGGCAATTGCCGGCATTCCCCACTTCTTGGCTCTCTTGATAATATCCTTCACCTCGGAAACGCCGTCCATATCGCTCATCTTTGTATGGCAGTGAAGCTCCACCCGTTTTTCCAGGCTGTTGTCCGATCTTTTTCCTGTAAAATCTTCACATTTTTTAATTCCGACAACAGACCCCAGAGTCAGTTCTCCGTCAAACTTGTCGATTGTGGTAACGCCCTTCACCTTAATGAAGCTTCCCTCACTGACCGCCGCTTTTACATCGTCCAGCATATCTTCCCGCGGAAACATTTTAATCGTCATGGTGTCGGTAAAATCCGTCACGTCAAAGATCACAAGAGTGCGGCCGCTCCTCAGCTCCCTCAGATCCTTCGCTATGATCTTGCCGCGGAGCACTACTTCACCGATCTCCCCGTCAATCTTGTCAATCTCTATCATTCCATCGTCTTCAAAATCGCGGCCGTACAGCACATCCGGATTATCCGCCTTTCTGTATGTCCGCCTGAATTCCTTTTTCCCGTCCTGAAATCCCTTTTTAAATCCCTGCCTGCCCGCCATTTTACCGGCAGGAGCCGCTTCCGCCTTCTTTTTCTTATCGGACTCCGGAGCAGACGGCTTTTCTTCGCCCTGTGCATGAGGCACAGCCGCGCCTTCCTCAAACGGCACTTCGGCCTCATCTCCAACAGCGGAACGCCTGGCTATTTCCATAACCTCCCGCTGCATCTGGGCTTCCTTCAGCGCCTTTTTCCGGTCAGGCTGCGGAACCACATATTCGTATTCCACTTCCATCGGAAGTCCGCAGCGCTCATGAAACACCTTTTCCAGCACCCGTTTGAGCTCTCCAGACTTTTCCCTGTTTACCATTGTGTCTTCCACCGTCATATGGAGCACCTCAGGATTTGGAAAACTGAAATTTGTCTTTCTGAAGATATTGTATTCAATGATACTGTAGTTTTTAAGCTCCAAAAGAAGGCTGTCACGGTATACCTGAAGCAGCTTCTCCGGGGTATACTGGCCTGACAGCCTGTATTTTTCCATTATTTTAATTGAAAGCTTCTTGCCGGGAAACAGCTGTTCTCTGATCCCCGTCTCAAGAGCGTATATATTTTTTTTGTGGATGAGCCTGGAACTGACAATATAGATGCGCAGGGCACTCCTGTCCCGCGGCGTGGATACCTTTTCCACGTCCACCATGGACATGAGGCCCTTCATCTCTTCGGTCATATGTAAATCAGGAAATACATCCAGGAATTTCTTTGCCATTTACTCTATCACCTGTCGATCTGCAATTTTCTGCAACATGTTTCTCAGTTCTCCATATGCCTGGAGGCAGCCATGTCTTCCAGTTCACTCCGAAGTACGGAAAGCAGCTCTGCCTCCGGCACCTTCCTCACGACTTCTCCCTTTTTGATCAGAAGTCCTTCACCGATCCCGCCTGCAATGCCGATATCTGCTTCTCTGGCCTCTCCTGGTCCGTTAACAACACATCCCATGACTGCCACTTTGATATTCAGTTCGTCGAATTCAGAGGTCATATTTTCTACCTGATTTGCCAGGCCGATCAGATCAATCCTGGTCCTTCCGCAGGTGGGGCAGGAAACGACTTCAATTCCGCCCTTTCTCAATCCCAGCGTTTTGAGAATCAGTTTCGCAGACTTGATCTCTTCCGCCGGATCACCGGTCAGCGAAACGCGGATAGTGTCTCCGATTCCTTCATGCAGGATAATCCCAAGTCCTACCGCAGATTTAATATTGCCTGCCGTCAGGGTTCCCGCCTCTGTTATGCCTACGTGAAGAGGGTAGTTCGTCTGTTCGGCGATCATCTCATGTGCCTTTACGCACATCATAACGTCAGAAGATTTTATGCTGATCACCAGGTTGTCGTATCCCATATCTTCTATCATTTTCACCTTATCCAGAGCACTTTCCACAAGTCCTCCGGCCGTAACGCCGCCGTATTTTTCCAGCAGGTGTTTTTCCAGGGAACCGCTGTTTACTCCTACCCGGATCGGAATATTCCGTTCCTTCGCCTTATCCACAACGGCCCTGACACGATCCAGGCTTCCGATATTGCCCGGATTGATCCTGATTTTATCAGCTCCGTTTTCTATGGCGGCAATGGCAAGCCTGTAGTCGAAATGAATGTCGGCTACCAGCGGAATGTGGATCTGCTTCTTGATGTCGCCAAGCGCTTCTGCCGCCTCCATCGTAGGAACGGCGACGCGGATGATTTCACATCCGGCCGCCTCCAGTCTGTGAATCTGCTCCACAGTTGCCATGCTATCTTCCGTCTTCGTATTGCACATGGACTGGATGAGAACGGGATTTCCTCCGCCGATCACCCTGTCTCCAATTGTAATCACTTTTGTATGGTCGCGTTTCATCTGTTATCCTCCTAGAAAAAACTGCGTATATCGTTAAACAGCACAAATACCATCAGCACCATCAGACAGGCCAGGCCGGCCATGTGTACCATTCCTTCCTTCTCCCTGTCGATCGGCTTTCCCCGTATAAGTTCGATGAAGAGAAAGACAAGCCGTCCCCCGTCCAGCGCCGGTATGGGCAGAAGGTTCATAATTCCCAAGCTGGCGCTGAGAATCAGGCACCAGTAGGAAAGGGTGAGCAGCATCGTAGGAACGCCGATTTCCCGGCTCTCTCCCACACTTCCGCCAATCATGGAAACGATTTTCACCGGCCCTGCTACGGCTTCCCCCACCGCCACCTGGCGGCTGAAAAGCATTTTCAGGCTTTCAAACGTAGAGCGGATGCAGTAGTCGATTTCGTATGCGCTGAAGGTTAGAACCTCGCCTATGCCCTTGGGTTTTTCATATGCATTATAAAACTGCAGGCCTATTACATAGCTGTTCTGTTCTTCCGAATACTCCGGCTTCAAAACTGCCGTCTTCTCTTCATAGCGGCCGCCCGACTTCCAGTCTCCATCTGCAGCTCTCTGATACGTGACAGTGATCTCCTCCCCTGCATGGGACATGGTATAGAGCAGCACATCCCTGTAGGTCGAAATCTTCTGATTATTCATTTTCACAATCTTGTCGCCCTGACGGATATCGGTCTGGGAAGCAGGAAGCCCTTCCGTCACCCCATAGACATAGGGCGTATCACGGCCGATGTTTACCGTAATGACCATTGCGAACAAAAATGCCAGAACAAAGTTGAAAAACGGCCCGGCGAATATAACGGATATTCTGCCCCAGACCGGCTTATTATTAAATGCCTTCGGATCCGATTCATTCTCATCTTCTCCCAGCATCATACATGACCCGCCAAAGGGCAGGGCCTTGATGGAATACCGCGTTTCTCCCTTTTGAATGCTGACAATCCTCGGTCCCATACCGATGGAAAATTCTACAACCCCGATCCCGTTCATCTTTGCCAGTAAAAAGTGTCCGAACTCATGTATCAGCACAATCAGTCCAAACACCAGGATTGCCAAAACAATATTCAGCAAATTACCACCTGCTTTCTATATATTCATACGTTTCCTGTTCCGTTTCCAATATTTCGTCTACGCTGGGAGAAGCGATCCGCCTGTGATGCTCCATCGCTCCCTCAATCATATCAGTAATCGTAAGGTAATCAATCTTTCTGTCCAGGAATTTACCTACTGCCATTTCATTGGCCGCATTAAAGACCGCAGGCACAGAGCCGCCCGCCCGGCCTGCCTCATATGCCAGCGACAGCCCTCTGAAGTTTTCAAAATCAGGTTTTTCGAAACTCAGTCCGCAAAGCTTGGAAAAATCCAGCCTTTCTCCCGGCAGATACCGCCTTCTCGGGTAATAAAGAGCATATTGGATCGGAAGCTTCATATCCGGCGTTCCCAACTGGGCGATCACGGCTCCGTCATCGAATTCCACCATGGAATGAATGACGCTCTGAGGCTGAACCACCACTTCCACCTGATCCATTTCCACTCCGAACAGCCATCTCGCTTCCATTACTTCCAGCCCTTTATTGACCATTGTCGATGAATCGACCGTAATTTTTCTTCCCATAGACCAGTTGGGATGTTTCAGCGCATCTTCTACCTGAATTTCCTTCATCTGCGCCCTTGTCATTCCGCGAAACGGACCGCCGGAAGCCGTCAGAAGGATTTTGTGCACCCTGTTTCCTGTCTCACCGTTCAGACACTGGAAAATAGCGCTGTGCTCGCTGTCCACAGGAAGCAGGCGGACTCTGTATGCCTTTATCAGAGGCATAATGATGTGGCCTGCCGTGACAAGTGTCTCTTTATTTGCAAGGGCAATATCCTTTCCTGCCTTAATTGCAGCTATCGTCGGGCGTATTCCGATCATCCCCACAATCGCCGTCACCAGGATCTGAGCTTCCGGTTCCTCTGCAATCTGAATCAGACCGTCCATTCCGGAAAATACGCGCACATTCGTATCGTTTACTCTCAGCCGCAGTTCTTCCGCCTTATCCTTTGACCAAACAGCCGCAAATCTCGGTTTGAACTCCCGTATCTGCCGTTCCAGCAGATCGATATTGCTGCCGGCCGCAAGAGCCGTAACCTGTATATCCTGATTATTTCTCACCACTTCCAGAGTCTGGGTTCCAATCGAACCGGTAGACCCCAGAATTGCTATTTTCTTCATCCGAACTTCCCCCGTCTTCTTCTATCGTAAAAATGTCAGGGCAAAAAATATGGCTGGAGCCGTAAAAAGCATGCTGTCAAAACGGTCCAGAATACCTCCGTGCCCCGGTATCAGATGTCCATAATCCTTCACGTTGTGGTTTCTCTTCACTGCCGAGGCAGCCAGGTCTCCGATCTGTGAAATCACGGCTGCGATTCCGCAGGCCAGAGCACATGAAATCTCCGGATTTTCCAGCTCCAGCATATGTCCCTTGAATATAAGTGCGTACACAAAGCCAATAACTGCAGCTCCCACCGCTCCGCCTACCGCGCCTTCTATGGATTTTTTCGGGCTGAGTACCGGAGCCAGCTTGTGTTTTCCAAAAAGCATCCCCGTACAGTATGCACACGTATCGCATCCCCAGGAGCTGATAAAAATAAGCCATACCAGGTACGCGCCATCCGCCATTTTCCTCGTCTGGTACAGATAGGAGAGCATGACGGCCACATAGAACACGCCGAAAAACGCCCCCGTCACTTCGTCCGTCTTGTAAGTTGGAAATGTCATCACATATATGGACATCAGCAGCATAACAGCAGCGATGATGACAAATTCCACATGCTGTTTGCCGTCAAACCATAAAAGGCCGTAATATACGGCAGCCAGCAGGTATCCCAACAGTCCCAGCGTATGTTTGTGAATGCCCAGCACCCGGTAAAACTCAAATAATCCGACAAGGGAAATGATGCCCGTTGCAAAGAAAAGTATACTTCCTCCGCTCACCACTACAAAAAGGGCAAGTAAAACCAGGATGATACCGCTCAAAAGCCTTTTTGTAAACATAGGAATCCTCCTCCCGGATTATGATGTTTTTACCCCGCCGAAACGGCGTTCTCTGCTATTATACGCAGCGATGGCCTTTTCCAATTCCTCTTTGGAAAAATCAGGCCACAGACAGTCCGTAACATACAGCTCCGTATAGGCCAGCTGCCATAAAAGATAATTGGACAGACGCAGTTCGCCGCTCGTGCGGATTAAGAGATCCGGATCCGGAATGTCAGCCGTATCCAGGTAGGAATGAAACACGTTTTCATCCAGTTCTTCCGGATTCAGTCGGCCGTCTGCAGCAGCTTCTGCAATCTTTCTGGCGGCTCGTACGATCTCGTCCCTGCCCCCGTAATTGACAGCGATCACGAATGTCATTCCCGTATTGTCCTTTGTCTCGTTTTCCAGGCGATTAATGCCCTCAATAATATCTTTATCAAAACGGCTCCGTTCGCCGATCATTTTCACTCTCACATTATTCTTTCCAGCGATTTTAAGCAGTCTGACCATATAAAAACGGAACAGCTGCATAAGCGCACCTACTTCCTCAGAAGAACGCTTCCAGTTTTCCGTGGAAAATCCGTAAACAGTCAAATACTTAATTCCCATTCTGGCAGCGATCTCCACTGTCTTTTCCACTGTAACACAGCCTTCTTTATGCCCCATGGTACGTGGAAGGCCTCTCTTCCTGGCCCATCTTCCATTGCCGTCCAGAATCAGCGCCACGTGCTGAGGAATCACCATATTTTCCAGGGTATTTCCCATTTTCATATCCTCCGTCAAATCAAAAATTAGAGGATGTTGCAAAAAGGAATAGCGCATTGCCTCCGATACCAGATGTAGTGACTTGACCACTGCCTGGAACGGAATCTGGTATCGGCGGCAATGCGGATTCGACTTTTGCAACACCCTCTTTTATTCTTCTACAGAAAATCCCCTCGGAACCTCTATAGAAGAGCAAAGAGTTCGCTAAAGCGAACTCTCGCGCCGAGCGCGGGAGCCCGGTAAACCGGACTCTTTGTTCCCGCGTTTTATATACCTAAACATGCCTATACGGTCATAATTTCCTTTGTCTTTGCCTCTACGGCCTTGTCGACCTTTTCGATTGCCTTGTCGGTCATCTTCTGGATTTTCTCCTCTGCCTCTTTCAGATCGTCTTCCGATATCTCATCCGCCTTTTCCATCTTCTTAAACGCTTCGTTGGCATCTCTTCTGATGTTGCGGATTGCTACCTTGGCGCCCTCGCCTTTTTTCTTTACATCCTTTGCCAGCTCTTTTCTGCGTTCCTCGGTCAGTTCAGGAAAAACGAGACGGATAACAGAGCCGTCGTTTGTCGGATTGATTCCCAGATCAGACGTCAGGATCGCCTTTTCAATCGCCTTCAGCAGGCTCTTTTCCCACGGCTGGATCACGATCATTCTGGCTTCCGGAATGGAGACATTGCCGACCTGCTGGATCGGTGTGGGAGTCCCGTAGTAATCCACTCTTAATTTGTCAAGCACCCTTGGATTTGCCCGTCCTGCACGGATGGATGCATATTCGCTTAAAAGCGCATCCAAAGACTTCTCCATCTTGTCTTCATAAATCTGAAATTTCTCCTTATCCATAAACTCCTCCTGTTTATACGGTCACTACCGTGCCATTTATTTTTCCCTGCATTGCATTGGCAATGCTGTTCTTCTCATTCAAATCAAATACCGCCATCGGCATCCGGTGCTCCATGCACATGATGGAAGCAGTCAGGTCTACGACCGCCAGCTTCTTTTCAATGACCTCTTCAATCGTAATCGTATCATACTTTTTCGCGTCTGGATTCACCTTCGGATCGCTGTCGTATACTCCGTCAATCGCCTTTGCAAGCAGAATACAGTCCGCATCCATTTCAATGGCCCGCAGAACAATGCCCGTATCCGTAGAAAAGTAAGGATGACCCGTGCCTCCCGCAAAGAAAACGACCATGCCCTTTTCAAAATATTTATTCGCCCTGTCCTTGGAAAACAGCTTCGTCATGGAGCCGCATTCAAAGGGCGTCAGAATCTGTGTCATCATGCCTTCCGTACGGAAAATTTCAGACGCGTAAATACAGTTCATAATCGTGGCCAGCATACCGATCTGGTCTGCCTTCGTACGGTCAATGGCGTTGCTCGTCCTTCCACGCCAGAAATTGCCGCCGCCGATGACAACTCCCACCTGAACGCCTGCTTCTACGGAAATCTTCACCTGTTTTGCAACTTCCCTTACCGTATCTTCATCAAAGCCCGTCTTTTTAGAGCCTGCAAGAGCCTCTCCGCTCAATTTTAACAATACTCGGTTTGTCTTCATCTTTTATCTCCCGGTTATTTTATACCATGCGGTGTAATCGGAGCCCGATTATAGCCCAGCTCTTGAGCCTGTGGCTTACGCCATGCACTCGATTTAGCTGCGCTCCATCTCTTACGCGGGCTGTCCCCTATCATTCTGTCCAGAGAAGTATTCCCTTGCGTGCAAGATACGACGTTCCTATTTCTCTGTCCGTTCCGGCATGGTTTTTTGCCTACGCGGACATTATACCATATAAAATTATTTTTGAAAAGTAGGAACAGTGAGTTCAGGGACTCGTCCCGGGAGGCGGATTCCGTTCTTTCTCAGCTGATTTCTATGATATTTCCGCGTTTCCTGTATTTTTCGTCCACTTTTCTGTTTACGATAATACTGGCGGCATCATAGTCCGCAAATTTTACGGGAGAAATCTTGGAAAACTTTGTAGTATCCGCCAGGATATACGCCCTTTCACAGTGCCGGATCGCACATTCCTTAACTTTCCCTTCTCTGATATCCGGCGTTGTAAAACCATACTCCAAATCGATTCCGTTCGTGCCGAAAAATCCCTTTGTAAACCGGTACCTCTGGAGATCTTCCGTAGTTTTTGCACCGATCAGTGCCTCTGTCACCGCTTTCAGCTCACCGCCCGGAAGGTAAACCTTGAATCCCTTGCTGACAAGGCGCTTTGCATGCATAAACGCATTCGTAATAAACGTCGTGTTTTTTTCCGTAATAAAGTCGATCATAAAACCTGTAGATGTTCCGGCATCCAGATAGATGAAATCTCCCGGTTCAATCAGAGAAGCGGCATGCTTCGCAATTGCCAGCTTGTCCTCCCTGTTAATGTCTTCTCGCACCAGCACGTTGGAATCTACAGATGATTTACTGTCTACGAGAGATACAGCCCCGCCGTGCACTTTAATCAGAAGCCCTTTCTTGTCCAGCATATTCAAGTCTCTGCGCACGGTTGATTCCGAAATTTCCAGTTGTTCTATAATTTCCTGGACCATTACGCTTCCCTTGGCATTTACCATTTTTAAAATGGCATCAAGCCTGTCTGTAGCCAGCATTATTCTTTTCCTCCTTTAAACGAAAATGACGGATTTTGAAAGTTATATTCTTATCATACTTTCAAAACCCGTCATTGTCAAAGTTTTATTTAATTTCCCGGAATAAAACGACCGCCATGTGCGAAAATACCTCGCCCGGAGTCCCCGTTACTCCACATTTTTCTTGAGTACTCCCAGCAGGATGGCCCCTGCTGCTGTTCCTGCCGCCAGAGCCGCCACGTACAGAAGTGCATTTCCAACTACCGGGAATACGAAGATTCCTCCGTGAGGCGCCATCAGCGTACACCCGAATACCATGGAAAGAGCGCCTGCCACGCCGGAACCTGCCATACATGCGGGAATGACCCGGAGCGGATCAGAAGCTGCAAACGGAATTGCGCCTTCTGTAATAAAGGAAAGTCCCATAATAAAGTTTGTCGGTCCCGTCTTTCTTTCATCTTCTGTAAATTTCTTCTTAAAAAGCAGAGTTGCAAGGGCGATTGCACAGGGAGGAACCATACCTCCGATCATAACAGCCGCCATAATTCCGTAGTTTCCTGCCGCAATTGAGGCCGTGCCGAAGAGGTATGCGGCCTTATTGAAAGGACCTCCCATATCGATGGCCATCATCGCTGCAACGACGATTCCGAGAATAACCGCGCTTCCTTCATTCATGGAAGCGAGTCCGTTATTGAGCATGGTATTTAAAGCGCCTACCGGCGGTTCAATGATGAAGTTCATGATCAGTCCCATAAGGAGCGTGCCGAACACAGGATAGAGAAGCATGGGCTTAATCCCGTCCAGGCTCTTTGGCAGACCGTCGAATACTTTTTTGAGGCCTTCTACCAGATATCCGGCGATGAAACCGGCTGCCAATGCCCCCAGAAAACCAGATGTTCCGCCGGCCGCCAGGGCGCCGCCTACAAAACCTGCCACCAGTCCGGGACGGTCAGCGATGCTTTCCGCTATAAATGCTGCCAGAATCGGAAGCATGAGCTAAAAGCAGTGCCTCCTATTCCTTTAAACAGGGCTGCGACCGGCGTAATCGTGCCGAACTGAGACCGCATTTCTGCCGACAGGCTGTTTCGTCGACACTCATACCATCGATTAAAAAAGAAATGGCAATCAGAATTCCGCCTCCCACGACAAAGGGAAGCATATGGGATACGCCGTTCATCAGATGCTTGTAAATCTGGTGTCCTGCACCGCCCTTGTTCTTATCCCCGCGGGAGTGTTCCGCCGTTTTGGCATTTCCATGGAATACGGGAGCGTCCCCTTCCAAAATCCTGGAAATCATGGTTTCCGCCTTGCTGATGCCGTCTGCTACAGGGCATTCAATGACTTTTTTTCCATCGAAACGATCCATAGGAACATTCGTATCAGCGGCTACGATGATTCCATCCGCTTCGGCGATCTCCTGATCCGTCAGGACATTCTTCGCTCCGCTGGAACCTCTTGTCTCAACTTTAACGAACAGCCCCATCTCTTTTGCCTTTTTTTCTATGCTTTCTGCGGCCATGTACGTATGGGCGATTCCCGTCGGACAGGCCGTTACGGCTAAAATCATTCTCTGCTTCGGCGCAGGTTTTGCCGTCTCCTGTTCGGCGATCCGCCTTTCTTCCTCTTCGTCCTTGATTTTTTCCGTTTTTTCTATAATCTCCAAAAATTCTTCCTTCGTCTTTGCTCTCTTTAACTCTTTCACAAAATCCTCGTCCATTAACAGTACCGAAAGTTTGCTTAATACGTCCAGATGAACGTTGTCTTTCGTATTCGGTGCAGCGATCAGGAAAATCAGATCCACCGGTTCATCGTCCAGCGCCTCATAATCCACGCCTTCTTTGACCACCATCGCCGCCAAACCAGGTTTTCTGACCGCCTGGCATTTGCCGTGGGGAATGGCAATCCCGTCTCCGACTCCAGTAGTTCCTTCTTCCTCTCTGGCATAAACCGTCTTCCTGTATTCTTCCACATCAGAGATATTTCCGCTCTCCGCCATCAAGGCGATCACCGCATCCAGCGCCTCTTTTTTGTTCTGCACCCTGCCGTTCAGATCTATGCTCTCTTTTGCGAGTAAGTCTGTAATTTTCATATATATTACCTCCTTTTCCCTATATCCTGCTTCCGTTTCCCTTTTCCGCTCAAAAAGACAACTGACTTAATATCTCTTCTACTTTTGCTTTTTCAGCAAGGCCCTCAGAAAAGGCACTTGCACTGCCGGCTGCTATTCCCATCTGGAAGGCTTCTTTATAATTTCCGCTCATGTTATATCCGGCCAGAAATCCTGCCACCATGGAATCTCCCGCTCCTACAGAATTCACTACGCGGCCTTTCGGCGCAGGACTTTCATATGTCCGCCCGTCTTCGTCTACAAGGACGGCTCCGTCTCCCGCCATGGATACGAGTACGTTCCTGGCTCCTTTCTCCTGCAGCTTCTTCGCACATTCAACAATCTCTTTCCTGGTGTTCAATTTCCGTCCGAAAATTTCCCCCAGTTCATGGTTATTCGGTTTTATAACGAACGGATGATACGAAAGGACATTGACAAGAAGGTCTTTCGTGGCGTCTACTGCAATTCTGATTCCTTTTCCATCGAGTCTTTCCATAATATCGCTGTAAATCGTATCCGGCAGAGCCGACGGGATGCTCCCGGCAAGCACCAGAATGTCTCCTTCTTTCAGATGATCCAGCTGGCCGTAAAGCTCTGAAAGCGCCTCATCCGGTATGGAAGGTCCCATTCCATTGATCTCGCTCTCCTCGTCTGAACGCAGCTTTACGTTAATTCTGGAATAGCCGTCTTTCAGAAAAATCATCTCTTCCCCGCAACCAAGTTCCGTAAGCCGCCGTCTGATCTCCGTCCCTGTAAAACCGGCCAAAAATCCAAGAGCCCTGCTTTCTATTCCCAGGTTGTTCAGCACGATGGAAACGTTAATCCCTTTTCCTCCTGGAAACATCACTTCTTTTTCCGTTCTGTTCACCACACCTGTCTGGAAATGTTCGACAGAGGCAATGTAGTCCAAAGACGGATTGAACGTCACGGTATATATCATAATCCGTTCTCCTTTCATGTTTGAATCATTGTGACCGTTTTTGAATGTTTTTGTTCTTCATGGCTCTATTGTACGCCTACAATCAGTCTTTGTCAATCACAATCGGTCATTTTCAGTCGTTTAAAATCATACAAAATTTTATTCCATTTTTTGTCTAAAATGTATATTAATGGTCCAGGTACTGAAACAGGATACCGCCGGATAAGCAAAAACAGCGATGCCCTGTTTCCCATAATCCGGGATCCCACAGGGCATCACTGTTTATCATCTTCCTAGTGCTTTATTTTTATTCATTTACTGGTAATTTCCAATCAAAACTCTCGCAAGTTCACTGTCCTTATCCAGAATAATCGTCTTATTGCTGCCGACCAGCGTCTTCTTCAAAGCGTCCAGGCTTCTTACATAATTATAAAAGTCAGCCTTCGATTCGTCGTTATATGCCTCACTCAGGATCTGCATGTATCTTGCTTCTCCCTCTGCCTTGATTTTTTCCGCCTCTGCCTCTGCTCTGGCGATCGTTTCTTTTACCGTCCTGTCCGTCTCGTTTTTAATCAGGCTGGACTGGTAATTACCGTCCGCCGTATATCCTGCGGCAATATTGTTCCTTTCGGAAATCATCCTCTGGTATACAGATTCTTTATTGCTGTCGGGAAGATCCAGTTTTTTCGTCTCAACGCTGTAAATATGAATTCCATAGGAATCCATGACATCACCGATATTATCCGTAATCGCCGCCGCAAGCTTCCCGTCACGGCCGGAGATAATATCCTGCTGATTCGTTGCTGACAAAACGTTTTTTATCGAGTTATAAACCACGTTTCCCAGACGGATTTCCGCCTTTTCACGGCTTGCGTTCAAAGAGGTCAGATACTTCAGCGGATCTTCAATATCCCATATAACGAAAGAATCCACCGTCATGACTTTCTTATCCCTCGTGGTAATATCGCTGGGGATCAGATCAGAAATCATTTTGTATTTCGGTATGCTCTGTGTCTTCTGAACAAAGGGCAGTTTGAAAGACAACCCGGGATCAGACTTGATATCCACGACACGTCCAAACTGTGTAATCAGTTTATATTCTCTCGCAGTCGTCGTGACGGCTGAATCCCCGAGGATAACGACCACTGCCAGAAGGAGCAGCACTGCAAATGTACCTTTTAGCTTTTTCATTGCTGTCCCCCCTCTCCCGCCTGGCTTCCGGCCGAAGCGTCCGTTTTTGTGTCTGGATCTGTCTGTTCCTGCGTCTGCTGTATAATCTCGGAAAACGGCTCCAGAGGCAGCATGGTCTGCACGCCGTCCGAATCATTGATAATCACCTTCAGTGACGGAAGCACATCTTCCATCGTTTCATAGAACATTCTCTTCTTCGTAATCAGCGGATATTTCATATATTCCTTATACATGTCGTTAAAACGGGCGGTTTGGCCTTCCGCTTCGCTGATTCTCTGCTGCTTATATGCTTCGGCCTCCTGCTTCGTCTTATCGGCCTTGGAATTCGCCGCAGGCAGCTGCTCCGACTGATACTTCTTGGCTTCATTAATCGCGGTGTCCATTCCCTGCTTGGCATCCTCAACCGCTTTAAACGCATTATTTACATCGTCTGTCGGAGGCTGGGCATCCTGAATCGTAACGTTGTAAATACCGTATCCGATATTCTCCTGTTCAAGACGACGCGACAGAAGATCCTTTACCTTTGCCTGAATCTCGGCCTTGCCCGTCGTGATAACATCGTCTACATTGTATATGCCGACGGTATCGCGGATATAGGACTGAGCCAGGTTTTTAATGATATCCTTCGACGTATCGCTGTGGATATATGCCTGAACGGGGTCTACGATCTGGTATTCAATATAGAAGTCCACGTTGACAAAATTAAAATCCTTTGTGATCATTTCTGATTCTGATTTCACAGATACAGGATTGTTCTCACTGTTGGCGTGGTTCTGCTGGTCATAATCAGGGTCATACCCAATCGGCATACCGATAATGCTCTTCGTCATCCGGTGAACTCTCTGCACAAACGGAATCTTAAAATGGAGGCCGGAAGTTTCCACTACCTGTGGTTTTCCAAATGTAGTTATGACAGCCGTCGTATCTTCATTCAGCGTATAATATCCGCCGAATGCAAAAGAAACGGCAACAGCTGCTGCCGCAACCACAACCACTGCCCGCTTTGCAACTGTTAATATGCCTTCTTTTGGAAGACGGCCATTCTCTCTGTTGTCACTGCCGTCAGGGGAAGGGTTCATCCCGCCCTGACCTTTCTTAAAATTCCATTTCATAATAAAGTTTATCTCCTTTTTGGCTGACGGCCGCGTCATCTGCAGAACATTCGGATCATGCCGGTATCATATGATCCGTTACAGATAGCGGATGCCTTCGATGCCCTTGATGCCGAGACCTGGATCATCGCTTACCGTAATCTCTCTTTCATTGAAGACAGCACCGCCCATAACCGGGTCTTCTCTGCACAGGACTGGACCGTCCAGATCAATTTTCGTAATAATTTTCTTGGCACATGCGAGGTGCACAGCCGCATTGACGCTCACCTTTGCTTCCAGCATACACCCAATCATGCACTCCACTCCATAGACTTCAGCAGCGGACGCGATCTTCAGCGCATTGTAAAGGCCGCCGCATTTCATCAACTTAATGTTGACAAGGTCCGCGGCCCTCATCTGCATGATCTTCATGGCGTCTTCCGGAGAAAATACGCTTTCATCTGCAAGTACAGGCACATAAGAGCGTTCCGTTACGTACTTCAGGCCCTCGAAATCATGAGCCTTTACCGGCTGCTCCACGAACTCTATAAAGAGTCCCTTCTCCTGCATTCCGTTCAGGATTCTGACGGCCTCTTTCGGCTCCCATCCCTGATTGGCATCGATGCGGATCGCCACATCATTTCCTACAACGGCGCGAATCGCCGACAGGCGGGCGATGTCCTTCTGCGGCTCCTTTCCCACCTTGACTTTCAGGCAGTCATATCCTCTGCGGACGGCGTCTTCCGCATCCCGCACCATCTCGTCCGGCTCGTTTACGCTGATTGTGATATCCGTTACGATGGATTTTCTGGCACCTCCCATCAATTTATAGACGGGAATCTTATAGAGCTGTCCATAGAGGTCCCAGCACGCCATATCGACAGCGGCTTTTGCGCTGGTATTTTTAAGGATGGAAGACTGAATCGCCGTCATCAGATCCTCAAATTCATCCACGTCTTTTCCAATCAGGACCTTTTTGATATGGTCATTGACCGCGCCGATAATGGAGCCAGTCGTATCCCCCGTAATCACTCCCGTAGGCGGCGCCTCCCCATAACCTACGTTCCTGTATCCGTTGTAATTTCTACAATCACATCTTCCACGCTGTTTACTGACCTCAGAGCCGTTTTAAACGGAACCCGCAGAGGCACGGATATCATTCCAAGCCTTATGTCTGTAATTTTCATACTTGCCTTCTCCTTTTTCTTTCGTTATAAGCGTTCAGAACATCCTGTCTTTTTGCATGGCCGGCTGTCCTGAACAGGTCTTTCTCTATTGTAAATGGAAATTGCAGCCGCTTCAAGTAAATTTTTCTCCAATATACCTGTTATTTTTATGAATTCTTGCAATTTTCTTGCAATATTATAAAAAATAAAGTATATTTATAACATCGATGTTAAAAAAACATAAAAATTTTCAAAAGGAGGGGACCTATGATCACTAATGGTTTCACTTACATCGCTGTTCTGATTCTGCTGGCTGGACTTCTGGTTGGGGCCCAGAAAGTCACAAAATGGAAATTTTTTGACTGGGTGCCGCCCATTGTGCTGCTCTATCTTCTCACAATGATATTCTGCACATTTAAAGTATGGGATATGGAATCCACCGCCGGCGCTTATTCCGCGATGAAAAACAACATTCTCTATGCCATGATTTTCCTCATGCTGCTGCGCTGCGATATCCGGAAAATCTTAAAACTCGGGCCGCGTATGCTGGGCGGCTTCTTCGCTGCCAGCGTTTCCATCGGCCTCGGTTTCATTATTACATACGCAGTTCTTCACACTTCTCTCGGAAGCGAAGCATGGAAAGCGCTGGGAGCGCTCTGCGGAAGCTGGATGGGCGGCTCAGGAAACATGGTTGCCGTTCAGGCGGCTCTTGATATCGGGGAAGCGGACATGGGCTATGCCCTTGTAATCGACTCCATCGACTACTCCCTCTGGGTAATGTTCCTGCTCTGGGTCATCAACTTCGCCCCCAAGTTCAATAAGTGGACAAAAGCCAGCACAAAAACCCTCGATGAGGTATGTGCACGTTTGGAAGAGGAAGAGAAGGAAGAAAAGGGCAATATTACATTTTCCACAATTCTGTTTCTGATCGGCCTGGCTCTGACAGTATCGGCTGCAGGCCAGAACGTAGGCGCCCTTCTCCAAAAGGCAATGCCATTCCTGGACAAGTCCACCTGGATCGTACTCGTCGTTACTCTGGTCGGACTGATCGGAGCTGTCACACCTGTCGGCAAAATGGCCGGAGGCGCAGAGCTTTCCAACGTTATGCTCTACATTATCGTTGCTCTCCTCGCTTCCCGCGCAAGCCTTCTGGAAATGTCGGATGCACCGTTATGGATTGCGGCCGGACTTATGATCCTGGCGATCCACGCCATCCTTCTTCTGATCCTTGCGAAGCTGTTTAAACTGGATATGTTCACCTGCGGCGTCGCCAGCCTTGCCAATATCGGCGGTACGGCATCTGCACCAATCCTTGCAGGCGCATACAGTTCTGCGCTCGTTCCTGTCGGCGTACTGATGGCTCTTATGGGATACGTAATCGGTACGGGAGGCGGACTGATCGTTGCACGGATCATGTCCATGTTTGCATAGCGGGCACATAAGCGCTTATACGTGCAGCCGCCTGTAGCGCGGAAACATCGTGTATATTGATAAAGGAGCACAGCTTCTGTAGGGAAACCGTTACGGTTCGCCTTAAGAAGCGTGCTCCTTTTCTATTTTCATTTTACAGACATGCCGCGTATTCGGATCCGTCAAAAGCCTTCAATCCTTCTGCGTTTGCGAAGCAAATACCGTTTTTCTCCGCCGTTCCACTCCTCCCGTTCTGTTTCCGTCTGCAGTTCGAGCCCGGGAACCTTCACCGCCTTTCCCTCCTCGTCTATGGCAACCATAACCATGTATGCTCTGTTTATGCTCCTTCTCATTCCATACTGATCCTCAATATACGTATCGACCCGGACCTCCATCGATGAATTTCCAACATAGGTCAGCTTGCCGCTCAAAACAATCATATCATTCAAATGTGCTCCTGATTTAAAGCTCAGATTGTCGATCGCCGCCGTCGTGACTTCCCTCTGGCAGTGCCTCCTGCTTACAATTCCGGCCAGCTCGTCAATCCACTGCAGAAGCATGCCGCCGAACAGCCTGCCGTGTCCGTTAATATCTTTGTAGCGCAGAACATAAACCTGCTCCGTTCTGGACTCTTCTACGCGCTTTTTTTCCATCTTCCTCTCCTCCATCCTTTGTAGCTGCATGTTCGCACTGCCAGCGCCTTTTACGAAATTCAAAAGCAGGATGCTGCCAAAAGAAAAGCGTTCATTCCGCTTTACTTCCGGCAGCATCCTCTATGAAAACAGCATTTTTTCAATCATATTTTTAATGACTCTCTTATCAATCTTACCATTGTGAGTTTTCGGAATCTCCTCTACGAAGACCACATACTCCGGAATTTTAAAACGGGCAATTCTGGCCTTCAGCATATCTTTGATATCTGCCTCCGAAGCTGCGGCTCCCTGCTCCAGCCTGATCATGGCTGCCGGTACTTCCATATATTTCTCATCCGGCACTCCGACTACTGCGGCTTCCGCCACGCCCGGCAGGGTATGGATCACATTTTCAATATCAAAGCTGCATATCTTTTCCCCTCCGCGTTGATCATATCCTTTTTTCTGTCCACGACGTACAGAAAGCCTTCCTGATTGTAACAGCCCAGATCCCCGGTCTTCAGCCAGCCTTCTTCAGAAATCAGATCCGTCTGCTGATGGTAGTACTCATCCAGCACGAAGCTTCCCCTCAGGCAGATTTCACCGATTTCATTTTCCCGAAGTTCTTCTCCGCTGTCATCCACAATCTTGACCTGCAAATCCGGCATTGGAACGCCCGACGCTCCGATCCACGGGCTGTCCGCCGCTCCCTGTGGAAATATCGTCCCAGCGCCCGCCGTTTCTGTCATCCCATACACGGTATGGAACTGAGCCTGGGGCATCCATTCTTTTAATTTCCGTATATTCTCGGGAGCCATGTTTCCGCTGCCGCATGCAAATCCTTTCATGGACGGAATCTCCGGGTACATCTCCCGTTTTTCTAAGAGCATGGAAAATACAGTCGGCGAAGCATGGTAAAACGTGATCTGTTTTTCTATAAAACAGGTGAGCATACGGTCAGGGTCCACCCGCCGCATGATAAATACCGTGCCTCCGACGGTGAGAAAAACGGAGAGAATACATATCATTCCCGTCACATGATACATGGGAGTCGCTATGACAGAGCTGTCGGCTTCGCTCAGATTCAGCGTCTTTCTATACGCCTCAACCGAGTTCATGACGTGGTAATTTTTCATCACAACGCCCTTGCTCCTGGATGTAGTGCCTGATGTAAACATAAGAACTGCGGCGTCTTCCCACGTTCCCTGAGGTTCTGCATCATTCTCTGATTTTGATTCGTTCCAGGACCATTCCAAATCACTGTTTCCACTGTCTTTTGAAACGACCGTCTTGATTCCGGTCAGTTCCGCTATCCACGGCTCAAACTTTTCTTCACAGACAACAGCCGCTACTTCTGCTTTCTCAATAAGAGATAAAATCTCCGGTTTCTGGAACTTTCCCGGAAGAGGGACGGCTACAGCCCCAATTTTATTGACCGCCAGATAAGAAACGCAGAATTCAATCCCATTAAAGAGGAGAATGCCGACATGGTCTCCCTTTCTGACTCCCAGTCCGTCCTGAAGCACAGCCGCCATTTTATCCGACAGATCCAGAAGCTGGGCATAGGAGAAGCTGTTTCCCATATCATCTTCCACCGCCGTTTTATCCGGCAGCCTGGCCGCTGTCCGGCGCAAGGCATGATACAGACTGTCTGCCATGCCCTTATAAACATGAACCCGGCGCCCATTTATCTCTGCCTCCGTTACTTCAGAGCAGACGTGGTCCGGCCAGTAATTTTCCCAAGATAACATTTTTCTTTTTCCTTTCCGTCAGGAAAGACAGCATGGTTTATTCCGAATGCTTGATGTCCAGCAGGTTTTTCCTGGAACGTTCCAGATGAACCTGCATAATGTGGCTGGCAAAGTCACCGTCCATATCATAAATCGCCTCAAACAGCTGGCGATGATCCATCATGGACCTGGCTGCTATTTTAGCGTCGCTGTTCAGACGGTTCGTATATCTTTTTGCAATGTCATTGAACATCTTCGAGATCAGGACCAGCAGTTGATTTTTCGAGGCAGCTACCAGCAGATCGTGAAACTTTCTGTCATATTTTGAGTAGGAGGCAAAATCGTTAAAGGCGATTGCCTCTTCCATGCTGTCGATATAATTTTTTAAAATTTTGATCTCTTCATCCGTTCTGTTTTTGGCTGCCAGCCGGCACGCTCCGCTCTCAACAAATATTCTGGCATCATATATTTCATCGATATTATTCTCCGTTACCGTCATCAAGGTGAACAGCGGCTTCATGAACTCAGACGGATTCACTTCATTCACATACGTCCCGTCTCCCTGCATGATCTTCACGATACCAAGGACATTTAATTTCTTCAGGCCTTCCCTGAGGCATACGCGGCTCACGCCGAAAATTGCTGCCAGCTCTGCCTCAGGAGGAAGTTTATCTCCTACTTTCCATCTGCCTTTTCTGATTTCTTCAATAATCTGATCTGCAACTATGTCATACTTATATTTCTTCTTACCCTCTTCCGCCATTCCGTCCTCCTACTGCCGTTCATTCTCACCAAGTGCTCTTATTATGCCATAGCCTCTAACGGCTATGGCGCCTCCGGCAGATATGGTATAATGCGCTCTGCGGTCATTATACCATATCTGCGCCTGAAACCGCAAGGTTTCCTGGGCTTTCACAGTAGGCAGGACCATGCGTGTTTCCTATGAAAATACGTTTGGAAGGAACAGGCTGACAGCCGGAATATATGTAGTGAGCACCAGCACCACCAGCATATATACAAGAAGCTTTACCGCAAACTTGAGCGTGCTCTCCAGCTGGATCTTGCTGATCTTACAGCCTACAAACAGGTTGATTCCTACCGGCGGAGTAATCATGCCGATCGAAAGGTTCATAACGATGATAACGCCAAGCTGAATCGGGTCTACGCCGAGAGGCTGAACGATCTTTAAAAGGATCGGGCTCAGGATGATAGTAGCCGGAGCCGCATCCATGATCATTCCCACGATCAGAAGCAGAATGTTGATCAGCACCAGAATCACGTACTTATTCGTAGTCATATCCAGAACGCCGCTGGCGATGGATGAGGTTACGCCTTCCAGCGTGAGCAGCTTTGCAAACGCCGTTGAGAAGGAAATGATGACAATGAAGCTGCAGCTTTTCGCTGCGCGGATAAACGTTCCCGGCAGATCTTTCAACTTTAGGTCCTTATAGATGAACATTCCCGCAAAGAGCGCGTACACACAGGCCACAACGGAAGCTTCCGTCGGGGAGAAGATACCGGAATAGATACCTCCAAGAATGATAATCGGCACGAGCAAGGCCCAGATCGCCTCTTTAAAATTGTGCCAAAATCCCATATCGTAAACCTTCTGAAGCTCAGCCTTTACCTCCGGGCTGGGGAGGTACTTTTCCTTTACAGAAATCTTCCGTGCGATGATGATCATGGCAACGCCGAGAAGAATTCCAGGAATTACGCCTGCAAGAAACAGCTTTGCCACCGATGTATTCGTAGCTACGCCATACAGGAGGAACAGGATGCTGGGCGGAATAATCGGCCCCAGAGCGCCTCCTGCCGCAGCAGCCGCAGTAGAAAACTCTTTGCTGTATCCTGCTCGGATCATCTGAGGGATCATAATTCCTCCGATACAGGCAACAGTAGCAGGGCCTGATCCGGAAATCGCCGCAAAGAACATACTGGCAATAATCGTAACGATTGCCAGGCCGCCCGGCCTGTCTTTCACGAGGCTCATACAGAAGTTGATCAGCCTCTGGGAGATTCCTCCCTGAATCATCAGCTCTCCGGAAAGGATGAAAAACGGAATAGCCAGAAGGGTGAAACTGTTCGTACCGTTGAGGAAGGATTCCACAATCAGCGACATGTCAATCGTGCCAAACAGGTTGGAATATATGCAGCACGCAAGTCCTAATGCAATCGCAATGGGAAAGCCCATAAACACCAGCACAAACAAACCGCCAATTAATATTGTACCAGCCATTTATTTCCCCTCCTTGCCATTCATAAATTCATAACGGATAATAAAGTAAATATTCATCAGGCAGCGGATTACGGAGGCCCCCATCCCTAACAGGAGGGAGGCCGACATCAGCCACATAGGAAACTGGGTGATGGATACCGTCTTCATTTTGAACTGATCGAGCACACGCAGAAATACGTAATAGCCGACCACCGCCGAAAAAAGCATGTTTACGATGTACAGAAACAGATGAGCCGCTTCTTTTATTTTTCCAGGAAGCTTTTCGATCACAGCCACGATCTGAATGTGGTCATTTCTCAGAAATGCCCCGCTGCATGCAAGGAAGACGAAATACATGAACATATACAGCGCATATTCAGAAATCCATGCTGCCGATGCCTTAAACACATACCTCATAACTACCTGCACAAAAAGCATCACTACCATGACCGCCAGGAGAACGGCTCCGATCCATTCCTCCAGATGATTGTAAAATTTATTTTCGTTGTAATAAGCCTTCATATGCACCTCCTGTATACAGAATCAGCTACTGCATTTCATCTGTACGGCCAAGAATCTCAAGCACCTTGTTCACATTATCCTTGGATGTGAGGGAAACGCTTTCATCCCACCATACTTTATCCACGGAAATCTGACGCAGCATATCTTCATCTTCCTGAGAAGCTTCCGTAACGACAACGCCGTGCTCTGTGATCTTTCCAACAGCTTCCGCCAGATAATCTTCTTCCAGTTCTCTCGTCCTTGAAATCAGAGTTGAGACATTATCATCCAGAACCTTCTTCAGATCGTCAGGAAGTGAATTGTAGAATTCGTCGTTGATTACATAAAAATGGTAGCTTTCGCCGCAGTGAGTAGTCAGAATGCTCTTGAGCTGATCATAAAATCCGTTGGAATAGAACAGTGGAGTGTTCGTTACCATTCCGTCTACCGTACCCTGTGCAAGCGCCGTATAAACTTCTGAGAAAGCGATGAACTGCGGATTGATTCCAGCGCCTTCAGACAGGGCGATCATCTGGTTCGTCTGATTGATTCGGATCGCCATTCCCTTCAAATCTTCGATCTTCTTAATCTCTTTCTTCGTAGCCGAGAATCCAAACCATCCCATGTTAACTCCGCCGCCGTCGAAAACCTTGACTCCTGTGGATTTTCTGAATTCTTCGTTTAAGCCTGTAATCCATTCGCTTTCAGCAACCTTGTTCAGCTCATCATCCGTAGACATCAGGTATGGGATACCATATACATAATACGCCGCCATTCCGGACAGGTCTGCAAAACAGTTCGGCGTCGTATTGCCCATCTGAAGGGTGTTGGAACGGACCTTGTCCAATACATCGGCGTCAGTCTCTCCAATGGAACCGCTGGTAAATACCTCTACGTTGATTCGTCCGCCGGACGCCTCTTCCACGCTCTTTTCAAATTCCTTATATGCCACGTTAAACGGGTCGATGTCAGATACGGTATTTCCAATCTTTAGTGTATATGTTTCGCCCTCCGCCGCTTTGCTCGTCTGTGCATCTCCAGCACTCGTACTGCTGCTTTTTCCACATCCTGCCATAAGCATCACCGCCGCCATCGCTATAAAACAATATCTCCTTCTCATAAACCTTCCCTCCTGATTTTATTTGATTTTTTCTACGAATTCTACGAGTATTCCTTCTCCGAACCGCGGGCGGAGAAAATTCACAATAATTCCTCCGGCTCCCGGTACTGCACTTTTTTCCAGCATTTCCAGGCCTTCTGCCTCATACCATTTCCTTGCCGCTTCCACGTCGTCCACTTCAAACGCAATATGATGGATTCCGCCGCGGCCATTGTTGTACATCGTCAGAACGCCCTCCAGCGGAATGACCAGCTCAATCGGAGTCTCATCCGGATTATGCTTTGTAAAAAGGCAGTTGGCCTTATAAGCTTCAACGTATTCCATATAGTCCGTCTCCAGGCCGAATTTTTTCATAAACCGTTCCGCTCTGTCCATCGGACTCATAACAATTCCTACATGATGGAGTTTCATATGTTCCATATCATCACCGTTTATCCCTCTATAATTTTCTTTAAGCCGAAGGCCTCATCTCTGTAAATGCTGACAGGTGTTTCTTTCAGATCCTCGGCAATCAGCGGAAGAAATTCCATATTTGCCAGAATATCTTTTTCCAGATCGATTCCTTTTGCGATCTCGATGAGCATAGGCCCCTTTTCCGTCAGACGGAATACGGCTCTCTCTGTGACAAAAAACATATTCTGTCCTCTGGCAACCGCCATTTTCCCATTATAGGAAATCTGCTGGACGTTCTTCACCAGCTTTTTAAATCTTCCTTCCTGCTGGATTTTGATTCCATTTTCATCGAAATCCACTTTGATTCCTCCGCCCGTAAAAGTGGAACAGAACACCACATTCTTGGCCGTGCTCGTAATATCTACGAATCCGCCTGCTCCGGCAGCCACCGGCCCCATTTTGGTCGCGTTCACATTCCCCTGAGCGTCCATTTCTCCGGCTCCCATAAAGGTAAAATCGATTCCCGCGCCGGTATAATACTCAAACTGACGGTCATGAGGGATCAGCGCCTGCGGGCTGCAGGATATTCCGAAGTCAATTCCGCCTGCCGGCACGCCTCCGTATATTCCGGATTCCACCGTCAGCATTACGTCTTCCTGGACTCCTTCTTCTGCCAGGATGGGTCCGATCACGTCGTTGGGAATTCCCGTTCCCACATTGATCATCACGTCCTTGTTCAGCAGCATAGTCGCACGTCGCCCAATCACCTTTCTCACCGTAAGTGGAATCGATGCCGCCTTTTTCAAAGGCGCATGGGTCTGTCCGCTGTAAGAAGGATCATAATACCAGGAAGATGTCTGACGGTGGTCCTCGAAGGGGGCTTCACATACGACAACTGCGTCGACCAAAACTCCCGGGACCGTCACACGCTTGGGATCCAGCGTGCCTGTCTGTACAATATGTTTCACCTGACAGATTACTTTGCCTCCAAAACGCTTTGCCGCCATGACGGCCGGAAGTACTTCCAGTACCATAGCTTCTTCATCCGTGCTGATATTTCCAGCCTCGTCTGCATATGTACCGCGAATAATGAGGGTATCAATTGGAACTTCTTTGTACTGCATATACTCCTCACCATCCACAGTGACAATGGCAACGATATCTTCCTTGTCCTTCGTCCTGGCGTTCATCTTTCCGCCTTCGACTCTTGGATCCACAAAGGTACCAAGTCCGATCTGGCTAAGCTTGCCCGGTTCACGAAGAGCCATACTGTGGAACATATTTGCCATCTGTCCCTGCGGAAGATTGTAGGCTTCCAGAAGATTTTCAGATATCATCTTCATGAACGGAGGGCAAAGGCCCCAATGCCCTCCGATTACCTTTGTGATCAATCCTTCGTGTGCCAGATGTGCTATGCCGTCTTTTCTGTCCGACTGGCCGCATGTATGAAATAATGTCAGGTTTTCCGGTTTTCCCGTTTCCAGGAATTTCTCTTCAATGGCTTTCAGCACGGACTCGCTGGCAGACACAAGCGTCATGCCGACCGTACACAGGGTGGAACCGTCGGCAATCATATCGGCAGCTTCACGCGCTGAAATAAATTCAGGTTTTCTCATATCTATCTCCTATTTGCAGAGCTCATATAATACGGCCAGACCCTGTCCTCCGCCAATACAAAGGGTTGCAACTCCATACTGTACACCGCGGCGGATCATCTCACTGATCAGCTTCACGGTGATGATACAGCCGGTTGCTCCGATCGGATGTCCCAGGGAAATACCGCTTCCGTTTACATTCACGATCTCTTCGTCCAGCCCCAGTTCCTTCATACAAGCTACTGCCTGGGAGGCGAACGCTTCGTTCAATTCGATCAGGCCGATGTCTTCCTTTTTAAGTCCTGTTTTATCCATGAGCTTTTTAAATGCAGGGATCGGTCCGATTCCCATAATGGACGGATCTACTCCTGCCGCCGCCACATCTACAAAGCGTACAAGCGGTTTTAATCCCAGCTCATTTGCCTTGGATTCCTTCATCAGGACGACCGCTGCAGCCGCGTCATTGATTCCCGCCGCATTTCCGGCAGTAACACTGCCGCCTTCCTTAAATGCAGGGCGCAGCTTTGCAAGGCTTTCCACTGTCGTTCCAGGACGTACATGCTCATCCTTGTCGAAAATTCTCGTCTCTTTTTTATTGACCTTCACTTCGATCGGAACAATCTCATCATCAAATTTTCCGTCTGCCTGAGCTTTCTCCGCACGCTGCTGGCTGATTGCCGCCCAACGGTCCTGCTCTTCTCTCGTAACATGGTACTGCTCTGCCACATTTTCTGCCGTAATGCCCATGTGATTGCGTGTAAATGGATCAGACAGCGCCGTAATCAGTCCGTCTTCCAGTTCTCCATGGCCCATACGATAGCCGGAACGTGCTTTTCTCAGATAGAACGGGATGTTTGTCATGCTTTCACATCCGCCTGCAACGGCAATATCACACATACCGTCTCTGATTTCCTGAGCTGCCGTTACGATTGCCTGAAGGCCGGAGGAGCAGAGTCTGTTCACTGTAAGCGCGGTCGCCTCATAAGGGATTCCTGCCTTGACGGAAGCCAGTCTCGCTGCAAATGCATTTTCTGCCGCCTGGCCGACGCAGCCGTAAACAACCTCGTCGATATTTTCCGGCTGAAGCCCAGCCCGTTTCACAGCTTCCTTTATCACGATACCTCCCAGATCAGAAGCTTCAAAATTCTTTAATGACCCGCTGAATTTTCCTACCGCACTGCGGCATGCCGATACGATTACGATACTTTCTTTCATGATTTTTTCCTCCTTATAATACCATTCCGCCGCCTACTTCAAACACGCCCTGGGTGATGTAAGCCGCCTCGTCTGAAGCCAGAAATGCGATCATGTTGCCGATGTCCTCCGGGGTGCCTGCGCGGCCCATGGAGATCTTTCCCACCATGATATCCCATGCTTTCGGCGGTACTCCTCTCGTCATTTCCGTATCGATAAATCCAGGTACGATAGCGTTGCATGTAATATTTTTCTTTCCATTTTCCTTAGCGCATGTCTTTGTCAGCGCTACGACTCCCGCCTTTGCAGCCGCATAATTGGCCTGTCCCACGTTTCCATTTATGTAAGACGCTGAAGAAATATTGATAATGCGTCCGTATTCTCTTTCTCTCATGTAGTTAATCGCAGCTCTCATACAGTTAAAAACGCCTGTCAGATTGACTGCAATCACTGCATTCCATTCGTCTACCGTCATCTTGTGAAGCATGCGGTCTTTATTGATACCTGCGTTGTTAACGAGGATATCCAAACTTCCCATATCCTTAATTGTCGTATCGATCAGATTCTGTGCGTCGTCATACTTCGATACATCAGCCAGCACGTAGATTGCTTTTCCTCCCATGGCCTCTATTTCAGCCACTCCGTTTTTTGCATTTTCTTCATTTACATCTGAAATCACGATGGA
Source organism: Clostridium sp. AM58-1XD (assembly GCF_003464085.1). GTDB lineage: Bacteria > Bacillota > Clostridia > Lachnospirales > Lachnospiraceae > Lachnoclostridium_A. Next base: position 160,712 of record NZ_QSDR01000002.1, read on the forward strand.
AGCTCCCTTTTCACAAAGCTTCTTCGCGATTCCCAATCCGATTCCGCGGCCGGAACCTGTAACAACTGCGACTTTTCCATGTAAATCTCTGCTCATGTTTTCATTTCCTCTCTTCAGCAAACATCTTATTGATAAGTTCCATAATAGTAATACTTTTATATCCGGATATGTTTGTTTCTCTCTTCGTTTATTCTAGTAAAATAATACTATTTCCATGTACTTAAGTCAATACATTTGGCGATATTCGCCCATTTTTGTGATACGTCCCCAGTTTTTTATGGTTATTTTTATGTATTTTATATATTTACGCATTTTAAAAGTAATATGTTTAACCTTGTTTTGGTTAATAATAATATTATGTTTAACCTTTGCCCATTACCATCAGGCGGTCTTAGCTTCATTCGCAGAAATACCAGAATCGCAGAAAAACCAAAAAATGCCCCTGAAACCAGCTTCGTCCCAGGCAGCAGCCAGGTCGATTTATCTGGTATCAGAGGCAATCTTCATTTCTTTCCTGCAGCGCCGGCTCACATCCCGGACAGCGCATGGACGATGTCAGCAGTCGCTTCATACAATTTTTTATATTCTCTGTAATACATCTCGTATGTTCCGTACAACTTTGGGTCCGGCTCAATCCGTTCCTCGTATCTGCACCATTTTTCCGCCTCTTCATAAGACGAAACGACGCCTGCAGCCACGCCTGCTATCAGCGCATCCCCTACAGGCGCCTGCATGGAACCGGAGGTGGTTATCATACATATCCCTGTTACATCCGCCAGAATCTGCATCCACAGCTTCGACCGGCAGGCGCCGCCGGAAACAATGCACGAACAAGATCCGCCTTCAAACAGATCCGATTTTTCCTGGATATGCCTGACTGCAAACGCCGTAGACTCCAATATGGCACGGTACATATGGGCTCTTGTATGGCGCACGGAGAGGCCGCAGAATACCCCTCTCGCTTCGGAATCCCATACCGGACTTCTCTCTCCCATAAAATACGGAAGCACCAGCAGGCCTTCGCTTCCTGCCGGTATTTCCGAGGCCTCTTCCTCCAGCATGGAAAAGTCGGTCTTTACTGTTTTTCCATCCCGCCTGCTATATGGAGCCAGATTGTCAAGAAACCAGCCGCACAGCGCTCCTGCCGACGTAATTCCACCATATGTGTAATAGAAAGACAGGGGACTAACGGCATTTGGCATCGTTACAAGCTCCGGATTAGAGGGAACGCTCCTGTGCAGAATCCCCCAGTTAATCGACGTTCCAATTACCGCCGTCTTCACATGTTCTTTCGTTACTCCGGCCGATATAACAGAAGCCAGACAGTCCGTACATCCGGCGCAGACAGGGATTCCCGGAATGAGCCCCATCCGTTCTGCCGCTTCCTTTCTGAGATATCCGGCGATTTCATCCGGCGCCTTCCAATTCTTTGGAAACATCCGGTCCGGTATCCCCATCCGTTCCATCAGTCCATATGCCCAGTCATGCTTTTTCATATCGTATATGCCGCCGATGTTGGCCGCCGACGTATAATCGATGGTCAGTACCCCGGTGAGTTTATACACTAGGTAGGAATTAGAAGGCAGAAACCATCGAATCCTGCTCCAGAGTTCCGGTTCGTTCTCCTTAATCCATAAGATTTTGTTAAATCCGAAATAAGCGTCGTTCCTGTTTCCGGTTATGTCAAACAGCTCGTTGTCCGGTACGATTTTCCTCGTCCGTTCAGACTGTTCTACAGCGCGTCGGTCCATCCAGATAATCGCATTCCGCACCGGGTTGCCGGAATCATCAACAGGAACTCCGCTTCCTGCAAAAAGACCGCTTATGCAGATTCCAGCCACTTCCCCGGCTTCCACTCGTGCGGCTTCCACAGCGCGTGCCACCGTCTTGTAAACAGCCCTCTCCCAGTCGTTGGCATCCTGTTCCGCCCATCCGCTCTCTTTGCAGATCAGAGGATAACCCTCCAGCGCCGTGCCCAGCACTCTGCCGCTGCTGTCCGTCACCGCCGCCTTCGTTCCCGACGTCCCGATATCCACTCCGATCAGAATTTCCTTTTTCCATTCTTTCGGCATATCACTTCCACTCCTTATAGACAGGGCGCAAAGCCTGATAGAAACGGCAGTACAGATCAAACTTTTCTCCGTACACCGCAGCAGCCTCAGCCTTGGCTCATACGTTTCCCTGACCTTTACCATCTTTTTAACGCCGTCCTGAATCGTTTTAAAATATCCCATTCCGGCGAAAGCAATAACCGCAGCCCCCAGGGAAGCCGCCTCTCTGTTTTCCATTACAGATACCGGCCTGTTCAACACGTCGGCTTTGATCTGAAGCACCTTCGGATGAGACGCTCCTCCGCCCACACACCGGATTTCTCCAGCTGCAATCCCGATCTTTTCAAACTGTTCCATATTCAGCCTCAATTCCATCGCCAGACCTTCCAGAAGCGCACGGGCTATGTCATACTTTTCCGCAGACAGCGTCAGCCCAAGCACCGTCCCCCTGGCCGAATAATCGCAGTAAGGAGTCCCGCTGCCGTTAAAATGAGGGAGAAACAGCAGATCAGACGGTCCGCTGCTCATACGGTCTGCAATGAGGTCGTATCCGCTCCGGCCTGCTGATCTGGCCTGCTTTATTTCCTCCCGGGCAAAGGTATCGCGGAACCAGCGGAATACGATACCGCCGCAGTGATTCAGCGCAAATGTAAAATACAATTCCGGAACCGCATGGCGGTAGCAGGGGTAATAGGACTGAAACATCTCCCTCTGATCCTCCATAGCTGTAAAACCGGCAGAAAGCACTTCCGCCGTTCCGTGGGAATCCACCGCCACGCCCGGCACAACGGCGCCCGCTCCCACGCCGGCACACGTCTGGTCATGCCCTCCTGCAATCAAATACGGCGCATTCTTCAGCTTCATCCGCTCCGCGATATCCCGTCTCAGCCTTCCTACACCCTCCCCCGATGTCACGATAGCCGGCAGTTTCTCCAAAGCAATATTCAGGTCCTTCAGCACCGGTTCTGACCATCTTACTTCACCCCGTTCACACATCATGGACCGGGACGCCATCGTAAGGTCGGTAACGTATTCATCCGAGCCAAGACGCTTCAGGAGAAAGCTGTCATATGTCAGATATTTTACCGTTTTTTCTGCAATATCCGGCCTTTCTTCCTGTATCCACATGATTTTTACCGCCGAATTAATGGCATGAGGTCTCATTCCTGTCTTTTCAAACAGCTGATATGCTCCAAACCGGCCGGCACAGAACTCCGCCTGCGGAATACTCCGATTGTCCATACCCAGAATTGCGGGCAGCAGAGCCTGTCCTCTTTCTCCCACAGGAATGACTGCATCTCCCTGCACTGACAGTGTAACCGCATCGATCTCCGGTATCTTTCCTCCTGCAATGCACTGTTCCATCAAATCCAGTACCGTATCGAAAACGCGTTCTGAATCCTGTTCTGCCCATCCTTCCCGTTCGCATACCACCGGATATTCCCGAAACGCCGCCGAAAGCTCTCTTCCATCCTCGTCAAATACAATCACCTTCGCACCCGTCGTTCCCACGTCAACGCTGCATACTCTCATATTCTATCCTCTACATCAGCTCGTCCTGCAGCCTTCTGAGCTGGAGGAGCACAGAGCTGTTATTTAATTTCACCATGTCATATGTAATAATTTCGTCTTTTTTAACGTCACATGTCATTACCGCGCCCTTCGCAAGGCCGACAGGAAGCATATTTCCACCTTTCGCTACACCGGCCAGATCGATGCTGGCCCGGTAACAGTATTCTCCAATCGAATCCAGTACCTCTCCCGCCTTCAGGTCCTTTTTGGCCACCGTAATGCACTCGCTTGTCAAATGGTCCATGGGGTGAGCCGTAGACTCTCCGTAAATGACAGCCTGAGCTGCCGTTATGGGCGTTTCAATCGAACACAGGTGGTATGCCGGTAGAGCAGATAATTCGGCCCTTCTCCCATATCACGCTGCACCAGTCCATCGATGATCCTCTGATTATCGGTCGTCACGATGACAAATACGCCCGGGGCAATATTTCCGATGGCAAAGTCTACAACGCCTTCCTGATTCAGCACGCCGCCCTGGCTCTTCAGACTGTATACTTTTGCCAGTTCATCTACATTGCATTTTACGCAGTGCATTCCACGGACGTCCGGTACGAGACCTGTCGCATTGGATACGGCGCACATTTCGATCATGGTTTTGGAACCGTCTACAAATTCAATCAGCATACGCGGGCTCATTTCCCGGGCAGCCGCCTTGTCCGCCCACTCCTTCATACCAGGGTTCGCATAGATATCGAGAGGGTTATTTTTTCCCTTACCCGCGGCTACAATTTTAAAGCCAGAGCCTTTGCAAACCGGTACACCTCGATGATGGATCCCGGCTCATCGCCTGCCGTCAGGGAATAAACAACGCCTGCTTTTTCAGCCATTCTTCTCAGAATCGGTCCGACTGTGATGTCGCATTCCACATTCATCATCACGATATGTTTGGAATGATCAAAGCAGTCCAGAGAAATCCTGGCTCCCATTTCAGGCGAGCCGGTGGCATCGATTACGACCTGAACCTTCGAAAGGCGCGTCGCCGTTTTATAATCGGTGGATGCTATTTTCAGCCCATTTCCCGCCGCCTTCTCAGCTTCCTCCACATCGTTCGTCGTGCATATTCCATCGTTTATTCCAGCCAGCCGGTACGCCTCCAGGCAGATTCCCTCTCTGATATCTACAACAACTGTGATTTCCATCCCCTGCATGCCGCTGATTTGTGCAACAATATCTTTTCCCATCTGACCGGCTCCTACCAGAGCTACGGAAATCGGCGTTCCCCTGTCAGCCAGTTCTTTTAATTTTGTATCGATCTCGTACATGTTCTCTCCTTATACATTGTTCGCGTAAGACCTTGCTGAGTACAATCGTATGACTCGTGTTCAATCCTGCTGCCTCTATTTTTCTCATTCCCGTCCCAGCCACGGCCTGACGATGATATTAAGCGCCCTGCCATCACGCATTTCCATCATTCCTTGTGTCAGCTGTTCCAGAGGTATTTCTTTTGTAACATATTTCTCTACAGACACATTCCCCTGTTCGATCTGAGACAGCGCATCCTGAAGTCCGCAGAACGGATACGAAAATGAGCCAATTACGGTGATCTCATTGTAGTGAATGAGATTGCTGTCAAGGGATGTCATTCTCCTGTCATCTTTTGGAGCTCCTCCATATATGACGACCGTTCCACGCTTCCTTACCATCCTCAGAGCCTGAAGCTGCACCGAAGTCACCGGAAGGGCGCAGATCACCACATCCGCCCCGATCCCTTCCGTCAATTCCAGCACGCGTTTCACCGCCCCTTCGCTGTCCCGGTTGTCCAGCACCTCGTCTGCCGGGAAACGGCCGACAAAGGAAATCCTGTCCATCCCCAGAACAATCACCCGCTTCGCTCCCCTGGCCTTTGCAATTTCCGAATGAAGACAGCCCACAGGGCCGTCTCCTATAATCACGACGGTATCTCCCAACGAAACTTTGCATCGCTCCTGGCACGCATAAACCCCTGCCACCTTTTCAGCAAAGGCTGCCTGTATATAGGTAAGGCGGTCCGGAACCTTTTCTACAAAGCCGCGTTTCAGCACATATCCGGGAAGAGCGATATACTGTGCAAATCCGCCCTGTACATGAGTCCCCAGCATACGGTGGTTCAGGCAGAGATTAACCAGCCCTCGTTTACAGTAATAACATTCTCCGCAGCTGATGTCCGGCGCTGTCGCTACCCGGTCTCCGGCCTTGAACCGTACGCCGTCTGCCGCTTCTTCTACAATTCCTCCAATCTCATGGCCCATAACCTGATTTTTGATCCCGTCTTTCAGTCCCTGAAAATAATTTCTGATATCACCGCCGCAAATCCCGCACGCCTCTACCCTAACCAGAATTCCATCTTTCGGGCAGGATGGTTTCGGTATATCTTTTACCACTATCCGCTCGATATCCTCATAAACGGCCGCTTTCATATTTCTCCTCCAAACGTCACTGTTTTTTATTGACCAGTCTGTCCCCGACCGCGCCTCCCGTATGAATAACGGCGAACTGATCTCTCGTATATCCGCTCCGCTCCATCAGGCAGATCGCCGCCGCGTCAAAAAATCCAGTGACTGCAGCCGTGCTGGCAGTAGCCAGCATATTAAAGGCATCCGGTTCTCTGATGATTTTTATCAGGACCGTCAGGTCTGCCTGCCTCCCGAGTTCCGATTCTTTACTTTCCGTCACGCCTACGACGAAGGCGCCCTTTTCCTTCAGGCTTTTAATCATCCTGACGATTTCCCATGTGCCTCCGCCTTTTGAGATCAGGACCGCCACGTCCCCTTTCTGAACAGCTCCCAGGCCGCCGTGAACGGCATCGCCCGGGGACAGAAAATTCGCAGGAAACTCCACGCAGGAGAAGGAATGAGCCGCCTTCTTTGCCGCAGCTGCAGATGTGCCTACACCTGCAAAAAAGATTCTGTTCCCGCTGTTCCTAGCTTTTTCCAGCGTTTCGATCAGTTGTTCTGCCGCCTCATAATCCACATGGTCGCAGAGGCGCCTCAGTTCATCCGCTTCTGTATTCCAGACAAACTTCATTTTTTCTCTGATATCCATTTTTTCACCCCTCCGCATGCACCACGACTTTTATTGACTGAGTGCCGTCCTTAGCCATAGCGAATGCCTTTTCATAATCGTCCAGGCTGAAATCATGGGTGATGATCCTGTTCACATCAACAGCCTTTTTGGCAAGCATATCGATCGCCACCTGGTACCCTTCAATTCCGCTGATATGGGCGCCTATGACATCCAGCTCCTTCCTGTCTCCGATAATGCTCCAGTCCACGGCCGTATCGTTCATGAATACACTGAATTCCACGTACCTTCCATGAGAACGAACCATTTTAAGCCCCTGAAGAACGCCTTCCGAATGGCCGGAACAATGAATATATACATCACATCCGAGTCCTCCCGTCAGTTTCTTTACTTCCTCCACCACGTCGCATTCCGTTGGATTAAAAACGTAATCCGCCCCATACTCCTTCGCAATCTGAAGCCTGTTTTCCCTCACATCAATTCCGATCACCAGACGAGGATTCTTCTTCATCGCCAGCTGCAGGTCACACAGTCCGATCGGTCCCAGACCGGCCACCACTACCACATCTCTGAATTTGATGTCCGCTCTCTCAATCGTATGTACGGCGCAGGAAAGAGGTTCGATCATTGCTGTATCCCGCTCCGGTATGGTTTCCGGCACCTTGTATACTCTGGAGCCTTTATAGTACTTCATATACCCGGCCATAGACCCTTCCGCCACGTCTCTTTTACTGCCGTAAATATCCGTTTTTACGCACATCCAGTGTTCTCCGTTCTGACAGAACGGGCACTCCCCGCAGGCGATCACCTGTTCCGCCACCGCCATATCTCCCAGATTTAAGCCATACTTTGTTTTTGCACGGTCTCCAATCGCCACCACTCTTCCCGTAAACTCGTGTCCCAGCGTAACCGGCTCTCTCACCCATTTCGGCAGTACGCCGCCTCCCCAGAACATCTGAGCCCCGTCCACAATTTTGATATCGCCGGCACATATACCGGTACCGATCACTTTTACCAAAATCTCGTCTTCGTCAATCTCCGGTACAGGAACTTCTTCGTACCTCAAATCTCCAGGGCCATAAATTCTCAGCGCCTTCATCGTTCTCGGTATCCCCTCTGCTCGAATCATAATTACCTCCATTTTTATTTACAATCTCTATCTTGCAGTATGACTGCTGTATCTGTACTTCAGGCTGTCCATAAACATCGACGCGAAAATGACAATCCCATTGACAATCGGGATCAGATACGTTGATACGCCTACCAGCCCGAGAATATTCTCAATAATTGAAATGATCAGAAATCCAATGCATACGCCCGGAAATATCTTCCCGTACCCTCCAAACAGGCTGATGCCTCCCAGGACGGAAATAGCAATAGCATCGAATTCCCACGACATACCAATGGTCTGCTGAATGGTTCCCAAGTTGGCCGCACAGTAAAAGCCGGACAGGGACGCAAAAATCCCGCACAGGATTACACATGCAAATCTGGTGGCGTCTGCGTTGATTCCCAGAGCCCGCGCCGCCTTGTCATTGCAGCCCACCGCATATACGTTTTTGCCAAATCCCGTTACCGACAGCACGAAATGCAGAACCACTACCAGAAAAATTACCATAATAAGAACCACAGGAAATCCTCCGGCCGTCTTAGTCATAAAAGCATAGACGTTATCCGGCATATAAATATACATACTTTTCGTGATAATCATGGCAATTCCCCGCAGCACCAGCTGCATGCCCAGCGTCACAAGGAGGGGGCTGAGTTTCATCTTAACCATAAAGAAACCGTTGACCGCTCCGATCAGAGCCCCCGTCAACACGCAGACAGCCATGCCTCCTGCAGTGCCGATTCGCATATCTCTCATCACAATGCCTGAAAGCACCATGGAAAGATATGCAATGGAACCAACCGACAGATCCGTCAGTCCGGTTAGCAGTACAAGGCTGATTCCACATGCGATAATCAGATACTGTCCGTTGTTCAGAAGCATGCTGTACATGTTCCGCACAGTGAAAAAGTTGGGAGAAGCGCAGGCGCTGACCACAATAATCAGGGCAAGGACGATATAAAGAGCATAATTTAAAAACCAAAGAACTGTTTTCCTTCTGAATCCGGTTTTATTATTTTCTCTCATATCTCATCCCTCACTTATACATTCTTTAATCAGTCTCTGATTATTGATTTCATCGTGTTTTAAATACGCTCCTGCACGTCCGTCACGTAAAACGACGATGTTGTCTGCCAGCTTCTGTATTTCCTCCGTCTCCGAGGAAATGACGATACACGCAATTCCATCCGCAGCCAGACGCCTGATCAGATTCTGTATCTCCACCTTGGCGCCTACGTCTACTCCTCTCGTCGGCTCATCCAGAATCAGAATTTCCGGATTTTTTGACAGCCACTTACTGATTACCACCTTCTGCTGGTTTCCTCCGGAAAGCTGCATGGCAAGGGACTCTTCACTGGCAGCCGCAATATGGAGTTCTTCAATGAACTTCCGCCCTTCCGCCCTTTCTTTTTTTGAGTTCAGAATCCGAAGCAGCCGGCTGCTGAAGGATCCCAGATTAGCCGCCGTCGTATTTCTCCAGAGAGACATATTCAAATATAAACCGTCATAATGGCGCCCCTCCGTAACATAACCGCATTTTTTAAACAGCTTCCCAGGCTGATCCGTTTTACTCCCCGTTTTCCCCGTAAAAGATCTTTCCTTCCGTCATCGCATCCAGACCCAGTATGGCACGGATCGTCTCTGTTCTTCCGGAGCCAAGAAGCCCCCATAGCCCCAGAACCTCTCCCTTATGCAGGTCGAAGCTCACATTTTTCGGGAATCGTTCTCCGCTCAGATTCTGCACACTCAGCACGACTTCCTCTGTCATCCTGCTTTCTACCGAGCTGAAAACCACCTTTTCGGGAACCATATAGCTGACAATCGTCTCTTTGCTCATCTCCTTTGCAGTTCCTTTACCCACCACCTGTCCGTCTCTCATAACGATCACACGATCACAGATAGCCTCTACCTCATCCAGATAATGAGTGATATAAATAATCGTCTTTCCATCTGCTTTCAGATTTCTTATAATTTGAAACAGGTTCTCCTTTTCTTTCATGGAAAGAGACGATGTAGGCTCATCAAACAGGAGAATTTCCCCTCCGAGAGACAGCGCCCTGGCAATCTGGACGATCTGCTGTTCACCTACCGACAGCTCGCTTACCTTTTTTGACGGATCTACGCTGCAGCCCAGCGGTTTTAGCAGCGCCGCCGCTTTTTTACAGAGCATTTTTTTATCCAATACAGGAAGGCCTTTAAATTTCCTGTATTTTTTCAGCTCTACCAAAAATATGTTTTCATAAACCGTCAGGTTATCGAACAGCTGGACCTCCTGCTGAATAAAGGCAATTCCACAATCCCTGGAATCATTTGGGGAGTGGATGTTCACCTCTTTCCCATGTATGAATATTTTTCCTTCGTCTGCCGCAAGTACGCCTCCCAGCACATTCATCAGCGTTGATTTTCCGGCTCCGTTTACTCCCAGCAGGGCTGTCACCTCACCGCTGCAGGCCTCCGCCGAGACATCCCTCAGGGCGTATACGCCCGGAAATCTCTTATGGCAATGTTCTATTTTCAGTGTCGCTTCCAAAGCTTCTGCCACCCTTCTTTACTTAGTCTTGACCTTTCCGCCCGTGTTGTTGTTCAGCCGGTAATCCAGAATTGTTGCAAGAATAATGATGCCTCCCTTGATCACCTGCGCAGGATAGGACTGGATTCCCAGCAGATTCAGGGAAATCGACGTAGTCGATATGACAATCGCGCCGACCGCCACCCCGACTGCCGTTCCGCGGCCGCCCCTGTCTGAGGCCCCTCCGATAACCGCGGCTGCAAGCACTTCCGTCAGCATGGATGGAGAGACCATTCTGGCCGTAGCACAGCCGCTCTGCACGGACAGCATAATCCCGGCAATTCCCGCCATCAGAGCGCCGATCAGATAAGCGCTGATTGTAACGGCCGTAACAGGCACTCCGGAGACTCTGGCCGTATTCTTATTCGTTCCGATAAAGTACAGCCATCTTCCGAATACCGTTTTCGTCAGGATAAAGTGCAGGAGAAGGACGAGAATCAGAAACACAATCACATACATAGGAACAACACCGCCGATTCTCCGTTTAAAAAATCCTGTCAGCACCTCCGGAATTCCCCGGACCGATTCATAGTTTGTATACCACTTTGCAAATCCGTCGGCTACATTCATCATGGCAAGTGTAACAATCATGGGAGACATCCTGAAAACGGCAACCGACACTCCGCTCACGAGACCGCCCAGCATGCACACGCCCAGTATCAGAAGGCACCCCACAATCCAGTTGCCGGTCTGAGACATGTATGTCACGCCCACCACCGACCCCATAGCCAGGACGCAGGGAAGCGAGATATCAATTCCTCCCGTAATGAGGACAAAGGCGAGGCCAAGGGACATCGTACCATATATGGCCGCCTGCGTAATGATATTGAACAAGTTATACGGCGACGAGAAATTTGGAATCAGCGAAATCAACGCCGCATACACAACCACGCCGAAAAGCGCGAGGGCAATACGCTGCTTTGCCCTGAAAGACAGCTGTATGCCGCCGCCTTTTTTCTCAATCCTGTCTTTTGATGTACTTTTCATTCTGTATTGCCCCTAACCTTTATAAGCTCTAGCCCCTCATATTTACAGAGGGTGCTGCAAGAGTCGAATCAGCCGTGTCACCGATACCAGTTTCCGTTCCAGGCGGTAGCCAAGTCACTCCATCTGGTATCTGCGGCAACGCGATATTCCTTTCTGCGGCACCCTGTTTTTCATAATTGATCCGCTATTTCAGATACTTGCTCAAATCGGAATCCGAGTACTCCAGGCACCACAGATAGTCGATTTTATTGTAATTATCCTGATCCACCGTATCTCCCTGAATCTTGAAGACTTCCCCGTTCAGTTCTTTTCCCTCGGCATAATCAATTGCACATTCAGCCGCTTTCACAGCGTTCAGCCATACCGGATTCTCCGTGCTGGACTCCTGATACCCTTCTGCTATAGCGATAAAACCATCTGCAAATACATCCGTTCCTGCTATGTATACATGGCCTTCTTCCCCGCGCTTATGCCACTTTCCAGCCCTCTGAAGAGCTGTGGAATATCCGGAATACTGAGAATCAGACGGAACGTAAAGGCAGTTTGAATCCGGGTAAGTCTGGAGAGCCGATGTAAGATTTGTCAGGCACGTAGCCGGGTCCCACTGTCCGCAGGAAACGGTTGTTGCAATTTTCACTCCCCACTCTTCACACGCGTCTTCACAGCCGTTCTGGCGGTTAATTGCATTTACGTCATTTTCATAGCCCATCACAACGATCATATCTTTCGGTTCAATGCCGTCTTCTTTCATATATTCGAACATTCTGACCGTCGAGGCATAGCCCTGGTCATAGCTGTCCATGTTGACGGTCGCATCCGGCACCTCGTCTCCTGCAGCGCTGGAATCCGCCTCCCGGCAGAAGAAGATACTGCCCACATCGTTCGCATGGCATTCCTTAACAGCTGCAAGGCTCGCTACGTTGTCGATCGCATTCAGGATAATCACTTGGCATCCGGAACCGATCATATCCTGTACATTTGAATATTCCCGGTTCACATCTCCGTCAGAAGAAACAGAAACGTATTCCAGTTCATATCCTGCTTTTTCAGCCTGCTCCTCCATAGCCTTCTTCACGTAATCGTTGTACGCATTCATAATCGGTTCATTCAATGCGCTGATTACAAATCCCACTTTGATCTTTTTGTCCTCAGCCGGTTTTGCAGATTCATTTACTTCTGTTTTGTCTTCCTCCGCTTCTGAAGACGTAGTCTGGGCTGCAGCAGGGCTCGCGCTCTCAGCTGGTTTTGCAGCACCGTTGCCGCAGCCGGCCAGGCAGCCGGCCATAAGAGCCAGTGCAAGGATGTTGTTCATAACTTTTTTCATTTTCTTTCCTCCTTTGAATTTTATATAATTTTTAATAATTTCCTTTTATTTCCATTTTTTCATTTTTTGTTTTCATTTCTAAAACTGCTATTTTTCATTTTTCTCTTACATTTCCTTAATGAATGTGCTCCTATTTCGCTCTTTTTATAATTTTTCCTTTGTTCTCATCATCCTCACCTCATTTTTCATGCAAACAGCGCACCATTTCATCCTTTACACTAATTTCAACCGTGATTTCGCATAGTTTTCCGTTCGTTTTTTGTATTTTTATGTCATATCTTACAATTACAATTTATCACGCCCCATACCTCATGTCAAGTATAATTTCATTTTTTATTTTCAATTATGAAATTATAATATAAAATTAACATCTTATTCATGTATTCTTTCAATTCCGCTTTTACCCTGTTAAATTATTATCGTCTTTTGTATTCAATCACTTGCAAATATTGAGTTTTTAAGATAAAATAAAAGAAAAAGCAAGAAGGCGGTGGGTTCGTTTTGAAAAAGAATTGGACGGATTATTCAAAAAATATTTCTCATTCCTGTTTGATTAAATTTCAGTTTGTTTATGATGATTTGAAAAACGCAGAGCGAAAGGCTGCGGATTTTTGTTTATCAATGCCGGAATTTGTTGCAACTGCAACCATCGGTGAGGTCGCCGGCTGCGCCAACTGCAGCGAGGCCACTTTCGTCCGCCTGGCGAAACGTCTTGGTTACAGCGGCTACCCGGAGCTGCGGGAATGCCTTTTAAGGGAAGATTCGGAAGAAATCGCCCAAAGCGTAGGCATACAGAGTTCTGACAACGTAAAGACCATTACGACTGCCGTATTTAACGCCAGTGTCCTTGCCCTGAACGACTCTCTGGATTCCATTGATTTTGACTGCCTGGAGCGGGCAGTCAGCAGCATTCTGAAGGCCAGGCACATCCTGTTCGCCGCTGCCGGAGATGCCAATGTGGTAGCCATGTCTGGCGTAGGCAAATTTACACGCATGGGCCTGCCGGTCAGCTGCAACACCGATTTCGATACGCAGCTGCTCTACCTGTCACAGATGGAAAAGGACGACGTGCTGATCTGTATTTCCCACTCCGGCCGCACAAAGACGACATGTGAACTTGCAAAAGCAGCGAACAGCAGAAACATTCTGGTAATTTCACTGACGAATTTTCCTCAGTCTCCTCTGGCGAAAGCCTCTGACATCGTTCTGCTGACCGCCTCCTTTTCCCACGATATGATGGGCGAGACCATCGCCAAACGAATTCCGGCTCTCTGTCTGCTGGATGCCGTCTATGTATCAATTCTTTTCCGGCTGGACGAAACGCATATGAATCTGTTGGACTCCGGAAATAAGATTCTGCGAATGAACAAGCTGTAATACGGCGCAGAAAAAGACCCCTGTTTTTCAGAGGTCTTTTTTCATTCATGCATATTCATCTGTCCGGTTGTCACAAAATCAGGCTGTCGCCTACGTTGGGACGGGCCTTCCTCGTCTTCCTGCTCACTGTATACGTATTAATACTTACAAATACGTCCGGCGCATCCTCATACTGAATCACTACCTGTATGCTGTCGCTGTCCGAATACGACACCTTGTAAATCAGTTCTTCCGGTTCGTTCTGATAAAGCCCTGCATCCACCAGCGCATTTTCCAGCAAATAGCATACATTTGCCTCGTTGAGCGCCGGTTTCCCGATCCACGCACCAGTTTCCTGGTCCAGCAGGTACCACTTGTTCTCTCCGTCAGGCTTAATCCATCCGGTCTCATACTGCCCGGACTCGTCTGTGTAGTACCACGTCCCCTCCGATTCCGTCCATTCTCCTGCAAGAGCTGCAAAAGAACCGGCCGATGACACCGCCAGTGCAATCAGCACCGTTTTTATGATTCCGCTGTAATTCTTCATACGATTCTACTTCCTCCTCTCCCTTCTCATCTCCGCCCGGACTTCTCCGGTTCTCTCCTTTCTGGATTATATCATTTTTCATCTGTTCTTTCAATCTTATCCTATTTCCTGCTATCAGCCGATTGTGGTTTTGCTAAGAACATGTTAAAATTGAATGCAGCCCGGCCGTATCCGACGGACCGATGCAAAGGAGGATGTGTCATGAAGTTACCACGTTTATTTTCCAGGCTGATCTGCCTGCTGCTGATTTTGATGCTGTTGCCGACCGTACAGCCCGCTTACGGGGCGCCGCAGACGGTAAAGATCGGGTTCTTTCCCATGCCTGGTTTCCAGGAATACGATGAATACGGTCATCCATGCGGTTATAATGTGGACTATCTGGAAAAGATTGCCGCTCTGACCGGATGGGAATACGAATATGTCAGGCTTTCCAGCTGGGATGAAGCCCTGGCTGCACTAGAGGAGGGCCGCATCGATCTCGTAGGTTCTGCACAGATGACTGCCGAGCGGTATCAGCGTTTTAAATACAGCAACTATATTGCAGGTTTTACGTTTGCCTCTCTTCTGGCTCCTAAGGCCAACACGGAAATCGCCTTTGAAGACTTCGATCTGTTCGGACGGCTCCGCATCGGCTGCGTCAAAACCTACGTTCGCCTGGATGATTTTCTGAAATATGCTGATGAAAATGATTTTACTCCCCATATCACATACTACGACAGCACGTCCGAGATGCGCGAAGCCATGCGGGCAGGCGAGATCGACTTAATGGTCTGCAGCGTAATGGAGATGTCGGACAGCGAACAAGTCGTCGCCCGTTTTGCTCATGCTCCTTTTTACTATATTACCTGTCCCGGAAGGGAAGACCTTATCGACGAACTTGACTCAGCCATGGCTGCTTTGAAGCTGGACGATCCCAATCTGGAAGACCGCCTGTTCAACAAGTACTATCCCGGCAGCACATACGCTCATTTTACCAGAGAAGAGCTGGATTACATACAGTCCGCCCCCACTGTCAGAATCGCCCATCTGACGAACCGGTCCCCGATTTCTTATCTCGACGGGGATTCCAAAATTACCGGCGTCTCACCTGATCTCGTGCGATGGATCGAAAAAGACAGCGGCCTTAAGTTTCAGGACGTTCCCATTGCCGTGGGAGGCAGTCCGCTGGATGTTTTAAACAGCAATCATGCGGATCTGGTTGCCGGCATGCTTTACTCCGAAGCCAACCTCCAGAACAGGGATCTGGCCCTCTCTTCTCCCTATTTTGAAAGCAGCCTTATCTTTCTTGGAAAAAGAGGAACCCCATTTTCTCCTTCCCTCCGGCTGAGAGTTGCCGTTCCCGCCGGTTTTCAGGCCGCAGAAAAATATGTATCACAGGCATATCCGTTATTCGACCTGGTCTCATATGTTGGGACCGAAAATTGTCTCGACGCAGTAAATAGCGGGGATGTGGATCTTACCATCCAGAACCGCTATGTCGTGGACGAATTGCTTCTCCGGCAGCGTTACGGGGAACTTACCGCCATTCCGGATACCGATGTTCCGGAAAAGCTGTGCTTCGGCGGACAGGCCGGCATCGATCCTCTGCTGATTTCCATACTGAATAAGTCCATCTCCCATCTGACCCCTGATGTGACAGATCATATTCTCGTCGGTTATACGTCGGGAAAAGTTTACCATCCGAGTCTGGAAGATTTTATCATGGCATACAAAGCCCCGATTGCCGCTGTGACGCTTTGCTTCCTGCTGCTCCTCCTGTCAGGAGCATATATCATCGTTCAGCGCCGCCGGTATTACCGTGACATCCAGCTCAGCGAAAAGCGTCTTCAGAGTATAACCAACAATATTAACGGCGGTGTAGTCACTACTACGCCGGACAACCGTATGGAAATCCGTTATGCCAACCCCGGTTTCCTGGATCTGATCGGAATTAACGACCCGAAAGATCTGGAGAACAAGAGCTTTCAGGCTCTGATTTCCTCAGAGGACAGGGAGCGGACATTTCCTGACTGCAGACTGAATTCTTCCCGACAGATTTCTCTGGAACTGAGCATTCAGCATGCGGACGGCCATTTTGTTCCCGTCCTTCTGCGCGGAACTCTGTCTCCTGACGAGAAAGGCAATAATCTCCTGTACTGTGTTATTATAGATATCAGCCAGCAGAAGCGCATGATCCAGATGCTGGAAGAAGAAGAGAAACGGTCCGCTATGCTCATCGAGCTGTCTGACAGCGTCTTCTTTGACGTTACCATGCCAGGCCATGTGGTCCGCACTTCCCCCATGTTCTACCGAAAATTCGGCTGGGACCTGCCCAGCGGCAATTCCTACAGACGCATCCTGGAAGAACATATTCATCCGGAAGACCGCATCGCGAAAGAATCATGGAATTTTATTCAGAGAAAAGAACGCAACAGCCATCATGACCTCCGCGTGCTTAAAGCAGACGGAACCTATATCTGGTGCCGTTTTACCCTTGGCTACTTTTATGAAAACAATAAGATTTCCAGGCTGGTCGGTAAAATTGAAGATATCGATACGGATGTAAAGAAAAGGCAGCTTCTGGAAGCCGCTTCCTCCCGCGATGGACTGACCGGACTTTATAACCGCAAATCCTTCCGCACCCAGGCCGAGCAGTATCTGAGCGCCTCTGCCTGCAGACCCGGCTCCTGCGCAGCGCTGTTCTTCCTCGATCTCGATAATTTTAAGGCAGTCAATGATACGCTAGGACACAGCGTCGGCGATCAGGCTCTGATCGATACGGCAAAAGCCCTGCAGAGCGTATTCCGCAGGGATGATATCATAGGCAGATTTGGCGGCGATGAATTTTATGTATTTGCGCCTTCCCTCCCGCAAACTCTTGCCGAGCAGAAGGCCGTTAAGCTGTGTGAGCTGTCTCGTCGGACTTATACAGGCCCATGCGGCGAAGAGGTTTCTATCTCTGCCAGCATAGGCATCGCCTGTTTCCCATCCGACGGAAGAATCCTGGACGATCTGATCGAACATGCCGACCAGGCCGCCTATCTCTCCAAACGGAGCGGAAAAGGCCGCTATACATTTTTCCAGGAAAGCTGATTATGAAATAAAAGAGGATGTTGCAAAAAGGAATAGAGCATTACCGCCGATACCAGATTTCGTTCCAGGCAGTGGCTAAGTCACTACATCTGGTATCGGCGGCAATGCGAATTCGACTTTTACAACACCCTCTTCTTTTTACTGTACAAATGAATGAATTCCTGCTGTCTTTTCTGGTTTTTGGCCTCTTTTCAGTCTGCAATCGTATAGCCGTTCGATCCCAGAACCTCCGCCGCCCGTTCAAAATCATCCGTTTTCGTCAAAATATAATCGGTATGAAAGGTTGAAACCACGAAAATTCCGATTTTATGATCCGCCAGAACAGCGGATATCTTCGCCAGAATTCCAATCAGAGAAAAATCCAGCACGCCTTCGATCCGCATCGCCTTCCATCCGTCTTCCCTGGCAGTCGTAAGTTGCGGAACCCGTTCCGTTCTGCATACAAGAGACAATTCCTCATCCGTTTTCCCAATAAAATAAAACTCATCGTCCAGGTCTATCCCAGTCAGATCAGGGACCTTACAGACCGTAAACTCGTAATCGAGCCGTTTCATTACCATGGTTCATCCTCCGTTTATTTGTCATACCTCAAAATTCTCCGACTTAAAGCTGCTGTAAAACCGCCCTGATTCAGCAGTGAATTTAAGCACGCAGTAATCAGGATCCGTCACTCCCAGCGGATAGTACATCGTATCCCCCTCCTGCCAGATCATCTCCTTGCTGCCGCTGTCCTCCAGCACTTCCATGGTGCCCCTGAGCATAACGCCTCTGTAAAACCTTCTGTCGCAGAAATAGATACTCGCCTTTGGATTCTCCCTGTACTGCGCCACGCGCATGGAAGAGATATTCGTTGTAAAATAAAAGACTTTTATTCCTTCCCTTTTGCGGGGCGGCAGCATAGCCTTCATATTTGGATAGCCGTCACCGTCTATGGAACTGATAAAAGCCACATTTTGTTTATCAACCAGATTTCCGATTGTCTTCGCTGCATCTCTCATGTAAAAACCTCCCTTCACGGCACATCATACCATGAAAAGAGGTTTTCGTAAATTACACACTTTTTTGTAACTATCCTACTCCAGCAGACCTTTTTCCCTCAGGAAGTCTTCCCTGTGATCTTCCAGCATAAGCTCGATCCCGATTCCCTGCATAATAACAATTGCTTCCAACATTTTTCTGCCCCGTTCCATCAGGAATATTCCACCTTCAGCGGATAGCCTTCAAAGGATTTTTTTGCAACCATTCCGTAATCACACAGCTCCTTCAGCTGTTCGATCAGAATTTTCTGGCTGATCCCCTGTATTTCCCGTTTCAGACCCGTCAGAGAACGGGGCCCCTTGCCCAGCTGCCACAATATGACCGGCTTCCATTTGCCCTTCGTAATGTCGTGAGTCAATTCCAGAGGACACGTATAATCCTGTCTCATTTTCATCTTTCTGTCTCCTGTACCTGTCTCATTTCTGATTTCATAGCGTCCGTTTCTATAGAATTTAGGAGGAACTCTCTGCTCGTTTCGTATCCTATCTTTTTCAGGACTACCTCTGTCCTGATATATAATATGATCAGCCGCAAAAATGGTTCTTTACCACTCGTCCCCTTCCGTTTCTTTCCTCAATATAAACTCGTACAGTGTCCTGTAAAGCTTAGGCGGATCAATCGGTTTCGCCAGATGAAGGTTCATTCCGGCAGCCTTGCTCCTGTCCGCATCTTCGTCAAAGGCATCCGCCGTCATAGCAATAATAGGAATGGTTTTCGCATCTTTATTGGACAGATGACGGATATTCGCCGATGCCTGAAGCCCGTCCATAATCGGCATACGGATATCCATAAGGATAGCATCGTAGTACCCTTCTTCCGTTTTGGAAAACATTTCGATGGCACGCAAGCCATTCTCCGCCGTTTCCACCTGGAAGCCCACGTCCTCCAGCAGCATCTGGGCAATTTCCGCATTGATCGGCTGGTCCTCTACTAATAGGAGCCTTCTTCCTGTGAAATCATACTCTTCCGCCTGTATTTCTTCCTGCTTTTCCTCTTCTTTCTGATCCAGCGCCTTGGAAAACGCGGAGATCAGGTTGGATTTAAACATCGGCTTACTCATCAGCATATTGACCCCAACGGCCTTTGCCTCCTGCTCAATGGAGCTCCAGTCATAAGCCGTCATGATGATAATCGTTACGTCAGGTCCTACAATCTTACGGATCCGCCTGCTGGTCTCGATCCCGTCCATCTCCGGCATCTTCCAGTCAATAAGGATCAGGTCATAATAGTGATGGTTTTCCCACATCCCTTTCACACGTTCCACGGCCCGCATCCCGCTGTCTACCCACTCTGCCGTAATGCCGATTTCCTTCAGAGTAAGAACTGCACTTTCGCAGACCGTGATGTCATCATCCACAACGAGCGTCTTCAGATGAGAAAAATTGTATGCATGCTGTTTTTTCAAATGTCTCTGCTTCTCTTCCTCAGTTATCTCCAGTTTTACGTCTACGGTAAATTCCGTTCCGACACCCTTAATCGAACGCACCTGAATCTTCCCGTCCATCAGATCTACAATGTTCTTTGATATGGCCAGCCCCAATCCGGTGCCTCCAAATCCCGTTGTAATTCCTGTGGATTCCTGTTCAAACGGCTCGAACAGATGGGGCAGGAAATCTTCACTCATGCCGATTCCCGTATCGTTGATTACAAAGCGTACAATTGCATCATTTTTCGTTCGTTTGCGCTGGGTAATAGAGAAAGTCACTTTCCCTCCGCTGCTGGTAAATTTTATCGCATTCCCCAGAATATTTACCAGCACCTGCTGCAGCTTCATCGCATCTCCGATATAACATTCATCCATAACGGGATCAACGATGCACTCGTAATCCACATCCTTCGCTGCTGCCTGGGTGTGGCAGATCGCATTCACTCCTGTCACAAATTCCTTGAATGGAATTTTCTCATTTTTCAAAAGCATTTTACCCGATTCAATGCGGCTCATATCCAGGATATCATTGATCAGGGAGAGCAGGAATCTGGAGGAAATGCCGATTTTGCTGATACAGTCCGAAACCTGGTCGTCGTTTCCAATCGATTTTGCAGCTATGGCAGTCATACCGATAATGGCATTCATCGGCGTGCGGATTTCATGGCTCATACGGGAAAGGAAATCCGACTTTGCAGCATTCGCCTGCTTGGCCGCCGTAAGAGCGGCGGAAAGAACTTCTTTCTGATGCTGTTCCTGCCGGTATACCTCCGTGATATCGCTTCTGGAACACAAAACTTTCGTATGCTGACTGTCAAACCAGCAGAATGCCCATAATTTATGCCTAAGTTCCTGAACTTTGGGATCCCTCGTATCCGCCGATATAGAATACAAATCGTTTTTATCAAGCTTGTCCGTGATTGCCTTTATTTTGAAAAGGGGAAGATATTCTTCGATTTCCTGCGGAAGAAGCATGCTGTAAAGGCTCTCTTCCGTTGTTTTCTCATACATGCGGCCTTCTTCCGGTATGACGGACACGCCGGATTTATCAATCGTTTTTTCAATCCGGCCGGTGATCGTATTGAACACGGTCAGGTACTCAAAATTCGTATCCACCACACGGTCCACGATCATTTCCGCCATCTTCCGTTCATCGATATTGTAAGTATACATAAAGCTCATAATATCGCCCGTCGCCGGATTCTGATAGATTCTCGCCGTCGTATTGGCCCAGAAAACAGTTCCGTCGTCATTTCTCCTCTGGTAATCGACGGCATAATAATTTTCGCCTTTGACATAAGCTTCTAAAATCCGTTTTCGATTGACGAGATAACGCAGCCGTTCCTGTTTGTCTCTTTCAACAGCTGAGCGGACCAGCCCTTCTGCCGCCTGGTCATAAGGAGCTCCCTGAGAAGTTACCGACGCATGTTCCACGCATATATAGGACTCAACGACTCCTTTTGTTATATTGCACTGCGCCTTGTTGATCAGATTCGCCTCCTGCAGGCCAGCCGAATACTCCTGCTCCTGTTTAAACTGCTGCTCCAGGAGTACATGTTCATGAATATCCTTGGACGACCCGATCGCCTTAACAGGGGTTCCGTTTTTCGATTTCATGACGGTATAAGAGATCAGGCTCCATCTGTAATTTCCGCCCTTCTTTAATCTGGCTCTGAACGAGACACCATCTGCACCTTCAAACAGCTCCCTTGATTTTTCCCATGCCATCTGCACGTCATCCGGATAAAACATGTCCATCCTGCGCATTTCTTCCAGCGTACCGCAGGACATCTCTCGGCCTATTATTCCTAATTCTACCGCATCGCTTTCATTGAAAATAACCGTCCTGTTCTGCATATCCAGCATCCACACGCGGACCCCCGTCAGTCTGGCTGCTATTGTAAACTGCTCTTCCATTTCTTTATACCGGTCAATAGATTCTGCCGTGGCAAACGCCCTCTGGGGGCGCCCGGCTTCATCAAAACTCGTCGTATAATGAGCCAGCAGCCAGCGGTAATCCTCCCCAGGCTTTTTGACCCTGTATTCCAGCATGGCGCTGGCGGACCCATTTCTCAATTTTTCATGCAGCTTCAGATATGCCTTTTTGTCATCCGGATGGATAATGTTTAGATCCAGAAAAGACTGCGGAAAATCGTCCATAATGTGAGGGACACCGTAACTCTGCTGTGAAAAATCACTCATATACGCTCTGCTGCTGCGAATGTCATATTCCCAAAACTGTACGGCTGCATGTCTGATGGCAGTCGTCAGCCGTTCCTCCCCCAGTCTCAGTTCCTCCTGCGCCTTCTTCTGTATCGTAATATCGTTCAGATACTCAATCAGCACATCCCTGTCCATCCACCGCGCCTTTTTCACAGACATGGTCATTGTTTTATCCAGCCACGGTATGTACATTTCCTTATGTTCTTCATTTCCCTCCTTGAGCATGCAGTGATCACAGGGCGACTGTTTATTTCCGAATACCTCAAAGCATTTCTTCCCTTCGTAATCGCTGACCGGAAGGTTCATAATCCGAAATGCCCCATCGTTTGCAAGGCAGAGTTCATATGTATCAGGATCGATCACATAGACCCCCGTATCCGTGCCGTCCAGAATGTTGTTCTGCAGTTCAAACTGGTTGGACAGCGATGTAAAAATACAGCGGAGAAGCGGGTCTCCATCCTCTTCCCCGATTCCCTGGAAAATTCCGGTGACCCAGACGAAGTGGCCGTCCACATGCCTGACCCTGTAGTCTTCTTGCACGCTTTCCCTGTTCTCGACCGCTCTGTGCAGGGCAGAAAACAGCTTTTCCCTGTCCTTTGGATAAATGATAGTTTCGATGCTGCTAGATATGATCTCTTTCAGTTCCTGCTTTGTAAATCCGGTCATACTGCCGATCCCTGGCGACAGGTATGTGGGTATATAACGACCGCCGGTCACCCTGCATATCATGGTGCCGCCGTTCATCGCCTTAATCAGGCTTTCATTCTGCTGCTTTTCAAATTTCTGGTCCGAAATGTCCCTGCATACAGAAATAATTGCGCGCCGGCCGTCTTCCGCCGTTATAGTTCTGCCCATATCCTGAACATAGATATAAGTTCCATTCTTTTTCCGCATACGGTATTCCACTACATATTCATCCCGTTCCGACAGCTGACAGGAAATCGACTCTTCGACAGCCCTTCTGTCATCCGGATGGGTGCAATTAGAAATAAATCCCTGGATATCTGCTGCGAAATCCTCTTCTGAACCATATCCGAGGTAGTCCAGCATCTTTTTGTTGATATAGTATAGAGGAAACCGGTCCTCCAGATAAGCGCCGATCAGACCTCCTGCCACGCTGGAAGAAAGCAGCTCCTGACGCGCCTTTGCAATCTGTGTTTTAACAACTGTGAGCGGATAATGTTCTCCTTCCTCCTGATACGCCGCCGGTACGGCAAAATGAATATGGCGGACCGTCCACACGTCATCCCGGCAGGTCAGTGTAAACGTACCGTGCACATGCCACTGAAATTCAGAATTGCTCATATTAAATTCAACAGCAGCAATCCCTGTATCTTCGGTTAAAACACTTTCCCTTTCTGAAGTAAATACGATCTCAAAGGGTGATTTGCTTTCCTCCATATCCTGTCTGATATATTCCCGTAATGCCATAAGCCCGCAAGCTTCTTCTTCCTCGCCTGTCCCCATAAATAGGACATCTTCCGAAACATATTGGACAGCCCGGTCCAAATTGCGCTGGTGAAACCATGCAATGCAGAATTCTTCCGCTGTTTCCAACAGCTTTCTGTTCTTTTCCATTTTTCTTTTCCTTCCCGGTCTGTAATATTAGATTTTTATTATACTACAGAAAGCCCTTATTTTCATTATCGTTTTACATATTTTTCGGTTTCCTGAAGGTTTTTTATGAAGGTACCTTTATTTTATCTGTTGACAAATTAAAAAGGTACCTTTATAATAGGTTCAAAAGGTACCTTCATATCATACTAATATTTTCGCTTTTACATGCATGACCGATCAAAATACCATACAGGAGGTGATTCAATGTCAACAGTGCTCATCATCATGATTTTGTTTGTAATGATCATTTTCTCAGTCAGACGATCTATCGCACGGCTTTCATCCGGCTGTTCCGGCGCGTCCGGCCAGCCTTACATACCAAGAGTCAGGGTAACGGATCGAAAGCCATCTCATTACCCATATCACAAACTTCTCAAAGTGGAAGGCATGTTTTGCGGCAACAGCGCCGTATGCGTCGAAAATGCCCTAAACAGCATTTCAGGCGCATGGGCAAGGGCAAATCTTTGGAAAGAAGAGGTCACCCTCTATATCAAGCAGGATATGGACGATGCCATCTTCCGTCTGGCCGTCAGAGATGCCGGCTATATTGTCCGCAGTATACAGGAAACCCGATAATGAACAAATAAATGAATTCTTAAAGGAGAAAAAAATATGATTAAATTTGACCAGGAATTAATGGAACAATTTATGCGTATCCAGTGGCTGTTAAGCCGTTATTTTCATCACCACATGAGAAATCACAGTCCTATGGGATTTCCCTACAGCGGGCAGGGACGCGTCCTCAAGCTGTTAAAAATGAAACCGGAAATTGCGCAAAAAGATTTGTCGGAGATTTTGGGGATGCGGCCTCAGTCTATTGGGGAACTCCTGTCAAAGCTTGAAAAAAAAGGGTATATCACGCGCACTCCTTCCCCCGATGACAAACGTGTCACAATCGTACACCTGACGGACAAAGGGCAGGACGCCAATGACTTTGAGAACGAACAGCCACTGTCCACAGAAATATTTAACTGCCTGACCGAAGAAGAACAGGTGCAGCTTAAGGATTATCTGAACCGCATTATTGAAGAGCTGATGAACGAATCGGGCGGTACTGCTGAGTATCCAAGGCACAGAGCCCGCAGCTTTCCCGACCGCACCTCGGGTTTCGGCGGCATGTTCAACGGTCCCGAGACAGGCAGCCCACGTTCCCACGATAAGTTTTTTCGTTTTTAACTGACACCAATTTCTTCAGGAGGCTTACAGCAGCTCATCGCTGCCGGCGTGTCACCTTCACAGGCACACGCCGACGCTGGAAGGCTGGAGCATGCGGTCAGCCCAGAAAGCTTTGAGGCGCTTAGGAAATCAGGATCACATTCCGTCTGATTCTGGTTTTTGCGTTTCCTCATCCTTGTGAATTACATCACGCCGGCCAGGGCGAACAGGATTGTGGCTGCTCCCAGGATCAGAATCAGCTTTACCATGGACATTTTCTTTTTGCTGACCAGGTAATAGCTGAACAGTACCAGGAACAGACTCAGCATATTTGGAAAGATACCGTCCAGAATATCCTGTATTTTCGTAGGGTCCGCTCCTTTTGCCGCCGTAAAGGCCAGAGCTGTCTTAAATTTTACGTAGTTGGCGGACAGCGCTCCGATGACGATAACGCCAAACAGCTGAACAGCTTCCTGTATCTTCTTTAGATTTCCGCCTGCCAGCATGGTAACCGCGTTTCTTCCGAATCTGTATCCCTGTTTAAAGAGGAAGTAACCATAACTGAATAAAATGAGTCCGGAGGCGATCAGATAAAAAATGGTTCCCAATGGAGAATAGCTTTCTCCCGTCAGAGAAATTGCAATGGAGAGCAGCAGCGGAAGGATCGTCGCCTGAACCAGGCTGTCGCCGATTCCGGCAACAGGCCCCATCAGAGCCGATTTTGTGGTGCGGATCATATCCTCTTCCACGTGATATCCAAGAGCCTTCTGCTCTTCCATGCCTACCATAACGCCCCAAACGATATTCGCCGTCGTGTGCTCGTTGTTGTGGAAGTCCATATGGCGCTGCATGCCACGCTTCTGACCTTCTTTATTGTAATACTTTTTCAAAAGCGGAATCATATCATATGCATAACCGCAGCCGTGCCAGTTTTCAAAGTTAATACAAAAAGAGTAAAATAAATTATACCGCCAGAACAGGCCTTTCAGTTCCTTTTGAGTCAATGGTTCACTTGATATGATCTTAACGTTTTCTTCCATGTTACAGCACCTCCTCGTCATCATCGTCATAGCCGGAAACAACCGCTGCCGCAGGCTGGGCCGCGTTTCCTGTGCGGAAATACATATATGCGATTACGACTGCAAAAATCGTTACCGCAATAAAGCTGAGGCCCATAACGGAAAACAGCATAAAACCGAAAACAAAAAATGCGAACTGCCATTTATTAGTAATATTATATTTCAGCAGCATGGCCATGCCTACTGCCGGGAGAACGCTGGCAAACTGGCTCAGTGCATACAAAAGCTTCTCAGGAATGATCGCCATCAGGCTGTCGATCGCGCCTGCACCGTAATACACAAACACAAATCCTAAAATGAATTCTATAAGAAACAGAAAAATCTGAGGCCCGGCCACAAAGTTAAAGAATATCTTTTTATAATTCACCTCTTCGATTCCATGCTTCATCTGGTTGCAGAAATACACATTCACACCTCTTACCAGCTGGAAAACATAGGATGCCAGCACGGATAGTGTACCCGCCATCGCGATAGCTGCTCCTGCGTCCATTCGATTGATTATCGCAACGGCAGCTGCCGGATATGCAATCGTTCCCACATCCATTGCAATGGCACCTCCCACCGCAAAGACTCCCATAAAGGCCAGCTGCAGAGCCACCCCGATCTCCAGTCCCGTCCGAATATCTCCGAAAATCAGCCCGCACAGCAGACCTCCTACCAACGGCCTCTGAAGCATATATTTGCTGACAATAAAACCGCCGAATGACGAATACACATTGCTGATATAATAGAGAATTCCTACCAGCGCACATTGTAATATAAACATATGATTTCCCCCTTATTTCAGATTTGCTTTTGTTCTGGCTTCCTTCCATGTATAATTCGGTGTCATAAATTGAGGATTTAATATTATTTTTGTTCCCGCCTGTTCAATGATATCCAGAGCCTGAATCTCTTCCGGCAGGAGGCCGATCATGGGCATTATGTAAGCAGATCCCTCCCTCACGCTCTGAGGGCCGATATTCAGCTGAGACGACAGGCGGTATCCCCGTTCAATAAGCGCTGCCACCGTCGTGGGATATTTGAAAATCACCAGATAATTTTTCTGGGATGCGTCAGCCTCCGGCAGCTTTTTCAGCGCCTTTTCCGTGTCGAAGCAATATACCTTTATCGATTCCGGCAGTGTGGTTTTATAAAGCTGTTTCATAAAAGGATCTGCAGCAATTTTGTCATCTACTACAATAATTCCGTGGATCGTTGTTTCCTTTGTCAGCTTTGTTGTAGTCTGTCCGTGAATGACACGTTCATCGACTCTGTAATGAATAATCATAAGTAACCCCCTTATATAATTTCTGCTATTCCAGCGTTGAATGGTTTCCGTACATTACCTGAATATCCAGATTCATCTTTTCCTTAATCAATTTCACAATATAGTCCGATACGAGCAGAGTACTTTGTTCAAAACGGTTTCCCATAGGCTGTACGGAGCACCGCTCCGGGTCAGGATCTCCCCGGAACTGAGGCGCCGTCAGCGTCAGGATCTGATCAGCCTTTCTCGCCACGGTGCCCTGGGGATTGGCAGTGATCACCAGCGTACTGGCCCCCACCTCTTTGGCAACGTCCACAAAGTAGCTGCTGGTCATGGTCTCCGCCTTTCCTGAAGCTACAATCAGCAGATCTCCCTTCTGGATACTCGGCGTCGTTGCGTCTCCGGCTACATGGCATTCATATCCCATATGCATAAGCCTCATGGCGAAGCCTTTCATCATAAGTCCCGCCCGGCCTGCTCCTGCAAAAAACAGACGTTTTGCCTTCATAATCTGCTCCACCGCCTGATCCACCTGGCGGTTATCCATCCCGTGAAGCGTTCTGGACAGTTCGTCGATCATCTGCTGCCTGTATATCTTTCCGTCCATCTCCTCTCTCCACCTCCTTTTCAATCGTTACATTTTCCATGCCTGAGATTTCTCTGCACAGCCTATTGCTGTACGGCGCTCATCCTCTCTCTGATCCCTTTGGCCGCCTCTACCGGATTTTCCGCCATTCTGATTCCGTTTCCTACTACCAGAATATCCGGTTTATACAGGAGAATCTGATCCATAAATTCATCATTCTTCAATCCTCCTGCCACGGAAATCTTTGCATGCCGTACCGTTTCCCTGGCTGTTTTCAGTGCTTCCAGGGGGCTTTCCCCGTGGGCCTGGCTGTCTACCCCCACATGGACGCCGATGACGTGAGCGCCCAGCTCGTCCGCCTGTCTGATTTTTTCTGTCAGATTCTCTGCGTGGATCATATCCACCACGGCCTGTTTCCCCAGTTTTTCCGCCTCTTCAATTCCCGCCCTGATCGTTGCGCTGTCGCTGATACCCAGAATGGTAATCATATCCGCTCCACCGCTCAGGCAGGCCCGGGAGGAACGCCTTCCCCCATCGCACAGCTTGATATCATCCAGCACAAGCAGCTCCGGATGCCTCTCCTTTACCTTCTGCACCGCTTTCATTCCATACATCAGGCTGAGAGGCGTTCCTACCTCCACGATATCAGCATACGGTGCGATCTGATCCAGATACGCCAGGGCTTCCTCTAAATCCAAAATATCCAGTGTGATCTGAAGTTTCATCATAAATCCTCTTCCTCCCCGACCTCATCCTCTTGTGATGCGGATGTCATAGACGCTCTGCTTATCATCCTGCATGTAGACGTACTCGTCTCCATCAGGTTCACCGCCATCTCCTCTGCCGTCTCCACATCTCCCAATGTAGTCGCCAGCTCTAAGATCATCCCCAAATTGATTCCTGTCACAATCCAGGCATCATAGCTCTTCAGGAGAGAAGCTGCCGTATTATAAGGGGTTCCCCCGTAAATATCAGCCAGAAACAGCAGTTCTTTTTCGTCCTGCCCAAGCACCCTGCGGACCTTTGCTTCAAATCCAGCCGGATTATCTTCCTGCAGAAGCGGTACGCTGTCCACCCCTGTTATCTCACCGGCGATCATCTCTGCCGATCTGATCAGCTCCTCTCCAAACCTCCCATGGGTTACAACGACTGCATGTACCATGTTCCTTTCCTCCTTATCTCTCATCCAGCTGTCCAGCGCTGAAAAAAACGTGTTCCATATGATCTTTAATCGCCTGCACCATCACCTGTTTTCCGGCTCCGTATATGGCTCTCGGATCGATGTCATAGGGGTTGTCCCTCAGATATTCCCGGATTCCGACGGTCGTTGCGATCTTATTGATGCCTACATTACATTTCACGACTCCCAGCTTCATCGCTTCTTTCAGCTCATTTACCGTAAAAACACCGCAGCGTGTTATTTTTCCCCCTGCCGCTTCCATCCTTCTGTCCAGTTCATCTGTTCCTGTGGAAATAGAATGAAGAACGAGAGGCATATCCGGCAGGGCTTCATGAATCTGTCTGAGTAGTTTCAGATTTAAACAGGGCTTTTTATCATCTGGGAATCCTCTTCCGTAAAGCGCATGGCTGTTGCCCACGCATATGGATAAACTGTCACACCGTGTCTCCTTTACAAACCGGACTGCATCCGGCACGGCAGTCATCCATATCTCCTCCCATTCTCCTCTCACTGCAATTTCTCCCTCGACAGAAGCCCCTTTCTCATGGGCGTAAGCAGCTGCATCCCTAGTTTTCTCTATTGCAAGTTCCGTCGGTTCATCGGTGCAGTCCAGCATCACCGATGTAAATCCGGCGTCGACAGCCTCCCTGCAAAGCGTTGTACTGTCCCCATGATCCAGATGGAGAACGACGGGAATCCTGTATTTTTCAGCGGCCAGCCTGGTAATATGAAAAATGGTTTCTGCTCCCGCATACCGCACGCCTCTGCAGGAAGACTGAACAAGCACCGGGGAACGCTTTGCTGCGGCCGCTTCCACAATTCCTTGGATCATTTCCATATTATAGGCCTGAAAGCCTCCAATCGCGTAAGGCTTCGTAAATGCGTTTCGATAGAAGTTTTTGCTGTTTACAACTGCCATTTTTTATATCCTTCCGCTGTCCTTAAAGATTTCCCTGTGTTTATAGCTGATATATGTAATAATTTCATTTTTCGCGTAGCTCAGATATTTTCTCGGGTCCATATTTTTAGGATTTCTTATCATATATTCCCTGATTGCAGTCGTATAGAGGATTTTAACATCCAGGGCGGAATTGATTTTACAAACGCCATAGGGAAAGCTGCTCTGCAGTTCTTCTACACCGAAATTTTTTGGCTGTTTCATACACGCGCCGTATTTGTTAGCCCTTTCCACAAACTCTTCCGGAAAGATGGAGGTGGCATGAAGGACAAGCGGCACATCCGGGAGAGCTTCATGAATCCTCCGTATTTTGTCCACGTCCAGAGTCTTGGGATAATCCGGGTCCATATCGTGTGCATTACCGCAGCATATGGACAGGGAATCACAGCCTGTCTGTTCTACATATCTGACGGCTTCTTCCACATCGGTCTCATACAGTCTGGGACTGTCTACAGGATGACAGACCTCCCCTTCGACTACAGCTCCTCTCGCATGGGCATATTCAGTCACCTCTTTCGTTTTCTCCACATTTTCCTCAAACGAATCATTAATACAGTCCAGCATCACCGATGTAAATCCATTGTCGATGCACTGCTTGCATCGCTCCACGGTGTCTCCGTGATCCAGGTGAAGAATCAGATCAACTCCGTGCTTTTCCATAACGGCTTCCGCCATGCGGTGAAGAAATTCCACCCCCGCATAATCGATTACCCTGCATGATGCCTGAATCATGATCGGAGCTTTCTCCGCAATAGCCGCTTCCGCCGCAGCCTGCATAATCTCCATGTCATAACCGATAAATCCTCCCACAGCCCAGTGTTCGTTCAGGCACCGCTTGTAAATTTCCTTTGAAGTCACAATGCTCATTCTCTAACTCCTTTCGCTTCAATCATAACCCGTCAGCTCTGCAGATTCCAAACTGTTTCAGAACTTTTAGTCATTTTAGTCATGATTTTTATATATTTTATTGACTTATTATTAATATAGCACATTGTTTTCCTGTTGTAAATCATTTTATTCATATTTTATCTTTTTGTTTTTGAATATTTATTCTTTTGATATCATTGTAAAAATCATCCAGATATGATATTTTATTATTATCATTCAAAATACTTTTTACGGGGGAAACTATGTTTTTTGCTAAATTAAAATCTCTTTACCCAACCTTGACCTATTCGGAAACAAAGATTGCCGACTATATTCTCGCCAACAAAGACGAGACCTTCGATATGACTTCCCAGGAACTGGCGGCGCTTTTAGGCATCAGCCAGTCTACTGCCATCCGTTTTTCCCAGAAAATGGGTTATAAAAGTTTTAAAAATATGATTTTGGACCTCTCACGCTCCGGCGAGAAAAACGATATTCAGGAAATACAGCTGAAGGATTCAACGGCGGCAACCGATGAAAAAATCAAAAATCATTTTTCCACCCTGATCGACGTCACTTATGACACCAATCCTCCGGCATTGATCGATCAGGCTGTGGATGCCATTTATAATGCATCGATGGTCTTCTGCTTCGGCTATCTGGCTACCAGCGCCATGGCCGTCCACATGAACTGGACCCTGGCGGAGCTTGGCATAATGAGTATTTTTGAGGAAAATCCATTTGCCCTGACAGCACGTTTCAATTCCTGCCCCAAAGACAGCCTTCTCATCGTATTCTCCAAATCCGGCGAGACGCAGGCGACCGTAAGTGTGGCAAAAGCCGCCAGAGAAGCCGGAATCCGTACCCTCGGCATCACCAACATGGCCAGGAATCCTCTTCAATCCTATCTGGATATATGGCTGAAAACCATGTACTCTCCGGCCAAGACGCGTTTCTTATCCTATACGGAATTAAGCGCCCATCTTTATCTCATCGACGTTTTAATTTTAAATCTGTACAAAAAAGATTTTTCCAAATTCAAGCACGCAGTCACCCAGTATCAGGAAATCGCAAAGCCAAAATAACAGATCAGCCCGCCAAATGACGGGCTGATAAAAGAGGATGAGGATATGAAAAGAAACCGCTCATATATTATTTTATCATTAATCATAGCTGCATTCGTTTTAACAGGCTGTCGTTCCCATAACAGAATCGCACCAAATGCATCCGAAAAACAGACTGAATCTTCATCCGACGAGTCCGCATCCCCTTTCGCTTCTGCAGAGTCTTTGCCTTCCTCAGGCGCCTCTGCAGAAGCGCAGGACGCAAAAGCGCTGGACACGGAAGCGCTGCCGGACGAAGAGCTGTCAAAAACATTACACATTTACGATATCCTCGTTCCGGGTATACCTGCCCTGAGTAACGTTCCGTTTATGCAGGCCGATATTGAAGCGATACAGGCAGATGGTGCAAAGCTGGAGAAGAAAGAATCGACGAAGCGGGCCGACGGGGGCGAATACAGCAACGGATATTTTATCTACTGGAAGGATAACGGAGTTGTATACGTAACCCACTCTTCCGGATCATCTGTCGTTTCTTTGATATTGGAAAAGGACGAGTTCGGTTTAAACTGCGGATTAAAAACAGGCATGGCAGAATCGGATGTCCGTCAGCTCCCCCTTTCATTTAAGCCGTTCCAAAAAGAGGAGATGTTTGACGGTATGAATTCCATTGCTTTCCAGAGCAGTTTCCTCAAGAATGCCGACAGTCCCTTCTACACAGAAACTTCGATTCCTCGTTTGTGTATGTCGGCGCCGTCCCGGAAGGAGAGATGCTGGAATATGGAATCGGCACGTCAAGCTGTATCAGCATCGTAGCCCTGGTAAAGGACGGATACATCACTCATATTATTTTAGATATGCCGACTGCCGGTTAGACAGCAGCCGTAAAGGGCTGTTAATTTGCCTATGGAACAAAAAAACTGTGCCACTGATAACGGATTCGGCGGCCTGACTGCCGCCCGGAACGGAATCTGATATCAGTGACACAGCTAATTTGACTTTTACAACGCCTTTACAGGTCCATTTTTCTCGTTTTTCCCTCTCTTCGCCTCCACATAATCCCGTATCGTTATACGCACCTCATCGTTCTCCATGGTGCTTAACTGAGCCACATGAGGCAGTTCCAGATAGGCCTCCCTTATTTTTTCACTCTGAGCAAATACCTCCTGTGCCGTGCCGTCAAGATAAACCTCACCGTGGCGCAGAACAATTACCCGCTCAAAATAATCAGCCACAAAATCCATATCGTGTATAATCGTGATTACCAGCTTTCCCTGGTCCCGCAAACGGTTGATAATCTCTCCTATGCGGCGTTTTCCCCAGCTGTCCTGAGCGATTGTAGGCTCATCCAGAATAATAATTTCATTTTCCATAGCCAATACGGATGCAATGGATATCAGTTTACGTTCCGACAGACCAAGATCATAAGGGCTTTCCTCCAGCTTATCTAC
The DNA here is from genome assembly GCF_003464085.1 of Clostridium sp. AM58-1XD. Taxonomy (GTDB): domain Bacteria; phylum Bacillota; class Clostridia; order Lachnospirales; family Lachnospiraceae; genus Lachnoclostridium_A. Next base: position 194,191 of record NZ_QSDR01000002.1, read on the forward strand.
CATTCCCACAATTTCCAATGCCTTTACGGCGTTTTCCCTGGCTTTTTCTTTATCTTTGAAAATATTGATGGGACCGAACATCACTTCGTCTATAATTTTATTCTTAAATATCTGGTCGTCAGGGTTCTGGAACACCATCCCTACCTGTTTCGACAGCTCTGCCACAGTAACACTGGAGACATCCGTACCATTTATCAGAATCTTCCCGCTCACGGGTTTGAGAAGGCCCTTCAGCAATTTCACAAAGGTGGTCTTCCCCGCTCCGTTCTGTCCCACAATCGCAGTTTTTCGATCGTCGATTTCCAGATTGAGTTTTTTTAGAATCGGGATATCCTTGGTATAAGAAAAGCTCAAATCACGGACTGTAATTCTATTCATATTCCTTCCGCCCCCTAACCAGCCGGCAGGTATCCTCCAATGTGACCGGATACAGCCCGTCTGTTTTTTTCAGACAAAGCTCCCTGCATATCTTGGTAAATACCGGATAATCCATCTGATAGCTCTCTAGTTTCCCGTTCGAAAATACCTTTTCCGGAACATCAAAATCAACCATACATCCTTTATGCATCAAAAGAATTTTATCGCAGTATCTTGCCAGCTTTTCAATCTTGTGCTCAACAACCAGTATCGTCATTCCCTCTTCGCTAAGGGTCTGAATCGCCCGGAATACTTCTTCCGATCCCTGTGGATCCAGCTGGGAAGTAGGTTCGTCAAAAACGATAATCTCCGGACGCATGGCAATGATGCTGGCTATTGCCATTCTCTGCATCTGCCCTCCCGAGAGCTGAAAGGGATTTCTCTTCCGATAGTCCGCTATATCAAGCAGCTCCATCGCGTGCTCCACCCTTTCAAGAATCTCCTTACGGGGAAGGCCGATGTTCTCCGGTCCAAATGCGATCTCTTCAAACACAGTCAGTTTCGATCCTGTGATCTGAGTAAAAGGATTTTGGAATACAATACCGATTTTAGACACCAGCTCGCCGGACTCAGCCTTTGCGGCTTCTATACCATCGATCAAAACACGGCCGCCGTATCTTCCTTTATAAAAATTAGGAACCAGACCTACAAGCGCCTGACAGAGCGTAGATTTTCCAGCTCCGTTCGTGCCCACGATCCCTATAATCTCACCGGCTTCTACCTGAAACGATATGTCGTCTAGTACCAGGTTCTCCGTCATCGGATACATGTACTTCAGATGTTCTACGCTTATCTTAACCATAAGAAAATCCTCCATGCCAGCGCAGCAATTACCAGAATGCAACAGCAGCTTCTGATAAGCCTGTCATAACTTCCATCCTCTGTTTCATTGATAAACGTCTTTGGCGTCCTGGAATTAAATCCTCTGACTTCAAGGGCAACCGCCCGTTCCTTGGTCTGAAGCAGGGAATTCATGACCACTGGCCCGATCAACGGAATAAACGCTTTCAATCTGGTTATCAGATTTCCCTCCATCTCAAGTCCCCGGGACCGCTGCGCATCCGTAATCGTTCCTGTAGATGTAATCATTTCAGGAATAATCTGCAAAACCGAACTGAACACATAGCCGATTTTAGGACTCATCCCCTTCTTTACAAGGGATTCTACCAGATCAGACGGCCTGGTTGTCAGTACAAGGATGGAAAACGCACAGATAATATTTATCAGGTTCAGGCAGATTGAAAGCGCGTGGAGAAATCCCTCCAGATAATAATGGACTCCCATAATTGTAAATAAAACAGTCTCATTGGACGGGTTAAATAATCCCTGAACCAGCAGAATAGACGCCATCAGTATCATGCTGACGCTGATAAGCGGCAGCATGCGCCGAAAAACTCTTCCCTTACACAGTAGGATCAGATTAATCAATATAACGCCCATCGTCGCATACAGATTTGATATAAATAACGGGACGAGCACAGCCGCCATTATATAATAAAGCTTATTGATCGGATGCGTCCGGTGAAGCGCCGATTCCTTATCAACGTATAAACTCGCCATCTTCATCTCACATTCCTCCTTGCAGCTACAGGCAGTCTCTTACGGAGCAGCCCGCCTGATTATCCGGAAATCTGTCCGGTTGTTAAAAACTCTCCGTCTCATCTTTCATCGTATAAAGACTGGTAAGCCGTTTAGGAAGATTTTTGTATATGGCAAATGAAAGAACCGAAACTAAAATCTTATCCGGTATATCCACCACCGCCTCATCCACCATGGAAGCTATTATAATAGGTACATCGTTTGCCATCAGATATGTAAAAACGGCGTCTCCCCAGACATTGCCCGTCTGCCCGCTCCAGAAAACAACATTGAGAGGGGTAGAAATGACAACCGCTACCAAACCGATCAGCAGCCCTGTAATCAGCGCTCCCTTATAGCTTTTAAACAGTCCCTTATAAGCGGTAATTCCAGCTGTCAGGCCAATGCCCAGGCCGGTCAGAGCATAGACCAGGGAAACAGGGCTGGCTGTCAGACCGTATATAATATTTTTCAGAGCTCCGCAGATTCCGCCGATGACCGGCCCGCAAAGAGCGCCAGCGATAATGGTTCCGATATTGTCCAGGAACAGCGGAAGCTCAGCGCTTCAGCAAAGAATTTACCAATATAGTTAATGCCCACTGCCGCCGGTATCAATACTAATGATGCCGTGCTGAAATTCAAAGACCACATACCCTTTTTATTACCCATTTCGTATCCTCCTTCTCTTATCTCTATATCCCTTTCTCGCTTCCAATTCGGCAATTGTTTCCAACGCCGCCAGAATTTCATTTTCTTCCCCCATGGCCGCCAGTCTGGCATCATTTACATAATCATGAATCCCTTCTTTTACGTCTCCTTCCCATTCCACTACAATATTCAGGATTGATGCCGCCCTGAGCCCCCTAAGGCCTGCCACAACGAACAGCGCCGCCGTCTCCAAATCCTCTCCCAGGATTCCCCTGCTGTGCCAGTAGTCGGTCCGTTCCTTCGCCGTATCGGCATAATAGCTGTCATGGCTGCGTGTAATTCCGCTATGGTATCGAAATCCTCTTTTTCTGCATACCTGCTGAATGATGCCCGTTATCTCCAGGTCCGGTACGGCCGGAAATCCTATGTCCACATATGTGGAGGTAGTACCGTCGTCTCTCACCGATCCGGTGCTGATTATCAGATCTCCAGTCATCATATTACTTTGAAGCGCTCCACAGCTGCCGATCCGCAGAATCGTCCGAACCCCTATCGCTTTCATCTCCTCGATTGCAATAGCTGCAGACGGCCCACCGATCCCTGTGGACAACGCGATAACAGGAACGCCTTTATATTGCCCGCGTATCGAATAGTATTCCCGGTTAAAGGCAAGTTCCCGTACATTCTCCAGATATTCAGCAATTCTTTCAACACGCTTTGGATCCCCAGGTATGACCGCATATTCCGCTGCATCTTCTGTAGAAATTAAAATATGCGGCTGTTTCTCCACTCCTCCCATAATTCACACCTCCGTTGCCTAGCCGTTGCCTTGTCTGTTTTCAAACTGATATCTGATCCCATGGTATAGAGAAATGGCAGATTCCGCAATCAACGCGACCACGGTCAGATACACAAGCACGTTGACAGACGTCTCGCAAGCCTGTATCTCTCCTGTTATCCCTGCTGGAGCCAATACATACAAAGCCAGCCCTCCAACCAGAGACTGATTGAACACATCCGGTTTCGTTAAAAAGAACATATAGCAAATCACAGAGACACTGTTGACTAAAACATTGAAAATTGACAATTTTATTGTCCAACATCCCACTGCCAACTTTACCAGTTCTCTTATGATTCCAACAAAAAGCAGCGACACAATGACCGGCGCGACCGTCTCCATTCCTTTTGGCGAAAAGATCGGAATGGAAATTGGATTTGTTATCCAGATTACCTCTGATATCTGTATGGTGGAATTTCCCAATACAATCACGCTGATGATAGCAATACTGACAGCCACCGAGCATATCACTCTGGAAACTGATATCGTCTGGTTTCGTTTTGGAATCTTCGGCAATGCCGCCGGATCCCATGCAGCCTTGCGTTCTCTCCTGTAATGATAGCCTTCCATAAGGGCAAACACCAGCGTAACCAGCAAGAAACTCAGGCATACAGCCCGCAGAAGCAATGCCGCGAATTGGAGTAATATCTCCTCCAGGGGAGCGCCTGGATGGAGAAGATATGCGACTGTCTCTATCAAACTGATTCCGAATACAGAGGCTGCCAGAAAGATACGCAGCGCCAATACATAGGTATCATATATCTGGGGTCCGATTAGATATTTTTGTTCTTCCCGATACTGGCCGGCCAGGTAAACCGGATCACCCAGTTCTTTCAATAGCTCCATAATCTGCTCCTGGCTGATTTCACCATGACAGCGCTCCTGTATCATATCTTCTATTAAAGTCCGCAGTTCCTGCTCGATGTCCGCGCGCTGTGACACCGGCAGGCGTCGGGATACCGCATATATGTACCGCTCAATCAGCTCCATTCTGATTCTCACCCCCATTTATCAACCGCTCTACACCTTTTGACATCCTAAACCACTCTTCACACAGAATGTCATATACTTCCTTCCCACCTTCACTGAGCTTGTAGTATCTGCGTGGCCTGCCCTCTCCTACTTCCCATACGCTTTCCAGCAATCCCTGCTTTTCCAGCCTGCGAAGCAGCGGGTAAATCGTGCCGATATCGATCTGAACGCCATTTTCATTCAAACACTGTATCAGTGAATACCCATACTGCGGTATAGAAAGCTGACTCAAAACACTAAGGATCAATGTCCCGCGCCGAAGCTCCAATGTCAGATTTGATACAATCTCATCTCTCTTATCCATCATGTCACCACCATTTCTCACATTATATAATGTGTCACACAGTATTGTCAATACGTATTGTATAATACTGTATATTTTTACATATTATGTTGTATTATTTTTGTATAGTTTTACTATTTCGGTATGCTTTACTCTACTGGATTATATCCAGTGAATATACACCACCGCTTTAAGTCCATTTTACCACAGACGCCTTATGTTGAGAAGCGGGTAACCAGATGGGTCCGGAATATCTGGGATGTTCTGACATGCTGGATGTAAAGAAAGCAGGTGATATCACGGTCCATTCCCCATACCCTTATGAATCCCATCTGGATGATTCCCTATATAAGCCGCCGCTCTCTGCTACCGACTGCAGCGGATGCATGCAGGACTGCACCGGCATATGGGGGTCCCTATATGACCCGGTCAATGCCCCAGGAACCCCACTCCTGTGCGCAAACAGGCTGGTCCAGGAGGTCACAGTATGAGCGACTTCTATACATATGGCAATGTATTCTTTCTCCTCCTGTTTTCTTCCGTGACAAACATTTGGAAACGGATAATCCCCTTCTGGGTGTGTGTTGGCTCCTGCATAGCGGCGCTCAACCTTCAGCTCCGGTGCGGCCTGGGCTGGCAGCATGTGGCCATGTCGGTCCTCTCAGGCCTCTTGCTGGCGGCCATATTCCTCGTCAATGCCCTCTTCTTTGAAGGTGGTGGCGGGGACTGTATCCTTGCATTCTCAATGGGCGTATACCTCGGCGCCAGGGCCGGGCTGGCCATCATACTGATATCCTGCCTGCTACTCCTGGTTTACTGCCTCATGATCAGAAAACGGGAATCCTGCCCCCTCGCACCGTTCCTCCTGGCTGGGACCTTATTCTATTTGATTTTAGGAGAAATACTATGAAACAGAACCCACAGATGATTACAGGCAGCTGGGATGACATCACCCTGGTCTGCGGCAACACACATGATGAACCGGTCAATATGGTCCTTCAAGAGGGGCCGTCCTCCCTTTTCTATGCCTGCCCAAAGTACCACAGGGAGAACCGCTCCGAGGGAGAGCGCGGCTGCAACAACCGCCTGAGCATTGACGATTTCCTCAAGGCCTTGGCGCCCCTCCATGAGAAAATCATTGAGGCAGAGCTACAGGACGAACGGCTACAGCTCACAAACTATGAGTGGAAGGACCGCAAGAGCACCCTGTACAAGGTGCTGAAACACGAAGGAAACCAGCTGACCATCAGCGTCTATAACAAAAAGGCGGTCAACACCTATCCTTAATATAAAGTGAAAGGCTCTGGAGCATGTATTCCAGGGCCTTTTACTCAATATATTTATCACCAGACAAATTAAATCTTATCTATCAACAGTAAAAAGTACATATCTATTTTCTTCTGCTGCCTTTTTCCAAAAATCCAAACTATCTTGAAGATATGTCCACGTATATTCAAAATCTTCTTCATCTGTCTGTAAACCATAGTCTTCTTTATCAATCATATAATAACATTTGCGGCATTCTTCCTTCGTTCTGTACGGAAGTACTTTAGCTATTTCTTTTACCTCTTCTGGTGTTTTCAAAATTATATATTCGTCATCTTCTGCCCTTGGGCAGGTAACTTTGCCAGAGGATTTGCGTACAAGTCCATAAAGAAATTCACCGCCAAAAATCACATTACATAAAGGCGGGTACTTATTTTCAAAGTTAAGATTTCCGTCTGTCAACATTCGATGCATAGCATCCCAAGACTTATCTAATTCACAAGTATATTCCGGATACTCTTCAAAAAATGTTTCTTCAATTTCTTCATGGAGATAGTCAGAACGTTCTTGCCTTTTTACCGCTTTTAATTTATCCACCTCTTGTTCATTTAAAGCAAATAAAACAGCCAAACAACCCATAAAATTATCCTCCTTAGATTATCTACTTCTATTTGAAAAACTGAAAGTTACCAATCACATGAAATCATCTATCACTTCCTTTAAATCCACATTAGCTGTTCCCCAATTTATTGCTATGAACTCTGCCTTGTTATCCGGAAGCAACTCAACCACTAGCTCTAAGAGTCTTCGATAATTCCAATCAGCCGAATAATCAAAACTACATTTAACTATGTTCAGCAGATGACCGCTTAACCAATCTTTTGGAATTTCAGCTATTTTATTTCGTCCTAACTTTATACTGGCTTCATTCTGGCTATAGCAAGCCCATTCCAGCAGAATGGTTAATATCTTTTGGGATACTTCTATATCGAATTGTGCAAGGTTGCAGATATTTTCAATATTAAAATCGCATTTTTAAGCAATTCCTTTTTTAAAAAATCATTTCTCCAATCCAGTTGTTCTTTTCCCATATATCAATATGCGATATCTTTATAGCCGATTCGCTCAATCTCCTCATTCAGAAAGCCAACGCCAATTCCGTTATCATCATAGTCTTCACCGCCCCATGTCCTCGAAAAAAGCAAATAGATATACCGTCCTTTATCCCTATCCATTACAGAATCCCCAGGGACGACAATGGTCTCTAACGTGACTGCCTGCAGGAGTGCCTCTTTCGTTTCAATTTCCGGCCACCATTCTGCGAGCTCCTTCTCGTCATCAGGCCCCCAGGCAAAGCGTTCTTCCTCATTGTAGTAAACAATCAGCGATTCAATCAGTTTCGATTGCAGCTCCGACCATTTTTCTATAAAATATTGAAATGCCTCACGCTGCTTTTCTGTAATCCCGCCTTCCCCGTTGTCTGGCTCTATCTCCAAGTCTATGGCGTATAAGGTTCCACCAAAATCAAGAGCTTTCTTCCCTCGCCACACACTGTAGTAATCATCACCATCTTTGGTTAATTCGCCGAATACCAAATCCATCATGGCCTCATCCCCTTTCACAATCCACATTGATTAAATTATATCGCTTCCCCAACGCCTTCCAGGACGGACATCAGGCTTGCATATGAGGCTTCACTTGCCGCCCCATAAAGCATCTGCAGTTCCCTATCCCCATGCAGTTCCCGATCTCCACAGTCCATAACGGCCACCATATTGTCCGGCTCATTGCTATAGAGAGTAATACGCATGCCGCAAAGCCAGTTTGTCATTTCAAAAGGAAGCTTCGTGAGCTTAGACTGAATCAGCCCCAGCTCCTCCTCTGTCAGCCAGTAGAATTCTTCCGGATTATATTCAAAGGTAAAGACACCCTCATAAGCCAGCGTGGCAGACAAAAACTCGCTGGTTGTGGGCGTGCAAAGGGCCCAGTTTTTATCATCCTCCGTATATCCCTCCAATGTATCCACTGCGTAAAGCGGCTTGAACATTTCCCAAAAAGCTGATATCATAATATCCTCCTCATTTTCTATCCATTGTCAGCTCCTGTACGCCGAAATAGGAGCCCCTTCTTCCCCTCGGTTATGGGCTGGATATCATATATGGAATCCTCATAGTGCGCCCCAAGCTCCTCCACGATGGCAAAAGGCCAGGCGTTCGGGAATCCTCCCTGTGCCAGTTCCACAAGGCCGGCTGAGTCATCCTCAATTTCCAGGCCCGTCTGTATAGCCCTGACAGGCGGGAATTGCCATATCCTTTTGGAGAATCCTAGAAGTTCCTCAATTCTTTCTTCCTTAAAACTGACCGGATATCCTTTCGCCAGGACATCTGATTCCGGTATGATGATTTCATGGGTAAACTCCCCGTCCTCCGGATAATCGTTCATCCAGAATCCCCTCACCTCTGAATAGCTGCCGAATTGATACACCGCCTGCTTATAATCATGTGAATGGTGCTCTGTGAATCCGAGGTTAAAATCCTCTTCCAGCTTCCGTTGGTTCCATTCGATGGTTTCTTCCAGTGAATCTTTCTCAAATCCCCAATAGCCGAATAGGAATTTCATTCCCGCTTCATCAAGCATGGTATAGAAATCCTTCACAAATGTGGGATAAAGCTCATCCCTTCTGAACTGGACCGATAGATTGAAATACGCCGGCATACCGCTGCCCCCTTCCGTTCTTTTATAGGATAAATTATATCATATGGCGGGTTTGTGCGGCAACTGGAAGGTGGGCGGAAAAACCGTTGTGGAATCCAGATGTACATGCTATACTTTTATAAGCTGATCGTGCCGTATAAACAATCGGAAGATACAGAGGAGTGTTGGCTTGCATATAGAAAAAAGTGGTAAAGTGAAACTTCCTCACCAATATAGAAATTGGGAGGTTGAAATTTGTGGAGATTCAGACGATACTGGTGGATTTTATCTCATAATATTTCATGATAAAGAACAATTACTTTATTGGGACACAACAGAAGCTGGAATATTACAGCAAATTATAAATGATGATTTTGAAATAGAATGGTTTGCATGATTTTCGCTCTTGCCGAAGTACCAGGCCAATCTTAGTCTTGTAAATTAAAATTTGTGAGGTGAAGCTGTTTGATTGAAATAAAAGGAATTCGTAAAAATGATTATAAAAAGGCACAAAAATTTGCAATTCAAGGAATGCATTTAGATTGGTATATGGATAGCAAAGCAGTTTTGGCTTTGTACGCAAAATATTTTTGGTATATGGAATTGAATCGTGCAACAAAAGTTTATGGTGCTTATGTTGATGATATTTTTGTGGGTGTTTTGATGGCTGAAATGAAGAACGAACCGAAATGCTATCACAGCTTATCAAAAGCGGTTTATGTGAAGATATTCGATTGGCTTCAACATCTCATCGCAGGAAAAGGCGTTGGCGAATATGACGAAGCAAATCATGATATGTATAATTCCTTCTGCCAAAAGAATAATCCAGATGGAGAAATTATTTTTCTTGCTGCCGACCCCGACTGCAAAGTTAAAGGTGTTGGAACAGCATTGTTGTCTGCATTTGAAGAAGATGAAAAAGAGAAGCTTGTTTATCTATATACAGATAATGCTTGTACTTATCAATTCTATGAGCATAGAGGCTTTGAACAGTCAGAGGAACGACAAGTTGTGCTTGATTTGGATAAAAAGCAAGTTCCTTTAACCTGTCTGCTTTATACAAAGAAAATTGCCGGAAAGTAATAAGTGAATAAATTCCAATTTATCTAAGGAGTTAAAATACCGGAAACAATAAAAGAGCCTTGGAGGAACCCTGCCCCCAAAGCTCTTTTACTTTATCCAATCCTGCCGATTTCAGAGCCGATCAGCGTCTCATAACGCAGCGTCTTCCCATTGGGCCCATCCTTGCGTTTGGTCTGGACCGAGGCCACGATACACACGTATTCATCCGGGGCAAGCTGCGCCGCCCGTTCGCCGATAACGCCAAAGCAGGTCACCTTCGGGAAATTCGCCTTACCATTGTCCACCGTCTTAAGTGTCAGGATGGTCCCAATCGGGGACTGGTTCCTGGAAGGGATTCTGTATATGTTGACCACTTTCCCAAGGATACACACCTCATTACAGCTTTCCAGCTTACGGGTCCCGATATTCTTGATCCCAGTAAGGCGTTCCAGGTTCGTGGGTGCTTGCGCAGCTCATGGCCAACGATGTTCTGGTAATACTGTACCTGGCCATTTACAGTCCTACGTGTGGTCTGGACCATACCTTCGATACATACCGATAATTCCCTTGAGTAACATTGATAGCCTTCTCAATAGCATCCGCCACTTCACCATAAAATACGACATTGGGATAATCCACCAGCTCCGTCCCGCTCCGGCCGGCAGCCACCGTAAGGGAAATTACATCGTTCTTGGGACGGAATTTATGGACCACGCTGCCGATGAGCTTCATTGTATTGATGGTCTTCTCTTCAGTCTCTTTTACTACGATAACATCCTGATTATTCATCATGATAGGGTCCTCCTTATATTTGAGTGAGGTATTGCACTGTAACAGTATGTCAGAATCCTATCCGCAAACAGGAAAAGCCCTGGCTCACGCCAGGGCTTCCACGAAAATCAGAAGCTTATGATTTGTACTTCCCCGCTCACAGCCGTGCCATTGCGGCCCTTTCAAGGCTCTCATTGGCGCTGGCCAGGAACACATGGTCGTAATCGTCCAGGTCCTTCTGTATGAGCCCGAACAGCAGCTGGCAGGATTCATCGTCCAGGCCATCCAGGTTATCCAGCATGAGGATACGGAACTGGTTCAGGGCATTGAACATGCTCACATGCTCATCAGCACATAGGCTGAGCGGAGCTGTTCCCCTTTGCTGAGGGACTTGTAGCTTATCATCCCGCCCCCGGACTTATCCGCGAACAACACCTGGAACCCGTCGCTGGTATCCGTCACCATGTCATACCCAGGGAGTAGATCCCCCATCTTCCCGTTGCAGTAATCCTGCAGCGGCCGGATATGGTATTCCAGGACCTTCTGGCGCACGCCGCCCTTTGGGGACAGCTGCTCCAGGTAGAGCAGCTTTGCCTGATAATCCTTTTCCTGCTTCGCAATGGCTTCCCTCTTCCTTTCGAGGTCATCCACTTCCTTATCAAGGGCTCCCTTCTTCATCTGTCTCTGGGAAACAATCTTCTGTTTTTCCTTGACACCAGCCTCCAGTTCTGACCGGATGCCGGTCTTGTCCGTGGAGCACACCAGCTTGCTGCTGATGGGGCATACGGGTTTCGCCAAGGCATCCAGAACCCTCCTCATGAAAGTAATGTCCTTCTCTGCAATCCCGATGCTTGATTCCACTTCACGGAGCACATCCCTCTTGTCCTTGATTTCCTTCCTGATAGCCTCCTGCCCTGCTTTGGGCGGCGCCTTAACGGTCTTATACGCTTCAAGTGCCTGCTCAAGCGTCTCCATTGTCTTTGTATGCTTGTCATAAGACGCCTTCAGCTTTGTATAGGAAGCGGATTCAGCCGACAGCTTGCCAATCTGCTGTGCGATCTCCTGCTGCTCCTTGTTGATTTCAGCCACAGAACGTAGGTATGTTCCCGGCGTATTTCACGGCCGCCTCTGCCTCCGCAAGGCCTCTCTTCCGTTCCGCCCTTGACGCAAAACACATGTCGTAGGCTTCTTGGATGTCCCCAAGCGTAATCCGCTCCGGGGCTTCCGGCAGGAGCATCCTCAGCTCCTTTTCCGCTTCCTCCTACAAGGAACTGAGGGACAATAATTTCTCAATGTCCATGTCGTTCTTTAAAAGGCCCTCATTCAGCAGATACCCTGCCAAGTCCGCGCCCATCATCTCCTTTTTCCCTGAAGGAGGATTTCTTAGATAAGTATGCGGGGGAAATCCCGGAGCAGGACTTCTACTCTGCTTTTGCCGATAAGGTCAAGGAGATTGAGGATGAGGCAAGGGACGAGGACAAGGAAGTGGATGCCAATGTGATTGAGCGCCTGTCCGATGCCTTCAGTGACATCCAGGACGCGGCCATCTCCTGCATGACCTACCAGGCGGAACACCTGATGGACCTGGTGGACGCCATCTGCGAGGGTGACTGAGACTCCGTGGGCAACATGCTTATGGACAGCTACTTTGATAAAATCGAAGCCCAGCTCTCCCCTATTGAACGTGTGGCGGATTACCTGAACGATAAATTCGATCCGGAATGGCAGGCGGATTCAGAAGCAATCAAGGAATCCATCAAAGGCCATGGGCAATCAGGATGATTCCTACAGCTACATCGCCAATAGTGCCCAGAAATAAAACAACAGGCTGCTCTCCTATCTTTAAGAAGGCAGCCTGTGCTTTTTTCTTCATCACCCTTTTCCCACTGACACGGCCCCTATCCTGCGGCAGATAAAAACGCGAAAGGCAACATGGACGAGATTCCAGTAATATGGTAAAATGGGGTTAATATAGGAATTGGTTTTGGTTATTCAAAACAAATTATATTTCGTGTTGGAAGTATACCAGTACAAATCGGAAGTTGAAATGGAGGTAAAATCATGAATAATGAAGTCCAAGCTATTATTGAAAAAATTAAAGAAGTAAGAGATACATTTCGATAATAGAGATGAGGCAATAGAATTTCTAGTTGATGAAACTAAATTATCAAAAAAGGCATGTTCTACTGCTTACGATATTATTATGAAAATTGAAGATTAACTTAGAATTTATAGAGGAGAACTTGTATGGCTAGAAAAGAAGCGACAACAAAAGAAGATTTGATGACTGTCATAGACCTATTGGAAAATGCAGGAATTACTTATTGGATTGACGGTGGTTGGGGCGTTGATATATTGGCAGGAAAACAAACAAGAGTTCATCGGGATATTGATGTAAATTTTGATTCTAAACATACAGAGAAATTGTTAAATCTGCTTTTTGAGTTTGGATATGAAGTAGATACTGATTGGAAACCTGTAAGAATAGAGTTATATAGCGAAAAACACGGTTATTTAGATATACACCCATTTGTCTTGAATAAGGACGGAACTGCGAAACAAGCGAATTTAGAGGGCGGTTGGTATGAGTTTGAAAAAGACCTTTTTGGTAACGCTGTTTTTGAAGGAAAGACTATTCCATGTATATCTGTAAAGGGGCAAAAAATCTTTCATTCAGGTTATGATTTAAGAGATAAGGATAAGCACGATATTTTAATCCTTGAAAATGTATCAGAATAATTTGTAGTATTGCAAATTTCAGTTTGTAGGGGAGCTGAACGAAGCGACAAATCGGAATTGATGGAGGTAAAAACAATATGAAACATAAAGTTAAAATAACTGTCATTGATAAAAAACTTTATACTGAATTGCAACAACAATATTGCCATGACCCCAATTCGGGTATCTGTCCTTGCTATAATGTCGGAGATGAATTTGTATTTTATCGTGATGATGAAAGAGATGATTTCTGGCATATGGGTTTGAATACGTTAATTAAGACCAGTGGTAATGCAGATACAGTTGCAGGCGGACCTAAAATGCCATTTTGTTCCGAAGCATGGGACGCTATTTCACGTTATATTTATACCGGACTTCAAGGCGGCTCTATCATGAAAGGTTGGATGAGAGAAGAAAACACCATGATTACCTGCTGCTCGGACGGAACAAGGCCTGTAATTTTCAAAATTGAGCGAATTGACTACGAATAAAAATCTGGGACTTTCAGTTTATGCAACCGGAACACAGACCATTAGGAGGAAAAATGATTTTATACAGACCTGTTGGCTCAAAAGAATTGGAGCTGATAAAGAAAAGCAATTATCGCAGATTCCACCGAGATTAGCGGAACAGCCTATTTTTTATCCAGTCCTGAACGAACAGTACGCAACGGAGATTGCTTCCAGCTGGAATGTAAAATATAATGAGGACCACAGAGGTTATGTCACAAAGTTTGAGGTAGACGACCAATATTGCGGACAGTTTGAAGTCCATCAGGTCGGGGGCCCGCACCATAAGGAGTTATGGGTCCCAGCCGAAAAACTGGATGAATTTAATGAGCATATCATTGGTGTAATACATATCATCAGTGAATTTTCAGATATATAATACCGTATCTTATAAGTTCCAGCCGGAATTATGACAACTAAGGAAAGGGAAACTATTATGGCAGAGACATTAAGCAATGTAACACCGTGGCCTGAGAAAATCATGAAAACTTACCAATGGCTGGATGAATACTTACAAAAGCAGCCTTCTACAGAAAAAGAATTTCAGCCTGCATGGCAAGCGTACAAGTATCTGCTGTGTAGCAAGATGTACGCCTACATCGGCATTGACGACAGAAACAGACGTCCTATTATTACCTTGAAACTGGAACCTGCCTTCAGTGATATGCTGCGTAGCAAGTATGAGGATATCGTGCCAGGCTACTATATGAATAAGATACATTGGAGCACAGTATATCTTGATGGTGACGTGCCGCAAGATGTAGTTACAGATATTGTGTATGCTTCCTATAAATTGGTACGTTCGTCGTTAAGTAAAAAGGCGCAACAAGGAATACCGGAAAAGTAAAAACCGCTTCTCCGATATTAGATACAAATGACAATTTTCAGTTTTATCTGAGCCTTGAACAGCATGTAAACAGAACTCATCTTTTTAAAGGAGCGCTTATGTTATACCTATTGGTCTTGACTGACCCTGAATTATCTTATGGTAATTATTCAGAGGATTTTTACATTGGCCTGTTTGAAACCGAACAACAGGCTGAGGATACTGCCCAGCATTATCTTAAATATATAAAAGGCTTCTGCGATTTTCCCTGTACATACCGTATTGTGAAGAAAGACGTTATTAGCGAGTTCAACAGTAGGATATCTGATTACTTATGGACGGTACAGGGATGGAATACAAATGAAGACCTAGATGAGATAGACATCATCGAAAGCCCATGCTTCCTCACAGAAGAACAGGCAGACGCAGAGCTTCCGGTCATGAAGAAGAAATACCAACGGGCAGAATGGACTGTAACCAGATGGAAATTAGGCGCTTTGAAATGGCATGAAGGTTTTGTCAGAATGGTCGATGGCGAGCCTGTGAACTAAGAAGTCATTCCTTACATTCCATAAGCATTGATTGGCAGGATGCATAGGCATCAAACCGCCTGCTAAAAGAAACTGAAATAAAACAACAGGCTGCCCTCCAACCATCCAGAGGGCAGCCTGTTGTTTTTCTTCATACCCCGCCCTGCTGCAGGTAAAAAGTATGGAAAATAGAAAAATAGCGATAGTTATTTAGTTTTCTGTTTACTGTGAAGTTACCCGAGGACAAATTGGGCATTGAGGAGGGAAAGATGAAAAGAAAATCTTTTATCTGTACAATCATAAGCATATTCGTAATGGAGTATGTGAAAGTTTTTCTGTAACTAAGGTTTTATAAGGTCTTCTATGGTAAAATAAAAATCATAGGAGGCCTTTTATTATGGCAAGAGAAAAGAAACCCGTACACAAAGTACAAATGACAGATGGGAAAAGGAACATTATCCAGCAGCTCCTTCAGGAGTATGACATCCAGTCCGCAGAGGATATTCAGGATGCTCTCAAGGATCTGCTTGGCGGCACAATCAAAGAAATGATGGAAGCAGAGAT
>NZ_QSDR01000020.1 GCF_003464085.1 Clostridium sp. AM58-1XD
ATTGTATATTTTTTTCTTTTTTTATTTTTAATTTTAGTTATTGTGACTTTTCCTCTTTTTCCACATCCCCATCACACATTTTTTTACTTATTACATCCTGATCTTCACATTTTTCTAATACGTTTTTATAAAATACATGGTATAATGTTATACATATAGCGAATGGTTACTAGATAAAATTACACCCCTGGAGATTGCGTATGCACGAAAAGAAGCCCTTAAATATGTATGCTTATGAAAAGCTGAAAGAAATGATACTGAACAATGAATTTAAAGCCGGAAGCCATCTGGAAGAAAAAGATCTGTGTGAATTACTGAGTATAAGCCGGACCCCGCTCCGAGAGGCAATCAACCGCCTCGCTTACGAAAATCTTGTACAGACAATTCCCAAAAAGGGGATTTTTGTAACGGAACTGTCGATTCAGTTCATCACCGAACTTTTTCAGGCCAGAAAGCTGATCGAACCGATTGTTGTCGTATTAAGCGCTAAAAATCTGAATAAAGACCGGCTTATGGATCTGAGAAGAAAAAATATCAGCCTCATCAATTCGGAAGATATTATGGGGCTTCATAAACTGGATTACGAGCTGCATGAATATTTAAACAGCCGTTGTGACAACCAGCATTTGCTGAAGTCGATCACTTATATCAGCGATCAGTTCCAGCGGGTCAGGACCCAGGATTTTTATCCAAGAGAACGTGCTTTAAAAGGTGCAAATGAACATATTACGATCATTGATTCTTTAGTAAATGAGGATTTTGATTCTCTCCCTCAGTTAATACAGACACATATTACCAGCACTGAGTCTTTTTATTTTAAAAATCTCTTACGGCCAAATCCTATAGAAGATCGTATTACCAATGCTCTGAACCATATGGACAGCGCGGGGGAAACGACCGCCTGATTCAGCCGCACAAAAAAGAGTGATGCAAAAATAAAATCATACATGCTCCTGATCTCAGATTCCGTTCCAAGGCAGCCGCCGAATTCCTTCATCTGAGATCGGGAGCAATGCTTTTTGCAGCACCCTCTGATCCCCTATCATATTTTCCGTTTATCCGATTTCCCGTTCTCTTTCCCGTTCTCTTTCCTGTTCTTCATATCTTCGTTCCAGTCCGCATTTTTTCAAAATAATGTAGAGGACGAATGCCAGCGGAAATCCTACCGCCCAGGCATAGCTGAGGAAGAAGAAGGATACGGCCGCGCTGATAATCAGAGCAATCATACCCGCACAGCTGAATCCGTTCCAATATGTATATACTCCCTTTACGTCGTACAGCAGTTCCAGATTCAATTTTCTTTTTCTCATCACATAATAATCGGCTACCATTACGCCCAGAGCCGGGCCTAAAAAGCTGGAATATACGTTTTGAAATACAAAAAAGTAATTGCTGGAATACAGAATCCACGGACAGACTGCAACGGACAAAATCCCTACCACGAATACTCCTTTTTTCCAGTCTATTTTGAAGATATCCTGGAAAGCCAGGGCCGGAGGAAGGATGTTCAGGGACAGATTGGACGTAACCTGTGCCAGAATAATAAATACCAGAAGAATAATTCCAAAAGCCGGATTCGGAGACAGTGTTACCAACCCGGCAATCGGATCGTCCGCTCCGGTAGCGATCGCAATAATTACCCCTGACAATACCATAAACATCCACGGTGGAATGATTCCGAAGGAATTCATGAATGCGTTAACTCTGCTGATTGCACCGCTTCCCCCGTTCACCTTTACATGTCTCGTCAGATCAGAGCTGTTCAGCATAACCGTTGTCCAGTTTGCCACTGCTCCGAAAATTCCCGCCACAAAAGGCCAGCTCCACGATCCTTCCGCTTTCATAGCCGAAGAAATATCTACCTTACCTGTGGAAAATACGATGTAGAAAAAGTAAAACAGCATGCAGAATATGACGACTGACATGATCGAATTAAAGCTTTTTATGGAATCCACACCTTTATAGGCCAGCCATGATTCAATAATCAGGATTGCAATAAAAGAAACCCAGATATTGCTTATGCCAAACAGCTGGTCGGTGACGACAACAATGGACTGTGCGCCGATCCATGTGCCGATCCCGTTCCAGCAGATAGCCGGTATGCTTCGGATCAGCGCCACAATTTTCGCTCCCTGAATGCCGAAGCCTGATCTGGCCTGTATGATGAATGGAATTCCGTACCTCATACCTGCATCACCGTTGATAGCAATACAGGAAGTGCAAATCAGCGCTGATATGATGCCGACCATGACAACCTGCTGAAAATTAAGTCCCCCGGACGGCGGCATTAAGTACAATCCAATAACCATGATTTGTATGATAATCCCTGATGACCAGAATGTCATGACATAATCCATGGGTTTCATCGTTTTCTGCTGTTCTGTTATCGGACTGAGGCCATCAATGTTCCCTGAACCGTTTTCTGTTCCTGTCTTTGCCATAAATCTACCTCCCCTTCTTATGATATCTTCTCTTACACTCTGAGCTCCTGCACCTAACGTTCCTGGTTATTCCGAATTCAGTGTAAACCCGTTTATATCCTCCTTTCTCGTATTGTTCTCGTGAACAATAGCATCCTAAATTCAAGGATATGATATACAGAAGTAAAAATATGTCTTTTTATTTTTACTTGTATCAAATATCCCTTTTACTCAAAAGATCTTGTCATATCTGTTGTAGTTTTCTTTTATGTAAATATCGCAGGCGACATCAATTGTTCCTCTGAGCATCTCCTTTTTACGGTAAAAATATTTAAAGAAATTGCTGGCAGCCACTGCTCCCAGAAAATAAGGACGCGCAGATACGATTCCGTCGATTGTACCGTCAAACAGATAATGTTCGATCTTCTCATTGATACCGTTGCTGATTATGATGACACTCTGGTCCAGCCCCCTCATTTTCAGGAAATCTCCGATATAATCCACATGATAGGGAGCATAGACAGCCACCGGAACTCTTCTGTCAAATTCCTGCTTCAGCACATCGTAATAGCTGCTTTTGGATATCCCGTCCAGTTTCACATCATGACATTCGATCTCTGGATATTCCTTCAGTTTATAATGAAATCCTTCCATCCTCATACTGCTGATTTCATATCCCTCATCATAACTCAGGGTCAGAATATATCCCTTTTTCATCATCAGCCGGCCATATAGGCGGCTGAATAAGTGCCGAGATTAAAATAATCCGGTCCGACGTGGCAGAGGGCATCTACTTTGTAAATCATGTCCAGGGTCATCAGAGGAATATGTTTCGTCCTACATACATCCTCTACCCAATCCATGTTATCTTTGGACAGAGCGCTGAAGATAACTCCGTCCACCTTTTCCCGGTTCATCACCTCGAAGAACTGCTCCATCTGTACTCTGCACTGGCCGCGTCCTGCCGTTATATCCGTAAATATTACATGGATCTCAAAATTATATCCCTTCCACATCCTGGCAGCTTCCATAATCCCCTCTTTCGTCTGCTGCCCATATCCCTCGTCAATCGTCGCAATAATAAATGCATAAATATTCTTTGTATTTTTAAGCGCCAGGCTCGTAGCAGCTCCGTTCGGCTCATAGCCGAGACGTTTTGCCTCTTCAAGCACTTTAATTCTCGTCTCCTCGCTGACCAGTTTTCCGCTGAAAGCTCTCGCAACCGTTGTTCTTGAAATTTTCAGGTTTTTTGCAATATCCTCCTGTGTAACCACCGTTTTCTTCCCCCAATCTATCTCTCTCAGGAACCTGTACAGTCCCTCTGCTTTTCTGCATATTTATTATCATATCACGAAGCCGCATTTCTTTCAATGTGTCTGTTTGAAGCAAAAGGAACCGCTATCTGCCGGCTGAACAAGCAGCCGATCGATAGCGGTTCCAAATATATGGGAGAAAAAGACTCTTCCGAACATTTTTATTTCTTGGCAATATATTTACGAATATCAAGTGCAATTGCAACGATAATTACAATACCCTGTGCGATGTACTGGTAGTTGGGGTCGATGCCAAGGAACTGAAGACATGTCTTCAAAAGCTCGAATACGAGAACGCCGATGACTACGCCTGACACGCGTCCGATACCACCGTTAACAGATACTCCACCGATAGTACATGCGGCGATTGCCTCCAGCTCGTATCCCTGGCCCATGTTAACTCCGGCGCCTCCTGATTTCGCTCCCAGAAGGAATCCTGCAATTGCATAAAGCGCTGTTGCTGCAACGTAAATGATGATTTTTGTCTTCTTAACGTTTACGCCTGCAACCTCTGCCGCTGCTTCGTTGCCGCCAATCGCATACATGTATTTGCCGTGGCGTGTATAGTTATAAATAAACCACATAATCAGGCCAATGATAATTGCGATAATAAACAGATAAGGTACTCCCAGGAATTTACCATTTGCGATGATGGTATAGTCCTGACGATAGCCGCCGATTGGGGTAGCCTTTGTGTAAACGAGGCAGATACCATATACGATCAGCTGCATGCCCAGTGTTCCGATAAAAGCAGGTACGCTCAGGTATGAAACGACAACGCCGTTGATCAAACCGAAAATACAGCAGATTGCGATACAGATTAAAAGGATCAGCCATACATTCAATTCCGGCATATTCTTTGTCAGCTCAAAACGTCCGCTGTAATCTGCCTTCTGAAGCATGGTTCCTGCCAGACAGGCGGCCAGACCAACGACACGTCCTGCGGAAAGGTCGGTACCTTTTGTAATCAGACATCCGGAAACGCCGACTGCGATAATGAAACGGCAGGCAACGTTGATGGATACGTTGTTGAAGTTGCCCATCGTAAAGAAGTTGTCTTTTGTAAAGCCAACATAGATTACCATTAGGGCCAGTACGATAATAATACCATTATTAATCAATATGTCTTTAACACTTATTTTCTTATTCATTCTCTCATCCTCCTCCTGCTAAAACTGTGTAGCAAAGCTCATGATACGTTCCTGAGTAGCTTCATCGCCTGATACTTCACCGGTGATTTTGCCGTTACACATAACGAGAATCCTGTTGGACATACCGATTAATTCCGGCATTTCTGAGGAAATCATGATAATTCCTTTTCCCTGCTTCGCAAGGTCGATCATGATCTGATAAATCTCGTATTTTGCACCCACGTCAATACCACGTGTCGGCTCATCCATAATGAGGATATCCGGATTATTTGCAAGCCAGCGGGAAATCAGCACCTTCTGCTGGTTGCCGCCTGACAGGGACTGAATCAGCGTCCTGCTGCTGGGAGTCTTAATGCTTAACTTGGCTACATTTTCTTTTACCAGCTGTTCAATTTTTCTTTTATTCAGCTTGACTCCTAATTCCAGATACTGGCTGAGAGAGGAAATTGATACGTTATCCGCAATGGAAAGGCAGCCTAAAATACCTGTTCCTCGGCGATCTTCCGTAATCATTCCGATACCGCCCCTGATTGCATCCTGAGGGCGTCTGATGTTTACCTTTTTGCCTTCGATATAAACTTCACCTTTCGATATATGGCGCATTCCAAATATCGCTTCCATAAGCTCTGTTCTCTGTGCACCTACCAGGCCGCCGAAACCTAAGATTTCTCCGCGGCGCAAAGTGAAGCTGCAGTCCTGGAACGAGCGTTCATGAATACTGCTGAAACCTCTTACATCCAGAAGAACTTCCCCTACATGGGCATCGTTCTTTGGAGGATAGATATTGGTCAGTTCACGTCCTACCATCTGTTTTACAATCTCGTCATCGGTGATGTCGTTCATCGCCCATGAACCTACGTATGTACCGTCTCGCATGATTGTGATATCATCTGCGATCTCACGAATTTCCGCCATCTTGTGAGAAATATAGATCAGGGAAACTCCCCTGCCCTTCAAATCTCTGATGATTCTGAAAAGAGCCTGCACTTCATTGTCTGTAAGAGAGGATGTCGGCTCGTCGAGGATTACAACTCTCGCCTGCATGGATACAGCCTTTGCAATTTCTACGGACTGCATCTGAGCGATGGACATTGTTCCCAGCTTCGCCTTGGGGTTAAACGGCATCTTAACATCATTCAGCCACTTTTCCGTCTCTTCAAACATTTTCTTATGGTCGATAATTTTTAACGGCCCAAACTTTTTTACCGGATAGCGGCCCGTATACATATTCTCTCCGACCGTTCTTTCAGGTATCGGCTGCAGTTCCTGATGCACCATTGCAAGTCCCTTATGTAAAGCCTCATCTGGATCGCCCACATTTTCCTTTTTACCATCCAGATAGATCTCGCCTTCGTCCATATGGTAAATTCCAAACAGGCATTTCATAAGGGTTGATTTTCCAGCACCGTTCTCTCCCATGAGCGCATGTACGGTCCCCGGGCGTACTTTTAAGTTGATACCGTCCAGAGCCTTAACGCCGGGAAAGCTTTTCGACACCCCGCGCATCTCCAATCTGTACTCTGCCATCCCATTCTCTCCTTTCATAAAATCGGGTGTGTCAAGATCGACACACCCGACGCTTTTACTTCATAATCTGCTAAACAGGATTATTTGATTTTTTCCAGGATTTCTTCTGCGTTTTCCTTGGTAACTTTTACGTAGTCTACCATGTTAACGTTTGGAACGTCCTTGCCGTTTACGAAGTCAAGAGCAATGTCAGCTGCTGAGTGAGCCTGACCAAAGTAATCGTTAAATACGGTACCTGTCATCTTGTCGTTCATAACGTTCTCAACGCACTCAACCAGAGCGTCAACGCCTACTAAGTAGATGTCTTTATTCACAGTTCTGCCTGCTGCTTCAATTGCCTGTAATGCACCAAGTGCCATTGCATCGTTGTTGCAGAATACAACATCGATCTTGTCGCCGAACTGAGATAATGCATTAGCTGTGATTTCCTGGCCTCTTGTCTGATCCCAGTCACCACGCATCTTAACGAGTTCTTCTGTCTCAACGCCTGCTGCTTCTAATGCCTCGATGGATTTCTCTGTTCTGTACTGAGCGTCAACGTTCTCCGGATCGCCCTGTACCATTACGTATCTTACAACGCCGTCGCCGTCTGCATCGCCCTTATTTTCAAGTTCTGCAATCTCTTCGCCCTGGAATGTACCGGACTGTCTGGCGTCTGCGCCTACATATGTAGCCTTAATTCCTTCATCTACCCAAGCCTGCTCTCTTTCCGGCTCCGGTTCACGGTTAATATAAACAACCGGGATTCCTGCTTCAGCACAAAGCTCTGTTACGGAAGGTTCGGAAGAAGCCTGTACCAGGTTGATAATCATTACATCAACACCTGTTGTAATGAAGTTCTTGATCTGGTTCATCTGCTCGCCCTGGTCGTTCTTGCCGTCCATGATGCTGATGTTTTCTTTCTTTACGCCTAATTCTTCAACAAGGTATCTCTCTAATTCCTGACGATACAGTGTCATGAAGTTATCTGCGAACTGATAAATGGAAATACCTACTTTTAATTCAGCAGGATCTTTTGCTGTTGCGTCTGCTGCATCCTTAGCTGCCTCAGTTGCATCCTTAGCTGCTTCTGTAGATTCTGCAGCGTCTTCTTTCGCTGCTTCTGTCTTAGCCTCTGTTGGAGCTGCTGTAGTCTCTGTCTTGGATCCGCCGCATGCTGCCATGGATAATACCATACCAGATGCTAATGCAACTGCTGCTGCCTTCTTTAATAATCTCATTGTAAAAATCCTCCCTTATAAGAATTATTTCGTCATTTGGATACTTTGTTCTCCTGACGAGTATAATATAGCATGTTTTTATGCAGTTTTTCTATATGATTTTTTTTAAACTATTATTGAATTTTTTCGAATTCACCAGAAAGGGAGATTTTCATCCGTCGGATTATGCAAAATAACGGAGAAGGCCGCAAAAGGACGGTATATCTACCGGAACAGAGGCGTAGAGAGGTACCGGTCTCCTGTGTCCGGCAGGAATACTGCAATCAGTTTCCCTTCAAATTCCGGGCGTTTTGCCAGTTCCCCGGCCGCCCATACAGCAGCTGCGGAAGTGATCCCCACCAGAATCCCTTCGCACGCCGCAATTTCCTTTCCCGTCCTGTACGCATCTTCTTCAGTGACCGTAATGATTTCATCGTAGATGTCCGTGTTCAGAACAGAAGGAATAAAACCGGCTCCAATTCCCTGAAGTCCGTGAGCTCCAGACTTTCCCTGAGAGAGATATGGAGAAGAAGCCGGCTCTACGGCAAAGATTTTAATCTCAGAATTCTTCCCTTTCAGATATTCTCCCGTTCCAGTAATCGTACCGCCGCTTCCGATTCCAGCTACAAATGCGGCAATCTGGCCGTCCGTGTCCCTCCATAGCTCCGGCCCTGTCGTCTCCCGGTGAGCGTTCGCATTGGCCGGGTTGTCAAACTGGCCCATAATCACAGAACCAGGTATCGTTTTCTTTAATTCTTCTGCCTTTTTAACGGCACCACCCATGCCCTCTTTTCCATCAGTCAGCACGATTTCAGCCCCATATGCTTTCAGGAGATCGCGCCGCTCCTGACTCATGGTATCCGGCATGGTAAGCAGAACTTTATATCCTTTCATAGCTGCTATACTGGCCAGGCCGATTCCCGTATTCCCGGATGTCGGCTCTATGATTGTCGCACCTGGCTTCAGTCTTCCACTCTTTTCCGCATCCTCAATCATAAACAGAGCAGCCCTGTCTTTTGCGCTTCCCGCAGGATTAAAACCGTCCAGTTTGGCTGCAATCCTGCATTTTAACCCGTGAAGCCTTTCATAATTGCACAATTCCAGGAGCGGTGTATTTCCAATTAGCTCCATAGCGCTTTTTCTGATGTTTTCCATTTTTATTCCTCTTTTCTTTTGTCGTATCGCGCATAAGTCATTCTACTTATACGTAAAGCCTGTTATGAATTACTGTGTAGGAAAGTTATGGATCATTCGTCAATAATCAATTCCATAAAGCTTTCCATATTTTTCTTTCAGGTATCTGATATAATAATTTGGACTGAAATCTTCGCCTGTCGTATCTTTCAAAATTTCCCTGCTCGTCTTCATCCTGCCGAAACGGTGGATATTCTCTCTCAAATATTCCGTAACCGTCCGCACATCGCCTGCTCTCAACAATTCCTCCACGTTGATCTTTTCTTTCATTTTTTCATAGATCTGCGCCGCAAAGGCGCTTCCCAAAGCATAGGACGGAAAATACCCAAAAGATCCTTGCGACCAGTGAATATCCTGAAGCACACCGGACGACGCATTCTTCGGCCGGATTCCCAGGTATTCCTCATATTTATCGGCCCACGCCTGTTCCAGGTCTTCTGTTTTTATCTCACCTTTCATCAGAGCCTTTTCCAGATCATACCGCACCATAATATGAAGGCTGTAAGTCAGCTCATCGGCACTCGTACGGATCAATCCAGGTTCCACGCGGTTAATTGCCTTTACAAAATCATCCAGAGGCACATTTCCAAGATGGTCCGGGAAGAGCTCCTGAACCTTTCCATAGATCGGTTCCCAGAACGCCTCACTTCTTCCAATCACATTTTCAAGAAATCGGGACTGAGATTCGTGCATTGCCATAGAAGCTCCCTGTCCCAGTATCGTCTGAGTCAGACTGTCGTCAATTCCAAGTTCATAAAGCGCGTGTCCGCCCTCATGAATAACCGAAAAAAGCGAATGATCCAGCCAGTCATCATAATGGGTTGTAATCCTCACATCTTTATTATGAAAGCTCGTTGTAAAAGGATGGGCACTGACTGCCAAAACTCCTTTATTAAAATCAAATCCGATATATTCTGCCATCATTCTTGCAAGCTTTTCCTGCTGTTCTTTTGAGAAATCACCATGGAGAAAACTGTTGTCTATTTTTACTCCGCTCCTTTTGATCTTCTCCAGAAACGGTACCAGTTCTTCTCTGATCGCACCAAAAAACTCATCCAGTTTTTCTTCCGGAAAGCTCTCTTCAAATTCATCCAGCATGGCGTCGTACAGCGTCCTGCCATCTTTCCTGCGATACTCTGCCATCTTTTTCCTGTAGTTTATAATTTTTTCCAGAACAGGCGCAAATTTAGAAAAATCATCTTCTTCCTTGGCTTCTGCCCATACTCTGCCCGCAACGCTGGTCATCCGTGTAAACTCCTCATACTCTTCCCTCGGCACACATATGAGGAGGTCTCGTTCCTTTTCCCCTTCCTCCGCCATTTTTTTCATCATTGCGGAAGGGGCCTTTTCGTTTTCTTTATGGCGGCGTTCCAGAAATCCGCCCAGTTCATCTCCCGTCATGACCCCATAGTAAAGGCCGGAAAGCGTTCCTACCGTTCTGGAGGTCTGTTCCCCCGCCTCTTTCGGTGCCAGTGTTTCGTTGTCCCATTCCATTACGGCCAGCGCTGACTGCAAAGCGCTGGCTCTATCGAGTACCTGTTTCAAATCTTCATATAATTCTCCCATAATCGGAATTCCTTTCCCATTGAAAATTATTAGTAACTTTTCAGGATGACGTCCTGAACGCTAATCAGCGTAGATGGTTTTATTTTATCCGCAAGAAGATTATTTATTCTGCATTTCATTCTGCTGAAAATTTAAAGAAGCTGCCACGGACAGCCGGCCGTCACCGGCCTGTCTGCTTATGGCAGCCTCTATATGCAAGCTGTTCTTTTCACTTATTCATTCATACGGTATCTGACTGTCTAGTCTCTTTGCCAAATCTGTTACTTTTGATATCAACTCTTCTTTTTCTTTGCCAAAGCTATCATAATTTCCATATGGATTTTTTGCCAGATCCGAAAATTCATAATAGGCACTTTCCAAAGATAGAGCAGTCTGATAACATTTTTCCAGACCTTTTGGCGTATTCTGCAATTCTTTCATATATTTGATCATTGCCATATGAGTCCCCCCTTATCTTACGTATACCTATAAATCCATTAGATCCGTTACACAGAAATAAGTAAATATTATACCCAGCTAAGTGCTCATAGGATAATTGAGCCTGTAAACCGTAACACAAACTGATCTGGATACAGCAATGGAGGGAATTCTGACGAATCTCCCTCCACGGACTAGCATAGCATCTCTAATAAATTACGCCAGTTTCTTTTCCAGAATTGCAACTCTTTCCTGAAGACTGTTGATAAGCTGCAATAACAGTGCATTATTATCTGCCTGTAAAAACAATGTGTTGTATTTATCATTTAACTCTTCTGTCGATTCGCGAACCTTGTCAATTTCCTTTTCCGCCCTGACGATTTCATCATACAGTTCAAATTTAGAATTCTGAATCTCAGCACGCACTGAGGCAATGTCGTCTTTGGTTGCCATTACTGCCTTCATGCCTTTTATTTCATCATACAGTTCCAACTTAGTATCTTGAATCTCGGCACGCACGGAAGCTATGTCATCTTTTGTTGCCATTACCGCTTTCATGCCCTGCATGTCGCCTTTCATGCCCTGCATGTCGCTTTTTATACCCTGCATGTCACTTTTCATGACCAGCATGTCGCCTTTCATGCCCTGCATGTCACTTTTCATGACCTGCATGTCGCTTTTCATGCCTTTTATTTCATCAAGTATCAACGCAAACAGTTCATTATCAGTCATATCCGTTCACCTCCCCGATCATGAGATGCTAAATCAAAAGTACTTTTTATTTCCCCATAAATTGCTCTTCTTCAAATCCAGGTATTCATTATAGGCTTTCTCCAATATCTGCTTTTCGTTGGAAAACTTAAGCAGATGATATGCCTCATAAAATTTATAATATCCGGAATCCATAAAATATTCTTCCCGTTGTGGTTTACTGTAGTAGCTGTCCGCCATCATGAGGTACCAGTGCACGTCCTTCTCGACCATATCTTGAGGAGTATTAAAGGAATACTGGCTTTTTCCAATATATTTAATGATTGACGCCGTAACGCCTGTCTCTTCCTTAACCTCCCGGAGAGCCGTCTCCTTATATTCTTCCCCTTGTTCTACAGTTCCCTTCGGCAAAACCCATCCTTCATATTTGTTCTTATAATTCTTATACAAAACCAGAATCTTACCTCGAAAAATAACCACACCGCCACAGCTCGTTGCTTCAATCATTGCAATTCCTCCTGATTGGGACCGCTGTCAGATCTGTTCATGCTGTTTTACCTATTATTCCCAAACAGAATGCACACCGATTCAGCCTCCCTTGGTGTGTCAACTTAGACTGGTTTTAGTATACATCTTTTTTATTGCCGATGCAACAGAGAGTTTTTATCGTTTATGGGTTTCTAACGTTCCTCTTCCATTTTTTTCATGCCAAAATAAACTTTCTCCGCAGTGATCGGAAGCTCCCTGATATGCACGCCGACCGCATGGGCTACCGCACTTGCTATGGCCGGAGACGGCGTGTTAATAACTACCTCGCCTATGGATTTTGCACCAAATGGCCCTGTCTTTTCATAGCTGCTCTCAAATTCCACACGAATCGTTCCCACATCCTGACGAGTTGGAATCTTATATTGCATAAAAGAATTTTCATACATCTGTCCCGTCGGCGAATAGGTAATGTCTTCATAAAGAGCCATGCCGATTCCCTGTGCCAGTCCGCCTTCCGTCTGTATGCGGACGATATTTGGATTAATCGGCGTGCCGCAGTCAACTACCGCTGCATAATCAATCAATTCGACGTGTCCTGTCTCCTGATCGACTTCTACCTCTGCCATTCCTACCATAAACGGAGGCGGAGAAACAGGAGACGAATTGGACTCCGTGGCCTCCAGCGCCGTTCTGTTGTTACACATGACCCGGTTGCCGATCTCTTTCAGACTGATTTCTCCCGTTCCGTCCAGCCGGTATACCCGCTTTCCGTCAAAATCCACGTCTTCTGCTGCTGCTTCCAGATATTCTGCTCCCTTTAACAGTATTTTTTCGATCAGACTGTCGCACGTCTTTATAACGGCACCGCCTGTCAGATAAGCCGTACTAGAAGCATAGGAACCGGAATCGTAGGGAGAAACATCGGTATCCACGCCATGGACAATGATGTCATCCACAGAACATCCCAGGCAGTCTGCCGCCACCTGTGCAAGTGTCGTGTCACATCCTGTTCCCATATCAGCCGCACCAATCATCAGACTGTAAAATCCGTCGTCATTGACCTTAATCGTAACAGAGCCAACGTCTACACCGGAAATTGCGGACCCCTGCATGGACATGGCAACGCCTACACCGCGCACTTTCCCATTGCCCATATCCCTTGACGGGAATTTTTCATCCCAGCAGATCATTTCTCTGGCACGTGAAAGACAGCGGTCCAACGCACAGCTGCCTGCAGTCTCTCCGTAATACGCCGCCATATAGTCCCCTTCCCGAACCATATTCTTCTCTCTGAGTACTACCGGATCCATATGGAGCTTTTCTGCCAGTTCATTCACAGCCGATTCTACTGCAAAGAGCCCCTGGGTTGCGCCATACCCCCTGTACGCTCCTGCGGACATGCGTTCGTATAAACGACATCATAAGCAAAGCGAAATGCCTCTGCCGATGTATAAAGGGGGATTGACTTATGGCCGGACAATCCCACCGTAGTCGGTCCATGCTCTCCATAGGCTCCAGTATTCGACAATGTATAGAGATCGATTGCCCTGATCGTTCCGTCCTGATCTGCTCCAAGGCGCACTTTCATCTCCATCTCATGACGGGGGGAAGAGGCAATCTGTGTTTCATAACGGCTGTAAATCATCTTTGCCGGGCGGCCTGTCCTGACGGTAACAATCGCAGGATATACTTCTGTGACGACGGTCTGTTTTGCTCCGAATCCTCCTCCGATACGCGGTTTTATTACTCTAACTTTTGACTTCGGCACGTCCAGTGCATGAGCGATAATACGGCGCACATGAAATGGAATCTGAGTGGATGCCGTAACTATAATTCTTCCATAGGCATCCATCGCTGTAAACGCGCGGAACGTCTCCATCATGGCCTGCTGATTCGCTTTCGTATGATACGTCTGTTCAATCACATAGTCGCATTCTTTAAGGACTGCGTCCACATCTCCGCTTTCTTCACAGCCTGATGCACAGAGATTCCTCTTGTTATCTGCTCCCACAGGGCAAAGGCTCTTCCAATCGTCTTCCGGATGGACCAGCGTTTCATTATCAATGGAATCTCTGAAGTCCAAAACAGCGGGGAGCACCTGGTATGTTATCCTGATCAGCTTCAGCGCCCTGTCCACTGCTTCTTCCGTCTCACCTGCTACAATTGCGGCCGCATCTCCCACAAACCGGACTCTTCTGTCCAGAATCAGACGGTCATACGGGCTTGGTTCCGGATACGTCTGTCCCGCCATCGTAAACCGCTTCTGAGGGACGTCTTTCCATGTCAGCACTAAAGCAATACCAGGAACCTTCATGGCCGCTTCTGTGTTAATCTCTTCGATCAACGCATGTGCGTGAGGGCTTCTTAATACTTTGACGATCAGACAGTCCTTCGGTGCGATATCGTCCGTATAAACCGGCTTTCCTGTTACCAGAGCCATCGCATCCTTTTTCATTACCGAACTGCCTACAGCTTTCATCTTTCTCTCCATCTCACCGTCCCCCTTCCCTGTTCAGATACTTTACAATCGCCCGCATCTGCCCCATGTATCCCGTACAGCGGCATAAATTGCCTGCAAGGTATTCCTTTACGGCTTCTTCATCAGGATTGTGCAGCTCTTTTTCCATGGAAAGAACATTCATAATCAGGCCGGGACTGCAGAAACCGCACTGCTCCGCACCTTCTCCAGCTAGGTATCTTCCGAAGCCTTCCGCCTCTTTCTGCAGACCTTCCAGAGTAAATACTTCTGCTCCATCGGCTCTTACAGCCAATGTAGAGCAGGAAAGCACTGGCCGTCCGTTCATCAACACGGTGCACAGGCCGCAATTAGAGGTTTCACATCCCCGCTTCACACTGTAGCAGCCGAATTCTCTCAAAAGATCCAAAAGCAGCACATCTGCCTTAACGGACGTATGTATTTTTTTACCATTCAAGGTGAACTGAATTTCCATCTTATGCCTCCATTTCTAATTTCCTGACCAGGCGGGAAAGGTATATTTCTGCCACATCCCGGCGATATTCACCGCTGCCTCTCATGTTATCACCGTACCGGAACTGTCCGGCAGCTGCCGCAGCATTCACATGATCACCTTGCATTTTCACAAGAGCGGCTTTCGCCGGCCTTGCCCCTACGCTGAAATACCATGTATCACCCAGTCTGGAAGCGGCACAGGCAATCAATGGAAAATCGGTTTTTGTCCTTCTCTGCGTCACATACGCCGCCTTCCGTCCATCTTTTCTGATCACAATTCTGACCAGAATATCCCTGTCATACGGCATTTTGGCAAATGTCTCCAGAGATACGAAGCCGGCCTTGTAAAGCTCCACCTTCGTATCCAGAGCCATGAGGCACGTCAGGATGTCAGAGAATCCATACCTTCCGAAAACGCTGCCCCCAACGGTAGCCCCATTTCGGAACTGTACCCCAACAATATGTTTTGTACATTCCTTGAAAATTCCGTTGAAATACTCGTTCAGTCCCTCATGAAGCTCCAGATCACGGAGCGTACACATACAGCCGATTCTGAATTCTTCTTCCGTCTCTTCGATTGTATCAAGGCCGAGCCCTGACAGATCAATTATGGTTCCCTTATTCAGACTGCTCATTTTGAGCCACATCATCCCGCCGACAACCACGCTGCTTTTCTTCTGATTCAGCTGCCATGCTTCTTCAAGATTCGCAGCCTTTACGTATTCCTTTGCCTTAAACACTGGTCTCCTCCTAACTTTCTCTTCTCTGTTCTTATCGCGTTTATCTTCTTCGTCTTTTTCCCCGTGCTGTATTCATCCGTAAATTATTTTCCTCGTACAGAAAAATAAGTGTCGAAAATTCCTCTAGCTATAGGGGCCGCCGCTTTACCGCCTGAACCGCCTTCCTCTACGAGAATACTCACCGCAATCTCCGGAGATTCGGCCGGAGCAAATCCGACAAACCATGCATGGGTTTCTTTATTTTTATCGAATTCAGCCGATCCTGTCTTGCCTGCTGCCGTATAGGCATCCGTTCTCAAGGCAGAAGCCGTCCCTTCATTTACGACGCCGCGCATAAAATCTGTTAGCATTTCCGCCTCTTCCGCGCTCATCAGCGTTCCATAGGAACCAGGCATGAACTTTTTAACCGTTTCTCCCGCCGCATTTTCCACACGGTCTATCATATACGGTTTCATCAGCATGCCCCCGTTGGCAACCGACGAAACAATCATCGCATTATGCATCGGCGTAATCTGTGTCTTTCCCTGTCCAATGGATGTCTGAAGCGTCTCCCACGTATCGGCCTCCTCATTCATTTCATAAGAACTCTTGCTGTACGCAATGGAAAGCGGCAGTTCCTGGTTAAAAAGCAGTTCTTCTGACAGGCCTTTCAGCCTTTTCTTATCCAGAGACAGGCCCAGCTTGGCAAACGCTCCGTTACAGGAATTGGCAAATGCAGATTTTAAATTCTGATGGCCGTGCACATTGCTGTGATAACATTTAATTGTATATTCACCGTTCTGGTAAACGCCTGCACAGTCAAACGTAAATGACTGGTAATCATCGGGATGTTCCCTCAAGTATTCCATGGCAGTAACGATCTTGAATGTGGAGCCGGGCGGATAAAGTCCCTGTGATGCCCTGTTTAAAAGTCTTGCTTCTCCGCCTTCGTCTGCCACCAGACTGTCCCAGTCTTCCGAGAGCCGGTTGGGATCAAATCCCGGTTTGGATATCATGGCAAGAATCTTCCCTGTATTCGGTTCCATTACCACGACAGCGCCCTTCCTGTCTCCAAGAAGATCGGAGGCCGCCTTCTGCAGGCTGGTATCCAGCGTTGTCACAATGCTGTCTCCCGGATTTTTCACATCGGCCAGCTGGTTCGTCACCTGCTCTACCAGATTCACATGGGAAGACAGCAGATAGAAATTAGCCAAGGCTTCCAGCCCCGTTTTCCCATTATCCGAGTAGCCGACAGCATGTGCAAACAGGCTGCCAAAGGGATATTCTCTTTTTTCTTCTCCATCCTCACCGACCACCGTCTGTGCCAGAACCTGGCCGTCGCTGCTCATGATACTCCCTCTTACCATGCGGTCTGAAAAGAGATTGAGCCTGGCGTTATACGTGTTATTGATAACGGATTCACTTCTTACCTGCACAAAATAAGCCATATAGGCAATTACGCAGATGAATAATCCCACCACGATATATGCAAAACGAAGAATATTCCTGTTCGTTTTCAAATTAGGATTATTTTTTTTCATGCTTCTTCCTCTTCATTTTTCTTAAGAACATAAAGCCCCTGAATTACCTGAAACAGTATAAACGTGCTCATGATTGAACTGCCCCCGTAGCTGACCAGAGGCAGAGTCACCCCCGTCAGCGGGATGAATTTGACCACGCCGCCTATTGTAAGAAACACCTGAATAATGTACACACATCCCAGCCCTGCCGCAATCAGCTTGTAAAAAACCGCCTGCATCCGGACCGCGATCATCATGAACTGCAGGAAACATCCAAGGCAGATAAACACAAGGCAAATGGCAAAAATACCTCCAAACTCCTCCGATATTGCTGCAAAAATAAAATCTTTTTCTACAACGGGAATTTTATCAGGAAGGCCCTGATTAAGGCCCATCCCAAACCAGCCGCCCGTTCCGATTGCAAACAGTGACTGGGCAATCTGATACCCTTTGTTGCCTACGTCAGACCACGGATCCAGCCACGCCGTTACACGCACCTGCACATGCGGAAAGAGTTTATAGGCCAGAAAGGCCGCCGCACTCCCGCCTGCTGCCCCTGAAATCAGGTAAATAAAGTTAGATGTGGCGATGAACAGCATAAACACATATGTGGTAAAGAAAATCAGAGCGCTGCCCAGGTCCTTGGAAGCAACCAGAATCAGGACATGGACCGCAGCTACAATCGTCGTAACACATACTGTCCTGAAATCCGTTGAACGATAAAACATCGTCGCAATAAAGAAGACGAAACTGATCTTAACGAACTCGGACGGCTGAAATCCGATTCCTCCGATATCAATCGACAACTGCGCTCCGTAGCTTGTAATTCCCCTTACACATACAACGAGCAGCAGCAGAAGGCCGATAATTCCGTAGACCCACGGAATCTTGGAAAGCTGCCACACCCTGTCGATGATAAACGGGATGATCCACGTAACGACAGCCGCAACAAAAACAATGGTAAACTGTTTTGCCGCTTTTTCCATATTGAGCCTCGTCAGCATAATAAAGCCGACGCACAGCAGCATACACATATTGTTCAGCAAGAGCCTTGATATGTTCCTGTAAATCACCTTAGACAGAATCAGATAGGCCAGGAAGAAGAATACCTGCAGCCAGTAAAAAAGCAGAATTTTCTCATCTTCCATTTTCAGATAAAGGGTCAGGTACGCCAGAAAATGAATAACAAACATCAAAAAATTCTGACCGCTGCAAAGCCTGTTCTGTCTGTCTTCATCCTTTAATCCGAAGTACCTGAAGTTCAGGAAGGCATATATAATCATCAGGAATATCATCATGTATTTTGATATTTCTACAATTAAATTTGTCAATTTTTCACCTACTATTCCACGCCTCTTTTAAAGTGGCCTCTTGTAAATTCTCTTACAGGAAGGCGGATCTCACTTCCCTGTTCATATCCTCTCACAAACGCCTCAGCGATTTCAGCCGATTCTTCCTCCGTCTCGATCGTAAACGACAGCCTGATACTGTCCGGTCCGAGAGCTCTTATGCGGCTTTCCTGTCCATGCAGAGAGAGCGGATTCATGTTATAAATTGTATTATAGCAGAAACGGCAATGGTTTCTAACAGGGAATTCTTTCCCCATCCTGTCTTTCATATACAGTATCTCTGGCTTTTTGCTGCATCCGTCCACCGTCTTTTTCACGCACTGAGCAGAAACCATCAGCGGCAGGTATCCATATGCGATGAGCTCTTTTCCTGAGCAGTCCAGATTTTTCAGTTCTTTTTCATTCAGCTCGGCAGGGAGAGTCAGGGCAGACGCTCCGATGTCTCTCATCACCATTTCTGCCTTTCTGTTAAAAATATAAAGACAGCTGTCAAACATCATCGGCAGTCTCACTTCCTGGTTATTCAAAAATCCCACTTCCTCCATGGAACGCAGGAGTACTCCGTCAAATCCCGCCTCTTTTAATGTACTTTTATGTTTTATAAAATACGATTCTGCCTCGGTCCGGAAAATCTGGGGAAGCATTAAATAACATTCTTTTTTATTCTTATGACAGAGTCCGCAGAGTTCTTTCCATTGATCCGCGTCAATCGTATTGGAATCCAGATAGATTCGGCTGATTCCATCCGTCCCGGCCAGACGCTCCGCTGTCTTTTTCTGTTCTGCAGAAGCCGTAATCTTGACGGTCCCCGGCCCCGCTCCATTTTTCCAATCGCTGCTGGTAAAATCATCTTTTAACGGTTTCCTGCCATCTTCCCGATGAAATGGTTTTAGAATCTCTTTTTCCAGATATTCAAATCCTCTCCGCCTCAATTCATTCAGTTCTTGCACCGGAACAAAGGGACGGCCGGCGACCTCCCCCTCCAGACGCTCAAAGGCAAACTGCGTTCCTCCTGTCTTTTTCATCTGACGCAGAAGTTTTTCCTCCGTAATCGGCTGATTCTGTGCCGTCTCTGAAACCTTCCCATACACGGTAACCGACGTACTGCCGGATGAAAGCGTCAAGCTGGAAGGCTCCCCCTCCTTTAATACGGCCTTTCCAAATACCATCCTCTGAACGTGGGAATTTACGTATTTCTCGTCCAGTTCATCAAACAGTTTTTGATTTATTTCACGAAACTGTGGTTTTTCGTGCAGGGCAACCATATCTCTTCCGTTGTGCTTTCTGTAGTATCCTTCCGTAAACCCGCCCCTGTCGAACAGGTCGAGCAAACATTTTTTATCTGCCGGATCAACCCTGTACCCGTCTCTTCCATCTTTCAGATAGCTGTCCACATACTTCCTGTAAATGCTGACTACGCCCGCCGTATATCTTGGACTCTTCATCCGTCCTTCGATCTTCATGGAATCAATCCCAGCCTCTATCATATCCGGTATCAGATCAAGGGTACACAAATCCTTCAGGCTCATCACATAGCGTTCGTCCCGTTTACCAATCTCTTTCCCGCCCCTTTTCACGTCATAAGGCAGACGGCACGGCTGAGCGCACCTGCCCCTGTTGCCGCTCCTGCCTCCGATGACACTGCTCAAAAGGCACTGCCCGGAATAGCAGTAACAAAGCGCTCCATGAACGAAGCTTTCAATCTCCACATCCACATTCCGCCTGATTCTGGAAATCTCTTCAAGTGACAGTTCTCTCGCAGTAACTACCCGCTCTGCTCCAAGATCTTTCAAAAGCCTTGCTCCGTAGACTCCCGTTACAGTCATCTGAGTGCTGGCATGGAGGTGGAGTCCTGGAAAATGCTCTCTCAAGAACGAAAATACTCCCAGATCCTGAACAATCGCCGCGTCCAGTCCCTGTCTGTAGTATGGATTCAGATAATCATACAGCTCATCCATTTCCCCGTCCTTCATAAGCGTATTGACCGTCATGTAAAGCCTTCCGCCATGCAGGTGCATATATTCAATTGCTTCGAGCATTTTCTCCTCGTCCAGATTGTCAGCATAAGCCCTTGCGCCGAACCGGTTTCCCCCTATATAAACGGCATCTGCTCCTGCTGCTACAGCCGCCGTCATACTCTCAAAGGATCCTGCCGGTGCAAGGATCTCTACCTGTCTTCTATCCACGTCATTCCTCTCTTTCCACAAACAGATCTCTCACTTTTCCTATAATATCGGAGAACTTTCCCATGTAATGAAAAAATGTCTCATTCAGCCATGAGACATTCCCAATTCTTACTTTTTCTTCGCCTCTTCCAGTTCCCGCACGGCCTTGTCCAGCTTCATCTGGATCGTCACCAGCTCATGCCTCAGACTGTAGGCTTCTTTTTCCAGTTCCGCTTTCTGGCTTTCCAGGCTTTCCACCTGCTCCATAGCTTTGAAATAATCGTCTGCAATATTCAGCTGTGTCATCACACTCTGATAATCAGCACTCTGTTTGAGGAAACCGTTCTGTTTCTTCATGCAGGAAATCTTCTCATTGATATAACTGGCTACTTTCTGTAAGTATGCCTCTTCTTCCATGCCCCCAAGGTATATATTTTTCCATCTATTAAAACTTCCGTATAATTCTTCGAACTCATCTCTATCACTCCCGCTTGTTGAAAATGCTGTATCCCTGCTTATCATACCACACATCGGTAATATATTCCAGCCTCTTTTTCTACATATTGTGCCCCATTTAACGAGACAGTCCAAGATGATGATAAGCCAGATCCGTAGCCGTTCTCCCTCTCGGCGTTCTGTTCAAAAGTCCGTTCATAAGAAGATACGGCTCATACACTTCTTCCAGTGTACCAGCATCTTCTCCCAGCGCGGCCGCCAGTGTGTCAAGTCCTACGGGACCGCCTGAAAACTTCTGTATAATTGTCAAAAGAATCGTCCTGTCGTTGTGGTCCAGGCCGATCTTGTCTACATCCAAAATATCCAATGCAAAATCAGCTACTTCCTTTGTAATTACGCCGTCATATTTTACCTGAGCGAAATCCCGCACTCTCTTCAACAACCGGTTAGCCAGTCTCGGCGTCCCTCTGGACCTCTTTGCAATTTCCATCGCTCCATCTTCATCTATGACTACATTCAGAACTCTCGCCGAGCGTATAATAATCGTCATAAGCTCCTTTGGCGTATAGAAATCCAGCTTCTGTACGACGCCGAACCTGTCTCGTAAGGGCGCTGTCAGCAGTCCTGCTCTTGTAGTTGCTCCAACCAATGTAAAATGAGGCAGTTCCAGTCGGATCGACCGTGCAGATGAATCTTTTCCAAGCATAATGTCGATCGCATAGTCCTCCATCGCCGGATAGAGTACCTCTTCTACCTGTCGATTCAGCCTGTGAATCTCATCTACAAACAGCACATCTCCTTCCTGAAGATTATTCAGAATAGCTGCCATTTCACCTGGTTTTTCAATTGCCGGGCCGGAGGTAATCTTCATGTTCACTCCCATTTCATTGGCAATAATCCCAGAAAGCGTAGTTTTTCCCAAGCCTGGAGGCCCATAAAACAACACATGATCCAGAGATTCCTCCCTGGATTTAGCAGCTTCGATAAACACCTTCAGCGTGGATTTAATTTTTTCCTGGCCGATATAATCAGAAAGAAGCTGCGGCCTCAAGTTCATCTCTATCTTCTTTTCTTCCTCTGTCGTTACGTCTGTCGTTATTACTCTGCGTTCCATTCTGTACTCCTGCTTCTGTCAAAAGGCCGCGTTCCCGCCTAAAGGCGATCCGCAGCCCGAACAAACTGTTTTACTGCTACCGACAGCGATGTCAGTTAAAATGCCAGATATTTAAGAGACGCCTTCAGCACATCTTCAGCCGTCATATCTTCCCCGATCTCTACCCGTTTTACAGCTCTGGCCGCTTCCATGCTGGAATATCCAAGGGCTACAAGGGCATCCACGGCCTCTTTTCCGGCTCTTCCTACAGCGCTCATCCCGGCCTCCGGAATCTCTTCTGCAAACACTTCGTTTAGAATGTCTTCTGATTTCACCTTGTCCTTCAGATCAAGGATAATTCGCTGGGCTGTCTTGTTTCCAACCCCAGGTGCCCTGGAAATTGATTTTGCATCCCCGGAAATAATCGCCAGCCTCAGGCTGTCCGGACTGAGCGCCGACAAAATTCCCAGCGCTCCTTTCGGTCCGATTCCACTTACGCCGATCAGCTGCTTAAACATGTCCATATCCTGTTTGTGAAGAAAACCAAACAGGCTGATGCCGTCTTCCCGTACCTGCATATATGTATGAATCTTCATCTCACTTCCAATCGGAGGAAGCTTTTCCATAACGGAGAGGGGGACCGAAATCTCATATCCGATATATCCCGCTTCTATAATAATTCTGTCTCCAGATACCTCTGCCAAACTCCCTCTAACATAAGAAATCACAGTCCATTACTCCCTTTCATTGCTGGCTTTATCATATCATAGAGTAGTTTTCAATGCAAGAAAAAAACCGAACAAATATTCTACTCTCCATTGGCTGTTCCTGGCCGCTTCATGCCCAACAGTACGCTTCGCGCAAAGCCTCCTTACGAAATCCCGCCTGCAAACGCCATCATTGACTTCCCAAAGCCCGTCAATTATAATAAAATAGCTGAGCATATTATATATGCGAAGCTATTTTATACGCAAACGAAGCGGCAGCGCAGTTCGCGGTTCCCCTTTCGTGGAGTGAGGTTCGAACGAAGGAAAAATGCTGCCCATACACATCAGGAGGCTTTTATGATCACTGTAGAAAAAATTCTGGATCTGCCGGATACATACCCTTTGGAACGCATCGGCAGACTGAAAGATCTGCTTTTTTTTGATATTGAAACTACCGGATTCTCCGGATTATCATCCAACCTGTATCTGATTGGCTGCACCTATTTTTCCTGTGGTCAGTGGCACCTGATTCAATGGTTTGCAGATACAAAAGAGGCGGAACCTGATCTTCTTCATGCGTTTTTCCGTTTTCTGAAAAATTTCCGGACAGTTGTCCATTTTAACGGAGACGGCTTTGATATTCCATATTTGACGAAACGCTGCGAGGCCCTTTCCCTGCCATATGGATTTTCTGATGTGGAAAGCTTTGATATTTATAAAAAAATACGGCCATACCGCCGTCTTCTGGGGCTGGATAGCCTAAAGCAGAAAGCAATCGAAGGCTTTTTAGGAATCTCCAGAACCGATCAGTATAACGGCGGTCAGCTCATAGAAGTATACAAAGATTATCTCATGACCCATGAGGATTTTCTGTACCGGCTTCTTATGCTCCACAATGAAGACGATCTGAAGGGAATGCCTGTTATTCTTCCCATCCTCAATTATCCGGATTTTCTGGAGCATCCATTCGATCTGCGTTCCTGCAACTCAACTGAATGCTGCGATATCTTCGGGCGAAAAGAGGCTTCCATAGTTCTCACCTGTGAAAGCACTTATGATATTCCAATCCCGTTTTCCAGAGAGGACGACCGTTTTCCAGGTCTTAACCTGGAAGGAGACGGCAGAATGCTGACCATAACCATTCCCATGTATACCGGCGCTCTCCGCCACTTTTTCTCTGAGTATAAAGACTACTATTACTTGATTTTTGAAGACACCGCAGTACATAAAAGTGTTGGTGAATATGTGGACAAGTCTGCACGCAGACAGGCCACTGCTTCCACCTGCTATACAAAAAGGGAAGGCAGCTTCCTTCCCCAGTTTGATCGCATCTTTACTCCCGAACTTAGGAGAGAAAAGAAGGATAAAATTTCATATTTTGAATTTAACGACCAGCTTTTTCATAATGCGGATGATCTAAACAGATATATCGGCCATCTCATCT
Source organism: Clostridium sp. AM58-1XD (assembly GCF_003464085.1). Taxonomy (GTDB): domain Bacteria; phylum Bacillota; class Clostridia; order Lachnospirales; family Lachnospiraceae; genus Lachnoclostridium_A. Next base: position 24,412 of record NZ_QSDR01000020.1, read on the forward strand.
CCCATTTTCAGAGCTGCCGTTAAGGCAGCCCTCCTCACCGTTCGGAAAATACGTTTTTCGAATCAGTATGTGCCCCGGCGCAACAGTCTGCGGATATAAGCGAATGTATCGCCCTCACCCTTCACTTTCAGCATGAGAAGCAGCTTTTCCAAAAGCTTTCTCGTTTCCGGGTGGATCACAATATAATCCTTGGCCCTGCTGTAATACTCCCAGGCCGAACCGTCATTGTAATCTTTGCCCTTATAGACCTTAGAAGCGGCAATTCTGTCCATAACCATTTCAATCACATATTTCAGCGGCATTTTATTCCCGATCAATCCCTTGGTCTTATCCGGCGCAAAGTCAATCCAGTATTCAAAATGATGTTTATTTCTTCCCTTGTGATGCAGCCAGGCGCCGGAATACCCCATAACGTCCTTTTCGGCCGCATTGGGACTCCTGTTCCCCTGAAAATAAAGAACTCCCGTCTTAAATTCCTCCCAGCTGTACTTGGAAAGATCGTGTAGAAGTCCCTGTTTGTAAAGTCCTACCTGAAAACATCCTCTCATAACAAGGAGCTTATGTTCTGTAATCGTCCGAAAATGACGCCATGCATTCAGAATTTTCATTACTCAGCCTCTCATTCCTCTTCGTTTCTGTTTGATGCTCTTCGTTTTGTTCCTTTGTTTCGTTCCTTTGTTTCATTTTTTATTTCTTACGCTGCCTTTATGCTGTTTTCCATATACGTCCTGCGCTGATATTTTAAGCCGCAGTTTTCATCTGATTTGTCCGGCTGGCCGGCCGCTGCATAAGCCGATTTTCCGACGCCGTCTAAAGCAGCTGTTTCCATTCTACCGCATTTTCTCAGTTTGTCAATTTCGCTGTTTTATTCGATGGAAAATCACTGTTTATTCTGCTGAAATAATTTGACATGGATATAAAACTATGTTATGCTTAGGTCAGCTGCAAATGACTGCAGTATAATGTTTTTTTCATATTTTTGGAGGTATCGCAATGAGCAAAGGTACAGTAAAATGGTTCAACAACCAAAAGGGTTACGGATTCATTTCTGACGAGAACGGAAATGATGTATTCGTACATTATTCAGCTGAATATGGACGGCTTCAAATCCCTGGAAGAGGGCGCAGCAGTAGAATTCGACGTAGTGAACGGCGCAAAGGGACCTCAGGCAACTAACGTTACTAAGTTATAATCCTTTCATTAATCATTTAACCATTGGTACCTGTTTCAATATAGTTAGAAAAGATTTCGTTTTTAATTTTTTGGAATAAGTAATTTGGAATTAACATGATTAAAAAACAGGACCGCCAGTGAATAGCTGGCGGTCCTGTTTTTTTTGACCATCCCTATCTCCTATTCGCAAATATGGTCTTATCGTTCGTTCTGCTGCCTGTGATCCGTGCCTTCATTCACAGTACCTGTCCCCACGGCATAGGATATACTATCAGTCCTGATAAAAGGATTAAAGTCATTTTTTATGGAAAGCTGGTGATTCACTTGAAATGGCTGCACAGAAAATGGAAGCGTCTATATAAGGAATATAAAAACATTCATCTGGTGGACCGGTTCCTAATAATCTTCATGGCCATTCTGCTGATACAATCGGCATACACTCTGATTATACAGCCGGCGGCGACAGCACGTTTAAATGAGATTGACGTCATTGTCCGTACCTCTGCCGCCAGTATTTTCGGATATTTTCTCAGCGCCAACTTTATCCGCCGCGATTCTCATCCGCCGGATGTTAACGGCGAATCTCTCGAAACCGCACAGATGGATGAATATCCGTCAATTGGAAATCACGTCAGTGAAGGAAATTCCCTTCAGATCACGGCAGCGGCGGCAGTGGGTTTATTCTGCTTACTGACGCTGATTCTGCTGAGAGATACGCGCGCCCTGGAAACCGCCAGCCCATATGCTTCGTCTACCATCACCCAGTTTCGGGATTTTGTATCAGGATGCGTGGGCTTCTTAATCGGCTGTCCTACATCCGCTAAAAATGATGAAAGGAGATAAGTCAATGAAAGATATTACGTTATGCCATCCCCGCCTGCAGCTTCTGGCCGGAAAAATGGTGGAAGAATGCAGCCGGCAGGGGCTTCTGGTTAAAATAGGGGAAACATTGAGAACTACGGCCGAGCAAAATGCCCTGTACGCCCAGGGCCGTACCAAGCCCGGCGCCATCGTCACAAACGCACCAGGCAACAGCTACAGTTCCTACCATCAATGGGGCACGGCTTTCGATATTTACCGTAACGATGGACGAGGCGCATATAATGAGGCCGGTAATTTCTTTGACCGCGTCGGCGTTATAGGCAAAGCAGCCGGTCTGGAATGGGGCGGCGACTGGAAATCCATCGTGGATAAACCGCACTTTCAGCTGCCCGATTGGGGAAGCAGCACCGCTGGAATCAAGAAATTGTACAGCAGTCCTGAAGAGTTCATGAAAACATGGACGCCTGAAAACAGAACCGGATGGATCAACGACCCTGCCGGTTACTGGTACCGCCGGGCCGACGGCAGCTATCCTTCCAATCAATGGTGTATCATCAACCATCACTGGTATCTGTTTAACAAGGACGGTTATATATGCACCGGCTGGCATCGATGGGACGGTACTTCATGTGACCCGTCCGACGGCAGCGGCAGCTGGTTCTATTTTGATCCTACGGTTGACGGCCCGCTGGAAGGAGCTTGCTGGCACACCAAAGACAAAGGAGCGCAGGAAATATGGTATGTAGATGCTCCCGACCAAATATAAACAGAATCGTTTGTATCGTTATACAAAAGGATTTTTCTTTTTAAACACTTTTTAACAAATAGAATCCCGCGAGCGGGATTCTCCGCCTACGGCGGGTCGTTTTGGCGACATCAATCCAGATATCCGCCGCCGCCAAAAGGTTATCCTGCCGCTTTCTCAAGCAGCCGCTTCAGTTCTTCCACAGTTATGGCATAATTTTTATTGCAGAAATGACAGTTCACTTCTATTGTCTTTCCTTCATCAATCATATCCTGAATTTCCTTCTTGCCAATACTGATCAAAGCCTTTTCCACACGCTCTTTCGTACAATTGCAGTCAAATTTTGTTTCGATACGGCTGGTAATTTCCAATCCGAATTCACCCAGAATATGTTCCAGTATCATTTCCGGTGAATTTCCTTCATCCAGAAGCTTCGTAATGGATTGTACTTCCCCCAGTTTTTCCTCCAGTGCAGATATCATGTCTTCCGACGCACCTGGAAGCAGCTGAAGAATGAATCCTCCAGCCTGCCGGACCGTATTATCCTTGTTCATCAGCACACCGAGGGCAACAGAAGACGGCGTCTGCTCCGAAGTCGCATAGTAATATGTCAAATCTTCCGCAATCTCTCCAGTAACAAGAATTGTCTGGCCGATATACGGTTCCTTCAAACCTACGTCACGAATAACGCTTAAAACGCCGACGCCAAGGGCTCCTCCCACATCCAGCTTTCCCTTGTCATTTGGAGGCAACATGACGGAAGGATTAAAAACATACCCCTTCACATCCCCTTTGGCATCTGCCGTTACCGTAAGGCCCTCGATCGGACCGTCTCCTTCTATTTTAAGAGTCAGAAGGTCATTTTCTCCCTTCATCATCACTCCCATCATCCCGCCCGCTGTCAAAAGCCGTCCAAGGGCTGCCGTTGCCACCGGCTGGTGTTATGGGCTGCTCTTGCATATTCCACCAGCTCTCTCGTCGTCGCGGCAAACGCCTGATCTGTCCCTCTGCGGCCGTTGCCCGAATGATATAATCTGCCATATCGTCTGTTTTCCTTTCCATAATATCTATATAAATTTCTACGCAATTTCCCACTACCGGCCGTTCTTATGTTCTGTATGATCTTCTCTCCAATGTTCTGCATACTCTTTTGGCCGCTTTTCACACTCGCGTGCGATCACGTAAAGCCGTTCACTGTTCTCCTGCGGAGGTTTCGTTGTAAACGCATCATATGCGGTCATAAATTTCAGACCGGCTTCCTGAAGCGCCTGTCTGACTGTTTCCAACGTATACGCCTTCTGGTAATGGGTTTCCGTATACTTTCTGTACCGATTTCCCTCTTCTCTGATAAAAAGATTCAGGTCATATTCATTGATCTGCTCCTCTTCATCATAAAAATTATCCCATATAAAGCTGCTCTCTTCCCTGTCCTCCGCAATCGTCTGGTCCCCCAGCAGATGTTCATATTTGTAAACCGTGTTCAGATCAAATATAAAAATACCCTCTGGATCCAGATAGTTATTCACAAGGGAAAACACATGTACCAGGTCCTCGTAATCCATGATATAATTCAGGGAATCGCAGATGCTCACCACTGCCCTGACTGTACCGTAAAGTTCGAATTCTCTCATATCCTGCAGAAGATACAGAATATCATGTCCGGACAATGCACGCTTGTCCATGGCGATCTGAAGCATCTCTTCCGATACATCAACGCCGATCATGTCATACCCTTTTTCAGCCAAGAGCTCCGTCAATGTACCGGTACCGCAGCCCAGGTCCAGAACAAGCCCATCCTCTATCCCATATTTTCTCAGTAATCCTGAAAGGTATTCACACCATTCCTCATAGGGAATATTATCCATAAATAAGTCATAAACTGCCGCAAAACCAGAATACGCTTCCATACGTCCTTCTCCTTTTTTAATCATGCACAGCGGAAATCATATCAGATTTCAAGGCAAAAATCAACTGTGCAAAAGGAAATCCCTTAATTCCTCCACGCTCGAGGCCAGATAGCAGGACTTGACGCCTTCCATTTCTTCTCTGCTTCCATATCCGTACAAAACGCCTACACATTCTACTCCGGCTTCCTCTGCTCCTATGCAGTCATGTTTTCTGTCCCCAACCATTAGGACACTTTCTTTGTCTTCGATTTTCGCCTGTTCCAGAACATAACGGATGACATCTCCCTTTTTCACCCTCGTTTCTTCCAAGTCAGCTCCTCCGATCAATTCAAAGTACTGGCTCAATTCAAAATAATCAAGGATGCGCACGGCAAACACTTCCGGTTTTGAGGTCGCTACCATCAGCCGGTAGCCCGCCTCTTTCAGCTCTCTCAGCATCTCTGGAATCCCTGGATATACCTTATTTTCCTTCCAACCGCGGCTGCTGAAATATTCTCTGTATTTTTTAATTCCTTCCCCCGCCTGTTCCCAGGAGAAATCGTAATATTCCATAAAACTGTCTTTCAGAGGCGGTCCGATAAACGGGGTCAGCTTGCTCCTGTCGCTGACCTCAATTCCAAACCCATGAAGCGCATACTGAACGGATTTGGTAATTCCCTCTTCAGGATCTGTTAAAGTACCGTCTAAATCAAAAAGCAAATACTTTTTCTTCATCTTTTCTCCTTCATAGCCAAAAATGTGAATGCACGTCAGATCTCATAGCCGTTTTCTTTTAAAATCTGTCGTATTTCCTTCATTGACATAAGATAGATTCTTTTCAGTTCCTTCACTGCATGGCCGCTTTCATAATCGGCCAATAACAATTGGACCGTATCACCTTCAACCGGTTTATTCATTTGTTGCATTCACTTCCTACCTCACTTTTTTTACTCTCTAAATTATGGCTGCCATATAGGCATAATAAGGAAAAGGCGGTCGGTCAGAACTATGCCTGACCGGCCGCCTGTATTCTATTTAAGCAGCAGTACTGCTTATTTTAATTCCTCAACTACTTTCTTGATTGCTGCTAAAGCATCCTCAGGAAGCTTGTCGAATCCGCCCTTTTCAGTCTCTCTGCTCTGAACGAAATCAACACGATCCTGCATTCTTGCCTTTAACTGGCCAACATACTCCGGATCATTCATATCCGGAACGAAGCTTCCCAATCCATGATTTCGATATCGGAGAATGGTCCCCACTGATGGAAGGAAGCTGTTCCTTCTACAATTGCCTCCAGAATACCTAATGTATCCTTAGGCTGAACCTTCTTGCCCATGAAATCACCTGTATTAACGATGTAGCAGTCTACATTCTTCTCAGCAACGAGCTTTTTGAACTTCTCATAGTCGTTAACCAGAGGATATGTTCTGAATGGGTTTGCATATGGCTCAACAACCAGCTTGTTCGGATCTACGCCAGGAGCAAGTCTCTCTGCGTTGGATCTCTTTGTTGCCAGAGTAGCGCCCATAACGGATGCGAGCTCTGCACCTTTCAGCTTAACTACTGGCGGGATGGTTGGGTCTTTCATAATCCAGAAGATTGCGTTAACCGGAGAAGCAATTCTGTCTACACGGTTTGGAGACCATAATTTAGACTTGATTGCACGTCCGTTACCATTACGGATATCTTCTGTAACGAGAACGATCTTTCCGTCTTCATCCAGAGTTGCGGAACAGTTCTGTGCTGTTAACAGATACTTGTTGTCCGGGCAGCCTGTAGGATAATCAGCTGTCTTATCAAAATATGTAGGCTCCATAGCTACGGAAGCACATGTGTCTGTATTGATAACGAAAGCGTCGTCATGAAGAACCGTAACGCCGTACTTGCCGTCATGTTTAGCATGTGTAAGAGTAGACTTACCTGAACCTGAAAGACCGAATACGGAAGCAACATACTTTCTGCCGTCTGCCAGAGTATATTCTTTCTGTCCGCCGTGGCAGGAAGCATAACCGTTACGGTTTGCGATTGCCCAGCCGATTGTAAGCGTGCCCTTCTTGTGCTCTCCGAAGTATCTCATACCAAGGATTGCTGCACAGTTGGTAGCTGTATTGAAGTAAGATAAGCACTTGCCGTCACAGATATCTGTCTGATCTGTGCCCTTCCACTGAGGATCAGAGAAGATATAAACGTCTGGCTCATCACCGATCTGACGGGATTCTTTGTACATCTTAACGTACTGATCAGACATGTACTGGAAGTTCAGCATCCAGTTGTAAAGAATGTTTTCTTCGCCCTGCGGAATCATGAGGTGTGCCTTTACCATAAATTCAGGATCAAGGCCGATGAATACTTCTGCATGATACATCTTTTTCCATCTAGTATCATAGATTGCGTCCATAACGACTTTGTCAAGTCTCTCGCAGTCTACACCTGGCTCTCCTGCAATTCTTCTTGCAGCAGCATAACGGCCGGTAATGGCTCCGTCATTGAATAAAAGAACTCTTGCGTCCTTCTCAAGACCGAATTCCTCTCCTCTGTATACAGGCATGTCTGTAACAACAGTACCCGGAGCGTTCTTTGCTAAGTTATAAGCCTCTTTTAAAGTATTTACCTTTACTACGTTGTTGCCATAGAAAGCAGCTTCAATAATAGATCTGGTTTTTGCAAAACCTGGTTTACCTTTACCAATTTCACTAAGTGGATAATAAGCTTTTGTTGCCATTGGATAATTCCTCCTTTTAATCGAAATTTGTCCCTATTATCTCATCTATGTATAAAAAAGTCAATATATTGTTCTGAGAAAAAAACAAAGTATACAATATGCAGTATTTCTATACAATTTCAGAATAAAATACAAACTGGTTTTTTCCGTTCCTTTTTGCTTCATATGTCGCCTGATCCGCCTTTTCCAGCAGGGTTCTGACGTCCTTGCCGTCCCTGGGATACATGGCGATTCCAATGCTGCATGAAACAGGCAGTTCTTCCTGAAGACTGTCTGAAATCAGTTCGCAGACGGCATTGCACAGACGGCGGGCACACAGCTTCACTCCAGCTCTGGAATCGGCCGGAGACAGGCAGATGACGAATTCGTCTCCTCCGATTCTGCCGCTCAGATCTGTTGAACGCAGCACCTTGTGAAAGATATCGGAAATTCCCTGAAGCAGTTCGTCCCCTTTCGTATGTCCAAAAGTATCATTGACCAGTTTAAAGTTGTCAAGGTCCATAAACAGTACTGCAGCCGGCGAGCTGTTCCTGGCAATCCTGTCTGAGATCAGATCCTTTACCGACTGGTTGTACAGACCGGTCAGAGGATCCGTCTGGGCACGGACGAGTGCTGACTGCAGCAGCTCATTCTGCACTTTCTGTTCCATGTAAATTTGTGTAATATCAGTTCTGGAAAGCAGTATCATCTGCTTTTCTCTATCATAATACAGATATTGATGTCTTTTATGGGTATACCCCCGGATCGGATCCATAACTCCGCAGTAGACCGTGTATTCCCCATACTTATCCAGCATCTCCAGAACTCTGTTTATTTCCATTTCGTGAATTACCCGCTCCTGATCCTCCGGCACTACGAACTTTCTGGCATAGCTGGCCATGGATGCTCCATAGTTATCGCAATCCTCCGGCGGGAGAGGCGTTCCGCTGTCACTGCCGCTGAACATGGTATAGCTGTTGTTCCCTGCATCCAGATAAATAAAGTAATCGCAGTTGCGGTAGACATACAGATCTACAATGCTCTTCATCAAATGATGTTCGCTGATATCTTTCACCGTAATATATATCTTTTCAGGCATACGGCCGTCTTCCGAGTTTCCCCGAAGCATGGCCGTGACCTCCACCCAGCCGAAGCTTCCGGCCCCGGCTCTGCACTGAAGGGAAAGGCTGACCGCATCTTTGCCCCTCTTCCACATTTCTTTTAGATGATCGATGGAAAATGTCCTCACAAACCGGTTGCGGTCGCACTCATATAACACTCTGACACAGAAAATATCCAGCAGCTCTTTCCATGGACCGCAGTAAGAATTCATGTATGGAGCCGGTGTATACTGAATAACAACTGCCCGTTCTTTCTCCACATCCAGTTCCACGATTCCCAGGTGGCTGTTCATAAAGGCGCCCAATATGCCCGCATTCTGCTGCTGGAGGCTCAGGGCACTGATTTCATTTCCCATATCGGCAATTAAAAACAGGAGAACATCCCTCTCCTTGTCTTTGACTGCAAACAGGATACCCCTCGTCCAAATGCAGGTGCCGTCTTTTCTCATCTTGCGGAATTCCAGAACTTTTCTGTACTTCCTGTTGATGATCAGAAACATGCTCTCCGGGCGGAAAGCTTCCAGAAACTGTTCTCTGTCTTCTTCCAGTACACATTTGGAAGCCGATTCGATTCCTCTGACACTCTCTTCTCTCAGAGGGAGTCCCTCATCAGGCACATAAAAGATCGTACGGAGCACTCTCTCCTTAGGATCCACTTCGTAAAACCCGTCATACTTCTCGCAGAGCACAGACGCATATTTTTTCATTCTGTCTTCATCAATGATCACATGCTCCATACCATTCCCCTCTTTCACCTGTCATCTCTTCTCCTATCATATCATACCGAACCAGGCAATTGGTAATAAATTCCTATAAAATTCCTGATTTTCATCGTAAAATAAGCATTCAGAACACTCCTTATACTCTGTGGAATGCCCTTCCATTGACCCTGAAAAAGAAAAGCCTGCCGGCAGATGGTTTCCTACCGGCAGGCTGCTTATTCTCGTGAAGGCAGTGATCCAAAGTCAGGCTCGCCTGACCCTGGCGGCTGCCCGCGGGGTCAACTCCCACAGTTTGCTGTGCCTTCCAATTTTATGCCTCGCAGCTCGCTGCGGGGTATTTCATTTTATTTAAAAAATTCATGGCCGCCATGTTCAAACAGATATGTAAGATGGCCGTCAAACCACCTCACGGCACCTCTCTCTGATTTTCCCCGGTTCATAAAAACAGGGCGCCCTGAGAATAATCTTCTCCTGCCAAAGCACGGCTGACACACTCTTTCGTTTTTTCTGATACGCTTACACGGTCAATAAATCCGTTGGATACAGGTGAAAACTGAGACTGCTGGTACACAACAGCCTTAACGCTGTCTGGAAACTGTCCGCTTTTTACACGGTTTAGGATGACGTTTGCAACAAGAATCCGTCCTTTGTCATCACAAATCCCGGCTTCTGCTTCTACAATCTTCAGCAGCACACGATAATCTTCATCCGATAATGATACGGAGCCAGCCTTCTTTCTGGCTTCTTCCTCCGCTTTCCTTCTGGCTTTTTCTTCTGCAATCCTCTCTTTTTCTCTTTCCCTGCGCCAAAACTCCTGCTTTGTCTCTTCTGCCTTTGTTTTCAGAAGTTCATCATTGACCTGTCTTTTTCTGACATCCTCCTCAAGAAGGCTGCCTGTTAAAAGCTGTACGTCTCTCCTTGATTCGGAATCTGTAAGATTAACTTGTATTTTTGCTTCTGTGATAAATGTCGTTTCTTCCGGCATTCTCTCTTCTTCTCCGTCGGCTTCCCCGCCTCCGGAAGATACGCGGACCGTCTCCGCCATGGCGACTGAACTTCTGCCGCCTGCGCCAAATCCGCCTGATGTAAGAGTCATCACCGTAATAACTGCTGCAGCCGATACAAACACGGCAGCCATCCGGTGCAGTCTTTTTGTTACTTTCACCGACAGTGATTTCACAAAACGAAAAACGCCCTGAAGAAATGAGTAAAAAGTCAGCATACATACTCCTCTTTTCTTATATTCTTCACATGCACAAAGTCCGAAACCGTCTTCATCGATTCTCTCTTTCTGCATTTTTAGGGGTGACGCCGGTAATTATATGGGACATCCGGAAAAGAAGTCAATGCTTTTTTTACATCTTTGTCACATATTTCTTTTCCCCTTCCTTAATTTTCTTTCTTAATTAGTTAATCCTCACCGAAACCCATTCTAATTATCCCTTAATTTTATCACTTTATGACAGTCATATTTTACAAATTTGTTACGCAATTGTTAAATACAACGACGTAAAAATAGTGTCGGCTTTCGTCGGCACTATTTTATGTAAACCTATTCTTTTATTAACGGAACAAATTCGGCCTCTACATATGAGGCAAGCATTTCCGGATTAACCACGATCTGCTTTCCTCTCATCCCTGCACTCACCGCAATCGTATCGAAAATAACGGCTGTTTCTTCAATATAAGTAGGAAACTTCTTTTTCATTCCAACGGGAGAACACCCGCCACGAATATATCCTGTTACGGAAAGCAGGTCCTTCATGGGGAGCATTTCTGCCTTTTTATCTCCTGCTGCCTTCGCCGCTTTCTTTAGATCCAGTTCTTCGTCCACTGGGATACAGCAGACCATATATCCCGTCCGCTCGCCCTTCAAAACAAGGGTTTTAAACACATTTTCGTGGCTGATTCCCATAACTTCTGCCGCATGAGAACCGGACAGATCATTCTCATCTACTTCATATTCCTTCTCTTCATACGGAATTCCAGCCTTGTCAAGGAGTCTGCAAACATTCGTTTTTTCCATAATAAATACTTCCTATTTTAAAGCATCGTGAAACTCTTTTAACAGCTCTTCCTGATACGCGCCCTTATATGTTCCATTCAGAAAATGACCGAAAGCTTCTTCTCTCAAACGCCTCCAGCACTCTGCCTCACGCCTGATCACCATCGGGTAAAACAGAACGCCGTTTCTATCAGCAGCGCTGCCGTCTCCCGGAGCATCTCCGATCATGATCACATGATCTTTGTCATACCCTTCTTCCAGAAGCCTGGCGATACATGCTGTCTTGGAACCGGAGTCCTGAGCCAGAACTTCCTTCACGAGTCCGATCATGCCGTGGCGCGTCCATTCTTTTTCCACAGCCTCTCTGTTGGCAGAAGAGACGACGGCCAGATCCGCATATTCCCTCATATATTCCAGAGTTTCCTTAACGCCTTCAAAAGGCAGGCTCTCCGGAAGTTCAGCAATCGCTTTATTTACATGATCCGACCATTCCAGCACCCGTCTCAGCACAGGGCTGTCCCATTCCTCAAGGGCCTTCTTCAGCGCCCCGCTGGAGTAACCGGCAGTCGATTCCAGCCATTTCATCAAATCGCGAAAGTCCTCTGTTACAATTCCACGTTCTGAACATTCGTTTAAAGTCAGTCCGAGACCTGGAAAACGGTTGATTCCTCTCGTTTCAGAATAGAGGCTGATTTTGTTCCAGATATCCAGCACTTCCTTCTCATTCGCTTCCAGTCCCCAGGATTTCACCATCTGCGGACCAAAGCAGCGTTTATGTTTGATATCCATGGTATCCATGGCGCAGCGTCAGAATCCACACACACTAAAAATTCCTTATTTCCCATACGAACTCCTTTCTGAATCCTTAGCGATAACCTGCACGCTCTGCGCACAGATCATCGTCTTTAATAAATTCCGCCTACGCCAAGGTCTGTATCCAGCGTATTCATATTGTAAACCAGAAGTACATCTGTAACCTCCGGGTGTTCACGTATGAAGGAACTCGGCCCCTTCTTATAATATCTGGTGTCGAAGACATAGATTTTCTTATAGTGGTTCACGAGAAACGGCACCATAGAATTTGCATAACTGTCTTTAATCAGCACCATCTCCTTGTCCGAATCCGCCGTCTCATTTGTAATTTCAATCAGCGGATGGATATTATTAAGAAACATAGAGTACTTGTCTTTCTTATCCAGATAGTCAAAATTATACAGGGAATCCGTGATCTCTTTTGTATCCAGGTAGGAAACCGTCAGGCTGTTCTTCGGATTTTCAAAGATGGTAATCGTATCGCTCCCGATCCGCCCGTCATTCAGTTTGGAATAGATCGTTCCTTTAAAGTCCGTGGCAACCTCTTTTTTATCGAGCTGTTCCATCTCCACAGGAACAATTCCCTTTGCCTCGCAGTAGGCCCTGTACGCCGTGTAGGCGCCGTAACTCGTCCAATGGTGGTCCGTCCGGTAATACAGCTCCATTTCATCTTTTGCACTCATGAGTGCATCATAACAGTCGATGGGAGGCACGCCCGATTTTTCATATATTTCTTTTCTCGTTTCCAGCTGGCTTCTCACAGGTGCGAAAGCCGGAAGCTTGTCCGCATATATGGTAACCGCCGTAGGTACCAGCATAAGCGATACGTCGGCAGAATCGACGGCTTTAAAGAATTTCCCGAAGTTTCCCGTTATCTTCTCCGTATTCTTCGGCGCTTTATATTCCTCAATCAGGTAACCGTCATCGGCAATATAAATACCATTGATTTCTCTCTTTCCCAGCGCGATCTCCGTTTCCGCCTTTACCCCCATAAACACATCTCTCAGAGGAAAATGATCTGCCAGATAGCTTTGAAGATCGGAAGTAAATTTCCCTTCTTTCAAATCTTTGAAGCTCAGTTGTGGAAACTTCTCCAGATATCTGTTTTCGCTTTCCGAAAACGCCTGTTTTTTCATCAGGAAAAAAGCACCGGAAAATGACAGTATCAGAATGGAAAGCAGGATTACGGCCACCGACTGTATCTTCATCGTATTCGTCAAATGTTTTTCTCTCATATCAGTCAGCCTCCTAGAAACGGAAATACAGGAACGGGTTGTAAGTATCATTCACCAGATACGCCGTCGTGAGCAGAAACAGAACGATATAACCGGCAGCCGCACAGACAGACACTGCTGTCTGTACCTTTGGGGCAAGCCGTTCTGTTCTCTCCTTCAAATACGGATAGAGCGGGAATGAAAGCAGGACCGCCGCCGCCAATAGAGGCGCATAATTTTTAACATACCATAAAAATTCCGTTCCAAACAGCGCATTCCCTCCCGTTCCGAACATGGAAGCCAGATATAGACCGAGCTGTCCCATATCATCGAATACAAAAATGACAAATCCGAAAACTACGATAAATACCGCGTAAAAATGGCATATGATTTTAGGAAGTCCGGCAAGCTTCTCTCCCCATACATACTTCTCCAGTGCCAGCAGAATTCCGTAATACAGGCCCCATAATACAAAATTCCAGGCTGCGCCGTGCCAAAGTCCCGTAAGGAACCAGACGATAAACATATTTCTCAGATGTCTGGCTACGCCGACTCTGTTTCCTCCCAATGGAATATACACATAGTCGCGGAACCAGGTGGAAAGCGATATATGCCACCTGCGCCAGAAATCAGTTACCGATACGGAAGAAAGAGGGTAGCGGAAATTCTCCAGGTAATGAAATCCCAGCATCCGCCCCATTCCAATCGCCATATCGCTGTATGCGCTGAAGTCGAAATACAACTGCAGAGTAAAGCAGACCGCTCCCAGCCATGCAGTAGCTACAGAAGCTGATCCAGGCTGCATAGCCTGATGGTTTCCCACAGCGCCCCTACATTATTCGCAATCAGAACCTTCTTAAAAAGGCCCTGCATGAACCTCAGCGTTCCCTGTACAAATCCCTTCCAGTTGATCGTTCTCTCGTGCAGCTCCTCATTCACAGTGGAAAAGCGCACAATTGGTCCTGCAATCAGCTGAGGGAACATGGAAACGTAAGTCAGATAGGTAAAATAATTCTTCTCCACCTTCACCTGTCTGCGGTATAGATCGATGCTGTAGCTCATGGTCTGGAAGGTAAAAAAGCTGATTCCAACAGGAAGTCCCAGTCCCAATGGCTTCACTGACAGATGAAGCATCGCATTCACCGTCTCTATGATAAAATCGGCATATTTAAAAAAGCCCAGCATGGACAGGTTGATGATAACGGACAGACATAAAAAAAACTTTCTCCTCCTGTCGTCCGTACCAAACTTCTCCATCAGCCGTCCGTTTGTATAGTCAACTGCTGATGCAAAAATCATCAGGATAATATAAACCGGCTCGCCCCAAGCATAAAAAACAAGGCTGAAGGCGAGCAGGATATAATTTTTCAGTTGAAACGGCACAGCATAGTAAAGAATCAGACACGCAGGGAGAAAGAAAAACAAAAACGGTATGCTGCTGAAAACCATGATTTCCTCCCGCTATTTAAGTGCGGACTGAATCACGGATTCAATATCGCCTGCATCTTTGGATATTACCAGATATACGTAAGAGCCCTCTGTCTTGACCGAGCTCTTGGCAACGATGTCGTACTGCTCCGGCAGGTAATTTTCCATTTCCGCCGACTTCTGTTCTATAATCGTATTCAGTGATCCCACAATAGCCGACACGGAATCTTCACTCTTGGCCTTCATAATAATAATAGAATCTGCCAGTGTTGCATCCTCTGCACTGGCAAAGACATATCCATCCAGATCGGCCGGATTGATCCCGTAATAATTGGAAATAAAGCTGTCATCTCCCTCCATCATGGAAGGCAGAGCTACCTTTTCTCCGATCGTCTTATAGATTGACGCAGGAGTCACGCCGCTTACGGCCTCCGCTGCTGCAGGTTCCGCTTCTTCAGCTGCTACTTCAGCAGCCGGTTCGGATTCCTCCGTTTTTTCTGCTGCTGCCTCTGTACTTTCTTCTGATTCTTCTGCAGTCTCTTCGCTCTCAGCCGCTGTTTCAGCTTTCGTTGTCTCTTCTGCCGATGACTCCTCCGCACTCTCGCTCCACTGTAGTCTCAGCCGCCGTGGTTTCATCTTTGGCCTGTCCGCCGCAGCCGCCCAGTATCAGAGCTGCCGCCAGTATCATCGCGCCTCTCTTTGCCCCATTTATTTTTCCGTTTGTCACACATCTTTTTTTCATAATTAATCCCCTTTATTTATATTTCAGCAACTGTACAGACCGGCAGAATTTCCACTCATGCAACAAGGAATGCCGTCCCGAACTGCTGCTGTTTCATGTATAAATCTAATGATTACAGAATCATCATTTTCCAATTAAGCTTCAGGAGCAGGCGTAAATTTCAGCTGATCTCTAGCGTACTGTCTCAGAACATTCGTCCATACCTGATAAGCCGCTGCAGACTGATGAACATAATTGTCACTGCAGTATGCCGGTGCGAGGTCACCGTTGGCGTCAGCCAGCGCTGTTGCCAAATCGACAAATCCCCATCCATTCGCCGCCGCCATCTGCTGCATCTGGGCATTAAAGACTCTGATATTATTATTATTCAGCTTTCCCCTTCCTTTGCCCCTGAGAGTATATGTCATACTTATAATATAAAACTGTGCATCCGGTGAAAGCTGTTTGATATTATTAATCACTTCCTGGTACCGTTCACACGTATCATCGCCCATATTGAGATCATTCAAACCAAAAAACATGAACACTTTATCCTTCTGCATCAGAGCAATGGACTCCCATACGGGACGCTGCGCTCCCTGATAGATCGGATGTACGCTCTTTTTACTCACCGGCCACAGCGCATTATGAACGGAATAGCTTCCCGATGCAAGAAAGTTCAGAGATTTTAAAAATCCATCCCCGCTTTTCATACAATAGTTGCGGTATCCCATCATAACGGAATCACCTACCAAGACGCTGTCCGCAAAAAATGCATCGATTTCGCTCTCCGCCACTTCTCTTTCTGTCGGTTCCTCTGCTGCGGTCGTTTCCTCCGAAGCCGCTGTCTCTTCCGAAGATGATGTTTCGGCCTGTGACGCCGATTCTTCCTGTGATTCTGCCGCTTCCGTCTGCCCTGCGCCTGTCACTTCCTGAGCCGTTCCGCTTTCTGCAACCGTTTCACTCTCCTGAGCCTGTGAAGTTTCGGCAGCTGTACTTTCAGCTACAGACGTCTCTTCTGCCCCTTTTCCCTGCACGCCTGCCAGTACCGGGAATCCGACTGCTCCCAGGAGCAGAGCCGCACTTAAGCCTACAACTACCGCCTTTTTCCATATTAATTCTTTTTCCATATTGCAATCCCCCTTGTTTTCTTCCCTTATTTTCCTGTCCGGGAAGACATTCCGGCCGCTTTCTGCTAAACAGCCGCTAAGGATACCTTTTCCAGTCATTTTCGATTACATATATATAGTGGTACCTCTGTTTATTATCTACAATTTGTCTGTTTCTGTCAATATAATTATCCAATTTTGTCATTTTTTGACGATATTGAAACGAGCGTTCAAAAGAAGGACGAAATCGTCATTTTTCGTCTGATTCCAGCTTATTATTTAATAGGAAACGAAGCTTTCTATTGATTTTTATTCTTCACCGTGCTAAATTGAATAAAACCGATAAGGGAGATATGCTTATGGAACTTGTAACGAAAATCATTGAAACCGTCAACAACGTCCTTTGGGGTGTTCCTATGATTCTGCTGCTGTTCGGCACCCATTTGTTTCTCACCGTACGCACCGGATTTATTCAAAAGAAGACTTTTACGGCTATCCGTCTTTCCGTCACAAAGGACCCTGATTCTCAGGGGGACATCAGCCAGTTTGGAGCCCTGACCACTGCCCTGGCTTCTACGATCGGCACAGGCAATATTGTGGGAGTCGGTACGGCCATTGCCCTGGGCGGCCCCGGCGCTGTCCTCTGGTGCTGGCTGACCGGCGTATTCGGCATTGCCACAAAATATTCCGAATCACTGATCGCCGTCAAATACCGTGTGAAAACGAAAGACGGCACCATGCTGGGAGGCGCCATGTATGCGCTGGAACGCGGCCTTCATATGAAATGGCTTGGCATCATCTTTGCCGCACTCGCTTCCCTGACCGCATTCGGCATTGGCTGCGGAGTACAGGTAAATGCCATTTCCAGCATCATTGACAGCAATTTAAAAGCCGTATCCAGAGGAAATCCTTCACTCAGCGCCTTTCTGTCAGACCATCCGCAGGCTCTGAGCCTGGCGGTCGGCATAGTCGTGGCTTCTGTAACCGGTCTTGTTATCTTCGGCGGCGTAAAGGTGATTGCCCGGGTGTGTGAACGGCTCGTACCTTTCATGGCCTTTTTCTATGTCATCGGATGTCTTGTGATCCTTTTTATAAACAGGGCTTACGTCGGCGAAGCATTTGCCGTTATTGTCAAAAGTGCTTTTACACGGGTGGATTCCATTGCCGGGGGGCTGGCCGGCTCCGGTATCATGATGGCTTCCCGCTATGGAATCGCCCGCGGCCTTTTTTCCAATGAATCCGGTATGGGATCCGCTCCTATTGTAGCGGCCGCCGCCCAGACCAGAAATCCCGTGCGCCAGGCTCTCGTTTCTTCTACGGGCACGTTCTGGGACACGGTTGTCGTCTGTCTCCTGACCGGTCTTGTCCTCGTCAGCAGCATTATAGGCAATGATGCGATATCTGTTGCTGAACTGTCCGGCGGCGAACTTACAACGGCAGCATTTTCCCAGATTCCTTACATAGGCAGCCCTATTTTGATTTTTGGCATCATTACCTTCGCTTATTCCACCATTCTCGGCTGGTCATACTATGGAGAGCGCTGTCTGGAGTATCTCTTAGGCAAGAAGGCACTGTTTCCCTACCGGATCGTCTGGACCTGCGTTCTTATCATTTCGCCCCTGATCCAGCTGGAGCTGGTCTGGAGCATCGCCGATACCTTAAACGCTCTGATGGCAATTCCCAATATCATCGCCGTCCTCCTTCTCTCCGGAGTGGTGGCAAGGGATACGAAACACTACCTCAATCATCTGGACGAAAAGGACGATACGCCGATTCCCGTTATCAGTAAATAATTGTCAGTCATATACAAATAAGGCGCGGAATGGCTGGTTCCGCGCCTGTTATATCAGGAGATACCATTATGAATGAATTCTTATATATCAAATCACCATCAAGAAAAGATCGATCGGCTTTTAACAATGCCGCAGGCAACCAGAGCCGCCTGTCCGAACAAAGGGACGGCAATATGAACGTCATCCAGGCAAAGTTTGATCATACAGACCTTGCCACCCTGCTGAAGTTAAATCTGGAGCGCTATGGCAGCGAGGACGGGATTGCTATCTTCGATGCCATTTGGAAAGATGAACAGACGGTTAAAATCGACTGTAATTCTCCTACCAGACAATGTTTCTACAATTTTTCAACCAAAACGCTGTCTTTAAACGGAACTCTCGTTAAAAATCTGAATCAGGCAGATATGGATCAAATAATAATACCGCCCATCGTCCATGAGCTCACCCATGCATATGACGATATTGTAAAAAACAGATTCACGGAAAAAACGGGCGATCCTCTGATCACGGCCCGGTTATTGAGCGAATTCAATGCTCATTACCATCAGGCCTTAAATTTCTGCCGGAAAATCTCTGTTTCAAATCCCTGTACGGATTCGAAATATGCGTCAGATATCGATCTTATTGCCGGTTTTAACGCTCTTGAACACGATATGGTTCCTCACATCGGTAAGTTTGCACAAATAAAGGCTCCGACCGGCAACAGCGTTTTGGATATGCTGATCCGTTATAACAGGGAATATAAAGGCGGAGAAGATACGCTCAGGCTGCTATTCAGCGAGAATGACCGATACAACTCTATGATTAAAATCAGCAGCAATATTCCTTTACTAAGTACCTTAAGATCCAGAACCATTTCAGCTGCGTCATCCATGTCATCCGCTCCGTCTGCTTCATCGTCTTCTACACCTTCATCATCTTCTACACCTTCATCGTCTGTACCGTAATAACTTTCTCAGCCATCGCTCCATGCATGGCAGACGAGTCACGATTTTGCATCGCCTTATTGGTCATGGGATCACATTGCCCTCTGCAGAAGAAATCTGAAAATCAAAAGCAGCACCGCATAAAACGCAGCCACGGTCATCAGTACGGTCAATACGGTCAGGCTGATAAAACCGCTCACCAGAATACCGATATAAAGAGTGATCATCATCGTGTATCCCGTATAAGCCCAGCACCGAAGCCCCAGCATGCGGTTCCTCTCATCCGTCTCATAAATTTTACGTTTCTTGTTTAATTCAGGGTCTTTCAGATAACGGATATTCCGCAGAACCGTAATTACACCGGCAGCGATCAGGCCCACGCCCGTTCCGCTGTAAAAGCCTGGGATTGCATCCCGGTATCCAGGTTCCAGATAGAGAACCGGCATGCGTTCCCCTGCCACGAACGAAAGAGCTACTGCCACAAGACCAAGAAGTGCAAATAAAATTCCTATAATAATTCTGCTTCTACATCGTCTCTCAAAATTGATTGGGTTTTCAATAAACAGCTGATTCAGCCACATAATCATTCCTCCTCTTCAAATAGAAATATTTCCTCTATGCTCTTCCCAAAAAACCTGGCTATTTTAAAGGCCAGCTGCAGTGACGCATTATATTTGCCGTTTTCAAGGGAGATGATAGTCTGCCTCGTTACGCCCATAGCCGCTGCCAGTTCCTCCTGCGTCACTTTATTCTTTTTTCTGAGTTCCTGTATCTTCGTCTTCACTAACACCACCCTTTCGCTGTTACCGGTATCTTTCTCTAAATGTAATGTTTACTTTACATTTTTAGTATAGTTTGCTTTACGTAAAATGTCAAGTCAATTTTACATTTTTTCATTTAATTTTTCTTTATAAAGACGCCGCCCGTTACAATTAAGCAAAAAGCGGCGGACTGCCGTTACGCAGTTCCGCCGCCCGTTCAGGCTCCATGGATCGATTTAAATGTAATTTATAACTATAAAATATCCTGCCCGTTTATTGCTTCTATCGCTCTCTTTCCCAGATCTTTTCCCGTCACAGGCGGCATGGATATGCAGAGGACACGGAGCATTTCCTCTCCCGTATTAATAATCTGATGTTTTTCATGCTCAGCAGCAATGATCACCGTATCCGGCCGGAATTCATGAATTTTACCGTCTACTGCGGCAATTCCCCGTCCCGACAGGCAGTACATTGCTTCTAAGCCGCCGTCGTGGGAATGATAATCCACTTTACATCCCGGCTCCCATTCTGTCAGATGAATCGAAAATCCGGAATCCTGAATCTCGCCATTGTCCTTCATGAAAATCGGCGTAATATACCTCTTAAACGGTTCAGGGACCGCAATCGTTTTCTTTCTGTCATAACAGCAGTACATATACCTTCTCCTTTTCCGCTATTTATCTGTACGATTTCTCTTCTGCCCCGCAAACAGCTTCTTAATCAGCGGGGAGAGACACATGATTACGGTCAAAACGATAAATGTACGCGATATTCCGCTCTGCCAGAAAATGGACGGATTGCCGTGGGTCATATCAAATGACTGACGCACGTATTTTTCCAGCATTGGGCTAAGCACAAAGGCCAGCAGCAACGGAGCCGACGGAATTTTAGCCAGCCTCATGCCATATCCCAGCATTCCGGCGAATACCATCAGCCATACATCAAACATGGTGTTATTGGCCGCATAAGCACCCATCACACAGACGGCGGTGATAATCGGCACCATCAGAGAAGCAGGTACAGAGATCGCCCTTACCAGAACCGGAATGCATAAAAATGATATCAGCAGGCAGATGATATTTCCCAGGTACATAGAGGAGATCAAGGGCCATACGAAATCGGGATTATCCGTAAATAAAAGAGGTCCCGGCCTGAGCCCCCACATCATCAGGCCTCCCAGCAGAATCGCCGTCGTTGAACTGCCTGGTATTCCAAGGGTAAGAAGAGGTGCAAATGCGCCTGCCGCAGCGGCATTGTTGGCACTCTCCGGTGCTGAAATCCCTTCAATCGCCCCTTTTCCCATCTGATCCCTGTTTTTATTCACCCGCTTTTCCATGATATAGGCCAGGAAGGAAGCCGTCGTCGCTCCAGCGCCCGGCATGACGCCTACAAAGGTTCCGATAAAGCCCTGTCTCAGGGAAATTGGAAGAATCCGTTTCATTTCTTCTTTGTTAAGACAGCAATCTCTGATTTTAATTGAAATGTCTTTCTTTTCCTTCTCTTTTCCTCTCTCCGTCACCATCTCAATCACCTGGCTGAAGCCGAAAATTCCGATGACAAGAGGCACGAACGACACCCCGGAAAGAAGGTTGACCATTTTAAAATTGTACCGGGACATCCCAACCGCCTGATCAACTCCGATTGTTGCCAGCATTAGTCCAAGTCCGGTTGCCAGCAGCCCGCTGAGGACGTCATCACCCAGCATCCAGCCAATGGATGTCATGGCGAAAATCACCAGAAGGGCCAGCTCCGGAGAGCTGAACTTCAATCCTACTTCCGCCAGCATAGGTCCTGAAACCGTCAAAATCAGGATGCCGATCGTTCCTCCGATAAACGAAGAAATCGTTGCAGTTGCAAGAGCCTTCCCAGCTTTTCCTTTCCGCGCAAGACAGTTTCCGTCGATTGCAGTCATGACGGCCGGAGAATCGCCGGGTATATTCAGAAGAATAGCGCTGAAGCTCCCTCCGTACATCGTAGAATAGTAAAGTGCAGCTAGAGCGATAATGGCGGTGGTCGGCTTCATGCTGAATGTAATCGGCAAAAGGAGGGATACTCCCGTCACTCCTCCCATCCCCGGAACAGCCCGATAATCAGCCCCAGAACGGCTCCACTGACAGCGGCTATTAAATTTTCCAGGCTGAATGCAATGGAAAAACCATGCATTAAGAGTCCCAGATTTTCTACCATATGATTTCCTCCCGTATATATTTGTGATGATACCGGTTTCCCGCCGGATCAAAGGGGAACCCTTCTGTTTAATATAGCAGCTGTTCAAAAATGCCGATTGGAACCGGTACTTTCAGCCAGTATGAGAAAATCAAAAACAGTGCGACCCCTGTCACGGCCCCTGTGAACAGAGAATTCGCCCATGTTTTCTTCTCATATCCTTTCAGCCAGAGTACAACATAGAGGGCAAGTGCCGGGATCAGGCCGATCGCATAGCTGGCTGCGATCGAAAAAATAACTGCTGCAAAAGGATAAGCCGCATCCCTGTTCAATGGGACCTCTGTATGGTTTCTGATCTGTTTATAAATACTCATTCCTCCGCATGGAATCAGTATCACGCCTGCCGCCAGGGGAAAGACCCCGCCGCCAGGCCCGTGGTTTACCCACAGGCCGTAGCCAAAGGCCGCAATCGTCCAATAAATTCCTGCGACCACAGAGAATATCGGAACCAGTTTTGCCATAGATGTCCCCCCTATTCTCCTGTATATCCGATCTCTTTAAAAACAGCCATCGCTTCCTCCACATCCTTCTTTGCAAAATCCTGCGCTTCTTTTCCGCCCATAAATACAGGTGTCAGATAATATTTCTCCAGATATCCTTCCTGCCAGTCCTTGGTTTCCGTAATCTTTTTTGCCATGTCAATATAAAATGCCATCGCTTCCTCTGAAATACCTTTTGCGGCGGACAGACCGCGGTACTCTCGTACGACGACCTTATCATAGCCCAGTTCTTTAAATGTCGGAGCATCTGCAAACAGGCCGCCCAGACGTTCTTCCGCATATGTTACAATCGGCTTGAATTTTTTAGCTTCCACCTGTCCGATGCATTCGGATGGATTCAGGATCGCTACATCTACATGGCCCCCCAGAAGCGCCGTTGCAGCATCACCTGAGCTGTCATATGTCACGTAGTTCATTTCCACATCCGCATATTTTTTAAGCAGCTCATATCCCAGCTGGTCGCTGTTTCCCTTGTTGGAACCGCCGAATTTCAACGTATTCGGATTCTCCTTTGCCGCTTTCACCAGAGATTCCAGATCCTGATAAGGGCCGTCGGCATTTACGCACAGAGTCAGGTCGTCATATGCCATTATTGCTACAATATCCGCCAGTTCATCTGATTTCAGATCCCAGTTGTTAACATAGGATACGAGAACGTTTCCGGAATGAAGTGTAAGAAGCGTATAATCGTCTCCTTTTTTCCCTCCCACGTAGTTATATCCAACTGCGCACGCTCCGCCCGGCTTATTGACAACCACCAGATTCTTCGGTGAAAGGTTATTTTTCTGTACGACATCAGCGATCATTCTGCCGCAGATGTCGGATCCCCCTCCAGCCGAAGCGGCCACGATCAGCTCCGATTCTTTCTTCATATCGAATGCAGGCGCAGCGTCCGCCTCTTTTTCTGTTTCCGCCTTCTCCGCCTGCGTATCCTCTGCCTCTGTTCCTTCTTCTTTCTTTTCTTCTGCTGATATGCTCTCCTGAGCCTGTGCCTTCTGATCCGCCTTTCCTCCGCAGCCTGTTATCAGAGCCGCCGCTGTTAAACCTGCTGCCAACAAAACGAGTGTTCTTTTCATATACATCCTCCAATCATCTTTGTAATCGTTTCTGCATTTTCCTTTTACCTGTTATCCATACTTAATAATTACCGTTCCATTAAATCCTGCTTCTTTCTCAGCGCCCAGAGCACCGACTGCTCCGGCTCTTCAATCATTTCGTATGTGATCATTTCCCCCTTTTTCACATCCCGTATGAGCCTTTTCCCGCTCAGCATATGAGCCGGAACCGGATTTTCCGCCCCCACTAAAGATGCCGGAATAATTTTCGCTTTCAACTTTCTGTCGTGGTCATTTCCAAGTATCTCTCCTGCCGAAAGGTCGGTGTCTGCCGTCTGCACCAGATCGTAGTCCTGGAAATACCGGCGGGAACCGGTGGCCACTTCCAGCAGTCCTGCACAGAGGAGCGTGGTTGGAGCTTCTACTCCGCAGAGATGATACGGTCGGTATATGAGGGATACGGAGCCGTCAGAGTTGGAGAGGCATCCTTTTGTAGAAATAATCATCTGAGAATACTCGTTCTCGCACCGCACGACCATGAAAACGCCCCCGCCCATGCCCGCTTCATGTTCTTCTCTCAGGCATGTCACTACATCTACGATTCCGCTTTCCTTTAAGATTCCTCCGTTTTTTTTCTCACATAAAACCTTTGGAATCTCCGGTATGCGAAGGATTTCATCGTTCATTTCCGGCACATCCGGCTTCAATCCGACGGCATTAGCTGCGATTACCATCTCGCAGAGGTCAAATCCACCGCAGCCGTCCAGTTTCTCTGCGATCTCCTTTCTCCTCTTTAAATACTCCAACTGCTTTCTATCCGGCAGCTCCTCGATATATGGAATGTCCTCATCCTTCAGCTGGACCGTCACCGTCTCAGAGATGGTGATTCCGCCGTCTGATTCCACTCTCAGCGTTCTGTCCTTCCGGTTATAGATGAATTCTGCATCCCTTGTCTTTCCTGCGCAGATGACTTCCAGTCCCGTATCTCTGGCCCATTCCACCATTTGCATGAGAAGGCCGTGCTGGTCGCCGTCAATCGGCGTATAGACAACGCCCTTTTCTTTTGCAAGAGCATTCAAAATCGGACCTACGCAGGAATCTGTCTCTTTGTTAACCATAACAAGATGCTTGCCGCTCTGAATGGCTGCCAGCCCATGAACCGCACCGGCTTCCGCATTCCCTGTGGATTCCACGATTACGTCAACGGGTAGTTCCATCATCATCATGACATTCGAGGTGATCACGTATCTGCCTTCCTTCAGCGCTGTTGCCGCCTGTAGAGCCGTAGTGCATTCTACAATTTTTTCATCTGGTATGTGCGCTCTCTGAAATGCCAGCCTGGCGGCCTCCAGATTTTTATCCGCCAGAATCGGAACGTTCAGCATTCGGTTATTCAATGCCTGAATGATCACCGCCGTTCCAAAGTGCCCCGTTCCGATAATCCCCGCCGTCACTGTTTTTCCTTTGCAGCGGTCATATAGATTGTGATAAATCATGTCCTTATCCCTCCTCTTATATATAATTAAAAGCAAAGTTCGTGCCAATTCTGCAATTACTCTTTAAAATAATTATTTCAAAAGCAATTGATCGGTCATTCCTCTTTTTTCCGCATGATTCATGAGAAATCAGGATTTCTGCAAAGAAAAAGGGAAATGCGGACGACAGCAGTTAAAGCCTACTCTCGTCCGTACCTCCCAATATATTCCTTTCATTCTTCCTATCCGACCGTATGTTGCATTCTGTTTTGCATTTTGCACGATGTATTATGCAATATTACGATTCTTTTATTTCGATCTGATAACGCTTCATTTTTCTCCAGAGTGTGCTCCTGTCCATCCGCAGGATTCTGGCTGCTTCTCCACGATTTCCACCTGCCTTTTCCAGCGCCTCCTGAATCTCCATCCGTTCAATTTCAGCTTTTGACCATTCCATATCCAGTTTTCGAACATCCAGGGCAACCATTTTTCTACCGTTCATTCCATTTCCGGTTCCCTTCTCTGGTTCTGCAAATTCCAGCAGTTTCCTGACGCTTTCCTCCTCTGCCGTTTCCGTCTCACAGAGCACGCAGATCCGATGGACAAAATTGCGCAGCTCTCTGACATTGCCGTACCACGGATAGGAAATGAGAAGTTTTTCTGCGTCTTGTGAAAATCGCTTCAGCGTCCGGACGGAATCCAGTTCTGCCCTCTCGATGTAATACTTCAGCAGAGGTATGATATCCTCCTTACGCTCTCTCAGGGGAGGCAGTTTCAGCTGGAGAACGTCCAGCCTGTACAGCAGATCGCTTCGGAATTTGCCTTCCTCTACCTCTTTTCTCAGGTTCTTATTCGTCGCTGCAATGACGCGGACGTTGACCGGAATCACCTTGTCATGACCAAGACGCATGATCTCTTTTTCCTGCAGGACCCGCAGGAGCCTTCCCTGAAGCTTGGCAGAGAGATCGCCGATTTCATCTAAAAAGATCGTTCCGTTGTGAGCCACCTCGAAAAGTCCCATTTTCCCACCTTTTGCAGCCCCTGTAAAAGCGCCTTCTACATATCCGAACAGCTCACTCTCTAAAAGCTGCTCTGGAAGGGCAGCGCAGTTGATCGCTACAAAAGCATAATTTTTTCTGGAACTGACATTGTGAATGCTTTGGGCAAACAGCTCCTTTCCTGTCCCCGTCTCCCCGTAGATCAGCACATTGGACTGATCTCTGCTGAATTTTTGGGCAATCCGAATGACTTCTTCCATTCCTTTATCCCGATAAATGATATTTTCAAACCTGTATTTTGCCACAAACCCGTTTCCGGAAATTTTCTTTCTGATCTTGGCCTCCAGCTCCTGAAGATCCGTAACGTCCTGGCAAGTGACCACCATTCCACTGTTTTCGTTTTCTCCGGAAATCGGCACGCAGTTGAGCGTGATCGTCCTGCTGCGGACCCTTTTCAGTTCATTCAGCATGTTCTCTCCGTAAATAACGACCCTGTCGATATCGATCTCAGGTATTAAGGCTGCTATATGGCTTCCTACCGCCGATTCCTCTTTAATATGGAACATGGAACATGCGCCTTTGTTGATGCTGGTAATCACTCCGTTTTTTTCCGTAGAGATAATTCCTTCAAAGGAATAATCCATGATTTTTTTCAGCCTGTCCCTTTTCTCCCGTTCTTTTCTCGTTGCCGCTACAAAGCGTACCGCTTCCTCCACCGCCTCACAGATGGCTTCCCGCCCCGTCCTGATCAGCGTATAAGGGATTCCCAGACTCTGAGCAATGTCGCAGGAAGCCCGGCCTCCGATGATCGCTTCCGCTCCCTCTTCACACGCCCGTTCAATATTGCTTTGCAGCAGTCTCCTGTCATCCGTCAGATAGTGGATGACTTCTGCTTCTTCAAAGATATCGCGGATATTCTGTATGCCGTAAATCATATTGGCCGTCCCGATCAAGGCCATTTTTCTGCACCTGTATGTCTCCCTGCATCTCTTCACTGCCATCAGAATATCGTATCCCGTCGTCTTGAGCTCCACATTCAATATATCTTTGGAACGCATATACAGCGATGTAAATCCTCTGGAAATCACCACATCGCAGTCCAGCTGAAGCTGCATTTCTTCCTTCGGTTTTACGACGATGGTCTCATGAACGATCTCCTCTTCAGAAGAAATCAGCTGAAACGCTTCTTCCACATCTCTATGCATATCATAGTACGGTACTATAAACACGATATGTATCATTTTCTCCCCTGTCCTTGTGTCGTCAGATTTTCTTTCCTGGTACATTTTCCGAAACAGTCATATACCTACTGTTTTAATTTAACCTTATCGGATCAGGCATATGTTGTCAATCCCGCATAAACGGGTATGCAAGCAGCGAAATGTGTTCCTATATTATGACATTAAAATGCCGGGAGTTGACAGCTGTCAGGCTGACCTCCCGGCGTAATTAGATTTCGCTTAGATTCATTGATCTCACTTCCACTGATTCCCACTGCTTATCTGGACGACAGTTCTTTCACGGACTGGCAGATCACTTCAATGCCCTTCTGAAGCAGCTCATAGTCCGTCCATTCCTGCGGACAATGGCTTCTGCCTTCCCGGCTCTGGGTAAATACCATGGCAACTCTGGCAATATCAGCCATGACCATGGCGTCGTGACCGGCGCCGGAAAGGATCTCTCTGTAAGAGAAGCCTGACTGTTCTGCACTCTTCTTCAGGACGTTCTTCAACTCCCCGTCCATCTGCACAGGTGCCACTTTCAACTTCTCATCCAGACGGTATGATATCCCTTCCACCTGGCGGCAGGACGCTTCCAGAGAATCCCTCACTGCCTGAAGGCAGCTCTCAATGCTCTCCGGATTCTTGCTTCTGCAGTCTATGGTGAATTCCGTCCTGCCCGGAACAATGTTAAATGCTCCCGGAGCCGTTTCCACTCGGCCTACCGTAAATACCGTTCCGTCTCCCAGCTCTTTCGCACGATCAGCGCCTGCCACCGCCGCTTTAGCCGCGGCCTGGAAGCTGTCTGCTCTCATGTTCATCGGCGTCGTTCCCGCATGGTCAGGACGTCCCTCGACCACAACAATGCAGGATTTGATTCCCACGATGCAGTCTACGATTCCGATATCGTATCCTTCCTTTTCGAGAATTGGCCCCTGCTCGATATGCAGTTCCAAAAAGGCCTCGATCTCCCCCGGCTTCCTAATGCAGGAGGCGATATCTTCCGGATCCAGCCCATATGCCTTCATCGCCACGGCCATGGAAATCCCGTCTTTATCCTTTGCCTCATGTACTTCGTCTCCGTACAGCCTTCCGGCCATAGAACGGCTTCCGAACAGGCCTCCGTTAAACCGCGCCCCCTCTTCTTCTGGAAGAGCAACAAATTCAACCGTCCTTTCCGGCACATATCCTGTCTCCTTAAAAACTCTGGCTGTCTCCAGGGCCGCCGCGACACCGGCCTGACCGTCAAAATTACCTCCGCATTTCACCGAGTCGAAATGGCTTCCCGTCATGATCACCGGAGCAGAAGGATTCTTTCCCTCCAGTCTGCCGATAATCGTTCCGGCCGCGTTCTCTCTCACGTCAAGGCCGGCCTCTTTCATCTGAGATATTATATAATTTCTCGCCTTTTTAAACTCTTCCGTATAGGTAAAACGTGTGCAGCCTTCCTCTGAAGCCGTAAACTCCGCCAGCGCTTCAATATCCTTTTGAATTCTCTCTCTGTTAGTTTCCATCGTAAGTCCCCCGTTAGCTTTCTTCTTTCTTATCTCATTTCCAAAACTTCCACGCAAAGGCCGTCACCGACGCGGATCCAGTTATGGCCCTGCTTCATCTCTGCCGCGCCGAACTCTTCATATGCCCTCTTTAAGCATTCGTCTCTGTCCGATACGTTTACGCCCAGATGTCTGCAGCGGTCCTGTTCCGCAAACTTTTCGTCCGGTGATGCGATTAACTGAATTCCTCCGATCAGCCATACCTGCTTCGCTGGTCTTCCGGTCCGTCATACTCTCTTACCTTCATTCCAAACGCCCTGTCAAAAAAACGGATATACCAGTTGATATCTCCGACTGCGACTGCGCTGTGATCAATAGCTGATTTGATTTCCTTTTCCATACATATTCTCCCATCTTGTATTATTTTATTACATCATAAACGATTCAGGACGGTTTCTCTGCCCGCCATCCTGAACAGTTACGTATAACCACCATCAACGCTTTACATAATTTTGTGCCTCTTCTAATGTAAGGCTGAACTTCTCCTGCAGTTTCTGCAGAATCGTATCATCAGGTATATCCAAATCCTTCAGGGCAGAAACCATTCCTTCAATTCCCTTTTCTATTCCTTTTTCTATTCCTTTTTCTTCCACGCCTTTACTCAGGTTACACATCAACGACACCTCACTTTCTAACGTCTGCGTCATTTCTATCTGGAAATCTTCCTCTAATATCTGGCATTTTTCTGCCGGACCCGTCTCTGTGGAGAGAAGTACATCCAAAAGCTTTAAAACGCCTGCATATTCTTTATCCTCCGGCCTTCCAAGACAAATCATAACCGCTGCCATGAGATCATAGTCCGACTTCTTTTCCACCACGCTGCCCACCAGATTCTCTTCGGTTATATAATAACGGGTAATGCTGTTTTCCCTGTTCTTCGGCGGATTCATGCAAATCCAAATGCTGTATACCTTTTTTATATCCTCATAATGGGACTCCATAAACTCGGTTCCATACTGAGATGATAACATCCGGCTGCAGTAATAGATTCCACGTTTGATCAGCGGATAGCCTGGATAGAAATCATTCTGGGCCTCTACATTAATAATCAGACGTATTCTCTCTCCTGAAACCGGCGCAACTGCTGCAAAACGGATATCATATGTGACGGTTCCTTCTGTCATAGTTGTATCTTCGCCGCTCAGCCCATGAATCATGGGAGCCGCATTCGTTTCATCCGGGGCTACTGCCACCTCCGCCACCTGCGGTTTGTCCTCAATATACTGTTCTGCAATCTCTCTTACATCACAGTCCCGATATTCCTGGAGACAGTTCTTCATAATCCATGCCAATATGATTTTTTCGGATAACAGCCGTTTACAGGCCGCATCATAATTTGCCTTATCGTCCGCAATACGGATATTCTTTGCAATCGTCTTTTCTGTATTCACGGCACCACCTCCCGTATTGTGATGTTCTTCTGTTATTTCCTTACAATTACTATAAACGTATTATACACAATCCCGGGCTGAATTTCAATATGCCCTGAACCAACGACATATCTCTGATACCGCTTCCTCCCGCATGGCAAGCCGATTCTGGCAGCAGTCCGCACTGACATCCATTTCAATAGCAAAAAACCACCGAGCTCGTTTGTCTGCTCCGATGGAATTATTAATATAGCTCTTATATTTATCTGTTTTCATACACAATGCTCTTCAAAACGCCTGCATGATCTCTGTTATTCGGCGGATTCATGCATATTTCCGTCAGAAATAAATGGAGCATACATCATCATGGCGTGGTTGCTCAGCACAAATTCCTCTCCGATCATGGTTCCGTCTTTAAATATCTGTCTGTACAGCTCGTTGTGCCTGCTGTATCCGCCCCAGTACTCGCCTTTCATCATGTGGTTCCGCTCCACAATTTCATAGGTGACATCAGCCGGTTCGGACGATCGCAGTTCCCCGCGAAGATCGTCTCCGTCCAGCCAGACCATGATTTGAAAATCTCTGTCCGTATCATTGCGTATCATCAGATCGATGTGAAGATAGGAGCAGGTGGCCCCGCTGCCAAAAGGCTGCTTCCTGTTGGAATCCGGAAAAACGTCATAGCTGTGGCGGTGTCGCTCCGTTACGGTGAGCGGGGAATGGAGAACCATCCAGAAAATCAGATTTGACATCTGGCACAGGCCGCCTCCCGGTCCATAGCCGATTCTTCCTCCCTTGAGCACCATACCATCCAGATATCCCCTGCGATACGTTGGCTTACCGATCAGCTTCCAGTAGCTGAATATCTGGCCGGGATGGATCACAACTCCGTGAATCCGTGCAGAAGCCAATCTGAGATTCGTGATCTTATTATACTGATATTGCATATCCAAATCTTTCAGCCTGCGGAGCAGAGGTGTCCTGTGCTCAAAGCAGACATACGGAAGTTTATTTTCACATACATTTTGGGAACAGGAGGCGAACTTTCTGTTCATTACAAGCCAAACGGCCCGCCGTAGACAGCCATAATATATTTTTCCGCACTCCGCCCGCAGTCTGGACCGCTTTCTGCAGGGACGGACCTGCTCTGTCTTGCCTTCGTACATCATTTTCCTGTCTCCTGCCTTTCTGGAAATATTATCTATTCCCATTATAGCAGTACATGTTCCGGGGGGCAACTCTTTCGTTATTCTGCGGCAATCACATCATCAAGCCTTATTTTCGGCGCATCCTGAACAGGAGAAAACCTGTCGTCTGATATGATGGAAGCCATCCGGCAGAAGTCCCTGGAGGTAATTCCAGCAGAACATCTTCCTCAGCTTCATTATGAAAGCGATTATATGGATTCCTACATCTCCGGGCTTGCACAAATCGCTTTCAACCATCTGTTTTGAACAAAGAGTTCCGCTTGGAGGAACTCTCGCGGTGCCGCGCGGCTGCTTCAGCAGCCATTAACCTCTGCGCGGCATACGCCTCCCTGCGGAGCGCTTTTAATTCATAAGACGTAATTTTTCAAGAAAGAAACAACACGAGAGTGCTGCCTGGAGCAATTAGTCTTTCAATTGCTCCTGCAACACTCTCGTACTATGTTTTATGCCGTTCAATTCTGTATTTTATCTTATTCTTCTTCCGTCTCCTTCTTACGCCTCAATGCCATTGCTCCGATCAAAGCGCCTGCCATGATGGCCGTAAGCAGCGCATATGGAAGATTTCCTGTATCCCCTGTCTTTGGAAGTCCAAGCGGCACACCGCCGTCGTCAATCTGGAATGGAAAGCTGGCAAGCGGTACGCCGTTCTCATCGATCGTAGTCAGCGTATAGATGCCGGACTCCAACTCCAGATGAACGCTTCCGTTTTCTACAGGTCCGCGGTAAACCTCGCGATCGCTTCATCCTTTACCTCTACTTCAGAAACATCATCCCCAGGCACAGTAATATCGATTCCACCTCCTGGATTCTTTTCCATCTGAACAGGAGGTCTGCCCGGCTTGTCCGGCTCGATGACAGCCGGTCCTGCCGGCTGAACCGTATCCGGGTTCAATGGGTCTGCCGGATTCACCGGATCTGTCGGATTCAGTGGGTCTGTGGGGTTTACCGGGCCCGTCGGGCTCAGCGGATCTGCCGGATTCGTCTCTTGTTCAGTCTCAACTCCCGGCCCCGCCGAATTCGTGTCTCCGGCTCCCGGCTTTGTACCAGGCGTTGTGCTGCTTCCGCCGCCACCGCCACCGCCTCCGCTTCCGGAGGATTTCCGCTTAAATCCGATACCCAGATCAAGAGGAACCGGTACCTCATCCATCACAATCTCCACATTCGTTATCCTGGAACCGGAATACGTATATACTGCCTTTCCTGACACGGTAACCTTCGTCGGCACGCCGTAGATGTCCACCTCGATCTCTTCCGTAAATGTTCCGTCTTTCAATACTGTGATTGTAACTGGTTTCGAAAGACCAGGTCCTCCTACAAGAAGCTTTTCGACCTCAGCCGTATAGGCGCCTGCTGCTGTTCCCATTACCCGGGAGCCGTTATAACGAATATCTCCGCCCTCTCCGATACTTCCGGACACGCCCTGTTCATTTACGGAACCAGTCTCCGTGCCGGTCAGGAGATGGCCTTTGATCGTGGGGATAAATGTAACTTCTACAGCGGTCTGTTTCGGCATATTCTCCGCTTTGTCTGCCAGCGCCATGGTGATCGTTCCGTCTGAAGCCTGAGCGATATCAGTCTCCGGAAAACGTTCCAGAAGTTCCTTATAGCACGGGTCGGATAATGGTTTCATCCGGCCGCTTTCATCGCAGTAGTCTTTGACCGTAACCGTCTTCTCCAGTTCTGTCCCGTAATCCGTATATCTGATTACAAGGCTGCCTCCCGTCATCCAGTGCTGCTCCGGTTTCCAGAAAATGGCTGTCTTGTCCGGCTGATACGGATCGGTATCCGGCTTGTCAGGATTTGAACTGCTCTCCGTAATGACGGTCACCCGGCCGCCTGCCGTCGAACTTCCTTCTCCTGAAACGGCTGAGCCGGGATTCTCCGTCACGTTGGTGATCTTCAGCTTTCCTGAAGCCGTATTCGTGAAACTGGCCTCGCTGATTCCATCCTTCACGATGATTCCCGCGCTGTGATCCGCCGTCACTTCGTAGCCTTCCGCTCCAATTTCTTCCACCTGGTATGTAAAGCCTGCCGGAAGTCCCGTCAGCAGGAATTTCTCATCGGCCCGGATAGTGATGATCCCGTCTGACGCCGTCATCCGTTCTGCTGACGGAGCCGCTGCTGCCACATCGGCGCCCAACCCCTGAAATACCTTATAGCCGCCTGTATAAATCTGCGGCTGCATCGCCGCTCCAAAACCGTCCGGTCTTGTGAGCGTCACCTTGAAACGGAATTCCT
Organism: Clostridium sp. AM58-1XD; assembly: GCF_003464085.1. Lineage (GTDB taxonomy): Bacteria > Bacillota > Clostridia > Lachnospirales > Lachnospiraceae > Lachnoclostridium_A. The sequence goes on from NZ_QSDR01000020.1 coordinate 58,195, forward strand.
CGTCAGCTCCCTTCACCCTCTGTTTGCTCACGGAAAGTCCGCCCTGAATCAGGGTGTTTGTAAAATATGTGGCTTCCGAAGATGTGGCTGTGACCGTCGTATAGAAGTCTGTCCCATCTTCCCGTACCTCATAGTCTACCGGCTGTCCCTCTTTTGGGTGGCCTGCCGGATAAACAGCCGGAAGCCCCTTCAGCGTATATGTCCAGCCGTCCCTGTGGGCCGCAGGCTGCGGATTCAGCTTCACGCCGTCCGCCCATACGCTGAACGAGATGGAAGACGGTCTGACGTGATACTTGTCATTTTCGTCGTTCCACGTCTTCGTGACCGTCCAGTCTTCCAGCGTATCCAGGGTATTCGTCAGTTCGTATCCGTCCTGTATAAGGGTGTATCCTGCCGGAACCGTTTCTTTTACAGTCCATGTGATTTCTTCCTTCTGGACCTCGCCGTTTTCTGTAAGTATAAGATACTTAGGAAGACCTTTGTATTCATATTTCCAGGTGTCTCCCTGTTTTGTCCATACCGGCTGTCCGACCGCCGGAACCTGAATCCACTCTGTCCTGCTCTTTGTACTTCCTGTTAAGGTAAGTGCGATAGAATCCGGACGCGTATGGAAGAAACTGCTCTTGTCGATCCATATCTTTGTTCCGCTCACCTGTGCCGTATCCAGTGCATTGGTAAGCATTTGCGTGAACTTCTTTCCTGTGCCGGCCGCAGACTCTGATACTGCTTCATCGGACCATACGTAACCGTTCGCCTCATCGTTCACTTCTGCCGCCCTGTAAGAATAGGCATTTCCGTTCTTATCATGAGTCGGAAGGCCGGTGAACACATCTGCCCATTTCCACACATTGCCGTCATATTCCTCATCGTCTTTTTCTTTTGTGAGCTTCCTGCCCCAAATACCGCCGCCAAGCTGTATTCCGTCAGTAACACCTGCCGGGCGGACGACATCCGTCCAGTTCTTCTGATCTCCTTCATCCACACTTCTCTGAAGCTTCACCGTAATCGTTTCCGGCCTCGTATGATAGTAATTGTCACTGTCATCCCATGTTTTTTCAATGTCTACGGAAGCCGTATTCATGGTATTGGTGATCTGAAAGACCTCTATTTCTTCCGTACCTGATGTCTCCGATGAAACTTTCATGGACTGCGTATATCCGGGAACACCGCCTGCTGCCTCCTCTGCCGTATACACAATCGGCACTTCGGTTTTTTCCCCGTCGTCTCCAATATTTTCAGACACTGGTATCTCGGCAGGTTTTTCCAGGTATATGTCCACGCTGCGGCAGGATCGCTTCCAGAGAGCGTTACTGGCGCTCCGACAGCTTCTTTCCTTGTGCTGCCATCCTCCGTATAGCTCTTGTACAGCTGCACCTGAATCTCATCCGGGCGTGAATCATCTCCCCATACGCTGTCCTGATCCCACAGCTTGGCAACTTTCTTCTCAACGGCATTCAGGGTATTCGTAACCGTCACCACAGCTGTCTGCTTTTCCGGCGTAGGCGCGCCGTCTTGCCGCAGTCCCGTCTTTCCTGTCACCTTGCACAGATCGCCGTCAGCTGCTGCCGTGCAGCCAAAAAGGTTTTCGGGCAGCGCAGACTGGCTCACCTCGTATCCCTGTATCGGCGTCTCGACTACCCAGTAGGTGATCTTCCTGCTGCGTTCCCTTTCACTATCCCACATGGACACCGGAAGATCAGACCAGGCCGCCGTATCCGTCCACACTTCAGAACCGTCTGACGGTTTATTGAGGGTCACAGGATTCGTATTGGATGATCCTGAAAGCGGAACATACTTCTCTGCCTGTTTTCCCTCCGCCTGCCGGTACAAAGTAAACGTAAGCGTTTCCGGCCTCGTGATATCTTTGACCTCAGAATCGCCGGCCCATGTCTTGGACGCTGTCACAGACAGCGTTCTCGGTGTATAGGAATTGGTGAATGATGCAGAAGCCGCTGCTTTTTCCCCGTCTGAAGCGCTTGAAGTGTTACTTAAGTCAGCAGGAACTACGGTGATTCCATTTTTCTGACCGTCTCCGGCCGTATACAGGGCCGACCATGGATCAGCCGTCTGATCCGCCGGCCATTCTTCCACAATCCGGTAACTGTATTCTTTGCCATCAGTATTTCTTTCCGGAAGGGCATCCCACTGATATTTCCAGCCGTTTGCCTCATTCAGGTCTACAGCGCTTCGTTTATCAAAGTCACTGTATGAAGCGCCGTCCGTACTCGCCTGCAGGTGAACGGTGAGCGCTGCCGGCCGAATTCCATCCTGATTGCCGCCGTCCTTCCATACCTTTTCTACAGAAACAGAGCCGGCCGCCTTCGCGGTATTTGTAATTACCGTTTTAAATCCAAATTCATCCGTGCTGAGATGGTAGGTAACAGTATAATTCCCAAGTTCCGTATTTTCTTCCAGCGCATTGCCTGAAGAGTCGAGTTCAAATACCTTGTATTCAAATTCTGTTCCATCCCTGTCCTTTGCCGGAAGTCCTTTGAACTCGCCCTTCCAGTCGGTTCCGCCAGTCAGCTTCAGGAATACTGCCGTCTCCGCGCTGCCGTCTGATTTCAGGACCGGCTTCCATTCCGCTTCTCCTGTCCCGCCTTTCTGTCTGCGGTACAGTCCGACCGTAACTTCCTCAGGCCGGGTTCCATAAGCATCCTTGTTATCCGCCCATACTTTCTCGGCCCTGCAGGACACCTCCTGAATGGAATTGGTCATAGTTACCGTCATCGCCGGTTTCTCCGCCAGATGATCGGACGGGGAAAATCCCTTTCCTGAATCACTTCCACTAGGAGCATTTCCTCCCGTCCAGCTTGAACCCAGGCTGTAGCTTCCAATGAGATTTTTTCCCTCTCCATCCAGTGCCTTCTCTTTTACAGAATAGTAGATGATACTTCCCTTTCCACTGTCTCCTTCACGGTGCATATAGGGCAGGCCTTCAAATGTGCCTTTCCAGTCATTTCCTGCATTCAGGGCGATTTCATATGTACTGCCGTCCTTTACATATGGTATGGGCTCATTACCCGATATACCTGCATACCACTGATATAGAGACGCCTTGATCTCCGACGGCCTGAGCTTCCACGCATCATCGCCGTCGTTCCATTTCTTCTCCGCTGTCAGACTGATATTCGCAATTTCGGCATGTCTGTTCGTTACGATATAGACACCGCTTCCATTCAGGCCATACTCAGTCGTATATCCCGGCAGAGGCTTGTCATCTGTTCCTCCTGATGCGGCCGACTCTTTCACAGAGTACCGGCTTTCTCCCGATCCATCAGCCTTGAGTTTAGGCAGGTCGTCCCACTGTACGGTCCACGGTTCATATTCCCTGCCGTCTCCCGGCGCAGCGCCCGGGTCCTCCGTTCCGTCGATTACGGCTGTTTTTCCGGGGAGTTCTTTTCCGTCTCTTACGAGAATAAAGGTAACGCTCTCCGGCCTGAGACCGTCGAGATTATCATTGTCATCCCATGCCTTTTTGGCGCTGAAGGAGGTAACTTCTCCTGACCGCCGAAGCGTGTTCGTAATCTCGGTCTGGTAGGCGATAAAGTCTGTACCGGCTTTTACGCTGTCAGAATACACGGGCACATCGTAATTGACGATGCTACCGGCACTTCCGTCAAATACTTCTCTTACCCGGTACTCGGCCAGCACCCGGCTGCCGCTGGAATAATCATATTTTGGAAGGCCGCTGAACCCGCGCTTCCAATTGTTTTGATCTGTACCCGCCGAATTCGACTTCGTTATTGTGACAATGCCGTTCTCATCTGCCGCTTCATCCTTGATCTTATATGGCGTCCAATTCTGATGTCCGTCTATGCTGCGTTCGATCTGCACCCGAATCTCATCCGGCCTCGTCAGATAGACATTCTCATCGTCATCCCAGTTTTTCTGTACATCGAGCGACACGGTATCCAGTTTGTTGGTCAGCTCTGCCGCCAGCTCCGTTCCGACTGCAGGAGCCCCTTTGGACACGGAAATCTCCTTCGAGTCATTGTATCCGTCAACCTTTGACTCTACTATGGTGTATACGTATGGTTTTCCATTGGCAGCATAGCGGCGCAGTTCGCCGTTATGGCCTGGTTTACTGATGTCCGGCGTAAAGGTGTAAGACCAGATGTCGGAACCGGAATCTGAAGAAACTGTTTTCTGGATAAGCCAGTCTGTAATATTTTCTCCCCTATCGGGATCACCCGGAGCTGTATATGTATATCCTTCCGCTTTTCGGTAAACCTGAAAATGCAGTTTGTCCGAAGCAGGCCTCGTCCCATAGAAGCTGCTGCTGTCATTCCATTTCTTTGTGACTATGATATTCGCGAACTGATTGTCGGAAGTATCCCCGTCATAAGTATTGGTAAGTTCTGCAGCCGCTTCCTTAGCTTCACCCTCAAATGCGCCTACCGGAAGCTTCGTCACTTCATTGTATCCGTTAATCTGAACCTCTCTTACCTCATACTGGTATTCCAGGCCGTTCGGAGCATATTTCGGAAGATCAGTAAATCTACATCCATAAGAGTCAGGAGCGCTGCTTAATTTTGTGATGACCCCTTTCTTATATGCCGTATTTCTCGTGTATTCCAGGGTACCCGCTCCATCCGGAGCTTTCATCACACGTTCCAGATGCACGTCTGCTTCCGGATACTCTCCGGCTGCCGCCAGTTCTGCTGCAGCTACATCCCATACTTTATTCAGCTGAATCGCGTATTCCGTACTCTCATGATACGTATTCACCAGATGAAAATCATGATTATATTCCGGATCCATGGCCTCAAATCCCATCGGGGTATTTTCTTCCCTGACGGCATATATGATCATTTTCCCCGTATTCTTATCATATTTCGGCAGACCGGTGAATTCAAATGACGGCAGCCCGCTCCTGAGATGGAAGGATTCCACCAGATTTCCGTCCATATCCTTAGCTTCCTCCCATGCGCTGCTGTCATTTCCGCTGTCTTCCAGAATATATCCTGCTTTCATGCGATAAAGTTTCAGTTCGATCTCAGGATAGTCTTCCGAATGGAGAACCCCCATATTCTGCCAGATTTTCTTTCCGGAAACCGTCCTTTCAGCGGAAGGAATATTGATGATGGTCCCGCCCAAAGGAGCTCCCTGGCTCAATTCATATTCCGGATTCCCGGAATCTCCGTCTAACCCAGGCACTTCTCCGAGTCCGCTGCCCATCTCCCAGTCATTATTTTTTGGCGCATCTTTCCCATAATAAAGCTTGTAATCGCTGGATACGTGAACGCCCTCTTTTACGTAATAAGTAATTGGATATCCCTCATTTGTATAAAGGGGAAGGCTGGATTCGAAGATGCCGATCCAATGATTTGTCTCTGCAGCACCATCCTTTACCTTGTCCCAATGATAATTGACCCCGTCCACCTGTTCCTGTTTTAGTTCTGTTCTGCCTGAAATCTTATATTCCTTCCACAGTTCCAGATAGATGTCAGGTCTGGAGCTCTCCAGCGGTCCATCGTCTTTCCAGATTTTATGGATCATGGGGCTGAGTACGGTATCGCTCTTCTGGTTTACAGCCTCAAAAGCGATCCTGTCCCGCTTATGATGGGTAACATTATCCCCATCTACACCGAGTTCATATGTTCCGCCTGAGACAGAGCACACATACGGTTCGCCGTACAGTGTAAATGCACCGCCTGTTGTATCCTGATCTCCCACCTTCACTTCTACCATGAAATAACTGTAAAGACGCCCTTTTTCATCATATTTATCTAGTCCGGTGATGTCCAGCTTCCACGCTTTTGTTTCTTTTCCATTTCCGTTTTGGTATTCTGTATCAGGTTTGCCGTCCAGCGTATAGCTTTCCGTATGATCAGCTTCACCTGCCGGTGATTTTCTGGTCAGTTTAAATTCTGCAGCCACCGGTTCTGAATCCCCGTCAATCCAGTTCTTCGTCAGGCTGACATCCACAAAACCATATCTCGTATTGGTGATTTCATATTCACTTTTGGAGATCTTTTTGTTTTCCACCTGATAGTAATGCTTGGAGGTTTCCACATCGCCGTCAGACGCGTCCAGCCTAAATCCGCCGTTATATTTCACATCGGCCCACTCTTTTTCATCATTCGACCGGCTGACCGCGGATTCAAGGATAAAATAGTCGTCCAGTTCTCCTTCATCCACTCCTATCCATCCGGTCCAGTCATTCTCTTCTCTCAGAATGACCGTCTTGCCATCGACAGGCTTGTTATCCCGGCTCTTGTACAGCTGCGCTTTCACCGGGAAACGGTGGATCGTATCTGATTCATCCTGCCATATCTTTGTGACCCAGATCGACTTTCCCTCTCCTGGCGGATAGTTGGTCACAACTGCCGCTTTATGGCCGTGATCTTTCTCATAGGTGTATTCCGCATAAGCATATCCGTCAACAGGGTCTTCTTTTACCTTATAATTGTACTCCTTTCCATTCTCGTCGTACTTGGAAAGAGAATTCTTATAATCCACCAGTCCGGTCCACCATGTATCCACATCGTCTTTGTCCTGTATCAGTTTCTCTTTTTCTGATGTGAATTTAAAAACGCCCTTATGGTCCGGATTATTTTTGAGAGTTTCATCCAGCTCCCCGCAGATATCCGAGCCGTCCCGCATGATGTGGAAACTCAGTTCATAATCTTTGGCCGGTTTTCCGCCTTTCCATCTCTTCTTTACGCCGATTTTCGTCTTTCCAGTCAGCTTGTTTTCCACATCGACTGTACCGATTCCGCCTTCATCCAATTTGACGATCTTGTTCCCATCCGTTTGCTCGGTACCAGTCTCCGTCATTTCAAAGTAGTAGTAGTCTTCTTTCCTGACGCCATGATCATCGATAGGTTCCGCATAAAAGATCGTATTTCCGTCCTCATCCGTTACTGACTGCGCCGTCTTGCCGTCTATCCTGATTTCTGACTCTGCAATACGGAATTCATATTCTCTTCCGTATTCGTCAAATCTGCTCGTCGAAAACGCCAGGCTTTTCGTCATCATCTCAGCCGTAAAGCCGCTTAACGTCTCCTCTCCGGCAGGCTCCCACGGGTTATCTTCGGAGGCCGGGAGATTCTTCAGCCTCTGCTCCAGCGTAAAGGTCACGCTGGCGTCCATTCCCTGAAGGGCGTCCGCTGTCCATTTCTTGGAAACGCCGACCGACGCGTTTCCCTTTCTCCTGTTCTTCAGGGTTCCGCCGTTGAACAGACGGCTGTCGGCGCCGTCCGGGGCTGGTTTCAGCACATTCTCAAGTATCTGCTCATAGCCGGAGGCCTGCATGCTCTCGCGGATAAAGTAGATAAATTCTGTTCCATCCTCGTCAAATGCCGCCAGTTTTTCCTTCTCTTTTCCTATATTCAGCTCGGATATTTCGATATGGATTGTCTTTTCGTCATCATCCTCTCTCAGCCATCCTTCTGTATCGTCCTTGAATCTCGTGTCCTTCAGCTCCGTAGCCGTTTTATAATTCTTTCCATCCGTATTCGGATAGCGGTAGAGATAAAGAATTGCATCCGGCCTCTTCTCCCGATCAGCGCCCGTAAGCTCATCCAGCCATATCTTTGTCGCTTCATATGTCGTCGTTCCTACCAGCTTGTTCTGCATGATTCCTTCATCAAAGCAGGCAGTCAGCAGATTTGTATAATTTCCTTTATTTTCATATTCCTGCTCGTAATGGACATCGCTAATACCGGCAGAATACTCAGGACTTCCGTCTAAAGGTACATCCTTTTCCTCCAGCCAGTATGTATATTCCTGCCCCTTTTCGTCAAACTGGGGGAGATTGTCAATGGTGAACGTCCAGTCATCTGTACTCTCATCCGATATCCAGTTCCAGTAAGCTGTGCCGTCCGGATCTGCTGTCTGAATATTCAGCATAGTTCCTGCTGACTGGTCAAAGCTGCCTCCGCCAACCGCCTCCGTAGTATACCTCAGGACGATCAATTCCAGCCATTTTTCTCTGGATATCCTCGTATGATAACGGTTTCCGCTGTCCTTCCAGGATTTCGTTCCGTGGAAGCTGGATTCCAGCGTATTCATAATACCGTCTATCTTACCGCCGTTTTCATCCGTTATACTGTAAGGCGTACAGATATACCCATCCATCGGGACCTCTTGGATGCTGTAGGTAATCTTTGTTCCTTCTCTTGTCGTAGACGGCATATTCGTATAGTACAGACGTGGCATATTGGTATCCTCATTTTTAAATGCCGCTGCAGGAACTGTCTCCAGGCCCAGCTCATCCAGATTACCATCCTTAATTTCCCGTGATCCGCCGCTTCCCACAGCATAATAAAGCTTTACCTTCGTTTTGAATTCATCGGCAGGGCGGCTCTTGCTGTTGTTGTCGTTCCAGTTTTTTACCGCTATGTAAGTAGTCATCAGCGTGTTCACAAATTCCGCCGTCTGATCGCTGCTGACTGTAATGCTCCGCACCCTGCTGTCAAAACAGATAAACGTATCTGCCTGATTTGTCTGTTCAATCTTACATCCTGTACCGTCCGGAAGCTCCAGTTCAGCCGCACCGTTTGCCGGTATCTGAACGATTCCGTCTATGGCCGTCTTCCTTTTTCCGCCAGTAACGTACTCTCCGTTATAAAGAGTCTCGTTTCCGCCATCTCCAGTCAAAACCTTATATTGGAATTCATATGATTCTGAGCTTCCTTCTGTTCCACGGCTTGTATTTGTAATTGTCAGCTTATGGGTAAGCGCTTTAAAAATTAAGTTTGTGCCATTATCACCCGTACGGAACAGCGACCATTTCCTGGCGCTCTGATATCCGTCCGGCACTGCGGTCCGGATTTCCATATCGAATGGAAGGTTCTTTATCGAATACTTCCATACGTTTCCATCTTCCTTCACGTCGATCTGAATATCAGAATTCTGTATTCCCAGAAGATGGCCCATTTCTTCCTTATCCGGTCTGATCTTCCAGTAATCGTCATTGTCATTCCAGGTAACGGTTCCCGACACTTCCTTCGTCGCGGTCAGAGTGATCGCCCCTGTCTGTGATATATATCTGCCGCCGTCTTCGTCTCCTAGAGTCCCTGACGCTTCAAGATCCTTCGCAAGCCTGTTTTTTGCCGTGCTGATCACGGATACTTCTGTAATATTGGCAAGATATCCTTCTGGTTCCTCTGCCTGGATGATATAGTTCACCCCTTCGTTCATTCCGGAAACCATGTATTCCCATGTATCTCCGTCCTTTTCATATGCCTCTGTCAGCGTAATCCTGACGTTTTTCGTTACGTCTTCTCCGTCAGCCAGCACTTTAAGAAAACTCAAATCATCCGGCCGCTTTCCATACTTTTTGCTGTCTTTCCATCTGATCAGTCCCTTTATGCTCCTGTCTATTGTTGATTCCGTAATCAGTTCAATACTTCCCGCCGTTCCCTGTCCGGCCGGTTCTGTTATATGAGCAAACTGCGGCTCCGATTTATAATTCTTCAGCTCCTGCCCTACGCGATAGGAAGTTCCCTTTGTCAGGCCTGATACCTCATAGCTCCACTCTTCATCCGCTGCATTATATCCGGCTTCTGAAGGAGTTGCCCGGACCGTAACGTCATCTGTCACATCCTCTCCGTCCTCTGTGAAAACGTGAATAAAGGATAGATGATCAGGCCTTTTTCCGTAAAGATCGCCGTAATCCTGCCACTGAATTCTGCCGACCGCGCTAAATATACTCTCTCCTATAAATCTATTGAAAATTGTTCCGCCGTTATACGCATATACTTCGTCTCCCTCAAAGAATTCCACATTGCTGTAAGAAGCCTCAAAATCATCGTCATTTTCAACGATTTCCACACGCCAGTCAATGGGCTGTCCTGTCTCCGGATTGTATGCAAGAAGCTCTGAAGCAGACCATTTTCCCGTTTTCTGGCTGAATTCTGCCTTATCCGGCCTGTCCAGGTATCTGCAGTCCGCCTCGTCTGCTGCCGATATGGCCATCTTTACCGATCCATCCTCCGGGATTTCTGAGCTCTCGCTCTCCACTTCATACAAGCCGCTGATTTCTGAACGGCTTACATAAATGAAATCGGCATTTACGGCCTCACATGGTTTTGCCCCCATAGGTTCAGCTGAACCGTCGTCTGATATATAAAACAGGCCTTCTCTGTCTGAATTCAAGCTGTAATTGACATCCTTCAGGCCATAGGCAGGCTCTTCTTCCCCTTCTTCCAGATCCGGAAGGCCGCTGACCTCATAATTCCACACCGTAAAATCGCTGTAGTCGCTGTCTTCCGTATCTTTTTCATATTTCACCTTCGCGGACATGGTTAATACGCCGTCCTTAAATACGGCGAATTTCACCTTATCAGTATTTATATCACCTTCGTCACACATGAAGACAATCCGGCCGCTAAGAGCTGCTTCCTCTCCATCATCTGCATCCGATTCTTCTTTCTTCTGCCGGGCATCTTCCGTCTCAAGTTCTTCTGCCACCTCTGCCTCTGAGGTTCTTCAGCCACAGTCTCCTCTGAATCGTCCGTTTTTCCTGAATCGTCCGGCTTTCCCTGGCTTCCTCCGCCCCCAAAACCGCCTGCTTCGTTTCCGTCTTCCTTAGACGCTCCTGTTTCATTTCCTTTCTCAGTACCGGTTTCCGATTCTACTGAATCCCGGCTTTCGCTCTCATCAGCGCCTTGGTTCTCAGAACCATTGTTCTCATCACTCTCTGCCGGCTTACTTTCAGTGCCTTGGCTCCCATGATCCCCTTCGGATCCGGCACCTAAATCTCCACGTTCCGTATCGTCCGTATCTTCACTGCCAACGCTGCCGTTTTCATTTTCTCCCGTATTTTCACTTCCTGAGCCTGTAATTCCGCCTCCGATATCTCCGCCTTTATCTTCTCCGGCGTTCCCACTGCCAGTATCGTTGCTCCCTTCTGCATTCCCGCCTATATTCCCGCTTTCCGCACCGCCATTTACATTCTCTCCTGTGCCCTGATTATCGGATCCCGCGTTTTCGCTTCCAGAGCTTTCACCCTGGTGTTCTCCCGCATTTTCATTTCCCGAACCGCCTGTGTTTTCTCCTGCATGTTCGCCGCCTGAATCATTTCCCACATCATTTTTCTCTGCATTCCCGCCGCCACTGTCCTCTTTTCCCTCCGTTTCTCCATCCTGGCGGCCACTGTCTCCGACAGCAGAATCCGCCTCGCGGTTTCCACCATTCTCTGCAATTGGAGATGCAGAAACGACCTGAGTTGACATCAGCGACATGATTAAAATGGCAGCCAATTTCCTTTTTATCTTATCAAATCTCATATGTATTCCTCCCCTGACCTGTCCCTCTATCGTCCGCCTTCATACCGCGCGGCTTCTCCCACAGGATAAGAGGTCAATCAATTAATATCAGTAAATTTACTATAATAAAACAATATCACCAGTCATAGGTCGCCACAACTGACAAAGAAGTAAAAAAACTGACTTTAAAGTCATTTTCGGCTGTTCTCCACACCATATTCCCGTTATAGGGCAAAGACTCCCTTTGGCGAAATCCCACGCCTGTAGCGGCCGCTTCAGCGGCATAATTCCCTTCGTACATATGCATTCCCCGTGAATCATTTTTTATTTTGTAGATTCTATTTCCTACAAAACGAAAAAAGCAGCGGCCTTCGGATACTTTCCGAAAGTCTCTGCTTTTTTCGTTATCATCAATAACACTCAGCCGCTCAATACGCAAAACCGCCATTATGCGTTTTTTTCGCTTCATATAATACGGCATCCGCTGTTTTAGACAGATTTGCAAACGTATCTCCCTGCCTGGCGATCACCGCGCCAGCAGACAGCGTAATAGACGGCATATTTCTCCGTTTTGCTTCTTTTTCAAGCGTCTGATTAATATCTTCCATAATCCTCCGTGCTACGGAATAGTCATTTGTGTTGGAGACAAATATGGCAAATTCGTCTCCATGCAGGCGGGATGCGAGGTCCACGGTCCTAATACGGCCGACGATCATCTGCGCCGTCAGTTTAATCACTTCATCTCCGGTGCTATGTCCATAATTATCATTGATGCTCTTAAAATGATCTCCGTCAATCATAATCAGGATACCGCTGTCATCCGGTCTCATGGAATCCAGTATATCAGCCATTCCCTTTGTAAACGACCGGAAGTTCATCATACCAGTGAGTTCGTCCACAGCCGCCGCTTTTTGAGCCGCAGTAAGCGCGATTTCCAGACGTCTCTGCGTCTGCCCCAGTTCCACGTATGCTTCTCTCAGCTCGCGGTTTTTCCGTTCCCTGCTGATTCGGCCGAAATATAGATCAGCAGCAGTTCCACAAGAAGAAGCGGAACAAGCCAGATATTCAAAGTCCCCATATACGCAGACGACACCGGAACGAGCACCAGGAAGTTAAAATCTTCTCCCTGGTTCAGTACAGCATAATGCAGTTTTCCTCCAATCGAAACAGAAACTGCTCTGTCCTTTCCCCCGGCAAGAGATGAAATTTTTACTTTTTCGAACCCGCTGCTAAAATTCTTCTGAAATTCGTAAAAAGCGGCAGCTGACTGCACCTTATCTTCTGCCTTGGATATCTCCTCTTTTTCCGCCGGGTCTATGGACTGAAGCTCTGCTTCTGCCTCTGATACGGTATTTGCCGCTTCTTCCACAGACATCTGAAGGTTTCCGCCGAGATATTCTTCGTTTGTGCTGCCTATGACCGTACCATTCCTGTCATAAATCATAATCTGCTCGTTATTATAATAATTCATGGAGGATACGAGATTCTGGATATCTCCCATCTTGATATCATAAGCAAATACCGTTTCCCCATCAGGCTGAAGCTGGGAAATCGTAGTCAATATGTAGTGATTTGCATAACTCATATATGGAGGCGTAAAAACAGCCCTGCCCTTTCCTGCCTCTGCGTCCTTATACCATGGCCGTTCCGTAGCCACATAGCCGGAATCTTCATAAACAGAATATGGCGTATCCCAGCTGTACAGATAACGCCCCTGGTAATACATATAGAGGCCGTCATACGTTTCCCCTTCGATTCCAAGCAGCGTCGTATCCATGCTCTTAAGATAATCCTGTACCGTATCAGGATCCGGATTATTTTGTATCTCCCGGCTCATCATCTGCACAAACAGATGAAAGGACCTCTCATAATGATCCATAACTGCTTCAAACCGCTCCCTCGTTTCACTCCCATGAGACGACAGGCTGCTGCTGATAAACCGGTTCTCCCTCTGTATAATCAAAAACACCGCCAGTATGTTAATGATCAGAAAAACTGCAACTGCAATGACTGCCCTTTTATGGTTCCTGCGATGTGAAGCCTCCATTTTTTTATCCCCCATATACATTTCAAATTAATGTGCGTAATTTAACATAATTATCGGTAAATATATCCGTACATTTTCTTTTTATAAAACAATTCCCCTTACAGAACATGTTACCATTTTTTATTCAAAGTGTAAACAACAAAACATGACGCTTTTCTGTCATCTTTTGTGCTCTTTCTGCATCCTATAAAGGAAAAAGAAGAGGGCGGTGCAAGCCGAATTAGCATTGCATCACCCTCTTCAATTAATCTTCCTGTGATTCCACGTTACATCTTAATTTTTTCCGTATATGCCTCTGCCAGGCGCTCGATCTCATCGAATTTCCCGGCTTCAATCAGCTCATTTTTCACGATGTTGGTCCCGATTCCAAGGCTGGTAAAACCACATTCCAGAAATTCTCTTGCATTGTCCAGATTGACACCGCCCACAGCCATCAGGGGAATATGTTGATCGGCCCTCTGACTGCCTTCACATAATCCAGGCCAAAATTCCCTGCCGGAAACATCTTTACTATGGAAGCGCCTGCTTCATAAGCTGCTGCAATCTCAGTCGGCGTCAGCGCTCCCGGCACTGCAGTCATTTCCAGTTCCACGATCCGTTTAATCACTTTGACGTTTGTGTCCGGAGCCAGGGCGAAATCTGCGCCGGCCTCTCTGGCCGCTTCTGCCTGTTCGACCGTCATCACCGTCCCTGCTCCGATGCACATGGCCTTTCCAAGTGCCTGCTTCACCAGTCTGATGGACTCAGCCGTATCGGAAATGCAGGAAGGAGATGCCTGGTTAAAGGTGATTTCCAGAGATCGGATCCCCCCGTTGTAAAGGGCCTGCGCCGTTTTTACCATATTCTCCGGCTTTACGCCTCTGGCAATAGCCACCAGCTTGTGTTCCATGATCCATTCCACTGTCTGATTTATCATCTCATTCTCCTGCCTTTCTCTCTATTACATTTCAAACAGAACTTTCATCATATTCGTTTTTCCGCTGATCATTTCCTGAAATACATCCTGCCCTCGTTCCAGAGGAAATGTATGGGAAACGACTGATTCTACCGTCTTTTCATGGCTGCTTACATAGGCGGCCGCGTCCTTGAAATCCAGCTTCGTGTAGACTCGTGTGCCCACAATCGTCTGCTCCCTGAAGTTCACCGTGCGCAGGTCCAAAGCAGCCGGATGCTTAAATACGCTCAACAGGAGAATTTCACCACGGACGCCTACATAATCGGTCATCGATTGAGCTACAGCCGCACTTCCGCTGGCTTCTACAAGGACGTCCACGCCTTCCCCCTCTGTCTGTTCCAGGATATAAGCTGCCACATCGGTATCCTTTGGATTTATGACTTCAATTCCCAGTTTTCTTCCATATTCAGCTCTCTGTTCATTGGCTTCCACGGCAAAAAGTCTGCTTACGCCCGTTTCTTTTATCATCAGCGCCGACAAAAGCCCCATCGGACCAAGCCCTGTCACACAGGCTGTCGAATAAAAATTATTTTTTATCATTCTCAGACCATGTACCACCACAGCCACCGGTTCCACAACGGCTGCCATCTTAAGGCTCATCTGATCCGGCAGTCTGACCAGACATTCATCAGGAACTGCTGCGTACTCTGCCATTCCGCCGTCCGTATCCGTTCCGTAAAGACGCAGGCTGCGGCAGACGTGAGTGTTGCCGCTCAGGCACGCCCGGCATTTCCCACAGTAATAAAGAGGATTGACTACCACCCTGTCGCCTGGTGCGAAGTTCGTCTGTACACCCTCGCCTACTGCTTCAACCGTACCTGAAAACTCATGCCCCATGACCAGAGGCGCTTTTGCTCTTGGGTGCGTTCCCAGATAAACTCCTATATCCGAGCCGCATATGCCGGCATATGCAGTCCTGATCAAAATCCTGCCTCTGTAATCCGGAATTTCTCTATCCTGCAGCTCCACTTTTTCTTTCTCTGTCCAAACTAATGCTTTCATTGTTCCTCCTTCCTGGTCATACACATTATTTTACAAGGTAACCGCCGTCTACCGGTATGATCGCACCTGACACGTAATCGCTGGCACGGGAAGCCAGGAATACCGTCAATCCCTTCATATCATCCGGAGTTCCCCATCTCCCCGCAGGGATTCTGGACAGAATCTGTGCACTCCTCTCTTCATTTGCGAGAAGCGCCGTGTTGAGATCCGTGGCCATGTATCCCGGCGCGATGGCATTGACATTGATTCCCCGTCCGCACCAGTCATTGGTGAGTTCTTTTGTCAGCTGTGCCACGCCTCCTTTGGCGGCTGCATAAGCCGGCACGGTCTGGCAGCCGAAAAAGGAAGCCATGGAGGCGACATTAATAATTTTTCCATATCCCTTTTTCAACATAACCTTTCCTGCCTCCTGGTTCATAATCCATACGGAATTCAGGTTGATACTGATCACTTCATCCCATTCGTCCATCGGAAACTCCTCTGCGCTGTGGCGTCTCTGAATGCCTGCTGCCGTCGCCATGATATCCAGCGTGCCTCCCAACAGCTCCAGGCTTTCCTGAAACGCCCTGTAATTTTCTTCTCTGGAACGCAGATCCGCTTTTACTCCATGGCAGCAGTATCCTTTTTGACAAAATCCTTCTGCCGTTTCGAATACGCTGTCCGATGAACCGATAATCACAGCTTCACAGCCGGCTTCCATAAGAGCTTCCGCCATGCCGCGTCCAAGACCTCTCGTGCCTCCCGTTATTATTGCTTTTTTTCCTGACAGATTAAATAAATCGTTCATTTCAAAATCCCCCGTTTACTTTAAAAGATTTGGTAAAAATGTGGACAGGAATGGCACGAATGCAAACAGGAATGCACATGCCACCTCTACTCCGATAAATGGCATAAGCGCCCTTGCCACACCGCTGACCGGCCTTTTACTGATACCGCAGGCTACAAACATACACGTTCCAAAGGCGGGGTCACCTGACCCATAGCCAGCACAAATACAACCAGAAGGCCGAAATGGATCGGATCGACGCCGTACATCACTGCCAGCGGAGCCAGAATCGGACCAAGAATCAGAATAATAGACCCGTTGTCCATAAACATTCCTGCTATGGTCAGAAGTATGATCGCAAGTATCAGGAAAAGGAATTTGGAAGTACAGAATCCCATAAACCAGGACGCAACAGCCGTTGGAATATTATAGTATGTAATCAGATATCCGAAGACCTGAGCCGTTACAACGAGCATCATGATATTCGCCGTAGAAACGGCCGTTCCCTTTAAAATTCCCCACAGAGTCTTCATGTTCATTTCCTTATATACAAACAGGCAGACAAGAAGTCCGTAAAAAACAGCTACGACAGCTGATTCCGTAGGGGTGAAAACGCCTGCGTAGATTCCGCCCAGAATAATAACCGGCATGAGCAGAGCCAGATTGCATCTTTTGTAGCTTTCGCTGCAACGGCTCCGTTGAATTTATCTTCTTTGGGCCAGTGATTTTTTTTCGCCGCATACCAGGCATACACACAGAGCAGCACGCCTGCCAGAATTCCCGGTATAATACCAGACATCAGAAGACCTGATATGGAAACGCCAGTTACATTTCCATAGATAACAAACACAATGCTGGGAGGAATGACAATGCCTAGCGTTCCTCCTACCGCCTGAACCGCTGCCGAATAATCGGACGGATATCCCTTTTCCACCATCTCCGGATGAAGAATTCCTCCGATTGCCGCTGTTGTAGCGACGGAAGAACCGGATATCGCCGCAAAAAATGTACAGGACATAAGCGCTACGATTGACAGCCCTCCGGAAATCCATCCGAAGAAAGCGTTTGCAAAGCCTACGAGCCTCTTTGACAGCCCTCCCTTGCTCATGATATCTCCAGCCAGCATAAACGCCGGAACAGCCAGGAGAGCAAAGGAATCGGATCCTGCGAACAGCCTTTGAGAGATAATTACATACTGCAGATCCGGATTTAACGCGATGGAAACCACACTGGCCAGGGCAAGCGACCAGATAATCGGCATTCCGAGCAATAACGCAACGATTAAAACTACGATTAAAGCAACTGCTGCATCCATACTTATTTTTCCTCCCCTTCTTCTGTGATTCCCAGCGCCTCTCTGAAATCATCAATGATCTTAAACACAAGCGATACTGTCGCCAGGATATAGCTGACAAAAATGGTGCCGTACATGGTAATCATCGGGATTCCCATGGCAGGACTCTTCTGAATCCTGCCGATCGTAAACATTCTGGAACAGCAGATTACGATAATAATGCTTACAGCCAGCGCCAGCAGCTTGCGGAATGCGTCCAGAACTTTGTCCGCCTTCTTCGGCAAAAAACGGTCGATCAGGTCAATGCTGATCAGCATATCGTCTTTGATCGCAACGGTCAGTCCGATCATGATGACGAATACAAACAGGTATCTGGACAGCTCCTCCGACCATGGAAGGCTGTAAAAAATCACGTAGCGCGTCAGCGTCTGCAGCATAATGACGGACATCATGACTGCCAGAGCAATGCCGATCAGAACTAAAAGCAGGTTCTGGACCTTTCCGAAAACCCCCTTAATTTTATTATACATAACGCAACTCCTCTCCTATTTATCGTGCAGCTTCGATCATTTCCACAATATTCTTATACTTAACGCCATACTGTTTGCGGAATTCCTCACTAGCCGTAATAAACTCTTTTTTATCCGGTTTCGTAATCTTCATGCCCTGGCTCTCCAGTTCTGCCATAGCCTTATCTGCCTGCCGGCGCTGCTCTTCTCTTTCATACTGTCCTGCCTCCCTGGCACATTCCTTTATGAGTTTCTGCTGGTCTTCAGTCAAAGCTTCCCAGGCATCCTTGCTCATCAGGAAAAAAATCGAGCTGTATACGTGTTCCGTCATAGCCAGTTCCTTGTTTACTTCCGCTACATTGTTTCCGAGAATGACGCTGAGCGGGTTCTCCTGTCCGTCAATTGCTTTCTGCTGCATGGCCGTATAGGCCTCGTTCCAGGACATCGGAACAGGGTCCGCTCCCATGGATTTCCAGAACTCCTGGTGTACCTTATTGTCCATTGTCCTGATTCTCAGGCCCTTTATATCTTCCAGCTGGTTAACCGGATGCTTGCTGTTTGTCAGGTTTCGGAATCCGACCTCCCAGATATCCAGTACTTCCGTGCCCATCAGATCCTTTATTTCCTGGCTGTAATACTGACCGGTTTCCCCTTCAAATACCCGGTCCGCATGCTCATATCCTTCGATAATATATGGGATATCTACCGCAGCCAGATCGGTGACAAAGCTGGATAGTACAGACTGATTAACAACGCCCATATCCAGCGTACCGAGCTGTGTATTTACTACGTAATCGCTGGCGCTTCCCAGCTGCCCGTTATTATAAATTTCTACTTTAATCTTTCCTTCGGATTTTTCTTCCACGAGTTCCGCAAATTTAAAGAGCCCAACCGATACGGGAACCGTATCTGCTGAATCATGTGCTACCTTAAAAGTAAGCACCCCGTTTTCATCCGGTTTTTTTACTTTATCAAACGCCCCGCATCCCGTCAGTACAGATGTGAGCAGAGTCCCTGCTGTCAATAAGCAAACGAATTTTTTCATAGTTTTCCTCCACCTTACCATTCGGCGACTGTACCATCATAATTTCTCCATACAGGATTCTTCCAGTTATGGCCGATTCTGGAAGCTTCAATCACTTTCTCCTTATTTACGGTTACCCCAAGTCCCGGTCCCTCCGGAATCCGTATATAGCCATTTTCAAACTGGAACATGTCCTTATTTTCTATATAATCCAGCAGATCCGTGCCTTTATTGTAATGAATCCCCAGGCTCTGTTCCTGAATAAATGCATTTGGCGTGCACGCGTCGATCTGGACACATGCCGCCAGGGCAATCGGACCGAGAGGGCAGTGAGGCGCTACCGCAACATCAAATGCTTCGGCCATGGAAACGATCTTTTTCACCTCACTGATTCCGCCTGCATGGGATACATCCGGCTGTATAATATCTACATAACCATCGATCAGAAGGTTTTTATAATCCCATCTTGAAACATGCGCTCTCCCGTAGCAATAGGGGTAGATGTATGTTTGACAATTTCCCTGAGCGCTTCGTTATTCTGTGCCATTACCGGTTCTTCAATGAACATCAGTTTAAACTGATCCAGCTCTCTGGCCAGCACTTTCGCCATCGTCTTATGTACGCGGCCGTGAAAATCTACACCTATTCCCAGCTGATAGCCGAATTCATCTCTGACCGCCCCGATTCGCTCTGCCACTTCTTCAATCTTCTCAAAGCTGTCCACATAGTGCATCTCTTCTGTGCCGTTCATCTTCACCGCAGTACAGCCGGAATTCCACAGTTCTTTGACGCCTTTGACGATGTCTGCCGGCCGGTCGCCGCCTACCCAGCTGTAAACTTTGAGTTTATCCCTGCATCTGCCTCCCAGGAGCTCGTATACAGGCGCATTGTAATATTTTCCCTTGATGTCCCAGAGTGCCTGATCGATTCCTGCAATGGCGCTCATCACTTCCGGACCTCCCCGGTAAAATCCGCCCCGGTACATGACCTGCCAGTGATCCTCGATAAGAAGCGGATCTTTTCCGATTAAATAAGTACTGAAATCTTCAACTGCTGTCTTAACGATAGAAGCACGTCCTTCTACAACCGGTTCTCCCCATCCGGTAATTCCCTCGTCTGTCTCTATTTCAAGAAACAGCCATCTGGGCGGAACAGTATAGAGATTCATCTTCGTTATCTTCATAATTTTCCTTTCTATGCGGCAGCTCTTTTACCGTATGCTACAGATTCATATAGGCTACAATTTGAGTTGCAAAAACGGCATACTCGTTTAAGAGCTGTTCGATCAGAGCCTGTTTTTCTTCCGTATATCGGAACGTAGGAACCGAAACGCTCATAGCCGCCGCAATCCCGTGGTTTTTATAAATTGGTTTCGCTATACAGCGAATCAGTTCATTCGATTCCTCACATTCATAAGCCAGAGATGTCCGTTTAATTTCCTGGAGCTGACGGTACAGTTCATTAAAATCTGTTATCGTATGAGCAGTCATAGCTTTCAGACCATCCGGATAAAGACGATGGAGGTCTTCCATCGTACAGTCAGCCAGCAGAGCTTTCCCCACAGCGGCTCCATAGGCCGGCAGCCGTTTCCCAATTGCTGAATACATGCGGATCGGCTCCGTGGAATCCACCTTTGCAAGATAGAGGACATTTCCTCCGTCCAGGATTCCGAAATGGACGGTTTCTCCGCATTTGCGCACAATTTCCTGCATGATGGAAGTGATATCCTCAAAGGAATTCGAGCACTGCATGTACCGGCTCCCTATTTCGAATAGGCCGATTCCAAGCGTATACACCTGTGACTGTTCATCATAACTTAAATATTTATTTTCTTTCAGCGTATGGATAATCGGGGACAACGTTCCCATAGGAATACCAAGGCTGTTGGAAATTTCCGTCAGTTTGCATCCTTTTCTCTCTGAAGAAATCAATTCCAGGATGGATATAATTCTCATAGTTGGTTTATGTTCAGTGTTCATCGCTTCTCCTTATTCGTATATGCAAATTTAATTCCTAATTACGAATTCACTATAACAACTTTTATTACCACTGTCAATAGTTTTTTGAAAATGGATTGTGAACTTTTATCTATATATCATTTCAAACAACAAATTCTTATTGATTTTGTACATTGTCTATTGACATTCACGATTTTCCATGATATGGTTTATTTGTAAATACGTATCTAGTTCGTATATACAAATTTCCTAATTACAAAATTCCTTCTCGCAAAAAACATATATGTAACTTTTCCTAATTACACCTTTATTACATTCACTGTTCAGCAGGAGGAGCTATGAAAGCACTGATATTAACAGGATACACGGAATTTATGTATACCGATGTCCCTACCCCCGTTCCTGGACCGGATGAAGTTCTGATCCGTCTGAAAGCATGTTCCATATGCGGAAGCGATATTCATGGCTGCCAGGGAAGAGGCGGGCGGCGTCTTCCTCCCATAATAATGGGACATGAGGCTTCGGGAATCGTTGCAAGAATCGGAATAAACGTAAAAAACTTCCATGAAGGCGACCGTGTTACCTTCGATTCAACTGAATACTGCGGCTGCTGTGACAACTGCAGAAACGGGATGACGAATCTCTGCAACAGGCGCAAAATTGTAGGCGTGTCCTGTACAGACTATAAAAAAGACGGCGCCATGGCTGAGTACATCGCCGTAAAGGCACATACGTTATACCGCATTCCGGATTCCGTCACCTTTGAAGAAGCATGTCTTATTGAGCCTCTTGCCGTCGGTCTTCACGCCGTAAAGCTATCCGGTATGACAAAGGGCCGTTCTGCGGTTATTATCGGTGACGGCACAATCGGCCTTATGACTCTTCAGGCTGCCAGAGCCGCCGGAGCGGAGCATATCATCCTGGTTGGCATGCAGGACGGGCGCCTCGCTGCCGCTTCCGGTCTGTCCCGCGTCACTGTTATCAACAATTCAGATGGAACTGCCCTAGAACAAGTTATGCGTTTGACAAACCATAAGGGAGCTGATATTATTTACGATGCAGCGGGGCTTACGAAAACCATGGAAGATGCCTTTTCCTTTGTAAAGACAGGCGGAACCATTGTCTGTATTGGAAATACTTCTGCTGTGGTCAATTTTCCGCTCCAGGATTGCATTGTCCGTCAGATCCGCGTGCTCGGCAGTTATTCGTCTGCCGGAGAGTATTCGCCGGGCCTGGAACTGATCCAAAAAGGCCTGGTGGATCTCAGCCCATTTACAAGGCAGACATACCCTCTCTCCCAGGGAGAAGAAGCGTTTCGTCTGCTCATGGATGGGAAATCGGGAGTTTTAAAGGTTGTTCTGACTATTTGACAGAACAGAATCGTTACAACTGAATAATGAAAGAAGGTTATAAATAAGATGTACAAACCATTTGATTTGATTTCCCTGGGCGAAATCATGCTTCGGCTGACTGCTCCTCAAAATGAGCGCCTTGTAAAGGGCAGTGCCTTTATGCGTCAGGCTGGAAGTGCCGAATTGAACGTCGCTGCCGGGGCTTCTCTTCTCGGCCTAAAAACGGCCATAATATCGAAGCTCCCGGAGAATGATATGGGAAATTACATAAAAAACTGTGTCCAGTCCTGCGGCGTATCATCGGATTATCTTATTTTTGATCCCTCAGCTGATGCCAGACTGGGCGTGTATTACTATGAATTCGGCGCTTCCCCCAGAAAGCCGAAGGTGACATATGACCGGATGAATTCATCCATTAATAAACTGGAAATTTCTGATCTGCCGGAAGACATATTTACCAGCGCCCGCTGTTTTCACACCAGCGGCATCAGTCTGGCGCTCAGCGCTGACCTGCGTAGAACCGTTATTGAAATAATCCGTCGCTTTAAGGAAGGCGGAGCCCTGATTTCTTTCGATGTTAATTACCGCGCTAATCTCTGGTCCGGCCAGGAAGCAAAGGAGACCATCGAAACCATACTTCCTTATGTGGATTATTTCTTCTGTTCTGAGGATACGGCACGGCTGACATTTCTGAAAGAAGGCCAGGCAAGGGATATCATGAGAAATTTTGCAGACGAATATCATATGTCTGTCGTCGCCTCAACGAGAAGAATTGTCCACTCACCCAGACTTCACACATTTGATTCCCTCGTTTATGACGTAAAAAACGATCAGTTTTATGAGGAAGAACCATACCGCGATATTGAGATCGTAGACCGTCTTGGAAGCGGAGACGCCTACCTGGCTGGCGCTCTGTACGGACTCTTGTCAGAAGACGGCTGCTGCAGAAAGGCTCTTGAATTCGGCAATGCGGCCAGCGCGGTAAAGAATACGACCATGGGTGATCTGCCTTTATCCGATTTAAAAGAATTGAAGACGATTATCGAGTGCCACCACTCCGATCTGCATCTGGAAATGGATCGTTAGAACGAGTGTTCGGCAAACTATAATGAAAATGAAAAAAGACCTGTATGATGCCATTCATCAAAACAGGTCTTTTTTCATTTTCCATGAAATACCATGTAATTGTAATGTGATGAAACAGTCATTTTCTCGTTATCCGATAAATCTTATCACTTTCTTAATTGTTAACCTTGCAATTTCTATGGTAAACTATAGACAGCTGTTGTGGCTGTTGCAGAGAAGCATCTTATTTTATTATAGAGGATACTTCTCTATTTTTACTTTCCAGTAAAGGATCTTGTTCTCACGTTTCACTATTACCAGAAAGGAGTTTTTGTACATGGGTTTCTACCAGACCAGATTTGCTGAAAAATTAGAAGAAGCGCTGAAAGCGGTTCTTCCCATCATCGGCATTGTCCTGCTGATCAGCTTTACCATCGCGCCTATTCCGCCCAGTATCCTGCTTCTCTTTTTGTTTGGAGCTGTTATGCTCGTTGTCGGCATGATGTTTTTTACATTGGGTGCAGAACTCGCCATGACTTCCATGGGCGAGAAAGTGGGAACGAAAATGGCAAATACCGGACGGCTCAGCATTGTTCTTTTGCTCGGGTTCCTTCTCGGATTTATCATTACCGTTTCCGAACCGGACCTCCAGGTGCTGGCCGAACAGGTACCTTCTATTCCCAATCACATATTGATTCTGTATGTGGCATTGGGCGTCGGATTCTTTTTGATGGTCGCCATGCTGCGTATGCTTGTTGCCTGTCCTCTCCCGCCGCTCCTGATTATCTTTTATATCATCGTTTTTGCACTTGCTTATTTTGTACCGGAAGACTTTCTTGCAGTCGCTTTCGATTCCGGCGGAGTCACAACGGGGCCTATGACAGTTCCTTTTATCATGGCGCTCGGCGTCGGTTTCGCCGCTGTCCGAAGTGATAAACATGCAGAAAACGACAGTTTTGGCCTGGTAGCGCTGTGCTCCATCGGCCCGATCCTGGCTGTTCTTTTACTTGGACTGCTTTACCACCCAGAGGATACCGGCTACACGCCGTCTGCTCTGCCTGTCATTGAAGATTCCGTAGAACTGTGGCAGCATTTTGCTCACGGTCTGCCTGATTATATGAAAGAAATTGCAATTTCTTTACTGCCGATCGTCCTGTTCTTTACTGCATTTCAGGTCATATCACTCCGTTTGAAAAAACATAAGCTTCTAAAAATCATAGTGGGGATTGTTTATACCTATATCGGCCTGGTGCTCTTCCTGACAGGAGTAAACGTAGGCTTTATGCCTGCCGGTAATTACCTTGGACAATTGATCGCCGGCCTTTCTTATCGGTGGATCCTGATACCGATCGGTATGGTAATCGGTTACTTTATCGTCAAAGCAGAACCTGCCGTCTATGTGCTGAAAGAGCAGGTAGAAGAAATCACTTCCGGCGCGATTCCAGGGCATGCGATGGGATTGAGTCTTTCCCTTGGCGTCGCTGTTTCCGTTGGGCTTGCGATGACGAGAGTATTGACCGGAATATCCATTTTCTGGTTCATCGTGCCAGGTTATGTAATCGCCCTCTGCCTCTCCTTTTTCGTACCGAAAATATTCACCGCCATTGCATTCGACTCAGGCGGGGTAGCTTCCGGCCCTATGACCGCAACGTTCCTGCTCCCGTTTGCCATGGGCGCGTGTCAGACAGTAGGCGGTAATATCGTGCGGGACGCATTCGGCATCGTAGCTATGGTAGCCATGACTCCGCTGATTGCCATACAAATCCTGGGCGCCATCTATAAATTCCAGTCCAGGCATGATGAGAGTCTTGAACTTGTTCCTGCTCCCGCCTCTTATCTTGACCGCTGGTCAAATGATGATATTATTGAATTATAACAATTGCAAAGGAGTTTTTTTATGAGCGCGATCTATATGATGGGAATTATCACCAACCGTGGAATGCGCGATAAATTCATCGCGTTTTTTAAAGAAAATAATGTTCATGTAACTCTTGCCGCATTGAGCGCCGGCACAGCCGACAGCGCCATATTGGATTATCTGGGAATGGAATCATCAGAAAAGGTGGTTTATCTCGCTTTCGTGACCAGAGATACCTGGAAACAGCTGAAAGAAAAGCTTTACCGCAAAGTAAAAATTGACATTCCAGGACGTGGAATTGCGTTTCTAATCCCGCTTAGCAGCATCGGAGGAAAGAATACACTGCAATATCTGACCGTCGATCAAACAATCGTATTAGAGGAGGAAAGCACATTGAAGAATACAGATTATGAGCTTTTAGTTGCCATTGCAAATGCAGGATATACAGAAACGATCATGGACGCAGCAAGGAGCGCCGACGCACCCGGAGGAACTGTAATTCATGCAAAAGGGACCGGAATGGAGCACGCCAAACGGTTCCTGGGAATCTCCCTCGCAGAAGAAAAGGAAATTATCCTCATCGTGCTCCCTGCGGCTCAGAAGAATCCTGTTATGAAGGCAATTATGGAAAAAGCAGGTACAAAAAGCCCGGCCGGAGCCATTGTATTTTCCCTTCCGGTTACGAGCACAGCCGGACTGCGGATGCCGGAAAATGAAGAGTAAAAACATCGTTCTATCGAACGGAAGTCCGGCAGATCGGACCAAACATACAAAATAGCAGTCAGCAAATGATTGTGTAAAAAAAACACTTCTCATATGCTGGCTGCTATGAGTGTGTGAAAAAAAGTCTGTAAATGCTGATCTTCTATGATAATCACTGGGCTGAAAGTTCCTTTTTGGACTTTCAGCCCTTGTTTTATATATAACAGCAACTATCGTTGTATGTCAAGAGCAGGCGAATATTCCGCCTGTGAAAAATAAGACAGATTGGCTTATTCCGGCAGACGGCC
>NZ_QSDR01000021.1 GCF_003464085.1 Clostridium sp. AM58-1XD
ATAAATTCATTAACTTTTAGTTCCTACATGTTGCCTCAGACTTGATTTTGAGGTAAAATTTATTCATAAAAGTGATAATCGATACACCAACGGAGAATAAATACAGGAACACTCATTGAATTGAAGCAGAGTGAGCGAGGGGAGCAGATCAGATGATTACGATTGCAGATGTGGCAAGAGAAGCTGGCGTATCAGTAGCAACTGTCAGCAGGGTATTAAATAAGAACGGTCCGGTATCGCCGGCAGCATTGGAAAAGGTACATATAGCAATTAATAAATTGAATTATCAGCCGAACGTCTGGGGAAGACGGCTGAGAAAAAAGGAGAGCAGAATGCTGCTGATCTTTGTCCCTGCGATCAGCAATCCCTTTTATGCCGCCATTGTTTCCGGTATTGAGGATGAAGCCAGGAAGAACCGGTATGGCACGATGCTCTGTATTACGAATGGGGACAAGGTGAGAGAACGGGAGTTTATGGAGCTTTTGTTCGACGGCCAGGCCGACGGGGCAGTGCTGCTTTGCGTCGATAAAGATGATAAGGATATAAAGAAAACAGCGGAGAAAGTTCCGCTTGTCCAATGTTGTGAATTCTGCGAGGACGCAGATATTGCTCATGTAACGGTGGACAATTTTGAAGCGGCCAAGCAGGTGGTGCGCTATCTGCACAGCCTGGGGCATGAAAAAATAGGATTTATCGGCAGCGTAAACCACTTTATAAGCAGTGAGGAACGCCAAAAAGGATATGAAGAAGCAATGAAAGAGGCCGGTCTTCCGGTACGGAACGAATATATGGTAAATGCTGACCGGGATTACAGCTTTCAGAGCGGTATTGCCGCAGGCCGACAGCTTTTGAGCCTGAATGACAGGCCGACAGCCATATTTTGTATATCGGACGTACTGGCGATGGGTGCGATCAGGGCGGCGGAAGGCATGGGAATAAAAATCAGCAGAGATTTGTCTGTCGTCGGATTCGACGATGTCGAATACGCTACCATGATGAACCCCATGCTGACGACGGTCTCCCAGCTCTCTATTTACTGGGAAAGACAAGCGCAGGTATGCTTGTAGAGCAGATGAAACTGGAGAAAGAAAGGGAGCCAAAGGGTCTGTTTTCCTGGAACACAAACTGGTAATACGTGATTCTACAGCCGGGATACGGTTTTAGAATAGAAAGTAAAAATAAAGGAGGAAGTAAGAATGAAAAAAGTATTGGCGGTAGTATTGGCATCAACAATGGCAATGTCACTGGCTGCATGCTCAGGCTCAAAGCCGGCAGAAACAGCAGCTGCAACAGCAGCAGAGACAAAGGCAGAGGAGACGACTGCAAAAGAGGAAAAGGCAGAAGAGAGCAAGGAAGAGACAGAAGCAGAAGCTCCGGCAGCAGATTTAAAGGGTAAAATGATGGGTGTTGTTACACCGTCTGCAGACCATGGTTTTACGGCAGAATCAATCAAGCACTGTGAAGCAGAGGTAAAGGAACTGGCAGAAAAGTATGGATTTGAATACAAATTCATGACAGCAGCAGAGTCTGGCGAGCAGAGCAACGCAGTAGAGACAATTCTCGGATTAAACCCAGATGTAATGGTACTTTGGCCTGTTACAGGCGACGAGCTGAGAAGTGCTGCACAGCAGGTACAGGACGCAGACGTTCCGCTTATTATCTATGACCGTTTAATTGAAGGATTTGAGCCGACCAGCTGGATTATGGGCGACAATGATGCCATCGGCGAGGGCGCAGGCGAGTATTTCACCGAGTACTTCAAAGACGATCTGGCAGCAGGCGAAGTAGGACTTCTGGAATTTAAGGGCGATTCCTCTACGGTTCCGATGCAGCGTTCCAATGGTTTCTGGAAAACAGCAGACAAGAACTTTAAGAAAATTCAGGAATTCTCCACTGACTGGAGCCAGCAGAAGGCTATGGAGCAGATGGAAGACTTCTTAAATACAAAGAGCGTTGAAGAAATTGAATCTGTAAAAGCAATCTTTACCCATGACGATGAAATCGTATTCGGTATTGTAGAAGCATTAAAGAATTACAACGGACCTGCAAAATTAAACATCAAACTGGTTTCCGGCGTATCCGCAGGCGAAGGCTTCATGAACTTATATGAGAATTCCGGTCTGGAAGGTATTGATTTCATGACATATACATTCTCACCATCCATGGTTCGTGACGCAGTTGATTTAGGACTGAAAGTAATGCAGGGTGAAACTCTGGATGCCAGCTACTTAATTCCTACCGAAATGATTGATAAGACAAACTATAAAGAATATATGGAATCTGATGTTTATAAGATTCGTTACAGCTTACAGTAAGCCCATAAGCCGGTCGGTTTTTAACCGGCCGGCTTTTCTATCACAGATGATTGTGCCTGCGATAGAAAAGCGCTGCGTGTGTTGCACTGAGGCGGAAGGGAATCATGTCGCTGCAGCGGCCCCGCCGCAGGTATTGATTACGCTGCTGCGTAATCGTTCTTGAATTAAAGGAGGTTCTACTACATGAACTTGGAAATGAAGAATATAAGCAAGCAATTTGGCCCGGTTGCCGCATTGCAGGATGTGAGTTTCCAGACAGGACCGGGAGAAATCCACGGCCTTTTGGGAGAGAATGGTGCAGGCAAGACCACATTGATGAATATCCTGTCAGGAAATTTTCCTCCCACCTCCGGGAAAATCATAATCGATGGGAAAGAAATTACGGATATGACTCCGCAAAAGTCAATGGAAATGAAAATTCGTTTTATCCATCAGGAACTGAACCTTTGCAATGATCTGAAGGTTTATGAAAATATGTTCCTGGGAGAAGAACTTACGAATAAAGCAGGTGTAGTGGATAAAAAAACCGAGATTAAAAGGGCGCAGGAAGTTCTGGACAGCATGAATGTGCAGATCGATGCCAAAGCGCTGGTGGCGGATCTGGAAACGGCTAAAAAGCAGCTTGTCGAGATTGCCAAAGCTCTTTTATTCCAGTCTGAACTGATTATTATGGATGAGCCGACCACTGCCCTCAATAACCAGGAAATTGAAAACCTGTTTTCCATTATGAGGGGGCTTCAGGAACAGAAGGTAAGTTTATTTATATCTCCCATAAAATGCCGGAGATATTTACCATATGTGACCGCTATACGGTGCTGAGAGACGGACGGTTTATTGAAAGTGGTCTGATTAAGGATATCGATGAACACAAGGCCACGGAGCTGTTAATTGGAAAGACATTTATTAATGCCAACTTAAAAGAGCAGCAGGAACCGTGTATGAAGGATGAAGTTCTGATGTCGGTTAAGAACTTATGCGGAGAGACCTTTGAGGACATCTCATTTGACCTCCATAAAGGAGAAGTAATCGCTGTTACAGGTCTGCAGGGGGCTGGAAGCGGCGAACTCGCTACGGCCATTTTCGGTGCGACCGGCGTAAAGAGCGGCACGGTGGAGACGAAAAACGGAAAGCTGAATACGAAGAGCATATTAAACGTTATGAGACATGGAGTAGCAATGATTCCATGCAACAGAAAAGAGAGAGGAATTCTCCCGGATTTGAGTATCAGAGATAACAATTCCGCAGCTTATTTTACACTGCTGCACAAGAAACTTATTATCAGTAATAAGGAAGAGACGGAACGTTTTGAGAAAAACCGGAAGAAAATGGAAATAAAAGTGGGCAGTGAAAAGGACCCGATTACATCTCTGTCAGGAGGGAACCAGCAGAAAGTAATTGTCGGCCGATGGCTGGAAACAAACGCTGATGTGCTGATTATGGACAATCCGACACAGGGAATAGACGTAGGGGCAAAATATTCGATCTACCGGCTGATTCTGGAACTGGCTTCTCAGGGAAAGGGAATTCTGGTTTTCAGTACGGAATTTCCGGAAATTTATCAGATAGCAGACCGCTGCATCGTCATGTATAAGGGGAAAATCAGCGGCACCCTCGGCAGACAGGAAATGGATGAGACCAGAATGATGGCGCTTTCCACAGGTACAAAAATGGAGGTACGGAAATGAATACGACAAATAAGGATTTCAAGCATATCTGGCAGAATATAACAACTAATTACAGCCATTGGCTGAGCTTCGTTTTATTGATGATTGTAGCGGTTGTGATCAATCCATCGTTTCTATCGTTTACCAATCTGACCAACCAGTTTGTACAGGGAGCAATTGTAGGAATCTGCGCCATGGGAATGAGCCTTGTTATTTCCGCAGGAATGATTGACCTTTCCGTAGGTTCCTCCGTAGCTCTTGTCTCAGGACTTGGAATTCTGCTTCTGAACAGAACGCAGAGCATCGTTCTGTGCCTTTTGTTCTGCCTGGGATTTGGTCTGTTATTGGGCCTGTTCAATGGTCTGTTTATTACAAAGGGAAATATTGCGCCTTTCATCGTGACGCTTGCTACGTTCTCCGCATACCGCTCTATTATTACACAGCTGGGCCAGGGCGGACCGTTTACCGTAGACAAATCCATGTATGATGCATTCCGCAGCGTGGCGGCAGGAAAAATTTTCGGTATTCCTCACCTGATGATTATTTTTATACTCATCACCCTGCTTACCGGATTTATTATGAGCAAGACAAAATTCGGCCGTTATGTCTATGCCGTCGGATCCAATCAACAGGCGGCCAGACTGGCAGGAATCAAGGTGGGAAATGTAAGGCTCTTATCTACGCATATGCAGGAATTCTGTATGGATTGGCAGCGTTTCTTTTGGCAAGCCGTCTTACTTCCATTCAGGCGGCCAGCGCAGGCGACGGATATGAAATGGATGCCATCGCTGCCGTTGCAATCGGCGGAACATCGATGGAGGGCGGCCGCGGCAAGATTATCGGAACGTTTTTAGGCGTCCTGATGCTGCGCATTATTCAGACAATTCTGGTTATGGCAAATGTACCTCCGTTCCTGAATGGACTGGTACGCGGTATTGTAATCCTGGTTGCCGTACTCGCTCAGACGAAGAAAAAGAATAAATAAATGATAAGCTGCAGAAGGAAAGGGGAAGAGGGGAGATATTATGTTTAAAATAGGTATAATCGGATGTGGAAAAATTGCTCAGGTACGTCATATACCGGAGTATGCAGATCATGATGAGGCAGTTCTGGCGGGATTCTATGACCTGAATCAGAAGAGAGCAGAAGAACTGGCAGCCCAATATGGCGGCAGAGTATTCAACTCTTATGAGGCGCTCCTGGCGGACCCCGGCATTGACGCAGTCAGCGTCTGCGTGGCTAACAGCGCCCATGCGGAGATTACGATGGCGGCTTTAAGGGCCGGTAAGCATGTTCTGTGTGAAAAACCGATGGCGATGTCGTTAAAGGAGTGCGAAGACATGGTTCGTACGGCCAGAGAAGCCGGACGGTTCCTTATGATTGGCCACAACCAGAGGCTGGCAAAAGCTCATGCCAGAGCCAGAAAGCTGATTGAAGAAGGCTGATTGGGGATATTGTGACCTTCAAGACAAATTTCGCTCACGGGGGACCGGAGACCTGGAGCATTGATCCTGGCAGAGCCGTATGGTTTTTTGACAAGGACAAAGCCGTGTTAGGCGCCATGGCCGATCTGGGTATACATAAAACCGATTTGATTCAGTTTTTGACAGGCTCGAGAGTAGTCGAGGTTATGGCTTATCTGGGAACAATCGATAAACGGGGAGCCGATGGGAAACTGATCGGGGTGGACGACAACGCGATCTGTATTTACAGAATGGAAAGCGGCTGTATGGGAACGATGACAGCCAGCTGGACCTGCTATGGAGAAGAGGATAATTCTACTATTTTATATGGAACAAAAGGCGTAATGAAAATATACAGCGATCCTGCACATTCGATCATTGTGGAGATGAAGGATGGTGAGAAGATCCTGTATGATATCGATAAGATACAGACGAATGACAACCAGACGAAATCGGGCGTGATCGATCTGTTTATGGAGTGCCTCGTGACAAATACCCCGCCAGAAATCAGCGGAGAAGAAGCGTTAGCGGCGATGAGAGCGGTATTTGCGGCTGTGGAGAGTTCAGAGACAGGAAAGAGCATTAAGATTGCGCAGTAGCTGCAGCAAAAGGCAGCGGGTGTGCGAAAAATATGGCGAGTGGAGGAAATAACATGAAACTGGGACTTGTAAGTGCGATTTTGGATTGGATGTCCTTTGAGGAAATGATTGATACGGTCAGCAGACTTGGATATGAGTGCGTGGAAGTGGCCTGTTGGCCAAACGGCAAGGCAGAGCGCCGCTACGCAGGCGTCAGCCATATTGATGTAGATGGGCTGGATGATGAAAAGGCAGCTTATATTCAGTCTTACTGCAGGGATAAGGGCGTTGAGATATCGTCTCTGGCATTTTATCCGAATACGATGGACGGCAATCTGGAGAAAAGGGCGGCAAATATTGAGCATCTGAAAAAGGTAATCCTGGCTTCAGAAAAGCTCGGTGTCGGCATGGTTACGACTTTTATCGGACGCGACCAGACCAAAACCGTTGAAGAAAATATGGAGCTATTCAAGGAAATATGGCCGGATATTATCCGCCTGGCAGAAGATCATAAGGTCAAGGTGGCAATTGAAAACTGCCCGATGCTGTTCGGAGCAGAGCAGTGGCCGGGAGGACAGAATCTGGCGACGACTCCAAAAATATGGAAAGAAATGTTTGAAGCAATCCCCAGCGACTGCTTTGGACTGAATTATGATCCCAGCCATTTTGTATGGCAGATGATGGATTATATCAGGCCGATGTATGAATTTAAGGATAAAATTTTCCATGTTCATTATAAGGATATAAAGCTTTACCGCGACAGACTGGACCGGGTGGGCACCATGGCATACCCGCTGGAATATATGGCGCCGAAGCTTCCTGGTTTGGGAGATGTGGACTGGGCGAAGTATGTGAGCGCACTGACGGATATTGGGTATAAGGGATATACGTGCGTGGAAGTGGAAGACAAAAGCTTTGAGGAGACGAGAGAAGATGTGATCAGAAGCCTCGTTCTCAGCAAACGATATCTGGGGCAGTTCATTGTATAAACGATAGCTGTGTGCATCGAAATGAAAAGTTTTTAACTGTATATTATTTGTCAGGTTTTTGTCGTTCCCGTCCGCTTTATGGGGCGGAAAATGAGGGAGGAATAAAGAATCGTACATAAAAGGCCGCACCGGGTGCAGAAATGATGAAACCGGGCGGCTTTTTTCACTTCCAGGAAAGACCTTGTTCTGAACAGAAGAAACGGTATAACGGTATAAAATGACACGATCAAGACTTGGCGGAAGTATTTAAGACGCGGTGCGAGTCATATAATTGTACTTAGTGATATCTTACACAGGCTGATACAAAATATATGGAATTTTCTTTTCATATTCTGTATAATAATAGAAAGTTCCCTAAATGGGGGAAAGGCTTGACATTTCAATAAAAAAGAAGTAAAAGTAAGTGAAATCATACAGAAAAAAGGATGGGAAACATTATGTATCAGATAGATTTTAAAACACCGTGCCATATTCATTTTATAGGGATCGGGGGCATCAGCATGAGCGGCCTGGCAGAAATCCTTCTGGATGAGGGATTTACGGTATCCGGGTCCGATGCGAAGCAGACAGAACTGACCGATCATCTGGAAGCGAAAGGGGCGCAGGTATTTTACGGGCAGAGAGCGTCAAACATCGGAGACGGAATCGACGTAGTCGTATATACGGCGGCAATCCACAAAGACAATCCTGAATTTGAAGCCGTTGTGGAAAAAGATATCCCAATGCTGACAAGGGCAGAACTGTTGGGGCAGATGATGAAAAATTACAAACAGGCCCTGGGAATTTCCGGTACTCATGGAAAGACCACGACAACCTCTATGATCACCGAGGTTCTGCTGGCGGCCGATCAGGATCCAACCGTTTCCGTAGGCGGGATTCTGCCGTCCATAGGCGGGAATATCCGCGTGGGCGGCCCTGATTTATTCGTTACAGAAGCGTGTGAGTATACAAACAGCTTCCTGTCATTTTATCCGACAATGGAGATTATTCTGAATATAGAAGCGGACCATCTGGATTTCTTCAAGGATCTGGCCGATATCAGGCGTTCTTTCCGCCTGTTTGCAGAGAAACTTCCTGTTCACGGACTGCTGGTTATTAACAATGATATCGAGCAGGTAGAAGAGATTACGAAAGGCCTTCCGTGCCGTGTTGTGACATTTGGACAGTCTGAGGGCAGCGATTACAGATCGGTCAATGTCCGCCACGACGCGTATGCGAGAGCGGAATTTGACCTGATTAAGGAAGGCAGGGAAATGGGACACATCGTTTTGGGCGTGAGTGGAGACCATAATGTTTCGAACGCGTTAGCCGCGGTTGCGGTCTGCCTGGAACTGGGAGTTCCCATGAAGCAGATTCAGGACGGACTTCATAAATTTACCGGTACGAACAGGCGGTTTGAAAAGAAGGGAGAGATCGGCGGCGTTACGATTATTGATGATTATGCCCATCATCCAAGTGAGATCCGGGCGACTCTTTCCGCTGCCAGAAATTATCCTCATAAGAAGCTGTGGTGCGTCTTCCAGCCGCATACATATACGAGAACAAAGGCATTTATGGACGAATTTGCAAAAGCGCTGTCCATGGCGGATGAGGTGATTCTGGCGGATATCTATGCGGCCAGAGAAACCGACAATCTGGCATAAGTTCTGGAGATTTAGCCGATAAAATAGAAGAATTGGGGACCAGGACGCAGTATATCCCGTCTTTTGACGAAATTGAAACATTTATTTTAGAAAAATGTGTCAACGGTGATTTGTTGATAACTATGGGGGCTGGAGATATCGTAAAAGTGGGAGAAAAGCTGTTGGGTCTTTAAGTTATCCACATTATCCACATAGTTTTCAACATTTTATGTAAAGAAGCTATGTGGATTTTTTGATTTACATAATAAATTAACAGATAATATTTTTGATATTGAAAATTACAGTATTTCGACATAAAATTACAAGATATTGAAGATTATGTTAACTTATTATCCCCGTTATCCACATTATCCACAATAGGGATGGTGGATAAGTCGCCCTATTTTCTTTTTAAAAATGGTGTGATATGATAGGAACATAGAAAAGAGAGGGGAGTTTTGTACCGTGAATATTAAAAATCCATTCGTAATAAAGGCTACGGCAGTTGCAAATGAGTTTATTGATAAGTACATGCCCTCGGCAAATGGAGAGTACGTAAAAGTATATCTCTATGTGCTCCGCCATGAGCAGGAGACGATTGAAATTGCAGATATTGCCGATGCGCTGAACCATACGGAGGCCGATGTAAAACGTGCTTTGGCGTATTGGAAAAAATATGGGATACTGGAAGAAGCGGCGGGAACGGAGGCAGACGTTTCGGGAGCGGGAGAGACGGCGGCGGCACTCAGCGGCAGTGGCGGAAAGCAGCCGGATCAGACATACAGGAAGCCGGCTCAGGAGCGTAAGAAGCCGGTCCAGGAGTATCAGAAGCCGGTCCAGGAGCATCAGAGGCCAGTCCAGGAGCATCAGAGGCCGGTCCAGACGTATCAGCAGTCGGGTGCCTCGTCTGCAGGAACCAGAAAAGTATATTCGGTCGATGAGATCAACCGTCTGTCCGGTGATGAAGAGTTTACACAGCTGCTTTACATTGCCCAGAAATATATGAACCGTCTTTTTACGCAGCGGGACAGCGAAGTAATGGCTTATTTGTATGATGGGCTGAAACTTCCGGCGGAACTGATCGAATATCTGATTGAATATTGTGTACAGAATCAGCATACGAGCCTGCGGTATATGGAAAAGGTGGCGATCGACTGGCATGAAAAGGGAATTGGCACCGTAGATCAGGCCAAGGCGAGAGCGGAAGGCTTCAGCAAAGATTACTTTGCTGTGATGAAGGCGTTTGGCCTGGGCGACAGACGGCCGGGTGAGGCTGAGATTACATATCTGGACAAGTGGTTCGGAGAATATGGTTTTACCAGAAAGATGGTGGTAGATGCCTGCAACAGGACGATAGAGGCGATTCACCAGCCCAGTTTCCAGTATGCGGATAAGATTCTGTCTGAGTGGAAAAAGGCTGGTGTCAGGACACTGGAGGACGTAGAAGTGCTGGCTGGGCGCAGAAAGAAGACCGGTGCAACAGCTCCGGCCAAAAAGCAGGCTCAGACAAACCGTTTCCATAATTTTGAACAGAGGAATACGGACTACGATGCCCTTGTTATGGAATTGTGGCAGAAGGAAAAGTAGTGAACAGGAGGACATGTTATGGCGCTGAGCAATTCCCAGTATGATTCCATCATCAGGGACTACCAGAAGCAGCAGCTTCAGAATAAACACGAACAGGACGAGCGGGTGGCCAGAGTATATGAGAAGATACCGGTTATGAGGGAACTGGAGGATTCCATCAGCACTGCGGCGGTGCGGTCGGCCAGAAGGCTTCTGGACGGAGATTCCGGGGCGCTGAAAGCGCTCAGGGAAGAGCTGTCGGATTTGAGGGAGCAGAAGGAACTTCTGCTGAAAGCCAATGGTTTTCCCGCAGATTACATGGAAATGCATTACCGCTGCCCGGACTGCCGCGATACCGGATATGTGGATGGAAGGAAATGCCACTGTTTCCGTCAGGCTCAGATGAAGCTGCTTTATGCGCAGTCCAACATCGAGGAGATCGTACGGAGAGAGAACTTCGATACCTTCTCCTATCGCTATTTTGACGATTCGGTTAAAATTCCAGGAGTGGGAGAAACGGAAGCGGAGCATATGCGCGAGGTGGTGAAGCTCTGCCGTCAGTTTATCGAAGCGTTTCAGGAAGAGAAAGGCAATCTCCTCTTTACCGGTACGACTGGCGTCGGAAAGACGTTTCTTACCAACTGCATAGCGAAAGAGCTGATGGAGCTGTATTATTCGGTCATCTACCTCTCGGCAAACGATCTTTTCGATGTTTTTTCCAAAAATAAATTCTCCTATCAGGATGACGATGAGATGAAGGATATGTACGAATTTATTCTGGACTGCGACCTGCTGATTATCGATGACCTGGGAACGGAGCTGAATAACAGTTTTACATCCTCTCAGCTTTTTTACTGCATTAATGAAAGGCTGATCAGGAAAAAAGGAACGATCATTTCCACCAATCTTTCCCTGAATATGCTGCAGGATCTGTATACGGACCGGGTGGCATCCAGGATTATGAGCAATTACCGCATGATTCCTCTGTATGGAGAGGATATTCGTATTAAAAAAAGACGAAAAGGCCTTGACTGACTTGACTATTTAAGAACATAATGATAGAGTATACGTTGCGTTACTTTTTTGACACAAATTGTTCTGCTTATAATATAAATTACAAACATAATTAGGAGGACGAATGATGATATACGAGGAGAAGACAATCGAAACCATACCGGTAGGACCACTTGGACTGATTCCGCTTAAGAGCTGCGCGGAATTAGGAGAACGGGTAAACCAGCATTTAATTGCCTGGAGACATGAACGTGAAAGTGAACACAAATCTACGATTGCCTTTGCTGGATATCAGAGAGACTCCTATATCATTAAGGCTGAGACGCCGCGATTCGGCTCCGGCGAGGGAAAGGGTTCCATTGAGGAATCAGTCCGCGGAGATGACCTTTATTTTATGGTGGATATCTGCAACTACAGCCTTACGTATTCTCTGTGCGGAATGGTCAACCACATGTCGCCGGATGATCATTTTCAGGATTTAAAGCGTGTGATTGCCGCTGCCGCAGGAAAGGCCAGAAGAATCAACGTAATCATGCCATTCCTGTATGAGGGAAGACAGCATAAGCGTTCCGGAAGAGAATCCCTGGACTGTGCGACTGCACTTCAGGAGCTCTGTGATATGGGCGTGGAGAACATCATTACATTTGATGCGCACGATCCACGTGTGCAGAATGCGATCCCGCTGAGAGGCTTTGAGACTGTCCAGCCGATTTACCAGTTTATTAAATATCTTCTGAAGGCAGAGACGAACCTCCAGATCGATAGCGACCATATGATGGTCATCAGTCCGGACGAGGGTGGTATGAAGCGCGCCATCTATTTTGCAAACGTGCTGGGACTGGATATGGGAATGTTTTACAAACGGCGTGACTATACGCAGATTGTAAACGGCAGAAATCCGATTGTAGCTCATGAATTCCTCGGCACAGATGTAGAGGGCAAGGATGTGCTGATTATCGACGACATGATATCTTCCGGAGAGAGTATGCTGGATGTTGCGAAGGAACTGAAGAGGAGAAAGGCGGGAAAGGTATTTATCTGTTCTACGTTCGGCCTCTTTACCAACGGGCTTGCCAAATTTGACGAGTATTATCAGAATGGTCTGATCGATCGGATTCTTACGACGAACCTGGTTTACCAGACGCCGGAACTTCTGTCAAAGCCGTATTATATCGATGTGGATATGAGCAAATATATCGCATTAATTATTGATAATCTGAATCACGATGCTTCCCTGAGCGAGCTTCTTAACCCAACGAGGAGAATCAACAAGCTCCTGAAGGCATATAGAAAAGAACAAAATTAAACGAATTCCGCGCCTGTAAAGCGCGGAATTTTTATATTTGGCGAGCGCTCTTTGGTTTCGCAGGAACCCCGACAACTGTTGTAAAGTCGGGAACATTTCTGATAACAACCGCTCCGGCGCCGACAACGGCTTCTTTTCCGATACGAATGCCGTCAATTATGGTACTTCCGATCCCCAAAAATGATTTCCGACCGATCTGTGTGTGGCCGGCCATGGATGCGTTAGGACAGATATTAACGAAATCTTCGATGATACAGTCATGCTCAATTACGGCAGCCGTATTGATGATACAGCCGGTTCCTACTACGGCGTTTGTATGGACAACCGCATTGGCCAGAATCGTACATCCTCCAGCAATTTTGGCGGACGGGCTGATAACAGCTGTGGGATGAATGACCGTTGCCAGAGGCCGTTCCATAGAGATCAGCCGGGAAATTTTTTTGTCCCTAAGATCATTGCTGCCGGTTGCAACGATGATTTCGTCGTAAGACCTGATGATCCTGCCGATATCGTCATCGTCTTCCCTGTATATGACACGGCCTGGAATCCGGCGGTGTCCCTTTTCCTTTATTTCTAAAAAATCTATCGCGGCGTATTGGTTCATTGCCAATGCACATTCCAGCGTTACCGTACCCTGGTCGCCTGCACCCCAAATCAGTAATTTCTTCATTTTAACAGTTTTTCTCCCGTTTTTATATTGGATTTTTGCCCCGGTTTACAGGTGCTTTCTTTTATTATATTCTCAATTGAAGCGGTGTCAATCGAACTTTGCAGCAATGAGTTTTATCGTGTCTGGTTTTGTTAAATATTTGTTGTGCCCTGGACATGGCCGTGATAAAATGAAAGGAAAAGTACAGATATTCCTAAATGAGGAGGGAGACAGAAGTGAGATCGGATCGATTGGCGTTTGACCTTATTTTAAATATCGGCCTTCTGGTTATTATCGCTAACCTGCTGTCGAAACTGCGCCTGATACAGAATATGCTTGTTCAGGAAGCCAGGGACTGGCGGCGTCAGATGGTGCTCTCCATGCTGTTCGGCGGAATTATCATGCTGTCTACCTATACAAGCATCGATATCGGTTCCTACAACCTGAATACGCGTGTAATCGGCGGTATGGCAGCCGGCCTTCTGGGCGGCCCCCTTGTAGGTATGTATGCCTCTCTTCTGGGAGCCGTTTACGTATATTTCTTTTCCTCTCCTTCGGCATTTGCAGCAGCTTCGGCGTTTTCAACGGCTCTTTTCGGCCTTTTGGGCGGGGGATTTTACCCTTATTTCCAGCGGGGCAAATGGAAGTATAAGGATCTGTTTTTCCTCACATGTTTTGCGGAAGTCTGTGATATGATTGCGATTCTGAGACTGGCGTCGCCGTTTGATATGGCGTTCCAGACGGTGCTTCAGGTGGCCGGTCCTATGATTATACTGAACTCGTGCGGAATTCTGCTGTTTATTTCCAGCTTTAACAACGTGTTTATACAGCAGGACCTGGAGAGCAGCCGGCAGCTTCAGCTGTCGTCTGAGCTTTCAAGAAAATGTATTCCTCTGCTTAGAAAAGGGCTTAAAAACCGGGATGACATCGAGGAAATGGCTGATATTATTCTTAAGGAAACGGACTGGACGGGAATCATGGTTCTGGACCGTACCGAGATTATTGCCTGGAAACATAAAGGAATTCCTCTGGAACTGGAGGATATGAAAAATATCCCTTTGATAGCCAGAGAGGCGATGGACAATGCCAGGCTTACAACCGTCAGTCAGGTGGCAAGGGATAATCCGCTGTACGAGATCGTTAAGGACTACTCCCTTATCGCGGCGCCTTTTGTCATACACGAGCAGTCCATTGGCTGTCTGGTTGCCTGGACGAAACGCCAGTGGGTAATGAGAAGAAGTGAGATGGTACTTCTTCAGAACATTGCAACGATTGGTTCTGCGCAGATTGCCATGGCGGAACTGGAAAATCAGAAAAGAATGCGTCAGAAAGCAGAATTCAAAGCGCTCCAGTTTCAGGTGAACCCCCATTTTCTGTTCAATGCTCTGAATACCATATCCTGCGTCTGCAGGGAGAACCCTGACAGAGCGAGAGAACTCCTGATTATACTGGCCAATTATTTCCGTTATAACTTAAATAATGAGGTATACATGGTTCCGATGGCGGATGAACTGGACCACGTAAAGGACTATCTGGAACTGGAAAAAGCTAGGTTTGAAGAAAAACTGGAAGTTATCTATAAAATTAACGGAAAACTGGACACGCCTGTACCGACGCTGATCCTTCAGCCGATTGTGGAGAATGCCGTGAAACATGGGGCGGACGGCCGGGGATACCGCTACGTATCCATCCGCATTGAGGACAAAAAGGATGAACTTCAGGTGTGCATCAGTGACCATGGAAAGGGATTTCCAAAAGAGGTTCTGGAAAAATTGGATCAGGAAGAGCAGACAGGAAGAAGCGTTGGTCTTATGAATGTCCATAAGAGAATGAAAAGTATCTACGGAGAAGATCACGGACTGAAAATTGTTAACTCTGACCAGGGGTCTTGTGTAGAACTACGATTTGATAAAAAAGTAACGAAGGAGAGGG
The DNA here is from genome assembly GCF_003464085.1 of Clostridium sp. AM58-1XD. Lineage (GTDB taxonomy): Bacteria > Bacillota > Clostridia > Lachnospirales > Lachnospiraceae > Lachnoclostridium_A. The sequence continues at coordinate 15,099 of NZ_QSDR01000021.1, forward strand.
AAGATGAGGATAGCGATAGTTGATGATGAAAGGCCGGCCAGAAGTGAGCTGAGGCATCAGCTTTTGGAACTGCTTCCGGAAGCAGCGATCACAGAAGGAGACTGTGGTGCGGCTGCGCTTCAGATTGCGGGAGAAGAAAAATTTGATCTGTTTTTTCTTGATATTAACCTGGGGGATATCAACGGCACCGTACTGATTAATGCTTTGAAAAATATGCAGCCGGAAATGAAGGTTATATTCGTTACGGCTTATTCAGAATACGCGGTAAAGGCCTTCGAACTGGGAGTGGCGGATTATGTGATGAAACCTTACGATAAAAAACGTCTGGAAAAGGTCATTGAAAAGTGCTGCGCAGATATGGGCGGAAGGGAAAAGGCAGCACAGGAGAGAAACTTAAAGAGAATTGCCATCAACAGCAACGGCAGAACTGTATTTGAAGACGTTGACCGGATCATTTATATTGAGACGTATAACAGAGGGTGTCTCATACATACGCCGAGTGATGAGTATTTTGAGGGAAAAACCATAGGAGAGTACGAAAAGCGACTGGAGGCTCTCCGGTTTTTCCGCATCCATAAGAGTTACCTGATTAACCTGGATCAGGTGCGGGAAGTATTTCCATGGGGAAATAACAGTTTTGCGCTTAAGATGAACGGATATGAAAAAAATATACTTCCAATCGGAAGGGAAAAAACGAAAGTTTTAAGGCAGCTGCTGGGATGGTAGCTGCCGTAAGACTTATTCTTCAATTACCTGAAGCTCCAGAAAATCAAAATCAACATGTTCGATAAAGTTATCCTGACTGAAGCGTGTTTTTGAGTGTACCTGGAATTCATGAACATTGGAATCAAGCCAAATGGGCTCTCCAAGGTCTAATTCATAGCAGATATCGGTTAATGACTGGAACACCATCTGTGTTCTGGTCAGAGAATAGTCCGTGATACAGATCACGGTATCCTGCAAGAGGTGGTTGTCTCTGAAAATCTTACCCCACATTCGGAACATGATCATCTCCTCCTTTTCATTTTTTTACTATATCAGATTTTGAAAGTTTGCTCAACGAAAAGATGCAACAGACCTTGTTTCTTGTCTTTTTTTGTAGTAAGCTAATAATAATTATAACTGTTCCTTCAAGGCTCCGGGCATGGCCGCAGATCCTGCAGGAAGATTCGCCGTTCGGGACAGTTCATCATTTACTTTACATCGGGAGGGAATCCGTATGACTCCGATCAGCGATCATATCGCGTTTCTGACAGAGGCCAGGGAAAAGCTGGAAGAGCTGGAGCTTCTGAAAGACAGAGAGAAACAGCTGAAGGCTGACGAAATAAGGCTGGAAAAGGTTCTGGAGAGCGAGAAAAAGACAGTCAATGACAACATTGCTGCTACAATTAAAAAGCGGCGTGAAGAGATCAATTCCAGCTATGACAAAGAGATTGCAAAAGGGCAGGACAAGCTTAAGAAGGCCCGGGTAAAGCGCGAAAAGGCAAAGAGCCAGGGAATGAAAGAGCGCATTGCCGAAGAAACGGCGGATCTCCATAAAGAAAACCGCGATTTGAAGCTTCAGATGAAGACCATGTTCCAGAAGAATCACGTGCCGGCTGTCTGTAATTCCAGCCTGTATTATGCGATGTTTTTTCCGAGATGGTTTGGAGAAATTCTAAAGCTGCTGATTGCTGTTCTGATCTGTTTTCTGGCTGTGCCGTATGGGATTTACCTGGCCCTGCCGGAGAAGAAAACGTGGATGATGGTAGTGATCTGCTTCCTCTGTGTCGTTATTTTTGGGGGCTTGTACATCTGGATCAGCAACAGGACAAAGCTTCTTCACATGGAGGTGCTTCGTACAGGACGGACGCTGCGGGATCAGATGCATTCCAACAGGAAGAAAATCCGTGTAATTACCAGTTCGATTAAGAAAGACAGAAATGAGGCTTTGTACGATCTGGAGAAGTATGACGATGAAATCGCCAGAGTGGAGCAGGAACTTCAGGACGTTGCCAATAAAAAGAAAGAAGCTTTGAATACCTTTGAACAGGTAACGAAGATGATTATTTCCGATGAGATTGCTAACAATGCCAGGCCGCGGGTAGACAAACTGAGAGAAGAGTTCCAGCAGGTTACGGCGGGTACTAAGGAGCTGGAAGGGCAGATTAAGGACATGACGCTGTTTATTACGGATCACTATGGAACATATCTGGGAAATGAATTCTTAAATCCCCTGAAGATCGGGGAGTTGTCTGAGATTATTAAATCAGGAAAGGCTTCAATCTAAGCGAAGCGATTGAAGTTTCTAAAAAAGCAAAAGACGAGGCGTAATAGGATAATGGGATAGGAAGGGGTGCTGTGGATATGGCATCCTTTCTTTTTACTTTCCAGGAAAGGCTTTGTTCTTTCTGCGGGAAAGATATAAATTTATAGTAAAAAGGAGCGGACAGGTGTATAATTAGTACATTGCTTTAAGTGCTAAGGAAAAGACCGGATTTTTTTGTCCCCGGGCACAGAAAAGCAGATACCAATCAGAAAGTAAGAGGATAATCATGGTCAGACAAAAAGATATTGCGAAAGAATTAAATATATCGAGAACAACAGTTGCCCGCGCGTTTGCCGGAAAAAATATAAGTGAAGAAACTCGGGAAAAGGTGTTTGAAGTAGCGAAGAGAATGGGATATGTACACAACAGCACGGCTTCGATCCTTTCTCTGAAAACCAACAAGATTGTTTATTGTTTTATTATTGCTACCATTGATGAAGGATATGGTAGCCAGATGGAAAATGGGATTAAAGAAGTCATGAGAATCTGGAATGGTTATAATTTTGAGTTAAAGGTTGTGTTTACGGACATTACCAGGGAAGGAAACCAGTGCAGGAGACAGATGGAACAGTTCGAAGAGGCTGTCCGGGATGCGCGTGTTGACGGCGTTATTTTTTCTGCGCTCAGCCGGGAAAATCTGCAGCGTGTACAGGAATACTGCAGAGTTCAGGACATTCCGCTGATGACTCTGGATCTGATCTGCAAAGACACGAGCCTGTGCCATATTGGCCCCAGCTATTATAATCTTGGAGCGTTGTCCGCCTCTTATCTTTCGGAGATCATGAACAGGGAGGGAAAGGTACTTACGCTGTTTTATGATGATGGGTATGAACTCAGTAAAAAAAGAATGGAGGGATTCGAGGACAGAATTAAAGAATTTTCCGGTATCGAACATCTCTGCATCCATGTTGCAGGGATTGACTGTGATACATACAGAGAGGCTCTGAAACGTGTCATTCCGGAGTTTCAGCCGGATGCTGTTTATGCACCTTATAAGATGGACAATATTATATTGGCGCTGAGACAGCTGGGGGATCATAAGGATTACAGAATGATCAGCAACGGAATCAACGGTGAAATCGAACGGTATTTATATGAGGGAGTTATTACAGGCATTGTGACGGCCCGCCCGTTTCATCTGGGAGCAGTAGCGGCAAATAATTTCTTTAAATATTTCTACAGAGGTTCGGAGATGCTCCGTGAAGAGATCGATGTGGGCCTGAATATTTATATGAGAGAGAATTATGAACGGTATCACAATATTTTTTAAATTATAATAAAATTCGGATTTTATATTGACAATTATCCGTAAGTGTGATAATGTCTCGTTATAAGGTGATGTTCCCGGGAACATCACTGCACATGTAAGTGCTGCTTTGGAGGCTTCCGGTGAAATTTTTTTATTTAAAATTGTTCCCGGGTACATGGGGCCAAATTTTTTTTAGCACAGGATGTTCCTGGGAACACGAAAGAAAGGAGGGGCGGGGATTCAAGCAGCATGCTGCTGCAGGGGAAAACAGCAAAAATTAACAGAAACAAATAAGAAAGGAAGAAGGTATGAAAGAAGAGGGGTTAGCAGTTAACAAAGAAAAGGGGTTTGGGGAAGAAAGCTTGGCGCCTCAGACAAACAGGATTATGGGGAATGCTTCCTATACATTCGCCTGGATCGCAGGAGTTATTAATATCAACTCGTTTATGATGGGAGCGGCGCTTGTTCCTCCCAGCGGAAAATTAAACCTTGTTCAGGGGGCGCTGGCTATGCTTATCGGCGTAACGATTATCAGCATTGCCATGACGTGGAACGGTATTCCGGGACACCGGCTGGGAATTCCGTTTATAGTACATACGAGAACATGCTTTGGTATGAAGGGATCACTTTTCCCGGGATTAATCCGATCGTTGCCGGCAGTTCTCTGGTATGGGATTCAAAGCTGGATCGGGGCTTCCGCTATTAATTCCGTACTTTATATGGTAATAGGTTTTGATAATATGGCAGTGTGCTTCATCGGATTTCAGACGCTTCAGATTTTGCTCTCCATCCTGGGATTCAAAGGAATCAAATGGCTGGAAAACATCGGCGCTGTCTTTATTATCATCGCCTTAGGCTATATGTTCCTGGTTATTTACAATACATATAAATTTGAAATTATGACGAACCTGATTGATTACAAAGGATCATGGGGGATGCCGTTCCTGGCCGGAATCACAACGTTCGGCGGCACTTATACGACTTACGTTATCAGCATGGGCGACCTGTCGAGAGAGCTCAGGAAGGAGACTGGCACAAAGGTCATGTTTCTTCTGCACTGGATCGGGACTGTTCCATTTACCATGTTTATGGCGGTTATTGGCCTTATGGTGTCCGGCACGACAGGATCATGGGATCCGATCAAACTTTTTACGGAACTGGTGCCGAATAAGCCGCTGCTGATAGCGACGCTTCTGTTTATAGCATTTGCACAGGTGACGACGAACGTGCTTCACAATGTAGTTCCATCCTCATATGTATTTATGGAATATTTAAACTTTTCTTACCGCAAATCGCAATTGCCGTAGGAATCGTAGCAATGTGTACATGTCCGTGGATTTTGACAACAAGCAATGGTTTCGTCAAATTTGTACAGGTTGTATCCTCGTTCCTTGGTCCGATTGCAACGGTAATGATTACGGACTATTACATTCTGAGAAAGAAGAAACTGGATCTGGATATGCTGTACGATGAAAATGGCCCGTTCAAAGGGGTGAACTGGCAGGGAATCGCAGCGACGCTGGCTGGGGCGGCAGTGTCTCTGATCTTTATCGATCTATCCTGGATCGCAGGAATTATTCCGTCGGTACTCGTATATCTGCTGCTGACGAAATATCGGCCGCTCAGCAAAGAATTTCTGGCCGGAACAATTTATGAGAAATAACTAAAACAAAGTAAAATAAAAGGAGAAGGTATTATGAGTTTAATTATTAAAAATGGGATGATAGTAACAGCTTCAGATGTTTTTAAAGCAGACATGAAAATCAGCGGGGGATTGATTGAGGAAATCTCATGCAGTATGGTACAGGGAGAAAACGACGAGATAATCGATGCAGAGGGACAGTACGTTCTTGCAGGAGGCATCGATCCTCATGTACACTTTGGGGTACCTGGATATGCAGATGATTTCAGAGACGGAACGAGGGCCGCGGCAGCGGGAGGAATTACGACGATCCTGAATTTTGTAGAACCGCCGCTTCCAGGCAGAACACTGATGGAAAACTTCTCCATGTGGAAGGATATGGCGAAAGACTCCTATATTGACTACGGGCTGCAGCCGATTATTAATGAAGAACACAGTGAAGAAGCACTAAGTCTCATGCCGGAACTGCTGAAAGAAGGGGTATCCACCGTCAAGCTGTTTATGTCGGCCAGAGGAATTGGCCTCATGGTGAGTGATGCGAATCTGTACAGAATTCTGTCCGAACTGAGTAAAAACCATATGCTTGCTACCGTACATTGTGAAAATGGGGATATTATTGACCAGATTGTCAAAGAAACGGTGGAGAAAGGAAACACCTCTACATTATATCACGGTCTCAGCAGACCGGAAGCGATGGAGGCAGAAGCGACGAACAGGATCTTGTCCATTGCTCAGGTGACAGGAGCAAATATCCGTGTAGCACATGTGTCCTGCAAGCAGGCTATGGATGTAATAGAGGCTGCTCAGGAACGGGGAGTTCATGCATATGGAGAAACATGTGCCCATTATCTGACAAAAGATATCACAGATCTGGACAAGGATTTCGCATACAGTTCCCGATTCATCTGCTCACCGCCGCTGCGTGAAAAGTGGAATCAGGATGCGCTCTGGAAAGGCATCAAAAAAGGAATTCTGTCGACAATGGGATCCGACCATGCGCCTGTTCCATATAAAGACGGCAAGACAAAGGGTATGGACAACTTCTCTAAAATACCAAACGGTGGACCGGGAGTTGAGGACATGTTCTCAATCATGTATCACTATGGAGTGCATGAGGGAAGGATTACTCTTCCGGAATTTACCAGGATTCTCAGTTTTAATACGGCAAAATTGATGGGTATTTACCCGCAGAAAGGCGTCCTTCAGGTCGGAGCTGATGCGGATATCGTAATTCTCGATCCGAATCAGACAAGAACAATTACAGTTGATAAACAGTATCAGAAATGTGATTATAACGCTTATGAAGGAACGACGGTTTATGGGGTTATTACACATGTGCTGTCGAGAGGAGAAGAGATTGTAAGAGACGGAATATTCCAGGCGGAAGAGCAGATCGGCCGGGGACATTACCTTTACAGAAAGCCAATAGCAGAATAGGGGGGATTATATGAGACTGCTTACGATAAAGAAGGAAAACGGGTACGAACTGGGAGTAAAACTTCCGGAAGGAATATTAAATGTAACAGAATGCCTCAAAAAATACCCGACGGATTACGTTCCGGGTACGATGGAAGAAGTAATCGGCGGGGGAGGGAAGGCCCTTACTGAACTGAATCGATTTATTACAGAGTTAACGAATGAAGTCAAAGTTGAATTTACGAAGGATGAGGAGCGTGTAGAATTCGGTCCATGTGTCCCAAATCCGGGAAAGATTATTGGAATCGGTCTGAACTATCAGGCGGTGTTGGAAGAGTCTAACGGAAAAAAGCCGGTATTTCCCCATCTGTTCAATAAGTTTTCTGATTCCGTTGTAGGACATAAGGGCGTTGTTACCATACCTGCAAATTCAAACGAGGTGGATTACGAGGCTGAACTGGCCATTGTAATCGGAAAACGGGCAAGGCTGGTATCTGAAGAAGAAGCACTGGATTACGTGCTGGGCTACTGCAATACAAACGATATTTCGGCAAGAGATTTCCAGTATTCCACAACGTCCTGGATTCCGGGAAAATGCTGTGATAATTTCTGCCCGATCGGCCCGTATATCGTTACGAAAGACGAAGTTCCCGATCCGAATAATCTCGCGTTAAGAGGTTACGTAAACGGGGAACTGAGGCAGGATCACAATACATCCGATATGATATTTAACTGCAGAGCTATCATCAGCGGAATATCGAAATATTTTACGCTGAAGCCGGGAGACGTGATCCTGACGGGAACATCCGGAGGCATCATATTAACATATCCGGAAGATAAACGCGTGTGGCTGAAAGAAGGCGACATCCTGGAAGTTGAAATGGGAAATCTTGGACGTCTGGTAAATATTGTAAAAAAAGAAGTACTATAAAGAAGTACTATAATGGAAAAAGACCACCTGTATCTGGCGCTGAATTTTGTCAGATACAGGTGGTCTTTCTTCTCCTGTCCCATGCATAAACGAGACATGCCCTGCCTATAATAGAACATAGACTAAGAAATGCACAGGCGGGATTATATGAAATTATGGGAACGGATTAAAATCCGGGGAAACCGGGAGATATATTACTATGATGCCCAAAATGACTGGGAAATTGAGACCTTCGCCCTTCAGCTCTACGGACTGATCAGGGAGCAGATGGAAGAAGAAAAGAAAAATGGTGTCCTGTTTCTCTGTATCGGCACAGACCGTTCAACCGGAGACAGTCTGGGCCCGCTGATCGGGTATAAGCTGAAAGGGAAGAAGATAAAGCGGGCGGAAGTAGTGGGAACTCTGGAAAAACCAGTACATGCGATGAATCTGGAACAATACCTCAGAGCGGTACGCCTGAGTTTTCCGGATCATCTGATCGTAGCAGTGGATGCTTCTGTCGGTAATATGGAGCATATCGGATACATTACCCTCGGCAAGGGCCCGCTAAAGCCGGGACTGGGAGTGAGCAAAGAGCTGAAGGCGGTCGGAGACATCTTCATTACAGGTATCGTAGGCAGCTGTGGGAATCACGATCCGATCATGCTGCAGAGTATACGCCTCTCAGTGGTCATGCGCCTGGCGGACTGTATCAGCGAAAGCATATGTTTTGTCGAAAAGTTATGGGACAGGACAGCCTCTGTTTGACAAGTTTTTTGTCCCCGCTGTGCTATGCTTGGAAAGATAAAAAAACAGCGGGGTGAACCTATGGGAGAATTATATAATCCGTATCCAAAACTGCCGAAAAACATCAGGCAGATTGGGGAACGAGATCAGATTGTAAAACTGTACGTGGAAGATTATGTAAATACTTACCTGAAGAGGCTGTACCCGGTGGGGGGACAAGATCTGCGCGTCGGACTCCTGCTGGGAAACGTAGAAGAATACGACGGGATTCCCTATATTTTCATAGATGGGGCCCTGGAGATGGACGGAGTTACCCAAAATGGGGAAAAAGTGGAGTTCTATGAAGGAGCGTGGAAAAAGGCGTATCAGGACATCGAGCAGATGTTTCCCAAGAGGACGGTACAGGGATGGTTTCTGTGCGGAGCACCGGGAAGCCAGCTGAGTCCGCTGAATTACTGGAAACAGCATGGGCAGTATTTTTCCGGTGACCATAAACTGATGTACCTGAATTCTGGACTGGAGAATGAAGAGGCTGTTTACGTGGCGTCCGACGACGGTTTTTACAAACTGAGAGGACATAACATCTATTACGAGAGAAACCAGATGATGCAGGACTATATGATCCTGCGGAGGGAAGCAAGACGTGTAGATGTGGATGTGGACAATACGGTGATACATAATTTCCGCCAGAAAATGGAGTCCCGAAAGGCGGAAGCGGCGGCTGAAAAAAATATAGTCGGCATACTGGGAACCTTATGCAGCGTATTGGCAATTACGGTCTTGGCAGGCAGTGTAACCATGTTTAATAATTACCACAAAATGAAAGAGATGGAACACGTCATCGCCTCTGCATTTCCGGCAGGCACTTCAACGTGGCAGGATTACAGTATAGACGACGAAGAACCAGAGGTAATCATCCAGAGCGGTTCCGGCACGGAACAGGTCTCGGGAACAGGAAAAATCATACCGGAAACGATGAGCGAAGAGGCCGGAAAGACAGAAAGCCAGATTCAAAGTGAGGCGGCTTCCACTGGAGAAACAGAGCCGGCAGCTGCAGAACCTGCTGCGGTCGAAACACAGCCGGAAACGCAGATTCCAACGCTTGGTGAAGCAGAAGATCAGGCGGCGGCTGTGGGGGAGTCTATTGCAAAGCAGAGCATTTACGAAGTAGCGGAGGGAGAAACTCTCTATGGTATTTGTCTGAAGAAGTATCATGACCTGAATATGCTGGACGAAATATGTGAACTGAACGGGCTGGACGATCAGAATAAAATCACTACAGGGCAGAAATTGATTATGCCGTAGAAAAAAAGAATGCGTTTCCGGTCAGAATGTTGTATACTGACATATATACAGCATGGGGAGAAATGCAGAGATGAGTGATATGAGCTCCATGAGCAGAGAGAGTAAAAAGAAACAGCTGCGCAGACAGATGATTTCCGCAGACAGCGGAGAACGGGTACGCCGGCAGGCATCCGGTGAAAATAGTGAGGAGATTGTACGCAAAGCCCATAGAAGGGTGCTGCGCCGTCGTCTTACTGTTTTATTTGTGTTTCTCCTGTTGGCAGCAGGCGCGGGCTTCGGAATTTATCAGTATCTGATCTTCCATCAGTTTACCGAGTATAAAACGGTATGGGAGAATTCCGTAAGCGAGGGCGGGGCTGCCGAGTATGCGGCGTTTGGCGGCAACGTATTGAAATATACGAAGGATGGCGCTTCCTACATCAACAGTGAGGGAAAGACCATTTGGATGCAGAGCTATGAGATGAAGGCGCCGATTGTCTCCGTGAACGGAGATTATGCGGTAATTGCCGACCAGCAGGGCAATACGATTTATATCTGTAATAAAGAAGGCTGTCAGGGAACAGCTTCTACTGTGTTGCCCATTGTGAAGGTGGCAGTGGCACAAAACGGTCTGACAGCTGCCATACTGGAGGATGCCAGAGCCAGCTATATCCAGTATTATAAAAAGGATGGAAGCGCGATGAAGCTGATGATTAAATCGGTGCTGGCCGGTGACGGTTATCCGGTGGACATCGGGATTTCGCCCGACGGTACACAGCTGATCGTTTCCTTCATACATCTTTCGCAGGGGGAAATGGCGCAGAGAGTCGTGATTTATGATTTCTCTGAGATTGGCAAGAACGAAAACCACATTGTAGGCGGATTTGACGAAGAGTTTGAGGGGAGCCTGGTAGCCAGAGTGATTTATCCCAGCGAGGAAGCGGCAGTTGCCTTTGCGGACGACAGCGTGACCTTCTTTTCAACCAGAAATCTGGCCAGTGTATCTCTGGAGAAACAGATCGAAATTAAAGAAACAGTTGAGAGCATTTTTTATTCGGATGAATATGCGGGCGTGATCGTACAAAACACGGCGGGCCCTGATGCATACAGAATGGATGTTTACCATCTGAACGGCAGTCTCGTATTCAGCAAAGAATTTGATTACCAGTATCAGGATGTCCAGATATCAGGCGACAGCGTGATTCTCTATGACGACAGTTCCTGCAGGATTTATAATATGCATGGAGTGGAGAAATATTCGGGAGAGCTGGATGTAGAACCGGATATTATAGTAAAGGGAAGATTTCCTGATACCCTGATCGTCACGGGGCAGCAGACGATGAAAGAGATAAAATTAAAATAGGAGAGAATGTACTATGGAAAAGAAATGCATTGGAATCGATATTGGGGGGACGAGCGTGAAACTCGGTCTGTTCAGCACGGACGGAACGCTGCTTGAAAAGTGGGAGATCCCTACGAGGAAGGAAAATGGAGGAGACAGAATCCTTCCCGATATTGCTGATTCTATCAAAGCGAAAATGAAGGAAAAAGGTCTGACGAACGATGATCTGGCCGGAGCCGGGATGGGATATCCGGGACCGGTTCTTCCGGACGGATATGTAGAGGTATGTGTAAATATCGGCTGGCATGACAGGAACCCTGAAAAGGAACTCAGCAGTCTGCTTGACGGTCTTTTTGTGCGTTCAGGAAATGATGCCAATGTGGCTGCTCTGGGAGAGATGTGGCAGGGCGGAGGAAGAGGATACAGGGATCTGGTGGCAGTGACTCTTGGAACAGGCGTCGGAGGCGGCGTAATTCTGAACGAACAGATCGTTGCAGGCAGGCACGGAACAGCGGGAGAGATCGGCCATATTCATGTGCGCGACGAAGAGACGGAGCAGTGCAACTGCGGCGGAGTCGGCTGTCTGGAACAGGTCGCTTCGGCCACAGGCATTGCAAGAGAAGCGAGAAGAATGATGAAAAAAAGCGATTTGCCGTCTGTCCTGCGTAAATTCGGGGATAATGTAACGGCGAAAGACGTGCTGGACGCCGCAAAAGAGGGCGACAAACTGGCAGATGAAGTAGTGGAAACTTCCTGCCGGTATCTGGGGCTCGTACTGGCACAGGTAGCTATGACCATAGACCCGGAACGTTTTGTAATTGGGGGCGGAGTATCGAAGGCAGGTCAGTTTCTGATCGACAGAATATGGAAATATTTTGATTTCTATACGCCGATAACGAAGCACAAGGCCAGCATCGGTCTTGCTGAACTTGGAAATGATGCAGGCATCTACGGCGCTGCACGACTGATCGTTACGAACATCTAGCGGACGCTTCTGAACGCGGGACCAGGCCGTTTTCAGGACATTTTAAGGAGGATATCGGGCAGACATTTGAGATGTCTGTGCAATATCCTCCTTGCATTTTTTTGCGGGATAGTTTAAAGTATGTATCAGTGAAATAATGTTTGCAGTGGATAAAACGAGGAGACCCCGATTCGTAAACGAACCGGGGCAATTATGAAAAATCTATGTGCATTTTGACCATATAACCTGTTTGAAATTATTTGTTTCTATGCAAATAGTATAAAAAACAGATATGAATAAAATGTGAACGAACTGTAAATAGAATATGAAACATTTAACGGATGAGGAGGTAACATGGCAGAGAAAAGGCAAAGGAAAACAATTGTAATCGGACATAAGAATCCCGATACGGATTCAATTTGTTCTGCTATCTGTTATGCAGGTCTGAAACGGGCAGCGACCGGCGGACTGTACCAGCCTGGGAGAGCAGGGCAGGTGAATGAAGAAACAAAATTTGTATTGAATTATTTCGGTGCCAAAGAGCCTGTTCTGATCGAGAATGTGAAAACGCAGGTGAAGGATATCGAAATCAGGGAGACTGAAGGAGTAGCAAGGAATATTTCCCTCAAAAAAGCGTGGAATTACATGCAGAAAGCCGGAGTGGTGACACTTCCTGTAGTGACAGGAGACGGTATTCTGGAAGGATTGATTACGGTCGGTGATATCACAAGATCCTATATGAACGTCTATGACAGCAGTATCCTGTCAAAGGCGAACACCCAGTATTCGAATATTATTGAAACGTTGGAAGGACTGATGCTGATCGGAGATGAAAGGGAGTATTTCGACAGCGGAAAGGTCCTGATCGCAGCTGCTAATCCGGATATGATGGAATATTATATCCAGCCTCACGACCTTGTAATTCTTGGAAACCGCTATGAATCTCAGCTGTGCGCCATCGAGATGGAAGCAGCCTGTATTATCGTATGTGAAGGAGCAGCCGTTTCCATGACGATTAAAAAGCTGGCCCAGGAAAGAGGCTGCAAGGTTATGACAACCCCGTACGACGCATATACGGCGGCCCGACTGATTAATCAGAGCATGCCTATCAGCTATTTTATGAAGACAGAAAATCTGATCACCTTTGAACGGGACGATTATATTGAAGATATCCGGGATGTGATGGCCAGCAAGCGCCACAGGGATTTTCCGATCCTGGATAAAGACGGGAAATATTATGGAATGATTTCCCGAAGGAATCTGCTCGGCGCCCGTGGAAAGCAGGTAATCCTGGTTGACCACAACGAGAAAAATCAGGCGGTAGAAGGGGTGGAGGGCGCTGAGATTATGGAGATCATTGATCATCATAAGCTGGGAACCGTAGAAACGATCGCTCCTGTTTTCTTCCGCAACCAGCCTCTTGGATGTACGGCTACAATCGTATACCAGATGTACAGGGAAGCCGGAGTTGAAATCAAAAAAGAGACGGCAGGCCTTCTCTGCAGCGCAATCATTTCTGATACGCTTTTATTCCGTTCTCCGACCTGTACGCCGGTGGATAAAGCGGCTGCGATGGAGCTGGCCGGCATAGCAGAAATTGAGATTGAAAAATACGCCAGTGAGATGTTCGCCGCAGGAAGCAACCTGAAAGGCAAGACGGCGGAAGAAGTATTCTACCAGGATTATAAGCGTTTTGCCGCAGGCAAAACGGCTTTCGGCGTGGGGCAGATCAGCTCTGTCAATGCAGAGGAGCTGGAATCTCTGAAGGAAAAGCTGCTCCCCTATATCCAGGTAAAGCAGAAGGAACAGGAGATTGATATGCTGTTTTTCATGCTTACAAACATCCTGACGGAATCGACAGACCTGCTCTGTGCAGGACAGGGAGCGGAGCAGATGGTGGCGGCGGCTTTCCATATTGATTCCGATAAGAGAAAGGATCAGGAAGTTCATCTCGACAATGTGGTATCCAGAAAGAAGCAGTTGATTCCCGTTATTATGATGGCTTTGCAGGGATAGAGCGAATGCTTACGGATTGAAAATTTAAATTTACAATTTTTTTACGGACAATACAATAATATTACATCTTCATAACTTCTGTTGACCCTGGACTCGCTCCAGGGTTTATCCTTTGCTCATCAGCAGAAATTGCATGAGAAAGGATGAAGTTATGAAGAAATTATCAAAAAAAGCGTTGATTCCCTTTGCGGCTATGGCGCTGACTGCAGGCACGGCGTTTACTGCTCTTGCAGCGACCGGCTGGCAGGAGGATAACGGCGAATGGGTTTACATGGGCTCTCATGGGGAGAAAGTGACGGACCAGCTGAAAAAATCGGGAAATTACTGGTATTATCTGGGAGACGACGGATATATGGCGAGAGATGAAGTCGTTGAGTATAATGAAAACTACTACTACTTTAACGGCGACGGCGTTATGAGTACCGCCCAATGGAGAGAGGTCGATAACGAAGACGGAGGCGGGGATGAGCCGGACGTTTGGTGGTATTACTTTCAGGGAAACGGAAAGGCTGTGAAAAAGTCGGACGATTCCAGCCGTGTGAAGTTCACGACTCTCCCTACGGCATCCGGTTCTGCAAAATTTACGTTTGATGAAGAAGGCCATATGCTTTATGGCTGGATCAGCGAGGACGGAGAAATGCTGACAGATGATGACGCGTGGAAAGAAGGCGTATATTACTGTCAGGAAAATGGAAACGGCCGCATGACGACAGGGTGGAAGTATCTGGAGACAGAGGATGATGAAGAAAACCCTGATAAAGAAGGCGACGGAGACTGGTTTTACTTTAACACCTCCGGCAAAAAGGTTAAGGACGCCAAGAGTAAAACAATAAATGGAAGAAAGTACAGATTTGACGAAAACGGAGCCGCTGTATTTGCATGGTACAATAGGCTGGCAACTCCGGGAGAAGCGACTTCATCGGAAAATAAATATTACAGCCGGGAAGAACAGCGCTGGCTTTCTACCGGATGGTTCAGAACCGTTCCGGGAGAAGACGTGGACAAAGAAGCTTACGATGATGATGAGGAATACTGGTTCTATGCAAAATCGGATGGTGAGCTGGTTACGGCCCAGATTAAGTCCATCAGCGGGCATAAATACGGCTTTGATGTAAATGGAGAGATGCTGTCTGGACTTTATAAAATTGTCTTTGATGAAAAAGGCAGTGAGATTATTTTCGCTGAAGAGATCGAGACCTTTGACGATCTTCCGGACGGGGATGACGAAGATACGGAAGTCTACTATTTTGGCACATCTCCGAAAGAGGGAGTCATGAAGACAGGAACATGTTCCATTGAATTAGACGGAGAAAAATATAATTTTAATTTCAAAAAATCGGGTAGCCGTAAGGGCGCGGGGATTAACGGAATTGATAAGGATTCCATTTATATACAGGGAAGAAGGCTGGAAGCAGAAGAAGGAACGAAATATGAGGCGGTTGAATACCAGGGAAAGAATTATCTGATTAATACCTCCGGAAAGATCATTAAAAACAAGAAAAATGTAAAAGATGCAGATGACGTCTATTACAGTACGGATAAAAGCGGCGTTATCATCTATCAGGATGAGGAAAAACAGTAAATCGCACGCCGGGGAAGAAAAGAGGCTGAAGGTGCTGCCAAAGAAAAAGGCGGTGCGTTCCGTCTCTTTTTTGCTGTCCCTTTTTCAGATTGAGGGTATACAACATCTTTATTTTTTGATATCATACAGTGTAAGTCAAAGTTAGAGGGAGGCTGTATGGATAATAGAAACAAGAGTAAAAACGACATAACAATGCAGAAGGTCTTGTGGAAACCAGGAAATATGGTCTATCCTGTGCCGGCAGTAATGGTGAGCGTAGCCGACAGGGAAGGAAATAAAAATATTCTGACAGTTGCCTGGACGGGGACTGTCTGTTCTGACCCGCCTATGGCATATATTTCTGTCAGACCGGAGCGGTATTCTTACCATATGATCCGTGAAACGAAGGAATTTGTAATCAATCTGACGACTAAGGATTTGGCGGCGGCTACGGATTACTGCGGAGTCCGTTCCGGACGAGATGTGGACAAATGGAAGGAAATGAAGCTGACGCCGGGGAAAGCAAAGAAGATTTCCGCGCCGATTATTGAAGAATGCCCCGTGAATATTGAATGCAAGGTTACGGAAGTCAAGGAACTTGGTTCTCATCATATGTTCCTGGCAAAAGTCGTTGCAGTGACGGTTGACAGCCGGTATTTGGACGGGAAAGGCAGATTTGATTTGAAAAAGGCCGGACTAATGGCGTATTCCCACGGAGAGTACACAGAATTAGGAAAAACCCTGGGAACCTTTGGATTTTCAGTGAAGAAGGGCAGCAGTAAGAGGACGGAGACTAAGAGAAACTATACGAAGAAGAGATAATATATAATAAAATAATATGTGGCGGAGACGTAAGATGAAGAAAAATAATATTACATTAATCGGAATGCCGGCATCCGGAAAGAGCACGGTTGGAGTTCTTCTTGCAAAAAGACTGGGATATTCTTTTGTAGACGTGGATATCGTCATCAGGAACAGGAGAAAAAGCTTTTAAAAGAGCTGATTGATGAAAACGGAATTGAAGGATTCTGGAAGATCGAGGAAAGGGCGAATGCAGGTCTTCAGGTAGAACACTCTGTAATCGCGCCGGGAGGAAGCGTCATATACGGCCCCAAGGCTATGGAACATTTAAAAGAGATCGGTGTTGTCGTATACCTGAAGCTGGACTGTGATGAAATAGAGATGAGGATCGGCGATGCAGTGAACAGGGGGGTGACGCTGAAAGAAGGATGGACAATCCGTGATCTTTATAATGAAAGAGTGCCGTATTATGAAAAATATGCGGATATTACCATAGATGAAGCAGGCATGACGCCGGGAGAGACGGTTGACGAACTGTGCGTGATATTGAAGGAACAGTTTGAGATATGGGGTGAATACGAAGTCTTGTAAGAGAGACGGGGGGAGAAAAAGTAGAATACAAAGGAGACAACAGGAAATGAACAGGAAAAAAACATATGTGACCCCTTATGACTTTGAGGGCAGAATACCTATGGCACAGGCGGTTCCCCTCGGACTTCAGCACGTACTCGCTATGTTTGTAGGAAATCTCACCCCGCTTTTAATTATCACAGGAGCGTGCGGTATTACAGGAGGCAGCGATCTGGCGGACCTGCAGGTGGCGCTGCTTCAGAATGCCATGTGGATCGCAGGCGCGGTTACGTTGATACAGCTTTTCGGAATCGGCCCTATGGGCGGAAAAGTACCGATTATCATGGGAACGAGTTCCGGCTTTATCGGCGTTTTCAGCAGCGTGGCCAGCGCTATGGGAGGCGGTGTCATGGCTTATGGAGCGATGATGGGCGCTTCGATTCTGGGAGGTATATTTGAAGGAGTTCTGGGTATATTTTTAAAGCCTCTGCGCCGTTTTTTCCCGGCTGTTGTGACGGGAACGGTAGTGTTGTCCATTGGTTTGTCCCTGATCGGCGTTGGCATCAATTCCTTCGGAGGAGGAAGCGGCGCTGCTGATTTTGGATCAATGGAGAATCTGTTGCTGGGCTGTCTCGTGCTGGTCGTTATTATCGCATTGAAGCATGGAACAAAAGGCATAACCAGCTATTCTTCTATTTTGATTGGAATTATTGTAGGATACATTGCGGCGGCAGTGATGGCGGCTGTTCTGCCGACCACAGGCATAACGGCAGAAGGTGTGGAATATACAAAAGCATGGGTGCTGAATTGGGACAAGGTGGCTAAGGCCGACTGGTTTGCGATTCCTAAGATTGTTCCCGTCCCGATTGTTTTTGATCTGAGAGCGATCATTCCCGTAATGATCATGTTTGTTGTTACGGCTGTCGAAACGGTCGGCGATATATCGGGTGTGACAGAAGGCGGTATGGGAAGAGAAGCTACCGACACGGAACTTTCCGGAGGCGTGATATGCGATGGACTTGGCTCTTCGATCGCGGCAGTCTTCGGCGTTCTTCCGAATACTTCATTCAGTCAGAATGTAGGGCTTGTAACGATGACAAAAGTAGTCAACCGTACGGCTCTGGCGGCAGGGGCAGTGTTCCTGATCTTCTGCGGACTGTTTCCCAAATTGGCGGCTGTCGTTTCCATCATGCCCCAGAGCGTGCTGGGCGGAGCAGCTGTTATGATGTTCTCTTCTATCGTGGTGAGCGGGATTCAGCTTATCACGAAGAATCCTGTTACAGCCAGGAGCATTACCATCATTTCAGTTGCCCTTGGCCTGGGATACGGAATCGGCGCCAACAGCGGAGTTCTGGTTCACCTTCCACAGCCGGTCCAGCTGATTTTCGGCGGTTCCGGAATTGTGCCGGCAGCGCTCGTTGCCATTATTCTAAACCTCCTTCTTCCGAAAGAGGAGAATGAATAAATCAAGGAGGAATAACATGAAAGCAAGAGAAACGGTTCTTTACTATGCTCCGGAAAAGACGGAGAGGACTGCAAGATTAAAAGGAGTTTTTGTAAGGCTGGGACTGAGAATTAAAAATATAAGCCAGGATGAAACAGGTGAAACCGTAGGGTATCTGGCTGGTCTGTCCGGATACGGTCCGGCAGAAAATACAGGAGACCTTTTGCCGATACCGGAAGAGATGATGGTCATGAAGGATTTTACCAGCAGCAGGATCGACGAGCTTCTCCTGGCCGTAAGGAAAGCCGGCCTGTCTAAAATTGAACTGAAAGCCGTCCTGACCGAGAGCAATGCAGGCTGGACTTTCTACCATCTTTATGAAGAGATTAAAGAAGAGCATGAAAAGATGACCGGAAAGGGGAATGCATAATCCCGCAGGCCGGCTGTCAAACAGAATATGAATGTTTTAAGAAGAGTGTTGCAACAGGAAAGTCAGATATACTTCCGATATCAGAGTGGATTACAGACAGAAGTCAGACCATTCACGGATATCGAGAGGAATGATTTTCCTCGGCGATACTCTTTTTTTGCTTTTCTGGAAAGCTCTTTTCTGTCAGGCTTTTGCTCAACACATGTCCATACAAATACAAATATTGCGTACAGATGTATGGAAAACATCTGAGCTTAACTTAAAAAACAGGAATTTAGGGTACAAGTTAAAGGATAAAAAAAGAAACGGAATATCTGCGTTTGTATAAATTGCATAAAAATAGTGTGCTAAATGCAACTAAAAACTAAATAGGTACGTACATATTTTCCAAAGCCAAAAAATGTACGCAAGAGTTGTTGACACTACAAACGGACAAGTTGTATATTTTAAACATGAGATATGCAAAAACAAATAGAAATAAATAAGAAATGACGAATCCTGTCGATGATTTCCAGTTGGGCATCATCAAAAATGCAAATTTACATATTGTACAAATTGCGGAAAATGTGAAAAATTGTACTTAAAAATAAGTACAAATAAAATAAAAGGAGGATTTATTAATATGAAAAAAGGATTGAGCTTACTGCTCGCAATGGCAATGGCAGTATCCATGACTGCATGTGGAGGTTCCAGCACTGCAAGCAATACGGAAGCAGCAAAGACAGACGCTGCTAAAACAGAGGCAGCAAAGGACGGAGCTACAGAAGCGGCAGAGGCAGCAGCTGAAGCAGCAGGCGAAACAACAGGGGAAGGCAAGACGGTTGGCGTTGCAATGCCTACACAGTCAGCAGAACGCTGGATTAACGACGGCAATAACATGAAGAAGCTCCTGGAGGACAAAGGATATAAGGTTGAACTTCAGTATGCAGAAGATGATGTTCAGATGCAGGTATCTCAGATTGAAAACCTGATCGCAAGTGGTGTTGACTGTCTGGTAGTAGCAGCAATCGACTCAGGAGCACTTGTAAACGTGCTTGCTTCCGCAAAAGAGAAGAACATTCCGGTTATCGCATACGACAGACTTCTTATGGATACAGACGCTGTTTCTTATTATGCAACCTTTGACAACAAAGGCGTAGGCACTACGATCGCAAAGTATATTGAAGAAAAGAAAGATTTAAAGAATGCAAAGGCTGAAGGAAAATCCTATACAATTGAGTTCTTCATGGGATCTCCTGACGACAACAACGCTTTATTCTTATACAACGGCATTATGGAAGTTCTTCAGCCATATCTGGATGACGGAACACTCGTATGTAAGACAGGAAGAACATCCTTCGAAGATACATGTATTTTAAGATGGTCTCAGGAAACGGCTCAGCAGTGGTGTGAGAACTATCTGTCAGGATTCTATGCAGATGACAAGCTTGATATCGCATGCAGCGCATACGACGGTTTCGCATACGGCATTAAGGCAGCATTAGAGGGCGCAGGCTACAAGGTTGGCGAAGACTGGCCTCTGATTTCCGGTCAGGATGCAGACGCTATGGCAGTTAAAAACATCATTGCAGGTTCTCAGACAATGACAATCTACAAAGACACAAGACTTCTTGCAGACAAGTGTGCAACCATGGTTGACGCAGTGCTGATGGGAACAGAACCGGAAATCAACGATACAGAACAGTACAACAATGGCAAGCTGGTTGTTCCTACATATCTGTGCACACCAATTGCAGTTGATAAAGACAACTACCAGAAAGAAATTGTTGACAGCGGATACTATACACCAGAAGAAATCGGCCAGTAAAGGTATTTCATTAAAGTTCGGGCAGCGGCAAACGGCCGCCGCCCGATTTTAGGATAAGACGGCTCAGATAAGAATCTGGGTAAGGATTCACAGGAAAGAGGGGCTTAAAAGAATGTCTGATATCATATTGGAAATGAACCATATCACGAAGGAATTTTCAGGAGTCAAAGCCCTGGATGATGTAAACCTGAAAGTGGAGAGAGGAGAAATCCATGCGCTCTGCGGCGAAAACGGAGCGGGAAAATCCACGCTGATGAATGTCCTTTCCGGCGTTTATCCATACGGAACATATTCAGGCGATATTAAGTATAACGGAACGATCTGTAAATTTCACAATATAAAGAACAGTGAGGAAAAGGGAATTGTAATTATCCATCAGGAACTGGCGCTGAGTCCATATCTGTCCATTGCCGAAAATATGTTCCTGGGCAATGAACAGGTATCCATGAAGGGCGTAATCAACTGGACGGAGACACGTAAAAGAGCAAAAGAAATGCTGGCTAAGGTAGGACTTGAAGAAGAGGACGTGATGGCTCCGGTCAGCAGCCTGGGCGTAGGCAAACAGCAG
Source organism: Clostridium sp. AM58-1XD (assembly GCF_003464085.1). Lineage (GTDB taxonomy): Bacteria > Bacillota > Clostridia > Lachnospirales > Lachnospiraceae > Lachnoclostridium_A. The sequence continues at coordinate 36,158 of NZ_QSDR01000021.1, forward strand.
CTGGTGGAAATTGCAAAAGCTCTTGCCAAGAAGGTGGACCTTCTGATTCTGGATGAACCTACGGCTGCCCTGAATGATGAAGAGAGCGCACAGCTCCTGGAAATCATGCTGAATCTGAAAAAACAGGGAATTACCTGTATCATTATTTCTCACAAGCTCAATGAGATCAGCTACGTTTCGGATTCCATCACCGTAATCCGTGATGGAAAAACGATTGAGACTCTGACAAAGGGCAAGGATGAATTTACGGAAGACAGAATTATTAAAGGTATGGTAGGACGAGAACTCACCAATCGTTATCCGGAGCGGAAGGACTGTAAGATTGGTGAAGTCATTCTGGAGGTAAACGACTGGAACGTTTATCACCCGGAAGATTCCAGCCGTCAGGTGCTGAAAAATATTTCCATTAAGGTCAGAGCGGGAGAGGTTGTCGGCCTTGCCGGCCTCATGGGAGCGGGACGAACGGAATTTGCCATGAGTCTTTTTGGAAGGTCTTATGGACAGAAGATTTCCGGAGAAATCAAAATGCACGGAAAACCGGTCACCATCCATTCGGTAAAGGATGCGATTGACAACAAGATTGCTTATACATCTGAGGACAGAAAGACCTATGGGCTTGTCCTGATGGATGATATTAAGCACAACATGACCATGGCGGCTCTGAGAACTTATTTTTCTAAAAATCAGGTCGTTAACAGCAATGAAGAGATCGTTGAAGCTGAAAAATATAAAAAGCTGATTAATATAAAGGCCAATTCCATCAACCAGGCGGTAGGATCACTTTCGGGCGGAAACCAGCAGAAGGTGGTGCTGGCAAAATGGATGCTCACTCAGCCGGATGTTCTGATTCTGGATGAACCCACGAGAGGAATTGACGTAGGCGCCAAGTATGAGATTTACTGTGCAATCAATGATCTGGCAAAGGCAGGAAAAGCGGTAATCGTTATTTCATCGGAAATGCCGGAAGTTATCGGTACATGCGACAGGGCCTATATTTTAAATGAAGGAAGCTGGCCGGCGAGCTGAACAAGTCTGAACTGACACAGGTGAATATCATGAAATGTATTATGCAGAGCAACGGCACGAAAGGGGAATAGTGATGAACAGTAAAAAGACAGTTAATATTGATCTGAAGCAATACGGCATGGTAATTGCCCTGATTGCGATTTTTGTACTCTTCTATATCTTATCAGGGGGGAAAAATGCTTCTCCTACAAACATCAATAACCTTGTAATGCAGAACGGATACATCGTGATCCTGGCGGTCGGCATGCTCTTATGCGTATTGACCGGTAATATCGACCTGGGCGTCGGATCAATCGTAGCACTCTGCGGCGCTGTTGCAGCTATGCTGGTCGTTGACAAGAATATGCCGTTTCTTCTTGCATTTATCGTTGCTCTTGCGGTTGGTGCGCTCAGTGGTGCTTTTGTAGGATTCTTTATCGCGTTTCTCGATATACCGCCGTTCGTTGTTACTCTGGCTACCATGCTTATGGGACGCGGACTTACATATTCCATGCTGAAGGCTCAGACAAAGGGGCCTACACCGACGGATTATAACTTTATCGGAGTCGGCTTTGTACCGACTGTAAAGATACCTTTTGCAAACGGTACGCTTGATATCGTGACGATTGCAGTAGCAGTTATCGCATGTGTACTTCTGGTACTTGCGGAGCTGAAGGATTATAAGACGAAAAAAAGCTATGATTTTGCTACCAACCCTGTTTGGCAGCTGGTTGTGAAAGAGGGCGTAATCGTCTTCGTAATTATGTTCTTCTTTTATAAACTGGCAAGAAATAACGGTATCCCGGTTGTGCTCGTACTGATGGGAGTTCTCGTAGGCGTTTACCATTTTATTACAAGCAAAACAGTTGCAGGACGCCAGATTTACGCTCTCGGCGGCAACGCAAAGGCAGCGCGCCTTTCCGGTATCAACACGAGGAAGGTATTCTTCTGGGTATACTGCAACATGGGGCTCTTATCAGCACTGGCAGGCATTGTGCTTTCTGCACGTAACGGTTCTGCAACACCGAAAGCTGGTGACGGATTCGAGCTGGATGCAATCGCTTCCTGTTATATCGGCGGCGCGGCAGCAGCCGGCGGCGTGGGAACGATTATCGGAGCGGTAGTCGGAGCACTCGTTATGGGTATCCTGAATAATGGTATGTCACTGATCGGCCTTGACTCTTATATTCAGAAGGTCGTAAAAGGTGCCGTTCTGCTTGGCGCCGTAACATTTGATATTGTATCTCAGAGAAAGAAAGGGTAAAATAGGAGACAGAATACTGCAGCAGAAGGGGATAGAGAGATGGAAGGTGCTCCTAAATATCAACAACTGATTAACTGGATAAGGATTAAAATGGATAACGGAGAGCTGAAGCCTGGGGATAAGCTGATGACAGAGCATGAAATGAGCGCCGCATTTAAGGTGAGCAGGCAGACGGTAAGGCATGCTCTGAGCGTACTGGAACAGGAAGGCGCAGTGGAATGCCGCCAGGGAAGCGGAAATTACATAGCGATCCGGGAAGTGAGGCCGCAAAAAGGCGGGAAAGGCAATGTAATTATCGTAAGTACGTATCTGAACGCCTATATTTTTCCTGATATTATTGAAGGGATGGAAAATATCCTCGGGAACAGGGATATGGGGCGCAGATCTGCTTCACTCACAATAAGATGGAAAAAGAGCGGAGTGTGCTCAAGCGAATCCTGAGGGAAAATGAGGCGGTCGGGCTGATTATTGAACCTACAAAGAGCGGTCTGCCCAATCCGAATCTGGATCTCTACCAGCAAATCGTTGACAGGAAGCTGCCTATGCTGTTTTTCAACAGTTACTATCCGGAGATACCCGTCCCCCACGTGTGCCTGGATGATGAAAACGCAGGATACATCGCGGCGTCCTATCTGCTGGACCACGGCCATGAGCTGATCGGCGGAATCTTCAAATCTGACGACGGGCAGGGGCGCCTCCGGTATAAAGGATACCAGGCCGCCCTCATGGAACGGAAAATACCTTTAAAGGAAGAGAATATTATATGGATTGACACGGATGACCAGAGAACCATGCTCAAGGACGAAAAGAGAATCCTGAGAAGGCTTCGGGGCTGTACGGCATGTGTTACATACAACGATGAGGTCGCGTATAATCTGGAAATCATCTGTGCCCGCCACGGAATCACGATTCCGGGGGATCTGTCGATTGCAAGTATTGATAATTCGGAAGTTGCAGGCCTTTGCGAGGTGCCTTTGACATCCGTTGTACATCCCATGGAAGAACTGGGAAAAAAAGCGGCACTGAATTTAATAAAATTGATTAATACCCCGGATTTTAATGCAAATTATGAGTTTCCGGCAAACCTCTGCATAAGGGATTCCGTCAAGAACCTTGGCGAAGACGAGGAACTCATGGAAAAGGAAGGAGTCTGAACAGAATGCAGCAGGGAGACGCACAGGAGAAGAAACAGAGAGGAAATAACAGTTCCTATATGTTCCGGCTGGTAATAGGAGCATATCTGGTATATATGGCATATGGCCTGGTCAAAGAGATGCTGCAGGGAACAGCGCCTCTCAGCATACTGACAGCAGCATGTACAGTTCTGTTCGGAGTGGTTGGAACTCTGCTGGTTGTTGTATCAGGACGGAGACTGTATCTTTCCAGAAGGAATGAAGAGGACGGTTCCATATAAACCAGCAGTGAGAGAAGTACGTGGAATATCAGGGACAAATGCACATAATTGCACAATTCAATTTATGCATTTGTCCTTTTCTGAATCCGAACAAAGAGTTCCGCAAGCGGAACTCTCGCGCTGAGCGCGGTACCCGATAAAGCGGGGCATGCAATCGCATTAGCGACATAATTCCTTTTGTGCGAATGCGCATCCATAGCGGAGCGTTTTTTGCTTTCTAGGAAATCATACGCTTTATCACTTTACGATAACAAGGTCATTCCTAGAAAACAAGAAACAACTTGTACAAATGACCGTACAAGTTGTAAAATTAATTTAAGAACAAGAAGGACTTTGCCATAGGAGGATGAACGGATGGATGAGTCCGGAAGAAATAAATATAGTGTTTTGACGGAATATCTGAGAAATGAAATTCTTTCAGGCAGCATAAAGCCGGGAGACCGTATATGGTCTGAAAATAAACTGGTAGAAATGTTCGGAGTCAGCCGTCATACGGTACGAAGGGCCCTGGAAATCCTGGAACGGGACGGATATGTTGAAGCGATTCATGGAAAGGGAACATTTTGTTCCGACCGTCTGATACATATGAAGAAGACGAAAAATATCGGAGTAATCACTACCTATATCTCAGACTATATTTTTCCCAGGCTGATACAGGGAATGGACCGGGTATTTTCAGAAAACGGTTATACGATTATTCTGAAAAATACAGGGAACAGCAGGAAAAAAGAGGCGGAGGCCCTTGATGTTCTGCTTGCCAAGGGCATTGACGGAGTGATTATTGAACCGAGTAAGAGCCAGCTGCTGTGCAGGCACACGGATCTGTATCAAAGGATGGAGCAGAGTGGAATCCCATATATCTTTATCCAGGGATGTTATGAACAAATGCCGGATAAACCTCATATTGTCATGGACGACTGCCAGGGAGCGTACATGGTGACTCATTATCTGATCGAGCTGGGGCACCGCCATATTGCCGGGGTTTTTAAGGCAGACGATATCCAGGGAAAAGAACGCCATAAAGGATATGTGAAGGCTCTTCAGGAAGCCGGATTCCCATATAATCCGGACATGGTGGTATGGTTTCACACGGAAGACAGGAAGAAAAAGCCGGCTGTGATGATCGGTAAAATGGCGGAACAGGGAGTAGAGCTGGATGGAGTTGTATGCTATAACGACCAGATTGCCATACAAGTGATGGATGCACTGTCTGAACTGGGAATGAAGGTGCCGGAAGATGTATCGGTGACCGGCTATGATAATTCTCTGATTGGTCAGGAAAGGGGCGTCGGCCTTACGACGATTGCTCATCCCCAGGAAAAGCTGGGCGAGATGGCGGCCCAGCTCCTGCTGGAAAAACTGAAAAATGTACCGGAAGAGAACAGCAGGATTCCAAGGCTGATTGCGCCGGAACTGATTATCAGAGGTTCCTGCATAAGCCGCGGCAAATAATCAGGGAAATTTTAATTTTAAAATATAGGAAAGGTAAATAAAGAACAGGAGGATATCAAAAATGAAAACAGGAAAGAATTACAAGTTTTGGTTTTGTACGGGGTCTCAGGACTTATATGGAGATGAATGCCTGAAAAAGGTTGCAGAACATTCCAAAATTATGGTGGAAGAGTTAAACAAGTCCGGAGAGCTCCCTTTTGAAGTGGTTTGGAAACCGACGTTGATCACTAATGAGCTGATCAGAAAGACGTTCAATGAAGCAAATGCAGAGGAAGAGTGCGCCGGCGTGATTACCTGGATGCATACGTTTTCACCGGCAAAGAGCTGGATTCTCGGACTCCAGGAGTACAGAAAGCCTCTGCTCCACCTTCACACACAGTTCAATCAGGAAATCCCTTATGACACCATTGATATGGATTTTATGAATGAAAACCAGTCTGCCCATGGTGACAGAGAATACGGTCATATCGTTACAAGAATGGGGATTGAGAGAAAGGTGATTGTGGGCCACTGGGACGACAAGGCAATTCAGGGAAGAATCGCTTCCTGGATGAGAACGGCGGTCGGCGTAATGGAGAGCAGCCACATTCGCGTTATGCGTGTGGCAGACAATATGAGAAACGTAGCTGTTACGGAAGGCGATAAGGTAGAAGCACAGATTAAGTTCGGATGGGAAATTGACGCATATCCGATCAATGAGATCGCGGAGTATGTCGATGCAGTTTCCAAGGGGGATATTGACGCGCTTGTCGATGAGTATTACGATAAATATGAAATGATTCTGGAAGGACGTGACCCGGAAGAGTTTAAGAAGCATGTGGAAGTTCAGGCAGGTATTGAAATTGGTTTTGAGAAGTTCCTGGAAGAGAGAAATTACCAGGCGATCGTTACCCACTTCGGTGATCTGGGAGCGCTGAAGCAGTTGCCGGGACTTGCCATTCAGAGACTGATGGAAAAGGGATACGGCTTTGGCGCAGAAGGAGACTGGAAGACTGCAGCAATGGTCCGACTGATGAAAATCATGGCAGCAGGTGTCAAGGACGCGAAGGGAACTTCTTTCTTCGAAGATTATACATACAACCTTGTACCGGGCAAGGAAGGCATTCTTCAGGCGCATATGCTGGAGGTGTGCCCGACGATAGCGGACGGCAAGGTGGGCATTAAAGTCTGCCCGCTTAGCATGGGTGACAGGGAAGATCCTGCCAGACTTGTATTCTCTTCCAAAGAGGGACACGGCGTGGCGACGTCCCTGATCGATCTGGGCGACAGATTCCGCCTGATCATCAATGATGTGGACTGCAAGAAGATCGAAAAACCAATGCCGAAGCTTCCGGTTGCAAGTGCATTCTGGACGCCGGAACCGAACCTGCAGACAGGCGCGGAGAGCTGGATACTTGCAGGCGGCGCACATCATACGGCGTTCTCTTACGACCTGACGGCAGAACAGATGGGCGACTGGGCCGCAGCAATGGGTATTGAAGCTGTATATATCGATAAGGATACAACGATCAGACAGTTTAAGAACGAGCTGAAATGGAACGAAGTATACTATAAATTTCATTAAAGGAAACGGGTGAAAAAATGAGTCGTGACATCAATCAGATGAAAAGTGATATTATAAGCGGGAAGACCATGCTTGGAATCGAATTCGGTTCCACAAGAATCAAGGCAGTTTTAATGGATGATGAAAATGAAATTGCTGCCCAGGGAACCCACGACTGGGAGAACAGGTATGAAAACGGGGTATGGACCTATCACGTTGACGATGTGATAGAGGGACTACGGGACACATATGCCAGCCTTGCTGCTGATGTGAAGGAAAAGTATGGAGTAGAACTGGAACAGATCGGTGCAATCGGCATAAGTGCAATGATGCACGGATATATGGCGCTGAATCAGGAGGGAGATCTGCTTGTCCCGTTCCGTACATGGCGCAATACGATTACTCAGGAAGCTTCGGAAAAATTGACGGAACTGTTCCAGTACAACATTCCTCAGCGCTGGAGTATCGCCCATTTGTACCAGGCTGTGCTTAAGGGTGAATCGCATCTGCCGGAAATCAGTTATCTGACAACTCTTTCCGGATATGTGCACTGGCTTCTGACAGGAGAAAAAGTGCTGGGCGTGGGCGATGCTTCCGGTATGTTCCCAATTGATATCAACACGAAGGATTACGATGAGGGAATGGTTGAGAAATTCGATCAGCTGACAGCTCCTAACGGGTATCCGTGGAAGCTTAGGGGCATTCTCCCGAAGGTGCTTCTGGCCGGCGACGAGGCAGGCTGCCTGACAGAGGAGGGCGCTAAGCTTCTGGATGTATCAGGAAGCTGAAGGCCGGAATACCGCTCTGCCCTCCGGAAGGAGATGCAGGTACGGGCATGGCAGCTACCAACAGCGTGGCAAGGCGTACAGGAAACGTATCTGCCGGAACATCTGTATTTGCCATGGTGGTCCTGGAAAAAGAACTCTCCAGGGTGTATCCGGAGATCGATCTTGTGACGACGCCTTCAGGCGATCTTGTAGGTATGGCTCACTGCAACAACTGTACCTCAGATCTGAATGCCTGGGTGGGCCTGTTTAAGGAGTACTCAGAGGCTATGGGTATGAAAGCGGATATGAACAAGATATTCGGCACCCTGTACAACAAGGCACTGGAAGGCGATGCCGACTGCGGCGGCCTGCTCTCATATGGATATCTATCCGGAGAGCCGATTACCGGATTTGAAGAGGGCCGCCCATTGTTTGTACGCACTCCTGACAGCAGATTTAACCTGGCTAACTTTATGAGAACGAATCTGTACAGTTCCCTGGCAACGCTGAAGATCGGTCTGGATATCCTGTTCAAGGAAGAAGGCGTAAAGATGGATAAGCTGATGGGCCACGGCGGACTGTTCAAGACGAAAGGCGTGGGACAGAAAATCATGGCGGCAGCAGCCGGAGTGCCAGTTTCTGTAATGGAGACAGCAGGTGAAGGCGGAGCGTGGGGAATTGCCCTGCTGGCTGCTTATATGGTAAAAAAAGAAGCGGGAGAAAGCCTGGGCGATTTCCTGGAAAAACGGGTTTTTGCAGCAGCCGATGCCGTTGTAATGGAGCCGGATGAGGCTGATATGAAAGGCTACGATGCATTTATTGATGTTTACAAGGCTGGTTTTGCAGTGGAGAGGGCAGCCGTTGATTCGCTGAAGCTGTAGCAGGAGGAAAAGAGATGTTAGAGCAGTTAAAAAAAGAGGTCTATGAAGCGAATATGCTTCTCCCAAAATATAAGATGGTAACTTTTACATGGGGAAACGTAAGCGGCATAGACAGGGAAAAGGGACTGTTCGTAATTAAACCAAGCGGTGTGGATTACGACATCCTGAAGCCGGAAGATATGGTCGTAGTGGATCTGAAAGGGAATATAGTAGAAGGAACTTACCGTCCGTCATCCGATACGAATACTCACGTTGTCCTTTATAATGCATTTCCGAATATCGGCGGAATCGTCCATACTCATTCGCCGTGGGCTGCCAGCTGGGCGCAGGCAGGCCGTTCAATTCCGTGCTATGGTACGACTCATGCGGATTATTTTTACGGAGAAGTTCCATGCGTCAGGACTCTGACCAGGGAAGAAATCGACGAAGGATATGAAAAAAACACGGGAGTCGTGATTGCGGATTATTTTAAGGATCATGACTATGAAGCAGTGCCCTGCGTTTTGTGCAAGAACCATGGCCCCTTTGCCTGGGGAAAAGATGCCCATGAAGCAGTGCATAATGCTGTAGTTCTGGAAGAAGTGGCTAAGATGGCAGCGCGTACGGAAATGATTCAGCCCAAGGTGCAGCCGGCTCCTCAGGACCTCAGGATAAACACTATTTCAGAAAGCACGGAGCTGGAGCATACTACGGACAGAAATAGAAATAAAGAAGAGTTGTAAAAGTCGAATCATTCGCATATCCGCATAACAGATTCCGTTCCGATGCGGTGGCAAGTCACTGCATCTGTTATCGGCGGATATGCTCTGTTCTAATCCTTTTGGTAACGCCTTTTGGATTGCGGATTGATCGCGAAGAGCAAGATGCTTTCTGAGGTTCTTTGACTGAGAGGGGAAACGAAAATAAAATTGTGACGTGCCAAAAAAGCGCGGAACTAAGGGATTTTAATTCCTTCAAAAAACGGCATAGTCGTGATTATCGGCTACGCCGTTTTTAGGTTTTATAAAAGTTCAGCCGCACCGCTCCAGTCTAATTGACAAATAAAATACCAGGCATTATGATAAATGACAGACACGTGAACGAGAAGACGGCACAGAGGGGTTGAGAAAATGATAAAGGTATTTTTGGTTGAAGATGAGGCGATTATCAGACGGGGGATTAAGAATAATGTGGAATGGGAGAAAAACGGTTTTGAATTCGTCGGAGAGGCTGGCGACGGTGAGTACGCCTATCCTCAGATTCTCAAAACAGAACCGGATATTCTGATTACTGACATTAAAATGCCTTTTATGGATGGTCTGGAACTGAGCAGGCTGGTAAAGAAAGCGCTGCCGGACACTAAGATTATTATTCTCAGCGGTTATAACGAATTCGACTATGCCAAAGAGGCGATTAAAATTGGGATCAGCGATTATCTTTTAAAGCCGATCACTTCCGCTAATCTGACGGAAGCACTGAAGAAAGCCGGAGAAGCCATCAAAGAGGAACGGGAAAAAACGAGACTCCTGGAACGGTATTTTGCAAGCTATGAGAAATATAATGAATTTCTGGATAAAACAGACTATAGCGGTGTGAACAGAAAGCTGATTGAAGATTTTCTGAAGCTGGGATCCATTGACGAGGAAGAAGACTTTGTAGAGGAGTATTTTGCGGCCGTAGGAGAGAATAACTATAAGTCGCTGCTTCTGAGGCAGTATATGACTATGGATATCTTTTTCTGCATACAGGAATTTCTAAAGACCATAAACGCCAAAACAGAAGGCCTGCCGGCAGAATTCAGCGATATTAAGTTTATCCCCAAGGCGGTGAGCGCAGTGGAGACAACTAAAGAGTATCTGAAGAATATGTTTCGCTACGCTCTTTCGGAAAGGGACAAGGTTTCCAATGACAGATACGGTTCTCTGATCGATGAAGCGAGGAAATACATAGCCGGTCATTTCAGCAGCAACGAGTTTTCCCTCAATATGATAGCTGCTCATATCGGCGTAAGCCCCAGTTATTTTTCATCCATCTTCAAGCAGGAAACGGGACAGTCCTCGTGGAGTATCTTACCAAGGTGAGAATTGACAAGGCGTGTGAGCTGCTGAAATGTACGACGCTGCGCACGTCGGAAATCGGCGAGCGGGTAGGATATAATGATCCTCATTATTTCAGCGCTACATTTAAGAAAATAACAGGTATGTCGCCGAAAGAATATAAGAACGGACTATAAAACGAAATATATAAACGGAATATATTTACGGAATATATAAACTCATAGCTGTCGGGAACAGTTATAAGGAATAGAAGAGGCGGATAAAAGGATGAAGGAAATAAAACCTCGTATCGTTAAAATTTCTTTAAAGAGCAGGCTGAAACTTCTGCTTTTCCTCATTGCCATACCACTGACCTGCATGGTCCTTGGAATTCTTGTGATGATTAATAATTATTCCAATTCGTATAACAGGATGATGGCGAATCTGAAGATAGCCAATGCGTACAATATGACTTTTAAACAGGATATGGAATATTCCATGTACCGGGTTATGATCGGCCTGATCGATACGGACAAATTTAAGGACGGCGATATCGTAGAAGGAATGACGCAGTACGCCACTGTAGTGAAAAATCCATTTAATATGATCGATAAGGCGCGGCGGGATTTGGGAGAAAAAATCGAACGTATACCAGGAAGCGATGAGGACATTAAAATCAAGGGGATTCTTTCCTGTATGGATTCACTGGAGAAAGCCGTCGATCGCATGATCGACAATTCCAAGCGTGCCGGCACATACGATGAGAACAATTCCATATGGGAAAACGATATCCAGGGGCTCTGTTCCCTGATTCAGGAATACATTAACCAGTATATCTATTACGAGACGATCAATATGGAACGCCTGCAGCAGGAGCTGGAGACCCATACGCGCCAGATTGTGTATGGATTTATGGTGCTGCTTGTCGCAGTACTGCTTGTCGGCATATTCCTTTCAGCCATGATTACAAAGACAGTTACAAAGCCCATTAACAATCTGAAGATGACGGCGGAACGTCTCGGGCAGGGGGATCTGCAAGCCAGGGCTGAACTGGGGGGGCTGGAAGAAATTAACGTCCTTGCGAGAACATTTAACAGAATGAGTTCCGAGATTGCCGCACTGATGGAAAAGACAAAAACAGAGCAGCAAAACCTCCGTGTGGCTGAATTTAAACTGCTTCAGGCACAGATTAATCCTCATTCCTCTATAATACGCTGGATTCGATCGTATGGATGGCGGAAGACGGGGACAATGAAAAGGTGGTGGAGATGACTTCGGATCTGAGTGGATTCTTCCGTACGGTTCTGTCCGGAGGAAGAGACTTTATTACGATCGCGGAGGAAGAAACCCATATTAGGAGTTATCTGAAGATACAGAAAATCAGATATGAGGATATTCTGGAATATAACATGAACATCGAATCTGCGATTAAAGACCGTATGGTCCTGAAGATGATTCTGCAGCCCGTGGTGGAAAATGCCCTGTATCACGGAATCAAGAATAAGCGGGGAGGCGGAACGATCACCATAAGGGGATATGAAGATAAGAGCGGGATAGTGTTTGAAGTGGAAGACAATGGAAAGGGCATGGATGAGGAAACGCTGAAAAAACTGCGGGACAAGATCAGGGGAGGGACTGAAATTAATGAAAAAGGGGGATTCGGCCTTTCCAACGTGGTTCAGAGAATTCATATGTACTACGGGGACAGCTCCGATATTATCATAGAATCAGAACAGAATGTAGGCACCTGCGTTAAAATTTATCTTGGCCATATGATACAGGAGGAATCGTAAAAAAACATACTTTTATTATAAAAAAACACAATTTTTATCCATTTAATTATAAAAATGTACCATATACTGGAAGAAATTCAGTAAAAAAATACCCTTTTTTTAAAAAATGCTCTGTTTAAAAAAAACAGAGTTTTTTTTATAATATAGACATGAAGGATAGGAGATATCCAAATTAAAGGAGGAAAGTAAATATGAAGAAAAAAGTCGTATCAGTGGTTTTGACAATGGCAATGGCAGGTTCCCTTGCAGCTTGCGGCGGCGGAGCAAAAGAAGAAACAACCAAAGCAGCTGAAGCAGCAGCTACAGAAGCTAAGGCAGAGACAGAAGCAGCTAAAACTGAGGAAACAGAAGCGGCAAAAGCTGATGAAGGCGGAGAAAAAGAACTGATTACAGTTGGTTATGCACAGGTTGGTGCAGAATCTGACTGGAGAACAGCTAATACAGAGTCCTTTAAGTCTACATTTACAGAAGAGAACGGCTATAAGCTGATCTTTGACGACGCTCAGCAGAAACAGGAAAATCAGATTAAGGCAATCCGTTCCTTTATTCAGCAGGACGTTGATTATATCGTAGTAGCTCCTGTAGTAGAAACAGGATGGGAAACAGTTCTGGAGGAAGCAAAAGAAGCTGGTATTCCTGTAATCCTTTCCGACCGTCAGATGCAGGTTTCTGATGATTCTCTCTATGAAGCATGGGTTGGTGGAAACTTCGTAAAAGAAGGCGAGACATGCGGCAATTGGTTAGCTGATTATCTTGAGGCTCAGGGACGCGGCGATGAAGAAATCAATATCGTTACGATCCAGGGTACAATCGGTGCTTCCGCACAGGTTGGACGTACAGAAGGCGTTGGCAATATCGTAAAAGAGCATTCAAACTGGAAGATGCTTGACATGCAGAGTGGTGAGTTCACACAGGCAAAGGGCCAGGAAGTTATGGAATCTTTCCTGAAGAGCTATCCGGACATCGATGTAGTAATCTGTGAGAATGACAATGAAGCATTTGGTGCTGTAGACGCAATCAAAGCTGCAGGTAAGACATGCGGACCAGACGGCGACATCATCGTTGTTGGTTTTGACTCCGTTAAAGCGGCATTTGAATCTATGATCGCAGGCGATATGAACGCAACATTTGAGTGTAACCCACTTCACGGACCACGTGTAGCTGAAATTATCCAGAAGCTTGAAAAAGGCGAAGAAGTTGAGAAGATTCAGTACGTAGACGAAGCTTACTTCGATACAAGCATGGACCTTGAAAGCATTCTGAAAGAAAGAGCATATTAATTTAAGGCCCCTGAACGGTTGAACTAAAAACATAAGGTGTGGAGCCGGAGGCTTTGGCTTCCGCTCCGCACCATTTTTTTACTTTCCCGGAAAGAACTTGTTGCTGTAAAGTACGAAAATAATTGATTCCCTGGAAAGCAAAAAGCTCCGCTGTGGATGTACACTCCGCGCTAGGGAAGTATGACCGTTTTAACGGCCGAGCTTCGGCGTAAGAGTTCCGAAGGCGGAACTATTTATATCATAAGCTGGCAGTTTACGATATAAAACGACAGGCAAGAGGAGTATGGAAAATCTGGTTGTTTTTATTTTTAGAAGGAGGCAAAGCTTTTATGGAACAAGGAGCAGTTCTTGAAATGAGAGGAATTTACAAAACATTCCCTGGAGTAAAGGCTCTGCAGAATGTGGATTTTACCTTAAAGAAAGGTGAGATACATGCCCTGATGGGTGAGAATGGTGCCGGTAAGTCGACATTGATTAAAGTGCTTACTGGAGTCGAAGAATTCGAGACAGGAAAGATCACGATTGATGGAATCGACCGTCCCGTTATTAACCGAAGCCCTCAGGAAGCACAGCAGAGAGGAATCAGTACGGTATATCAGGAAGTAAACCTCTGTCCGAATCTTTCGGTAGCAGAGAATCTTTTTCTGGGAAGAGAACCGAGGAAAGGCGGTTTGATTGACTGGAAAACAATGAATAAGAGAGCAAGCGAGCTTTTAAAGAGCCTTGATATAAATGCAGACGTAACGAAGACCATTGACAATTATTCTCTGGCTATTCAGCAGATGATAGCGATTGCACGTGCAGTGGATATGTCGGCGAAGGTACTCATACTGGATGAACCGACATCATCGCTGGATGACAACGAGGTTGAAAAGCTGTTCGTCCTGATGAGAAAGCTTAAAAAAGAAGGCGTTGGAATCATTTTTGTTACCCATTTCCTGGAACAGGTTTACGCGGTCTGTGATGAAATCACTGTTTTGAGAAACGGACAGCTGGTAGGCCAGTACACGACAGCAGAGCTGCCCAGGCTCCAGCTGGTAGCTAAAATGATGGGTAAAGACTTTGATGACCTTGCTGCGATCAAACATAATTCGGACGGAGTCAAGAGCTATGATGAAAGCGATATCGTTATTAAGGCAGCGGGCCTTGGAAAGAAAGGATATATCAAGCCGTTCGATCTCGTTATACATAAGGGTGAAGTAATCGGACTTACAGGACTCCTTGGATCCGGCCGTTCTGAGACGGTGCGTGTAATCTACGGCGCAGAGAAGACGGATTCCGGAGAGCTTCGGGTGAAAGGCAAGAAGATGGCGGCAAAGCATCCGATTGATTCCATGAATGAAGGAATGGCATACCTGCCGGAAGACCGTAAGAACGAGGGAATTATAGCAGACCTGTCCGTAAGGGAAAACCTTATTATCGCCCTTCAGGCAAAACAGGGGATGTTTAAGCTGCTGAGTAAAAAGCAGCAGGAAGAATATACAGATAAGTATATCGACATGCTGCAGATTAAGACGGCCAGCCGCGAGACTCCGATCAAGTCGCTTTCGGGTGGAAACCAGCAGAAGGTAATTATCGGAAGATGGCTATTGACTAATCCTGATTTCCTGATTCTGGATGAGCCTACACGAGGAATTGACGTAGGTACCAAGACAGAGATTCAGAAGCTGGTGGTGCAGCTCGCAGAGCAGGGAATGGCAGTCGTATTTATTTCTTCCGAAATTGAAGAAATGCTTCGTACCTGTGACCGCATGGTTGTTATGCGCGACGGCGCTAAGGTAGGAGAGCTTACCGGAAGCGAAATGAGCCAGTCAACCATCATGACTACAATTGCAGGAGGGCAGTAAGTATGAAAGACTTCAGTTTGAAAAAGTTAACATCGCAGAGATTGTTTCTGCCAATCTTCTGCCTGATATTAGTACTCCTGGTAAACGTTGTAACGACACCTGGCTTTTTTGCTATTTCTGTCAGGGACGGAGTGCTTTACGGATACATTATTGATATCGTGAACAGAGCTTCCGAACTGGTGATTCTGGCCATCGGTATGACCTTGGTCGTATCTTCATCGGCAGGAACTGACATTTCCGTTGGCGCGATTATGGCAGTGAGCGCCGCCGTATGCTGCAACCTCCTTTCAGGCGGGGAAAGAGCTGCAACTGCTTATGCCAATCCTCTGATTCTTGGTTTCCTTGCAGCACTGGCCGTAGGCGTTGTAATCGGATGTTTCAACGGATTGCTGGTATCCAAGCTGAATATTCAGCCAATGGTCGCCACATTGATTATGTTTACCGCAGGCCGAGGCATTGCACAGCTGGTTACGGACGGACAGATCACATATGTGCGGGTGGAAAGCTACAAGATTCTTGGAAGCTTCCTTCCGGGCGTGCCGGTTCCCACTCCGTTTATCGTAGCGGCAGTAATGGTGGCCCTGACGGCGCTGCTTCTTAAGAAGACAGCTCTTGGAATGTATATCCAGTCTGTAGGTATCAATAAAAAGGCCTCCAGGCTCGTGGGTATCAAAGCGACACTGATTATTTTCCTTACATATGCGTTCTGCGGCCTGTGTTCTGGCCTGGCGGGAATGATTGCTTCCAGCCGTATCTATTCAGCAGACGCGAACAACATCGGGCTTAACATGGAACTGGATGCCATTCTTGCAGTTGCAATCGGAGGCAACTCTTTAGGCGGAGGTAAATTTTCTCTTGCAGGTTCTGTGATCGGCGCATATACGATCCAGGCTCTTACGACGACGCTCTATGCTATGCACGTATCTTCCGACCAGGTGCCGGTATACAAGGCAATCGTGGTTGTCATCATCGTAACACTTCAGTCTCCTGGATTTGCAAAGTGGCGTAAGGCACTTGCCCAGAAGAAAGAATTGAAGCTTGCAGCTGGAAAGGAGGCCGCATGATGAAAAAGGGAAAACAGCTTAACCAGACCAGCTTCCTTCTTATGATAACAATCGTATTATTCTTCGTGATGTATGCCCTCGGATGTATCCTGTTTAAAGAACAGGGATTTGCAAAAACACAGAACTTTTTGAATCTGTTTATCTCCAACGCTGGACTGATCGTAATTGGTATCGGTATGACGATCGTAATGATTACGGGAGGAATTGATATCAGCGTCGGATCTTTCGTAGCTATGGCATGTATGATGCTCGCATGGATGATGGAACGGGCACATGTAGGCGCTGTTCCGGCGGTAATTATCGTTCTGATTACCGGTATCATATTTGGACTTGTCCAGGGCTTTCTCGTCGCATATATGGATATTCAGCCGTTTATTGTCACGCTGGCAGGAATGTTCTTTGCGAGAGGTATGACGGCTATTATTTCCAAGGATATGATCAGCATCACCAATGAAACGTTTATGGCGTGGGCGAAGGTTAAAATTTACCTTCCATTCGGCGGGTATGTCAACCGGAAAGGCGTTATGATCTATCCTTACATTTATCCTACTGTTATTATTGCGCTTGTGCTTCTTGTACTGGCATTTATCATGCTCAAATATACGAAATTCGGCCGCAGCATTTATGCGATCGGCGGCAGCCAGCAGTCAGCCTCATGCTGGGCCTGAATGTGCGTCAGGTGAAATTAAAAGCCTACGTGCTCGACGGCTTCCTCTGCGGCGTCGGCGGAATCCTGTTCTGCCTGAATACTCTTGGAGGATTTGTTGAACAGGCAAAAGGTTTTGAGATGGACGCCATCGCCTCTTCCGTTATCGGCGGAACATTGCTGACAGGAGGTGTGGGTAACGTATTCGGCACGCTGTTCGGCGTTCTGATCAAGGCAACGATTGAAGCGTTTATTACCTTCCAGGGCACGCTTTCTTCCTGGTGGACACGTATTACAATTGCAGGACTTCTGTGCTTCTTCATCGTGCTTCAGTCTGTGCTCGCCATGATGAAAAAGAAAAAATAGGGATTGATGAGAGAGAGGAAATAATATGAATACAATAAATATTCCAAATATAAAGCTGGGAATTGTAGCAGTCAGCCGTGACTGCTTCCCGGAAAGCCTGTCGGTAAACAGAAGAAAGGCTCTAGTTGAAGCTTATGCAGCTAAATATGACGAGAATAATATCTATGAATGTCCGGTTTGTATCGTGGAGAGTGAAATCCACATGGTTCAGGCTCTGGAGGATGTTAAAAAAGCCGGCTGCAATGCTCTGGCCGTTTATCTTGGCAACTTCGGCCCGGAAATTTCAGAAACGCTTCTGGCAAAGCACTTTGACGGTCCGGTGATGTTTATTGCAGCTGCAGAGGAAAGCGGGGATAACCTGATTCAGGGCAGAGGCGATGCGTACTGCGGTATGCTGAACGCAAGCTATAACTTAAAGCTGCGCAATATCAAAGCGTATATTCCGGAATACCCGGTAGGAACTGCGGAAGAATGTGCCGACATGATCGAGGAATTCCTTCCGGTTGCAAGGGCGCTGGTGGGACTTTCCGACTTAAAGATTATCAGCTTCGGGCCGAGACCGTTAAATTTCCTGGCCTGCAACGCGCCGATCAAACAGCTTTACAACATGGGCGTTGAGATTGAGGAAAACTCAGAACTGGATTTATTCGAAGCGTTTAACAGACACGACGGCGATCCCAGGATTGCGACGTGGTAAAAGATATGGAAGCGGAACTTGGCAAAGGCAATATGAAGCCGGAGATCCTTCCGAAACTGGCTCAGTACGAGCTGACTCTTCTGGACTGGATTGAAGCTCACAGGGGCTACCGGAAATACGTTGCCATTGCAGGAAAATGCTGGCCTGCATTCCAGACACAGTTTGGCTTCGTTCCATGTTATGTGAACAGCCGCCTGGCCGGAAGAGGAATTCCGGTGTCATGCGAGGTGGATATTTACGGTGCTCTCAGTGAGTTTATCGGAACGTGCATAAGCCAGGATGCCGTTACTCTTCTGGATATTAACAACAGCGTTCCGGCAGACATGTATGAAGAAGAGATAAAAGGAAAATTTGACTATACACATAAGGATACGTTTATGGGATTCCACTGCGGAAATACATGTTCACGTAGCTTGCGGCATGTTCTATGAAATATCAGATGATTATGGCCAGAACGCTTCCGGAGGAAGTCACACAGGGAACACTGGAAGGCGATATCGCCCCAGGCGATATTACATTCTTCCGCATCCAGAGCACGGCAGACAACCATCTGAGAGCATATGTGGCTCAGGGAGAGGTGCTTCCTGTAGCGACACGTTCTTTTGGCTCGATTGGTATTTTCGCAATTCCGGAAATGGGAAGATTTTACCGCCATGTACTGATTGAGAAGAACTACCCTCATCATGGCGCAGTTGCCTTCGGCCATTACGGAAAGGCGCTGTACGAAGTGTTCAAGTATCTGGACGTTGAAGATATCGGGTTCAACCAGCCTCAGGGCATGATGTATCCGACGGAGAATCCGTTTGCATAAATGGATTGCCATTTGAAATAAATGAGCTATATGATAAAGTTATATACGGATTTACATGGATAAGTTGTATAGAAAGATTACATAGAAAAGCAGCCGTACCGGCAGAAAATTATCGGTACGGCTGCTTTTTACTTTCCAGAAAGGACTTTACTCTTATATCCGGCAACGTATCTGTCAGGTAACTGTGTCCAGGCGCTTGTGCCTGTAAATAAAAAATACTCTATATGATATCCCGTAGGACCTGGATCACGGCGTTCACATAATAGGAATCCTGTTTACCGGATGGAACCATTGCGGAGACCGTCCAGAAGCAGCCGCCTCTTCCTATAGAAACATATTCGATCGATGGATCTCTGATGACAAATTGTTTGGGAACGAACGTGAGAGCCAGGCCTTCCTGGACCATGCTGAGAGCGGTTGACATGTTGCCGGTATATTGCAGTATATGAGGCTGGATGCCGTTGTCTTTGAATAGTTTATCGCTTAAAGCGCGTAGTCCGCGCCCTTCGTTCATCAGAACAAACGGTTCTCTGCCGATATCGCTTAGTTCCAGCCATGTTCTGCTTCCGCTTTCAGAGATATGGACAGTTGATGAAAAACGGCGGGCCGCTGGCAGCGCCAGGAACACTTCTTCTTCGGCCACCGGAATATATGAAATATTATCCAGGTTCTGAGGTTCTTTAAAAAAAGTGGTCTTCAGTGCGATATCCACTTTGCCTTCCGTGATCGCCTGCCTCAATGCGGTGGGATATAATTCCATGACCCGGAGTGTGATTGCAGGATACCGTTCACTGAAGCGGGAGATGAAACTTGGGAGGATTAAGGAACCTCTCTGATCGGCTACGGCAAATGTAATGGAATTGACAGCACCGGATGCCGGGCGGGGAAGAGACGCTACCATGTCTTCATATTCCGTAAGTATTTTCTTTGCGGTCTGAATATAGATATTGCCGGCGGCAGTTGGCGTAAGACCGGCGGAGGAACGGAAAAAAAGCTGGACTCCCAGTATTTCTTCCTGCTTTTTTAGATATTGGCTCAAAGATGGCTGCGCCACATAAAGTCTGCGCGCCGCTTTGGCAATGCTTCCCTCTTCTGCCATTGCCAAAATATATTGCAATTCTCGAAACATCATCAGGCAATCACCCTCCAAATGTCAGACATATATGTTTTTCCTATACCCATCTATTATAATACACATATTAGACAAGAGTCAACGCGAATGATAGAATGAAACTATAAAAAGCAACCAAATATGGCTGCGTGGTCTGTGCACGGATCATTCCAACTACATAAAGAGAGGAATGGTTATTGTATGATAAGAAGCAGTGAATTACATTATATCGGAACGCTGAGGCCGCAGGAGCCGGCTGTTCTGATGATACCGGGAGCGTTGACAAGTCCGGCTGTTTTTGACGGGATTGGAGGCGGCCTTCCATGCCAGTCGGCCGTGATTGACTGGTGCGGATCGCCGGGGCCATGGGACGTTGTGGAGGTTGGAAAGCGTGTGCTGGAATTTATTTCAGAACATGAGCTGGGAAAGACTGTATTAGCGGGATATTCTGCAGGGGGAATCATATCGATGGCAGCCGGCAGCCGGGATGAAGACAAGCTTATTTCAGGTATGCTTATTTCCAATACGGGCGCCTGTGCTGTCGGCCATGGAGACTATGGTCTCCCTCAGCGAATTCTTGCTGGCTGGCCTGGCGAAGATATACTGGAGCCGTTCTTTGCCCGCTGCTTTGCCCGTCCTGTTCCGACGGCCTTAAAGGAAAAATTGAAAGAGTATGCACGGAGTCTCAGCAGGGAGACGGCATATGAGGCGACCAGCTCGTGCAGGGTTCACGATTTGCGGGGAGAGCTCCATAAGATTACCTGTCCGGTTGTGATTGCTCATGGAAAGCTGGATCAGACGAGACGGGAAGAACATGTAAAACAGATGAAAGACGGAATTCCGGATACAGAAGTATTCTGGCTGGACGGCGGACATACGATTATGGTTGAAGACAGAGAGCATTATCGAAAGGCGCTTAATTACCTGCTCGATAAAGTGGGAATGGGAAAATAAAAGGAGGAGAAACATGAAAAGGAGAGTTGCGTTCATTTTATCATTGGTGATGATTTCCGTTTTGACAGGATGCAAAGGAACAGGAAACGCCGGAAAAGATAGTTCTCAAACGGAGAGCTCCGGGGCCGGAAATACGGCTGGCGCCGTTTCGGAGAAAAATGCGGAGGCGCTCAAAGGAATTACCATAGGAACCGGTTCTGCAGGAGGAACCAGCGAAATTGTCGGCGCCACTATGGCGGAGATCTGGAAAAAGGCGGTTTCAGATATGGATTTCACGGCAATCCCCACGTCTGGTTCTCAGGCGAATGTCAGCCTTTTGCAGAATAATGATGTCCAGTTTTCCATTACGACGGCGGAAGCAGCTGTTTCTGGAAGGGAGGGAAGCGCGCCTTTCCAGACGCCATATGAGGACCTGCGCTCTGTGTGCGCGCTATTTCCTAATACGCTGCAGATTTGGGCGAATAAGGACGCGGATATTAAAGATTTCAAAGATTTGGAATCAAAAAAATTCTGCTTCGGCATGCCGGGAGGCGGCCCTTACCAGGTGACCTTAAACCTGATGGAGCTTTACGGAATGAGCCAGGACAGCGTGAAGGCTGCAGGGGGAGAAATAATCCAGCTGGCTTGGGGAGAAGCCGTCAATGCGCTGCAGGATGGCAATCTGGATGCGGTGATTTGGACGACATCTTTCCCGGCTGCCAATATCGTCAATGCGTCCATGACGAAAGAATATGACCTTGTCCAAATGGACATGGGAAAGATTGAAGAATATATTGACGGACACAAAGGATGGGCGAAGCAGATCATTCCGGCGGGGACGTATGCAGGACAGGAAGAGGATGTAACTACAATTGCAACGTATAACATTCTATGTACGGATCAGAAGCTTTCAGAGGATTTGGTGTATGAACTGACAAAAGCGCTTTGTACGAATTATGATTCCCTTGCAAATTCCCATAGCATGATGGCAGGCATTTCAGATGACAATATTGCCTCCGGCCTCGGAATTCCGCTTCATGAGGGAGCAAAGGGTTTTTATGACGAGGCCGGTATCAGCTATGAAGACAACTAATCGGAGGGAGGACATCTATGTGTGAGAAATCCAGGCAGACCCGGTGGGAGCGGCTGACGGGAGCTGTCATTACAGTATGCGGCATCATTATGGTATTTTTTCAGATGTATACGGCAGAATTTGGCGTGCTGGGCGGAAGTAAGCAGACATCGCTGCACCTGCTGTTTGTAATGGTAATCGGTTTTCTGGCATTTCCTACGGGAAAACGGGTCTGTACGGCGCTGGATCATGTCCTTTCGCTGATTTTTATGATTGGGGCAGCTGCAAGCCTAGGGTATCTGTTTCTTAATAACGGCAGACTGCTCATGAGAATGCAGATGGTAGATCCGGTCGGCGATCTGGAGTTTATCTTTGGGATCCTGCTTGTCATCGCGGTGCTGGAGCTTTCCAGACGGGCGTTGGGGCCTGCTTTGCCGTTGATTGCGGTCATCTTTATTGCCTATGCATTTTGGGGAAATCATTTAACGGGAGTGTTTTATCATAAGGGAGTGACAGGGCGGAGATTTATCGAGCAGATGTATCTGATGTTCAGTGGAATTTTTGGCGAGGCTTTAAATGTTGCGGCTACCTTTGTGTTCCTTTTTATCCTGTTTGGCTCGTTTCTGGAGATATCCGGAGGAGGAGAGTTCTTTATGGATATTTCCAAGAGCCTGGTGGGGCGGCTGCCGGGAGGTCCGGGACTTATGGCGGTTGTATCCAGTTCGCTTATGGGAACGATTTCCGGAAGCGCAGTTGCAAATGTAGTGACCACCGGCGTATTTACAATTCCGCTGATGAAAAAGACAGGCTATGACAAGGACTTTGCCGGTGCGGTAGAGGCGGTTGCATCTACCGGCGGCAGATCCTTCCTCCGATTATGGGTTCAGGCGCATTTATTATGTCCGAATATATCGGCGTGCCTTATTCCACGATAGCTGTCTGCGCCATCATACCTGCTGTGCTTTACTATGTTACGGTTTTCCTTCAGGTGTATTTTGAAGCAAGGCGTACAAATCTGGCTGGTATTCCGGCAAAGGAAATTCGCAGCGCGCGACAGGTGATCCGGGAGGGAGGACATCTTTCTATCCCCCTGATTATGATCCTTGTTCTGATGCTGAGCGGGTATTCTCCAATGAAGGCTGGAGTTTACGGTGTTCTGTCTGTGGTCCTGGTTACAGCGATCAAAAAGAATACGCGCATGGATCTGAAAAAAATCGTCAGGGCAATGGTAAATGCAGGAAGATCGATTGTTCCGGTATCCAGCGCCTGTGCCTGTGCCGGAATTATTATCGGGATTGTCCGCTTTACAGGAATCGGACTGAAATTCAGCAGTGCGGTGCTGAGTATATCCAATGGAAATCTGATGGTGGGACTTACTCTGTGTATGTGTGCCTCGCTGATTCTTGGAATGGGACTTCCGACAGCGGCGGCTTACGTGATCCAGGCTGCGTTAACGGCGCCGGCGCTGGTGACGCTTGGTTTGCAGCCGATCCAGGCGCATCTGTTCATATTTTATTTTTCTTGCATCGCTGTAATCACGCCTCCGGTAGCGCTGGCTGCCTATGCCGCGGCTCCGATAGCGGGAGGGAATGCGATCAAAGTGGGCGTGAAAGCCTTCCGCCTTGGTCTTGCCTCATTCATTGTACCTTATATGTTCGGGTTTGGCCCCGGCCTGCTGCTTTTGGGCAGTATTGGAGATATCGCTCTTACATTGGCATCGGCTCTGATTGGAATCGTATTGTTTTCAGCCGCATTATCAGGATGGGCCGGAGGCAGGATCAATACGCCATGCCGTGTGCTGTTCTTCCTGTCCGCGGTGCTCCTGATGATGCAGGGAGGCATAACGGATTTATTAGGAGCAGGGATTGCGGCTGCCGGAATCCTGATACATATGCGGCATGTGAGCGGATTGCGCTTACAGCAGGCAGAGTGAGGTAAGAAGAGAGCATTTTGACGGCGCAGCAGAAAAAAGAAAAAGGACATTTCCGTACAGAGATCAAGAATGAGAAATGCTTGATTCTTAGGGAAATGTCCTTGTTTTATATCATAGAAGGTGCTCTTAAGATATAAAAAGCCCTTTGGCCGCGGTCACTTACGCACAG
Source organism: Clostridium sp. AM58-1XD (assembly GCF_003464085.1). Classification (GTDB taxonomy): domain Bacteria; phylum Bacillota; class Clostridia; order Lachnospirales; family Lachnospiraceae; genus Lachnoclostridium_A. The sequence continues at coordinate 60,221 of NZ_QSDR01000021.1, forward strand.
AGAATGATGTCGGTAATGCTAAAATATGGAATAAACCGACAGTTTCTGCTTTTTGGCTGGCGGGGCCAATGCCAATTTGGATCGGATTACAGGTCTGAAGCGTACTTGAGGGCAAAATCATAAAAGGTTTTTACACAGGGGGGGGATCGGGCGGTTTTTTGAAACGGCCAGATAGATTTTCCGATATGCATCCGGGTGGTTCAGCCGGATTTTTTTGATGTTGTAATTCTGCAGGATCTCCAGATCCGGTACGATTGCAATACAGCTGCTGTGTCCGGTTGAAACGAGGCCTGCCATAGTGATCTCTTCTTCCATGCAGCAGAGTGTCTGGGGAGAGGCGTGGCACGGATAAAAAAGCCGTTCGATCAGATCCTGAATTTCCCCGGTTGCATCGATATATCGTATGATGGGATAAGGTAGAAGCTCTTCCATGGAAACGCCGGTTCTCTCGGCCAGAGGATGATCAGCTGATGTGATGCAGATCAGTTCCTGTTTCAGCACGGGACGAAAATCGATTTCCGGTTCGTTTGCCATATAAGTGCACAGGCTTACGTCGATGGACCCATCCTTGATTTTTTCCAGACTGGTTCTGGTATTGCACTGGTTAAACTGGATTGTAATGTTTTTGTGAACCTCGTTTTCATAAAATTTTTTAATGAGCATGGGAACGAACTGGTATCCCAGCACGAAGAGAAAGCTGAAATCAATAATTCCGGAATCCTTTTTGGAAAACTGCATAAGCAGATGATTGCCGCTTTCAATTTCGTGGAAACCTCTGGAAACGTAGGAGTCCAAAAGGCGGCCGTATTTGCTCAGACGTACGTTTCTGCCATCCTTTTCGAACAGCGGGACGCCGAATTCTTTTTCCAGCGCTGCCATGGCATGGCTGAGACTGGGCTGGGTAATGCATAAAAACTCCGCTGCCCTGGTATAGTGCTGGTACTGAGCCATGACTTTAAAGTAATACAGGTTATTTAAGTTCATTTACTACCGCCTTTCTGTCTGATTGCCGTTTTTCTACCTCATTAAGTGTTCTTACTATATCATGATTTATAGATAGAATCTATAAAAAGGGTGAGAAATATGCATTAGTATTTGTATAAATTATGATATATAGTTAAGTCATGAAGCTGATAATAGATGTGAATGTGAAGGAGGAAGAAATGTCATACGAAGAACGGTTGGAAGAGATAGGGTATCGACTTCCGGAACTACCTGCGGTTAGTAAAAAACCATTTGAAGCGGGAGTTAAAACTGGTAATCTGATTTTTGTATCAGGTAATGCAGCCCGTGTGAACGGTGTACTTAAGTATACAGGAACCGTAGGCGACGGAGTGACGATACAGGAGGCCCAGGAGGCCGCTAAAATCGCCTTTGTCAATTGTCTGGCGGCAGTCAGAAGGATGGAAGGAAGTCTTGAGTCTATTGAGAGAATCGTAAATATTAAAGGCTATGTAGCCAGTACGCCTGATTTTACGGGCCAGCCGGCGGTTATGGATGAAGTATCAAAACTGGCGGTTGAGGTATTTAAAGACGCAGGAAAGCACAGCCGTGTAGCTTTGGGAGCTTCGTCCCTTCCGGGAGGAACTCCTGTAGAGGTAGAACTTGTAGTTCAGGTAAAATAAGAGAGTTATACGAATATTTATAAAAGAAAGGAAAACAATTATGAAAGAAATGCCAAAAGATATGCCGTTAGGAATCAGACAGCTGTTTACCAGTATCACTCATTTAAAAGAAGGAGAAAAAGTGCTTGTCATAACGGATGATAACAAGCGTGAAATAGGGGAAATGGTTTATAAATATGCCAAAGAACTTTTCGAAACAACGATGCTCGTTATGACCCCAAGACCAGGACACGGTGCAGAGCCTACGGATGCTGTTAGAACCGCTATGGCGGACTGTGACGTAGCATTTGGTGCAACTACAATGTCATTGTTTCATTCCAAGGCTAGGCTGGATGGATGTAAAAAGGGAGACTACGCTGGGTAGGACTTCAGGACTATTCACTGGAGATGTTTGAAACGGGCGGACTTACGGCCGATTTCGATGAGGTCAGAAGAGTCATTGACCGGGTAGCGGCAGTATTCTGCGGAAAGACATTTACGCTGACTTCAGAAGGCGGCACCAACATGGTGTGCAGTGTGGAAGGCAGACGGCCTGTTCTGGATTACGGCACTTCCACGGTTCCAGGTTCTGCTTCATTCCCTCCCAATGCAGAAGCAGCATTGGGCCCTGTAGAGGGAACAGCCAACGGAGTACTTGTGATCGACGGAAGCATTCCTCATCCTTTGCTTAATCTTATAGACGAGCCGATCATCTGCACCGTAAAAGACGGTATGATTACGGAAATAAAAGGCGGCAGGCAGGCGGATATCCTCAGAAAGCTCCTGGCTGATTTCAATGATCCCACCGTATATAATGTAGGAGAGCTGGGTCTCGGACTGAATAAGGAGAATTATCTGTGTGGCCATATGGCTCCGGATGAAGGCTCTTTTGGGAATATACATATTGGAATTGGAAAAAATCTTGGATTTGGTGGCCATGTAGATTCTCCGCTCCACCTGGATATGGTAATTAAGAACATTTCGTGTGAGATCGACGGACGGGTCATTATGAAGAACGGAGAGCTTCTCGTATAAATGAAAGGAAGGGAATGGGCTTGAGTCAGAGGTTCATGATAAAAGGAGTAGAAAAGAAAAAAGTGGCAGCAGTAGTTCTCAGCATCCTTTTCATAATCGGGCTGTCTGGATGTGCATCATCCTCAGGCCTGGTTCCCGCGGCGCCTGGAAAAGGGAAAAAGAGAATTATTAGCATCGCCACGGTACAGCCGGAGGATCATCCGATCAGCATTGGGCTGAAAGCATTTCAGGATTATATTCAAAAAGAGCTGGGCGAGGAATTTGAAATTAAAATTTACTTTAATGGAATTATGGGTGACAACGGACAGGCTCTGGAGCTCCTTCAGATGGGAACACTGGATCTTGTTGCGACCAGCGGAAGCAATCTGGAGAGTTTTGACGATACCTACAAAATATTCGGACTGCCCTACTTATTTGAGGATGAAGAACATTTCCGAACATGTATGAAGGATGACGAATTCGTCACCACTATATATGACTGTACTGTAAGGAAAGGAATACAGGGAGTAGCGTGGTTTGCAAACGGAGTCAATAATATCTATTCATCCAAACCGATCCGGACACCAGATGATATTAAGGGAATCAAACTGCGTATCCAGTCCAGCGAGGCGAATGTTAAGATGGCACAGCAATTCGGTGCGGCCGCCGTTGTTATGGCGTACGGAGAAGTATATACGGCCATGCAGAATCACGTAATCGATGCGGCCATGAATCCGGAAATGGCGCTGATCAGTATGAAGCACGGAGAAGTGGCAAAGTATTACTCGCGTACGGAGCATCAGATATTTACAGATGTAATGGTGGCAAATGTGGATTTTATGAATTCTCTGGACGATCAGGAGAAAAAGGTTATGGAGGAAGGATTCCGCCTGTGCACGGATGTAGAAGTAAAAGAGTGGGATAGGCAGATTGTGGATTGTATTAAAGAAGCGGAAGCGATGGGAGTAGAATTCATAGAAGTAGATAAAACACCATTTGAAGAGTTACAGAAACCGGTGCGGGAAGAGCTGCTAAAATCTTATCCTCAGTTGCAGCCTCTGCATCAGCGGATACTGGAAATTCAGGAAAAACAAGAAAATCAGGAAATACAGCAGATTCAGGAGAAAGGAGAGCAGGAATGAATGTAATCAGAAAAATCAAAGAAATACTGAATAAAAGTCTGGAAGCGGTATGTGCAGCTTTGCTGGCATTTATGTCACTGCTGACGGTATACCAGGTTTTTATGCGCTATGTTGTAAAGAATCCAAGTACCATGTCAGAGGATATACTGAGCTATTCATTCGTATGGCTTTCCCTTCTTGCCGCTGCCTTGGTATTCGGTGAAAGGGATCATATGAGCCTTACCTTCTTTGTAGATCAGACAAAGCCCAAGATACAGCTGTTTCTGTCAGTTTTCTCGGAAGTCTTGATTCTGCTGGTGGCTGCTCTGGTCTTCCTCTTCGGGGGAAAGGGATTTATGCTCGTGGGAGCAATGCAGCTTTCCCCTACCTTGAGTATCACGATGGACTGGATCTACGTAATTCTTCCTGTCAGCGGTGTCTTGATTATTTTATACAGTATCATTAATATTGCAGAGCTGGTCAGCAGCAGAGAGAGGGGAGAAAGGAAATGAATACAGCAGTAATAGCCAGTTTACTTATTTTTTCAATTTTAGTAGTTCTGCTGCTTATGGGCGTACCGATCGGCATTTCTCTCTGTGTAGCCTCCCTCGTGGTCATTACCCAGTCCCTGGGATTTGCTGGCGCAGCTCCGGCTTCAGCACTGAAAATGTTCCGCGGTATTAACATATTTACCCTTTTGGCAATCCCATTTTTTATTTTGGCTGGGAATATCATGAACAAAGGTGGAATCGCAATACGCTTAATTCACTTTGCAACGGCTCTGACGGGCAGGATTCCGGGCTCTCTGGCTCATACAAATATTGTCGCCAACATGCTGTTTGGAGCAATATCTGGTTCCGGTACAGCAGCGGCTTCTGCTATGGGCTCTATTATCGGGCCGATTGAAAAGAAGGAAGGCTACGACGAGGACTTTGCGGCGGCAGTAAATGTAGCTACAGCGCCCACCGGCCTTCTAATTCCTCCGAGTACGGGATTGATTACGTACGCCCTTGCCAGCGGCGGAACATCAGTGGCGGCTCTTTTCCTGGGGGGATATATTCCTGGAATTCTGTGGGGATTGAGTTGTATGGCCGTAGCATTCTTTTACGCTAAAAAGCATGGATATGTGACGGACAGGAGAATTTCTGTGGAAGAATTTGTAAAAGTCACTTTGGACGCTGTACCCAGCCTTCTGCTGATTATTATCGTTATAGGAGGGATCTGTGGAGGAATCTTTACAGCTACGGAGGCGTCCGCTGTTGCAGTTCTTTACAGCCTTATTTTATCTGTGTTCTTTTACAGGACTCTGAATGGGAAAGAATTGTATTCTATTTTAATTAACAGCGCAAAAATGTCGGGAATCATCATGTTTCTCGTTGGTGCATCAAATATTATGGCATGGGTGATGTCATTTACGGGGATCCCGGACGCGATTGCCATGGGCGTGCTTTCCATCTCCAACAATAAAATTATTATTCTGTTCACCATTAATCTCCTTCTGCTGTTTGTCGGGACATTTATGGACCTGACCCCGGCAATACTGATCTTTACCCCAATCCTTCTTCCGGTCTGCGAGAAACTGGGGATGAGTGCGCTGCATTTTGGAATTATGCTGGTGTTTAACCTGTGCATCGGCTGCATTACTCCTCCTGTAGGGAATATTCTTTTCGTAGGAATTAAAGTGGCGGGAAGAAAACTGGAACGGGTCATGCCTCTTCTTATGCGGTATTATCTGGCGATTTTTATTATCCTTATGCTGGTCACTTACATTCCCTGGCTGTCGACATTCCTGCCGGAACTGGCGGGCTACCACTGAGTTTTAATTACCCTTTATACACCCAGAAATGATATAGAAACGGTAGAGATGGGAAAGAATCTGTGATAAGATAGTTATTGTCAGAAAGTGCAGCAGATGATAAACCACAAAGGAGCACGAGTGAAATGGCTAAAAAGAAAATTCTTCTACTCAATACAGGAGGTACGTTCTCTTCAGTAAAGGGGGCGGCGGGGTTTCAGCCGGGACTGGGCCGTCAGGACATTCTGGAGGATTTGATGCTGGTGGCAAAAGACTGCCTTTTGGAGTATGAAGATATCTGCTCCCTGGACAGTGCGAATATCACGCCCAAACACTGGAAAAGTTTGGCGGAACGGATTGCAGATGTGAGCGGAAGATACGAAGGAATTGTAGTTATACACGGCACGGATACCATGGCGTATACGGCTTCCATGCTCTCTTTCATGCTGTATAAAATCGGAATTCCGGTGGTGATTACCGGCAGCCAGCTTTCCATCGCCCATCCCGTTGCCGATGCAATGGAGAACTGCCGGGCAGCCATTTATATGGCGGCCAGCGGCTATGCCGGCGTATACGTGGCTTTTAACAGGAAAATCATGCTGGGAACGAGAGTGTCCAAAATTCGTACGATGAGCTTCGACGCGTTTGAGAGCATCAACTATCCATATGCGGCGGTGATCAACGCATATGGGATGGAGGTGAATGATCATGTGCTGCCGCGTGCAGGCAGCAAAGATGGCTTTCGGGCCGATACGGCTTACTCCGATCAGGTGGCTTTGGTGAAGATAATTCCTGGGATGAAGGAAGCGCTGTTCCGGATGCTCCCTGAGATGGGCTATAAAGGGGTGGTGATTGAAGCATTTGGCCTGGGAGGACTGCCCTTTACAGATGGGGGAGACCTCTGCAATATGGTAGGCTGGATGACAGAGGCTGGAATGGCGGTAGTCGTAGGAAGCCAGTGCAGATATGACGGCAGCAGCCTTTCTGTTTATGAAACCGGAAAAAGGGCTCTTCAGAATGGAGCGGTACAAATGTATGACATGACCACGGAAGCTGCTGTGACCAAACTGATGTGGCTTTTGGGCCATGATTTGGATATTGAGGAAGTAAAGCGCCGGTTTGTAACGCCGATCTGTGGCGATATCATGCCCGGCAGAGGCGAGTGAAGACCTGTTTCGTGATATCCTACAAAAAATGTCTGAAAAATATGGTGAAAATTCCTTATTGAAGTATGGAACAAAAGGTGATAATATATTAACGAACTAAAAACAGTGTAATAGTGTGTTACTGGAAAGCAGGCATGAACTATTCTGAAAAATTCACGGGTGACGTGGAGCATTTTGGATGGTTGATGCCTTTTTTGTCTGCTGAACTAGATTCGGCCCATCAGAAAGATATAGCAGAAATAAGATGATCCGTCCAAAGGCTGGAAAGGGGAAAAATGAAAGAGAAAATTTTTAGTGTCCTGCAGAGAGTAGGACGGAGCTTTATGCTCCCAATTGCAATTCTTCCGGTAGCTGGACTGCTGCTTGGAATTGGAAGTTCACTGACGAATCAGACAACAATTGAGATGTATCATCTAGAGGCTGTTCTGGGAAGCGGAACGATACTGAACTCCCTGTTAATCATTATGAGCAAGGCAGGCAATGTTATTTTTGATAATCTGCCTCTGATTTTTGCCGTGGGAGTAGCGATCGGAATGGCAAAAAAGGAAAAGGAAGTAGCGGCCTTATCCGCCATGATTTCATTTTTTGTCATGCATGTTACGATAAATGCCCTGCTGCAGATACAGGGGCAGGTGCTGGCAGACGGATCGGCCGCGCCGGATGTGCTGTCGGGAACCATTGCCAATGTATGTGGAATGCAGACGCTTCAGATGGGTGTTTTTGGCGGTATTATCGTCGGTCTGGGAGTAGCTGCGCTGCACAACAGATTTTATAAGATTGTGCTGCCGAATGCCCTTTCATTTTTTGGAGGATCCCGGTTCGTACCGATTATTTCGACGATCACCTATGTGGGGGTAGGAATTCTGATGTATTTTATATGGCCCTTTGTACAGAATGGAATTTACGGACTTGGAGGGCTTGTAACAGGAACAGGATACCTGGGAACTCTGATTTTCGGCATTGTGAAGCGGGCGCTGATCCCATTCGGACTCCATCACGTATTCTACCTGCCATTCTGGCAGACCGCCGTGGGTGGAACGATGGAAGTTGCAGGACAGATGGTACAGGGAGGCCAGAACATCTTCTTCGCACAGCTTGCGGATCCTTCGACAGTTCACTTCAGCGCAGATGCAACAAGATATTTTTCTGGAGAATTTATATTTATGATATTTGGCCTTCCCGGTGCAGCGCTGGCTATGTACCGCTGTGCCAAGCCTGAAAAGAAAAAGCAGGCGGGCGGGCTTCTGCTTTCGGCAGCACTTACCTGCATGCTGACAGGAATTACGGAACCCATCGAATTTTCGTTCCTGTTTGTGGCTCCGATGCTGTTTGCCGTACAGGTGGTTTTGGCTGGAGCGGCGTACATGATCGCCCATATTCTTAATATTGCGGTAGGCCTTACCTTTTCCGGCGGTTTGATTGACCTGCTGATCTTCGGGATCCTTCAGGGGAACGGCAAGACAAGCTGGATCCGAATCATTCCGGTTGGAATCATCTATTTTATTCTCTATTATGCAATTTTTACGTTTCTTATAAAGAAATTCAACCTGAAAACTCCTGGAAGAGAAGAGGAAGATACAGAGACGAAACTGTATTCCAAAGCAGATTACCTGGCGAAAAAGAGTGAAGGCCAGGAAGAAAGCGGCTCGGCAGGCAGCACAGATGATGATTATAAGAGCGCCATGATTACAGAAGGCCTTGGAGGTAAAACGAATATTTCGGATGTTGACTGCTGCGCAACAAGACTGCGCTGCACGGTTTTTGACAGTGCACTTGTAAATGAGGGGCTGCTTAAGCAGACGGGGGCATCGGGAGTGATTAAAAAAGGTCAGGGAGTTCAGATTATCTATGGCCCGTCTGTTACGGTTGTAAAATCCAACCTGGAAGATTACCTTCAGAAAGCGCCAGATGAAGCGGAGATCAAACCAGCTGCCGGTGAAAAAAAAGGCCGTCCTGTCTGTACTCCTGTGGCAGGGTCAGTACTTCCTATTACAGAAGCGCCGGATGAGGCATTTGCAGATAAAATGATGGGAGACGGTTATGTAATCCTGCCGGAGGACGGTGTGGCGGTTGCGCCGGAGGACTGCACGGTTTCTTTTGTATTTCCTTCCAAGCATGCAGTGGGCCTTATTGCTGATGACGGCGTGGAATATCTGATTCATATCGGTGTGGATACGGTGAAGTTGGAAGGACATGGCTTCGAGTCGTTCGTCAAAGATGGAGATGCTGTAAAAAAGGGTGACAAGTTGATTGGTTTTGATATAGAATATATAAAGGAACATGCAAAGTCGGAAGCGTGTATGATTGTATTTTCCAGTCTCAGTGAGAATGAAGAGATCAGGATAACATCATCCGGACATGTAAAGGCGCTGGATGAAGTTGCAGAAATTACACGATAAAACTTAGCGCTTTTTCGGCTTAGCTGGGTCGTATGAATGTACTTGGCAGGATCTTATACCAGCTTGGTACAAGATGTTTAAGTCTTTCAAAAAAGGGGTCGAATATGTATCGGGTGATAAAAGTACTGAATAATAATGGAATTCTCGCTCTGGATGACGGGACGAAGCGGGAAGTGGTTTTTCTTGGAAACGGAGTGGGATTTGGTAGAAAGACGGGAGAGCGTCTGGAATCGGTAAGCGGGGCCAAAATCTATGGACTCATTAACCGCAGTAAAACAGATACCGCCCTGAAGGTGATCAATGGAATTGATCCCGTCTATCTGGAGATTACGGGGAAGATTATCGAGGAAGCAGAGAAGGAGTTCGGCGAAGTCAATCGTGATATTCTGCTGCCGCTGGCGGATCATATCGCTTTAGCTGTTAAACGGTCCGGTGAGGGTAGACAGATAGCAAATCCGTTCACGCCGGATATTAAGGTGCTTTTTCATAAGGAATTCGCAATCGCATTAAAGGCTCGTGATATTATTCAGGAAATGACCGGACACATGATATCCGAAGATGAGGCGGGATTTATCACTCTTCATATCCGGTCGTCCAGAACGGATGAGAAGGTTTCAGAGGCGTTGGATGCGGCCAGGATCATCAGCGGCAGTATAGGCATAATTGAGGAGAAGTTCAATGTGAGTATTCCCACTGATTCACTGGGATACAACCGTCTTACCAGCCATTTGTATTATATGATTCTCAGGGTGCGCAAGGGGGAAAAACTGAAGGTGGATATCAACCAGTTTGTCCAGGAAAAATATCCGCTGGCAGACGAATGTGCCCATAAGATATGTGAGTATATCCGACAGGAAATCAAGCGGGAGATTATGGAAGAGGAAAAGGGGTTCCTTGGAATTCACATTCAGAGAATAATTGGAAACGAATAAAGACACAGATAGACATATAAAGGCACATATAGTGATATAAAGGAGATATTAAGAGACATGTAAAAAGGCTTCTTCGCTGCGGATGATGTATCATACCGGCAGGTGAAGAAGCCTTTGTTATACATAATTATCTGTTACCTAGTTACACTTGAAAGATCCGGCTGATCTTACGCTCCGCTTCCCTCTCATCACAACCGCTCAGATAAAATATTAACCGTTTTCCATCTGGTTCAAAATCCTTTTGCATTGCATCGTAATCTTTCACATCAATGGTAGTACTGACACTCTGAATAAGGATAGTACAGCTGAAATCCCGGGCAGTCTGAATCAAATAAGAGATAGGAAGAGGGCGGTATGGAGCCATAATGTCAAGCTGTTTCGTCAACATGGACAACACCCCTTTTTTAAACTCTTAAAAGATAAACCACCAACATTTTACAATAACAGTATAACATAATTTAATTGCATGTACAATACTAAACTTAAAAATAAATAATCAAAAATCTCAATAAGATATGTCGAATTATAGGAAATTATGAGGTATAATTTTAACTTTTTGACGTTGAAGCGGTAGTGAAATGATGTAAAAAGATGCAAAAAAACGTATTTAAAAAGAAAAAACACGCCTCTGAAGCTATATATTGTGATGTTGTCAGGAATATCACAATATATAGTTTCAATGGCGTGTCTTATTTTTTAACACAATCTTTATGAGGATTTCTATTTTATCTTCCGGCGAGAATACTCTTTGCCACGCTTATGCCGTTTGCAGATGCCTGCTGCAATCCTCTCGTAACGGAAGCGCCGTCGCCGATGGCACGCAGTCCTTTGATGCTCGTCTCGAAATCCGTATTTACAACGACCTTGTTGGAATAAAACTTGACTTCCACGCCATAGAGCAGGGTTTCATCACTGGCGATGCCAGGCGTAACTTTATCGAGAGCCAGAATCATTTCCTTAATATCCACCATGATACGGTGAGGGAATACAAGGGATAAGTCTCCCGGTACGGCGTCTTTTAAAGTCGGTATCAGGTTGTTGCGGCACAGTCGTTCCTCTGTTGTACGGCGTCCTCTCTGGAAATCTCCGAAGGTCTGGACGAGAATTCTGCCGTCGCAGAGCATATTGCTCAATTGGGCGATGTGCTTGCCATACTCGATCGGAGTCTTAAACGGCTTTGTAAAGTTTTTGGAAACAAGGAGCGCAAAATTTGTATTGTGGGTCTTGTATTCCTGGGATTTATAAGCATGGCCGTTTACGACAGCCAGGCCGTTCTCATAGTATTCTGTAGCAACTTCACCAGATGGATTGGTACAGAAGGTGCGGACTTTATCATCAAAGGTAGGCGTGTAGTAGACAAGTTTTGCTTCATAAAGGTTTTCATTCAGGAATTTCATAACCTCGTCTCTTACCTCTACGCGGACGCCGATATCCACCGTGCCGACCTCCGTTTCAATGCCGTGGCTGCCGCAGATATGGCTGAACCAGTCGGAGCCTTCGCGCCCGATGGCAGCGATTACCTGTGGGGCATAATATGTTTCGTCTTTATCTGTAATTACACCGCGGACCTCATCATTTTCAATGATAATATCCTTTACCATTGTATTAAACTCCATGTGGATGCCCTGAGCCAGCAAGTGCCCTTGAAGGCGGGTATAAATTTTATATCCTTCTTCCGTTCCAAGATGGCGGATCGGACATTCGATCAATTTCAGATTCGCAGTGATGGCCTTTCTGCGGATCTCCTCGATCTCCTGCTGCTTGTCAATGCCGTAAACGTTGGTATCGGCACCGAATTTGAGATAGATGTTATCGGACTCCTTCAGAAGTTCTACTGTTTTGTCATATCCCAGTATCTCGGGAAGGTTGCCGCCTACGTCAGGCGAAAGGGAAAGTTTACCGTCGGAAAATGCACCGGCACCGGCAAAGCCTGTGGTGATGGAACAAGGTTTGCAGCCTACGCAGACCTTTGTTTTACGTTTCGGGCATGTCCTTTTCTCGATCGGGCGGCCCTTTTCGATCATGAGGATTTTCATATCAGGGCGTTCCTGGATTAAGGTATAGGCACAAAAAATACCGGATGGGCCTGCACCGACAATGATGACATCAAACTGATTGCTGGAATTCATAAACAGTCCTCCTTACAGAAATTTAAAAAACCAACTGGCCTTAATAGCCATACGGGCGTTGAAAAGGGTAAAAGAACGCCTTTTCGCGGCCATAGTCAACTATTACGGTAGTTGGTAGAAACGTTCATCCGATTATGAACTTATATAAGCACAACATTCACATATTACCATAGGTATAAGGAGAAAGCAAGAGGGCGAAAGGAGATTTTACCCTGAAACGTATCATTCGCTTTACGCCTGGCGCCCCGTGCCAAAACTGCAGGGCCCTGTGGAATTACGGATGAGAAGCTGAGGCTCATACTCGATCTTGTTGACCTGTGGAACGATCTGAATCACAGCCCCCTTACGGGCGCGTTCAGACTGTTTGCTCAATATCATGTCAACGGCTGCCCGCCCTCTCAGATGAAGATGGTGTTCAATAGTCGTGATGGAGGGGATGGACACGCTGCTTACAAAAATGTTGTCGAATCCGCAGACAGAAAAGTCGTCCGGCACCCGCAGGCCGTGTTCCGAGAGCCGTCCGATAATGCCGAGAGCCGTCATGTCGTTGACGCCGATCAGAGCCGTGGCAGGATTGTGCTCCTGGAGAAACTGTCCTGTCAGCGTATAGCCGATCTCATATTCAAATGGTGTAGAGCTGGAATCCGATTCATTCATATGGTCGCCGGAAAAAATAGAGAGGTTATCTTCCAACCCGGCTTCCCGAATCGCCTGCCGCAGGCCTTCAAGACGCTGGCGTCTGGCGAGGCTTACATTATTGAATGGAGTAGAAAAAAAGGCAAAGTGGGTATGATTTAAAGATAACAGGTGTTCTCCCATAATAATGCCCGCTTTTACATTGTTTAATTCAATCGAAGGTATGGTAAGCTCATCTGTTTTCTCTCCGATCAGTACGATGGGGATGGAGAGAGCGATCTGTTCCACCAGCTGTGGATAACTGGGAACAAAAGTGAAAATGATCCCTGCAACTTTTGATTTTGAAAAATAGTCAAGGTAATAGGATTCAAATTCTCTGTTCCGCGATGTGTTGCACAGAAGAATTTTGTATCCCTGGGATAAGGCATATTTTTCTATAGAAGATGTCAGCTGGGTGTAGTAGGGATTGGATAAGGTTGGAGTAAAAACGGCCAGCAGATTTTTGTCTGCGGCAGCAGTGTTCTGTGCCGGAAGAATATAGCCCAGCTGCCTTGCCGCGTCCAGAACTTTGTTTTTTGTTTCTTCACTGAAGGACGGGCCGATCTTATTATTAAGTACCATTGAAACGGTAGCCTGTGAAACACCGGCTAGACGGGCTACGTCTGTAGAAGTCACTTTTTTTCATATAACACCTCGAGGTTGTATAGGCTGTTCATTAATTCCTATTAATTCTTTGTTAATAATATTATAAATAAAAAACGGGAAATAGTCAATTGAAAAAGAAGAAGATGTGCAATATATACAAAAACTCCTTGGAATATTTGTCTAACTAGACGTATGCTACAGTATTGACAAATAATATTAATAATGATAAGATGAAATTGTTAAAAATATTAATCAACAAAACGAGATAATAATTAATATTATTAATAAAACATGAAAAGGGAAAAGGAGAGAAAACTATGAAAAAGAATTGGAAGAAACTGGCGGCTTTGGGATTAGGCATTATGCTCCTGACGGCATGCAGCACATCAAAACAGGAAGCGGCGCCGTCGGAAGCCGGAACTGCAGCAGCGCAAAGCGAAGCGGTTAAGGAGGATCAGAAAGCGAAATCAGATTATCCTAAGACACAGATCAATATGATCGTACAGGCCAGCCCGGGAGGACTTTCTGACCAGGTATCAAAAGAAACGGGAGATCTGATGGGCAAGGCGCTTGGGCAGACGGTTGTCTGCCAGTATAAGCCGGGCGGAAGCGGCGCCGTAGGAATGTCTTTCGTACAGGCCAGCAAAGCTGACGGCTATACAATCGGACATACTCCTTTAGAACTTGTGATGTTGAAGCCTCTTGGATATGCGAATTTGGAACCGGCAGATTTAACGCTTTTAGGCAGAGCATATACAACGGTTGGAGCGCTTGCTGTAAAAGCTGGAGACGACAGATTCGAGACCGTTGATGATTTCCTGAAATATGCAAAAGAACATCCTGGTGAACTGACGGTAGGCAACGCAGGAACGGGTTCGATCTGGCATATCGGTGCAATCGGTCTTGAGAAAGCGGCAGGAGTTACGTTTAATCACGTTCCGTTTGACGGAGCCAGCAAGTCCATCGCGGCTTTGATGGGCGGTCATGTTGATGCTGTAGTAAGTGCTCCGATTGAATTGATATCCGGCGCAAAAGGTAATGAAATCAAGGTTCTTGCAACGATGGGTGAAGAGCGCTCCGAAGCATTTCCGGATACTCCTACCTTAAAAGAGAGCGGCGTTGATTACATCCTGCTTCACTGGGGCGGTTTTGCCGCACCGAAGGACATTCCGGAGGACGTAAAGGAAGCACTTCAGACAGCACTGAAAGAAGCAGTTGAGTCCGATGAATATGCGGCATTTATGAAAGAAAGAGGAATGGAACCTGCATTTTTATGCGGAGATGAGTATGACGCATTTGTGGCAGAACAGACAGAATTCCTTGGAAATCTGATTGAAGAGGCCGGCCTTAAAAAATAAACCGGCTGTTTACTAGACAAAAGGAGGATGCTTAATGACTGGCGGGATTATCGTATCAATTCTGGGTATTGTTTTATCCATCGCAGCATTTATTAACGCGTTTTCCTTCCCCGGGGGAACATCAGACGGTGTTCCCGGGGCCGGGGTGTTCCCTCAGGCCTTATGCATCATTATCATTGTAATCAACCTGATTTTGATTTTCTGGGAATGGAAAGCGAAGAAACCAAAGGAACCGATGACAGAAGCGCATAAAGAGGGCATGAAGCGTCTGGGAATGCTGATCGCGGCCACTGCAGTCATGATTGCTGTCTGGGGAAGCGTGCATTTTATCATTATATGCAGTGTTTACCTCATACTCGTGGGGCTGATCCTGAAACAGAACATGAAGACTTTTATACCAGGAGCGATTGTAGCTCCGCACTCGTATTCTTTATATTCCAGCAGCTTCTTAACGTAATGCTGAACAATTAGGAGGGAACAAGATATGATTACAGAAGCGATATTAGCAATTTTGAACCCATCCGTGCTGCTTTTCATGCTGATCGGCGTTGTGGTAGGCGCTTTGATCGGCGCTCTTCCGGGACTTTCTGTTGTAATGGCTATTTCCATTCTGACTCCGATTACTTTTGGCCTGGAGCCTGCGCAGGGGCTGGCGATGCTGATGGGTGTTTACAACTCCGGTGTCTGGGCGGGCGGTATTTCGGCAATCCTGGTAAATACGCCGGGAACTCCGGCATCAATTATGACAACTCTGGACGGATATGCCATGACAAAACGTGGGGAAGCGGGTCTGGCTCTTGGCATCAATGTTATATACTCGGCCCTCGGCGGACTGATCAGTTCAATTATACTGATGTTTGCGGCGTTCCCTATCGCAAAATTTGCATTAAAATTCGGCCCGGCAGAGTACTTTGCCCTGGCTCTTTTCGGCCTTTCCATGATTATTGGAATCTCTGAAAAATCAGTTTTAAAGGGAATCATGATGGGATGTCTCGGATTCCTTATGGCTACAGTCGGCCTTGACTCAATGTATGCATACCCTCGATATACCTTTGGTATGATTGATCTGCTTCAGGGTATTTCTTATGTGCCGGTTATGATCGGACTTTTTGGCTTTGGAGAAGTACTTTCTCAGGTATATGAGAATAAAAAGAGTGAACGTGATACGGAAAAGAAAAAAATAGGCAGGATTATTCCTACCTGGAAAATGATAAAGGATTTTGCTCCCCTGACAACGCTCAGCGCACTGGCCTCTGTAATTGTAGGTGCAATACCGGGAGCCGGAGGAGATATCGCCTCGATCATCTGCTGGGATCAGGCGAAAAAAGTATCAAAGGACAAGGAAAATTACGGCAAAGGCTCTGCGGAAGGCCTGGCAGTTACGTGTATTTCAAATAACGGAATTATCGGCGGCGCTATGACCACCATGCTGACACTGGGAATTCCCGGCGATGGGGTAACGGCTGTGCTGATTGGGTCTCTGATGATGTATGGAATGCAGCCCGGACCTATGATGTTTATAGAGAGCAAGCCGTTTGTATATCAGCTGATGGTCATGATGGTGGTTGCAAACCTGATGTTTCTTGTATTCGGTCTTCTGACATCAAAAGCCTCGGCCAGCCTGCTGAACCTGAAAGAACAGTATGTATGGACAGCCATCGTGATTCTGTCAATCGTAGGTTCTTATGCGGTCAGCAATTCTATTTTTGATGTGATTATTATGTTTGTATGCGGCGTAGCCGGATTCTTCTAAAACAGTTTGATTTCCCACTGCCGCCCCTGATTCTGGGCCTGATTTTAGGACCTATGGCAGAATCGAATTTAAGGCGTTCCCTGGCCCTGTCTGCCGGTGATTACGGCATTTTTGTAGGCAGTCCCATCGCGGTGATACTGCTGGTTTGTACCGTACTGGCGCTGGTTGGGCCGGTAATTATGAAGAAGAGAAAACAGGCGAAAAATGCCTGATTCCAATGGGAAGGATGTTAATGACATGAATATAAAAAATCCAAACGGAAAGATCGTTTCTATTGGAGAACTTCTCGTAGAGTTCATTCCGGTAGAACCAAGACTGCGGTTATATGAAGAAGGAAGTATTTTAAAAACGGCCAGCGGATCATCAGGAATATTTGCCTGTGCCAATGCGAAGATCTGCGACAGAGCAGCTTTTATCGGAAAGATCGGACCTGATCCGCTGAGCCGTTTTGTATATCAGATTATGGAACGGGAAGGCGTGGATATTTCCAGAGTCGTGACGGGGGAAGGCCAGATTGGCCTTGCATTTTTGGAAAATCTGGAGAACGGCCGCAACTTTGAATATTACAGAAGTAATTCGGTCGGTAGCAAATTCGGCCCGGACGACATCGATGAGGATTACATAAGAAATGCCAGCGCGATTCACTATTCCGGAATGCTGCTGGAGTTGAGTGAAAGCATGAGAGAAGCATGCAGAAAATGTGTGAGAATTGCAAGAGAAGCCGGCGTAATGGTTTCCTTTGACCCCAACATCAGAAAAGAAGTCATGAAGAGTGACGACGCCAGGAAACGTCTTTATGAAGGAATTGAGACAGCTGACATTATTGCACCGACTCTTGAAGAAGCGCGCTTTATTACGGGACTCGAGGATGAAAAAGAGATTCTGAAGGAACTCCATAGAAGAGGACCGAAAGTAATTGCTTTGACAAGAGACAAGGACGGCGCCGTTTTAAGCGACGGAACAAAAATTGTATCGGCGGCAGGAACGGGAGTCCATGCAGTGGATCCAACAGGAGCAGGAGATACATTTGCTTCCATGCTGGTATATGGCGTACAGGAAGGCTGGAGTCTGGAGAAAACGGCAATTTTCTGTAATTGCGCCGGTGGGCTGGCCGTTACCAAACAGGGATCGATCGGTAGGGCGCTGCCAACATTAGAAGAGGTAGAGAAAATGGCGGCAGAAGCGTCATTTGAGGTAAATGTCGAACGCTGGTTTCAGAATGGCGGAAGAAAAGAGGCGGGATTATGAGGCGTCTGAGCGTTTGCAGCCGGATCAGTACGGGACTTGGCCTGGCATCAAACACGTATAAACAGGTTATTCAATCCGGAGAGATGACACTAAAGGAGATGATTGCCTGGGCAGCAGGGAGAGGATTTTCCTGGGTAGAGGTGCGGGATGCCAATGTGGACATGACACAGGAGGCGCTGGAAGATATCAGGAAGTTCGCGGAAAAGATGGCGGTGAGGATTCACTATTCCTGGGACAATCAGGATGTGCTGAAGGAGGATGAAAAATTCTACAAGGGCATGGAAAACGCCGCCATTTTTGGAAAAGGGACGTGCTGCCGCGTACTCATTGCCCCAAATACGGTGAAGGGGAAAGACGGATATACAAAAGATGAAATGGAGCGAATTCTTCCTGTACTGAACAAATATATTAAAAAGTCGGAAGAAATGGGAATTCATCTCTGCTTTGAAAACGCTATGGAACCGATTTTCGGAGATGGAACCAGATATTTTGGCATGAATGAACTGATGGAAAGATGTCTCGGCATGTGCGTGACATTCGATGCGGCCAATGCGACGAATCATACGACATGCGTCAATCCGACAGAAGACGAGCTTCTGGAGTATTATGAGAAATTTCGCGACAGAATATTTTATTTTCACCTGAAAGTTACAAGAAATCATAAGCTTTTGGACACGGTGGAAGCAGACGGGGATTTTCATATAGAAAAGCTGTTTGAGGCATTTTCAGAGAATGACGGAATGATGATATGCCTTGAAATTCCTCAGCAGCCTGACCTGGTGCGGATGACGGTAGCTGTAGAGAGCAGCCTCAAAGTGCTGAAAGAGCTGCAAAAAGCCAGGCAGAGCGGAGAAAGGAGCGGATTGGAATGAAGATGGCAGATATAAAAGAAAAGCTGAAAAATGGAAAAAAGGTTATGGGGACGATGGTCACGGTCTTCCAAAATCCTGATATCGTAAAAATTTTAAAAGAAAGCGGATATGATTTTTTCGTTCTGGACTGTGAACACGGCTGCTTTGAATACGGAGAAGCAGCCAGAATCATTGGAATGGCCAGAGCGTTTGGCCTTCCTGTTGTGGTGCGTATCGCCGAGATCAGAAGAGAACTGGTATTGAAGTACATGGAGATGGGCGCAGACGGCCTTCTCCTTCCGAGTACGGAGACAAAGGAGGAAGCTGAACTTCTGGTGAAGTATTCCAAATATGCTCCAATGGGGGACCGGGGCGTTTCCCTTTCCAGGCCTCATACGGATTTCAAAAAGGTAAACGGACGGGAATATATGGATCAGGCAAATCGCGATACAGTTTTGATGTGCCAGATCGAATCACGAAAAGGCGTGGATCATGTGGAGGAGATTATTGAAACAGAAGGAATTGATGTTGTCTTTGTAGGGCCGAATGACCTTTCCCAGGACTATGGCGTGCTGGGAGATTACGCTAATCCTGTTCTGAAAGAAGCATATGAAAAGATACTGAAAGCAGCAGGAAATGCAGGAAAACATGCTGGTATTCATTTTGGAAAAAAAGAACCGCTCGTACCTTGGGTGAAAGCAGGATACAGCATGAACATGTGCGGCAATGACGTGAGTTTTATGATGAACGGAGCAAAAGCCGTGCTGGAGTATCTGAAGGAAGAGACGAAATAATAACATATCGTGCCTCAATGGCAGCTTATGCTGTTCACTGAGTCCTTGAAAGAAAGGCTGGCAGGTAATGCAGAACAAAATAAGGTGGGGCGTTCTCGGAACAGCTGCAATTGCTAAGAATCACACACTTCCTGGAATGAAAGAAGCATATAACTGCATGCTCTATGCGATAGCAGGACGAAATTCCGAGAAAACAAAAGCGTTCAAGGAGGAGTTTGGATTCGAAAAGGCATATCAATCCTACGATGAGCTGCTGGATGATGATAACGTGGAAGCTGTGTATATTCCCCTTCCAAACCAGCTTCATAAAGAATGGGTAATCAAGGCGGCCAGAAAAAAGAAGCATATTCTGTGCGAAAAGCCACTGGCTCCTACGGCAGAAGAAGTGAAAGAAGTCGTTGATATCTGCAGGCAGGAGGGCGTAATTCTGATGGAAGCCTTTGCTTATCTACACAGCAATGCTACGCGGCAGGTGATTCGGGAGGTTCATGATGGGGCGGTGGGAACTCCCGTTTTTGTGGAAACTGTTTTCATGGTGAGACCGTGGGAAAAAGAGAATATCCGGATGCGGAGGGAGACGATGGGAGGCTGTACATATGACCAGGGCTGTTACAATATCAGCATGATGCTCAGCCTGCTGGACGAGGTTCCTGATGAGATTCAGGCAATTGCTCATTTTATGGAAAATGGAGTCGATGATTTTTCCAGCGCTTACTTTCACTTTCCATCAGGAGCAAGAGCTTCCTGTATTTCCGGTATGTGCTCCGGGCAGAGGGCGGACCGATATCTTATTCACGGAACCGAAGGCACGCTGGAAGCGCCCCTGCCGTATAATGCGAAGGGAAAACTTTCCTATTATATCCATAAAGATGGAACCACAATAAGAAAAGATGTGGAAGCGCCGAGTAATTACCGTCTGGAGGCAGAACAGTTCGGAAGATGCATTCTGGAAGGAGAAAGGCCGCTTGTGTCCAATGAATTCTCTATTAAAAATGCAGAAGTGCTGACAGAGGTGCTGAAGAAAATAGGATATTATTCATAAATGCATAATAAGAAACAGCTGTTTCCGCAGGGGAGACAGCTGTTTCTTATTATGGTTGTAATCTTATGACCTTGGGGCACTGGTATTATAATATTAAGAAAACAGTATGATAAAAGTTAAAATATAAGACTGGAAAATATAGTAAACTAAAGTTAGTTTTCAACAGTTGTATTATTTATAAAATAGGGAGGTATTTATCGTGAAAAAGAGGTTTGGTGCAAAGATAAAATTATTTGGTTTGTGTATGATAAGTTCTGTATTTTTACTTGGCTGTCAGGGAGAACGCTCTGATACGGCGGAAATAACCCAAAATACGGAGCCGATTCTGACGGCTGAACGTGCATCAGAATCCACGTCGGAAGCAGAGACCGGCAGCTCCAGTCAAAATACATCTACCGGAGCAGGGGAGGAGAGCGGCCAGAGTCAGGATCATAATGATCAGGCGGACTATGATGAGGATTTCTACAGCGCTGCGACGGATATACCAGGAGCTGAAGTGGAGGAATTCGCCAGGAAGGTCAAACAGCAGTTTTTAGCCCATGACTGGAAGGCGCTATCGGAAGAAATTGCATTTCCCATTACGATTGATGATGTAACTTATCATGACAGCAGTGAATTCCTGGCAGCTGAACTGGATGAAAAACTGAATCAATATTTCTTTGTGGAACTGGATGAGGAAAGCTGCAGAAACATGTTTTCTAACTGGCAGGGAATTATGATGGGAGCTACAGGGCGAGTATGGATCGCAGAAGTGCTGAATGATGACCTTTCCTCTCAGGGACTGAAGATCACGGCGGTTAACGGCCTTACGAAATCATTTGGCCTGCCTGGTCAGGTGAATATGACTGTAGTGGAAGACAGTGTCACCCCCACTTCGGTTAAACTTCTTCTGAACAATGACACCGGTTTAAATATTATGTTTGGAGATGACTATAAACTGCAGAAGTATGAGGATGGGGAGTGGAAAGAGCTGGAGCCTTTGACTGGGGATATCGCATTTCATGACATTGGCTACATGCCGAAAAAGGGTCAGCCGGTGAAATGGGAGGCAGACTGGAGCAGCTATTATGGAACTCTGGAACCAGGCTCATATCTTATTATAAAAAGAGCATCGGATATCCATGACATGGGAGACTATGAAGAATTTGTTCTTTCTTCAGGATTTATGATTGATGATGGGAAGACGGAAGATTAAACGTGCGGGAGGAGATGAAACATAGGAAAGATATGAAATATATAAAATATATGAAGAAAAGCATTTTGGCGGCCGGCTTAGTCCTTTTACTGGTGACTGCGGCATTCGCAGGATTCCTGGCAGGGAGAAAATCGGCTGTGCCTGTGATAGGAGCTACATTTTATGCTGTGATTGATAAGATAGACGGGAATTACCTTACAGTCAGTGGTCTGGAAGTAAACGACATCAACAGCCGCGGCCGCTTCCAATTTGCAGCTGATGAAAATACAATTTTAGAGTGGAGACTTACAAAAATAGCCTTGACCGACCTCCGCGTTGGTGATACGATATCTGTCACCTATACGGGTTCCGTTATGGAAACCAGTCCGGCAATGCTGAACGATGTGGTAAAAGTTCAGCTCTTGGATGATGAAATAAGCCGTTGACAATAGTCGGTGAGGAAGAAAAAAGTTACAATTACAGCCCCATATTATGCTCACGCTCCCTTCAGCGGAACATAATATGGGTTTTGTGCGCTCCCCACTTGAGTTGAAAAAAACGATATGATATAATGACGCGAAGCGGCATTATATCAGCGCATACCGGTTTCTGCGCCTGCCGCAGAAAGCCGGGCGCTAGGATTCGCCGGAGGCCCATGTCCGCGAAGCGGGAATGGAATAATGACGCGAAGCGGCATTATATCAGCGCATACCGGTTTCTGCGCTCGCTGCAGAAAGCCGGGC
>NZ_QSDR01000022.1 GCF_003464085.1 Clostridium sp. AM58-1XD
GGAGGCACCATATTTTCGAAGAAAATACGGAATAATATCCGCAGCGCGGTTATTATTCCTGCGCATCCCGATTTCTGCGTTCACCGCTGAAATCCGTGCGCTTTATTCCGCCGGAGGCGCCATATTTTCGGAGAAAATATGGTATAATAGCTGCATATCACAAATACGGGAGAGAATCATTATGGCTGAATTCCAGGAATTAATTAAAAACTTTGACAGAATTCGTGATTATATGCGTCAGTTTTATGTATATGGATTTAAAGTGCGGGGAGACTTCACGCAGAAAAGCGCCCGGACATACGACAATGAGCGGCGCAGAATCGAGAGCTGGATGTCCGGCCGAATACGGACCGGATATACGCAGAAAGGAAAACAGGTTTCCATAAGCCTTGGCGAAACTGACGTTTCCTCCAATCCTCTTTATGCTGCATGGAAATCCAAAAGTTTTACCGATAATGACCTGCTGCTGCATTTTTTCATCCTGGATCTGTTTGCCGGTGAAAATGAAATGACAGCCGGAGAGCTTGCCGATGCAATTTCTGCCTCCTACGGAATTGCCTTTGACAGCCAGACCGTACGCCTGAAACTCAAGGAATACGAAGCCTTGGAAATTCTCACTTCCCGCCGTGATAAAAAGTCCGTCTTTTATCGGCTTCACCAGCCGCTTTCGATCCAGCTTCCTGAGAATGACTGTGCCAGACGCCATCTGATGACCGCCGTTGCTTTCTTTTCCGAATACGCTCCGTTCGGCTTCATAGGCAGTACGATTCTGGATCAGGAACGTTTGAATAACTCCATTTTCAGCTTTAAACATCATTTCATTGTACATACACTGGAGGACGGGATCCTCTACCCTATTTTAACGGCTCTTCGTGAAGGACGTTATCTTTTTCTGGAAAACCACAGCGTCCGCTCCGGCAGAGTTGCGGAAATCGAAGGGCTGCCTCTGAAAATATTTGTAAGCACCAGAACAGGAAGGCGCTATGTCTGTATTTATGTGAAACGGGAACATCGTTTTCTGAACCTGCGCCTCGACTGCATCGCAGCTGTCCGGCCGTCTTCCTTCTGCAATGACGCTCCCTTTTACCGCGAAAAACTGGAAAAAAATATCCCGGACTGTTTCGGCGTCTCGTTCGGCGGACGCGCTGCAAGGCTGGAAGAACTCTGTCTCAAGCTGCATATCGATGAGGAAAAGGAGCCGCATATTTTAAACCGCCTGTACCGGGAGGGCCACGGCGGAGAAATTATCCGAGCAGAGAAAAATACGTTCATTTACAGCGGCTTCTTTTTTGATGTGAATGAGATCCTTTCCTGGGTGAAATCATTTACGGGCCGTATTCTGGATATTCAAAGTTCAAATCAGTCCGCTGTTATCAAAGTTACTGCGGACTTGGAAATCATGTACCGGATGTACTGCCGCGAAGATTCATGGGGGTAGAAATATGAAATCATTAGAATTGTTTGACAAGGTTTATAACTGCTATTATCAGGTGGTCAGAAAAATCCTGGAAGAAGCCGCCGCTTCTCCCATATCCGCTGCCCGTATGGAAGAAATCTGCAGGGAACTGGCCTTTGAAGAAAGTGCTCTGGCCATACTTCCCAGACTGACATGCGGAAGCTGGAGCGCTCTTTTGTCTGCCGAAGGAAAAACTATGTTTTCTTCCGCCCTTTCATCCGGCAGGCTATCCGTCCCTTTTACATCCTTACAGAAATCATGGCTGAAATCCCTGCTCTCCGACGACCGGATTTCCCTGTTTTTTACAGAAAAAGAGCTGGAACTTCTGTCCTCTTCGCTACACGACGTAGAACCGCTCTTTCACACAGAAGATTTTCATTATTATGACCGTTTTCACGACGGAGATCCATACAAAGACAGCACCTATCTTACCATTTTCCAAACAGTTTTATCCGCCTTTGAGACAAAACAGATTCTTCTCCTTTCTTATGGAGGAAAGAATCAGGAGCCTGTCGTCATGGAAGCCGCCCCCTGCCGTCTCCAGTATTCTTCCAAGGATGACAAATTTCGGCTTTTCTGCATGAAGCGGACAAAACGAGGATTTTCCGTTCCATTTACCTTAAATATAGGCAGAATTCTCGACTGCCGCCTTTCTCCTGAAAAACTCCCTTCCTCGTTCAGACCGGATAACGCGGTCTTTCGCTCTCTGAATTCAGAACCTGTCTGCATAGAAATAGACGGCAGGCGTAATTCTCTGGAACGGTGTATGCTGCATTTTGCAAATTACGAAAAGCATACGGAATACGATGAAGACCGTCACGTTTATCTCTGTTCCATTTATTATGATCCAAGCGACGAAACCGAACTGTTAATCGAGCTTCTGTCCTTTGGTCCGGTCATCCGTATTCTCGGACCGGAAACCATGCTCAAACAGATAAGAGAACGTGTTCAAAGGCAGCACGATCTGTTATACGGTACAATTTAATAAATAATATGCTTGCAAAATCAGGAGTAAGATGGTACAATGTTCAATAAATTAATATTTAATCTTTTTTTGAACATATTGAGTATTACCGAAAGGAGCACTTATCATGCAAAATCATACTTCTGATAACTTAAAGGGGAGGATCGACTGGGTTACGACGATTATTCCATTTCTTATGATCGTATTTCTCTGCCTCAGTTTTTTTCTGTTTCCTGATACGTCGAAACACATACTGGAATCCACCAGGTTTTTTCTTGGCGACCGCTTAGGCGTTTATTATCTTGCGATCGGGCTCGGCGTATTCCTCTTGTCTTTCTTTATTGCCTTTTCTAAATATGGCGACATCCGTCTCGGCAGACCGGATGAAAAGCCAAAATATTCTACATTCGCCTGGAGTTCCATGATGTTTACTTCCGGCTTGCGGCCGATATCTTGTTCTACTCCTTCTGTGAATGGGTTCTCTACGCCAAAGACCCTCATATCGGAGAAATGGGATCCATGCAGGACTGGTCCAGCACTTATCCGATTTTCCACTGGGGGCCGATCCCATGGAGTTTTTACCTCGTGCTTGCAGTCTCATTTGGCTTTATGCTTCATGTAAGGGGCTGTCACAAACAGAAATATTCCGAAGCCTGCCGCGCGCTTCTGGGTAATCATGTAGATAAGCTGCCGGGTCGGCTGATCGATCTTCTTGCGCTCTTTGCTCTTCTTGCCGGTACGCTACTACGTTCAGCCTTGCGACGCCTCTGATGAGTCAGATCACCGCCTCTCTCTTTGGGATTCCTAATTCCAAGTGGATTACCATTGCAATTCTGATTATCACCTGCGTTGTATATACCTTGTCTGTAGTCAAGGGGATGAAAGGCATTGCAAAGCTTGCCGCTTCTTGTATTTATCTGTTCTTCGCCCTGCTGGCTTACGTCCTCCTGGTCGGCGGAGAGACCCGTTATATCGTAGAAACAGGATTTTCCGCTATTGGAAATCTGGCGCAGAACTTCTTTGGCCTGGCTACCTATACGGACCCGACAAGAACTACCTCGTTTCCACAGACCTGGACGATTTTCTACTGGGCATACTGGATGGTCTGGTGCGTAGCCGCTCCGTTTTTCATCGGCAGCATTTCCAAGGGGCGTACAATCCGTCAGACCATTCTGGGCGGATATGTGTTCAGCCTTGGAAGTACGTTTACCAGCTTTTTAATTCTTGGTAATTACGGCCTAGGGCTGCAGGTAAACGGCCGCCTGGACGTCATTGGGATTTATACGTCTACCGAAAATCTGTACGAGACGATTATTGCCGTCGTAAATACGCTGCCTTTCCCGATGCTCGTGCTCATCCTTTTGGCAGTTACTATGATCGCATTCTATGCCACAAGTTTCGACGCAATCGCTCTCGTCGCCTCATCTTATACGTATAAACAGATCAATGCCGACGAGGAACCGCATATGGCAGTAAAAACATTTTGGTCCATTATGTTGATCTTGCTGCCCATTGCCCTTGTTTTCAGTGAAAATTCCATGGCGAATCTTCAGACCGTGTCCATAATTGCCGCTTTTCCAATCGGAATTGTTATTCTTCTAATCATTTTAAGCTTCTTAAAAGATGCGAAAAAATATATAGAAGAATTGAAGTAATAAATTCTCAGAACAAAAAAGAGAGTGCTGCAGAAAAGAAACAGTCATTGTTTCCTGCCGCACTCTCTTAATTTCTGTGATACCGCGTTGTGCAATCTTATTTCCTGCCGGTCCTCAGATATTTCCTGAAATATGTAACCGCTCTCTTCTTTTCATACTTCCTGTGCCCTCACAACCGTTTCATACACCATTCTTCCAGACTGCAGCTTTCACAGCGGCCTTTTCTGGCCGTACAGACTTCACGTCCATGATAGATCAGCTGAAAATTAATTCTGATCCAGTGTTCCTTTGGAAGCAGCTCCCGAAGCTCTTTTTCCACCTCCTGAGGATTCTTCCCCTCCGCCCAGCCCAGACGTCTGGATATCCGGAATACATGGGTGTCCACAGTTACTCCCGGTATGCCATAGGCGTCTGACAGGAAAAGATTTGCCGTTTTCCTGCCTACGCCTGCCAGCTTCAAAAGTTCTTCCATCGTCTTTGGTACAATTCCGCCATAGTCCTTGACAATCTGTCCGCAGCACTGTTTTACATTTTTTGCCTTACTTTTATAAAGGCCTACCGAACGAATGTAATCTTCAATCTCCTCGGCCGGTGCCTCCGCCATGGACTCAACTGTCCGATAGTGGTCAAACAGGGCCGGTATTGCCTCGTCCACCTGCTTGTCCGTACTTTGAGCGCTCAGCATAATCGCAATCAGCAGCTGCCATGGCTCGTGGTGATAGAATCCTTCCTTTGTTACGCCATATATCTCATCCAGTTGATCGAGGATATAAGGAAGGTTTTTCTTTACCTTTTTATCCATCTATTCTCCTTTGTATCGCTTATTCCCTGTATGAAACAGGAGCTGTTTTCGGGCTTTTCCCTTTAATCACCCGATGGTAATACTCGTATGTCATGGCAGGAGTTTCCGAATCATATACTTCTCCTTCCACAGCCTTTCCCAAAAATATCGTATGTGTTTCCGTTTCCATCGTATTGATTACTTCACACACGACATATCCTTTCGTGTCTTTCAATACCGGCATTCCATCCGCCAGTTCATATTCAGTCCCTTCGAATTTGTCCGTATCCCTGCTGGAACGAAAACCGAATTTTCCGATCAGAATCGGCTTTGAATCCTCCTTTAAAATGGAAAATGCAAATTTTCCTGCTTTCTGAATACATTCATTGGTGAAGTTATCATGGTGAATGCTGGCAGTGATATAACAGGGATCTGCCGTGACCTGTGCAACACTGTTAGCCGTGCATCCTACGGGCCGGTCGCCATCCATCGTAGTAACAATATACACGCCGTAAGACATATGGTTTAAAACCGTCAGATTCATAAAAATCCTCCTTTTAATGGCTTTTCTTCTTTCCATATGTATTATGGTGGAAACATCAGATATCATGCATACCTTACATAAAATCAAACAGGCTCATCTGTACAGGACGGTCTGTGCCGTTTCTCTTATCTGCATATTCCCTTATGCATGCTTCATCTGGTATGTCATCCAAAAAACAAGAAGGCTCCAGCCCTGAAGTCACGATCAATTCCTCCATGGCCCTTGTCATACCTACGTAGAACAGTCTGCGCTCCTCTTCTTCATCCGATTCTCCTCTGCTGTTTTCCAGCGGAAGCATTCCCTTTCTGGCTCCGTAAATCAAAACTGCCGGAAATTCCAGTCCTTTTGAGCCATGCAGAGTCATCAGCGTCACCGAATCTGATGTGTACGTTTTTCCACCGCATCTCTTCAGATCGCTTTCTCTGCCGAATGCCAGCTGTTCCAGAAATTCCTCCATATTCTTGTAAAATAACGCCATAGAAGCAAGCTTCTCCATGGATTCCTCTTCTTGTAATCCCATGTCTTCCATCCATCTGTCCATGATCTTCTGTGGCTTTTCCTTTTTAAACGATGTTTTATACCGTTCTGCCATCGCTTCATATATGCTCCCCGATATGCAATCCTCATCCAGATTCCACAGCAGCTTTAAGGCTGTTTTTCTTGAAAGGCTGTCTTCCGGGCTCACCAGACTCCTGAAAAAACAGATTGTTCCACGGACCGGCTTTTCTTCGAGAAATTCTTCACGCCCGGTTACTACATATGGAATCCCCTCTTTCTTCAGGCACTTCTCCAGCAAGGCCGCATGTCTATGGGTTCTGTAGAGAACAGCTATATCGCTGAAACTCCTGATCTTTGTATCACCGCCCTTTTCCCGTTCTTCTACATCCAGCATATCAATCCCGCCTACGAGACGGTTGATTTCCTTTGCCACGAATATGGCCTCAGCCATTTCTCCCTTCGCCTTCACCACCCGGATTGGCTGCCCTTCTTCGCGTACAGCATGAAGCACCCGTTCCATTCCCGGATTCTTTGAGATAACCGCACCGGCCCCCGTTACGATCCGGCCGGACGAACGATAATTCTCTTTCAGCTGTATGACATGTACGTCATTCCAGTCGCTGCAGAGGCGGTCAAAGCATTTCGCATCCGCTCCTCTGAATCCGTAAATAGCCTGATCGGGATCTCCAATTACGAATAACTCCCGTTTCTTTTTATTCCAGGCCATGATCAGCTCATACTGGATTGGGCTGATATCCTGAAATTCGTCCACCAGCAGATAGGAAAAGTTCTTTTTGTCCAGCCTTCCTGCCTCTGCTTCTTTCAGAGTCTCCAGAAGAAGATCATCGAAATCCAGCAGGTTTCTCTCTTTCAGCCGTTCATCATAATAGGAAAACGCTTCCCAGTTTTCTTCCCCCTCCGGCCTTTTTTCATTTTTCCAAAGAGATATCTGACGTAGAAACTGCTGTAAAGTTCCTTTTATTCCGAACTGCCTCATGGCATCGTCTGCAATTTCCAGCGTTTCTGTTTCATCCGCAAGTGAAAAACTGCCAAGCTCCTTCAGCTGTTCCCAACATATGGAATGGAACGTGCCGATATTGATCCTGCGCGCATTTCTTGCCCCCAGCTGACCCTTCAGCCGTTCCTTCATCTCTTCTGCCGCCTTATTCGTAAACGTCACAGCCGTAATTTCAGATGGCTTTACCTTTCTGTTCTGAAGCAGCCACAAAATTCTCGCCACCAGAGTCCGTGTCTTGCCTGTTCCCGGTCCGGCAATAACAGCCGTCACTCTGTCCACAGCATGTACGGCCTCTTCCTGCGCCTCATTCATGCCTGCCGATATATCCTTTGATACATCTGATACATGAATCTCCATTATCTGCCCATCGGATGCTGTACTTTCCTCCGCCGCCCTGTTCTGTGCTGTCACAGCTCTCTGATTCACGTCCGTCCGGCTTTCGTCTCCTGCCTCCAGGGCCGGACAGCGTTCTGATTTTGCGGCTGCTGATTCCATGGCCCCAAAACCTGGAAACAGGCTCAGCTGGCCATCCAGAATGTCAATCTCTCCCGGCTCAAAAAGCTTAATCGTCCCATATTCACCGTCAAAGCCCGGCAGTCGTTTCACATTTCCTTCCCTTAGCCTTCTGATTCCTTCCGATACGAGATATCCCGCTTCCTTACGAATATCTTCAACCGGTACTTCTCTAAGAATTTCAAATTCCGGCCCAAGTTTTTGTAGCATTTTTTCATATTGCGCCTGCACCGCCGCACCTGCAGAAGACCGGCCTGTGGAAGCGCCAATCACTTCCGGAAGGGGAACCATGCTTTCAAAGGGCTTTGCATCCGGCCGGACATATCCTTCTTTCCGGTCAGCCAGCTGTTCTACCCTGTGGTCCACGCCAATGGTCAGCTTTTTACGGCATACGGGACAAATTCCCTGGTTTTCCTCTGCCTGAAGGGGGCTCATGCAGATATGGCATTTTCTGTGTCCGTCGTAATGATACTTGCCTTCCTCCGGAAAAAACTCAATTGTGCCTTCCAGACCTTCACCTGTCTGTATGGCCCTTTCCATCCCCTCATAGCATAATTCTGTTCCAAAGAGATTCGCCTCTCTTCCCAGTTTTGACGGGGAATGGGCATCGGAGTTGGATACCAGCTGATAGGAGTCCAGAGCCGACAGTCTCCAGTTCATAGGCGGATCGGAAGACAGTCCCGTTTCGAGCGCATGAACATAAGGGGTAAGATCTTCAAAGCATTCTTCGATTGTGTCGAACCCGGAAAATGCACCGAACATGGAGAAATGGGGCGTCCATATATGAGCCGGTATGAAGATGCCGTTGGGGCAGATATCCAGCATGATTTCCAGCAGATCACGGCAGTCCAGCCCCAGAATAGGGCGTCCGTCCGAATGGATATTTCCAATCGTCTCCAGCTTTTTTGACAGAAGTTCCGCTGCTTCCAATCCTGGAAGCAGAATCAGATTATGTACCTTCCGCACCTTTCCGTTTTTCTTATAGATCGAACTGATTTCACCTGACACTACAAAACGGGGCTGTATGGCATCCGTTGCCGCCTCATTTTCCAGACGGTATTCATCCTTCAGACGATACAGCCCGTCTTCAGCGGCAGTCAGCCTGTCCCTCAGTTCCTCTCTCCAGGCCGGATGGGTAAAGTCTCCCGTTCCTACCAGCTGGATTCCCTTTTTGCGCGCCCAGAGATCCAGATGCTCCGGCGTACCTTCCCTGCTTGTAGCCCGCGAAAAGCGGGAATGGATGTGTAAATCTCCTATATACATAATTACCTGCCTTTTCTTCAGTAACAGCCCTCAGCCCTTAAATCTCATGTTTCTGACAGAAAGCCCTGACCGCCTCGTTCAGCTGGTTAAGTTCCTCTATGAACCGGAAATCATTAACGGAAATCTCCCCAATCTTCATTTCACTGATCCGCTTCATAGAATCATCGGCCGCCTGTTTTAATGTTTTTCCGATTTCCTGCTTTGTTCTTGCAAAGCGCTCATTTCCCGAACCTGACGCCGACGCAGCTGATCCCTCTGCTTCTACAACGCTGCCTGTATATACATATTTGGCCTTTTTGTAATATCCTGCTTTCTTTTCAAAGCCAGGCCCCATTCTGTATACGCCCCGCTCTACGTTCTGCAGTTCCCCGCTTTTGCACATATTCGTAAAGCATCCGGACAGCTGTCCGGATGTATACGGCTTACCGATGCGGTGGTCTATGTATTCCCGAATCTCCGCCACATCGTTCAGTCCGATCTGTGAAATGGCTTCCCTGATCAGTCTTCTGATTTCTTTACTGGTTGCTCTCTCTTCCATCATTCATATCCCTTCTGTCGATTTTTCTGCTTCTCTTCTTGATTGATTTATGATTCTTTCTTGACAAAATTAAGCAGAAGAAGTAAAAACGTGGCAAAATTAATCATCAGAGACATCGCTTCATACACATTCATATCCTTCGTTCCTTCCTGCTTTTATTCATTTGTTCTTTATGCCTCTATTATACATGTTTTTCATATAATGTCAATGCATTTAATTTAAATTTGCGTTTTTCTTTATTTACATTATTTACATTATTTACATTATTCAAGTATCAGAACGTTCCTGTACAAGAATACGATCTTTCCTGAAAAGTAAATAACAAAAGCAGCTAAGTTCCCATGCAGCATATGACGCTGACCTCATATGGCACGGTCTCTTAACTGCTTCTTTTATTGTTCAAATTCAGATACGTCAGCCAGCCGTACTGAAAAAGGGCCGTTCCTTTCTGAAGGTCAGTACCACCTCGTCATCGGCAGGCTGTTATTCACCCCTTTTGAAGCCAGGACCTGATGAATATCCACTACGCCGTTATGAAAAGCAGCCGCGCAGGACGCGAGGTAGAGCTCCCACATTCTAACGAACTTATCATCGAACATCTCTTTGACCTCATCGATGTGATTACGGTAATTTTCCTCCCAGCACAGCAGGGTTTTGTTATAGTGCAGCCTCAGATCTTCTACATCCAGCGTATGAAAATTATCGTCTGCCATGCAGGATATCATTTCGCGGAGGCTGGGAATCATGCCGCCTGGAAAAATGTATTTCTTTATCCATGGATCCCCCGGATATTCTTTCAGCCCGCTGATAAAGTGAAGCAGAAACAGTCCTCCGTCTTTCAGGCATTCATTCACACAGTCGATAAAAAGG
Source organism: Clostridium sp. AM58-1XD (assembly GCF_003464085.1). GTDB lineage: Bacteria > Bacillota > Clostridia > Lachnospirales > Lachnospiraceae > Lachnoclostridium_A. The sequence continues at coordinate 10,101 of NZ_QSDR01000022.1, forward strand.
TGATAGTTCTCTCTGCCCACATGCTCTGCCATGCCTACGCTTACGACTCTGTCAAATTTCCTTCCTGACTTGGGCAGATCCCTATAATCCATCAATAGGACCTCCAGCCGGTCTTCCAGACCTTCCTTTTGGATCCTCTGTTTAAATTCGTTATACTGCTCCCGGCTCAACGTGATCCCCGTACCTTTTATTCCATATTTTTTTGCGGCCTCAATCAGCAGAAAGCCCCAGCCGCAGCCGATATCCAGAAGCGTCATGTCTTTCTTCAGGTATAGTTTTTTCAAAATATAATCCACCTTGTTTACCTGTGCTTCATACAGCGTATCCTGTTCATTTCTGAAATACGCGCAAGAATAGCTCATCGTTTCGTCCAGCCACAGCTTGTAAAAATCGTTTCCCAGATCATAATGGCTGGTTACTTCCTTTTCCTGGTTCTTTTTCGATGTCGATGTATGAATCAGCTTCTTCAGCGCGTTTTCATCCATAGAAAATTTTCCGATCTGTCCAAGAAAATGATCGAGGGCTTCATACAGATCGCCATCAACTTCCAGATCTCCATCCATGTATGCCTCGCCTAAAGCCAGCGATGTACTCGTAAGCAGCCTGGACGCAGGAATCGTCTTCTTAAAGTCTACCGTAAATACAGGATTTCCTTCCCCCATTCTGTAATCATGACTGCCGAATCGGACGAGGAACGGGTACTCCGTAAACCTGCCCAGGAAATGCACCACTGCTTTCTCTTCTACTTTTTCCAGCATATTTCTTCCTCCTTTTCTCTTAATACATATAGTCTTGCCATTTCTTCCGGAAATAGTATTTTATCCATGATTTTCTCTTGACAAATCTATAATTTCATGTTATTTTAAAGAAGTATTTTTGATAAAGTTTTGATTTCACATATTCATGTAAATCATTATTCTATTAATGATTTACACGAGTATGTGATTTTTTTCTTTTCGTAAAAATATAATAATATTATTCAGGAGGTATCTTTTCATGAACAAAGGTACAGTAAAATGGTTTAACTCACAGAAGGGCTACGGCTTCATCACTAATTCCGAAAACAATACAGATATTTTCGTGCATTTTTCCGGTATTAACACAGACGGATTCAAGACATTAGAAGAAGGACAGGCTGTAACATTTGACATCACAAACAGCCAGCGTGGACTTCAGGCAGTTAACGTTTGTCTTGCATAAGCATATCTGCGTAAAAATAATGTAAGTTTTAGCAGCCGAGGGCAGAAGCCTTCCGGCTGCTTTTTACTTTCCCGAAAAACCCCGTTTTTTCAATAAAATATTGCCGGCTTTTCTCTATTTCAGAACAATCTGTCCGTATTTTATGGTATGGAATATTAAGAATTTCTTCAGAATCTATTCAAACAATCTACAAACATTTTCCAGAAGGCTATGATATACTAAGATCATAAGAAATGCAAAATCCTTTTAATACTTTTTGAAATACAATCGAAATAAAAAACCCTCTGCTCCCATCACCGGCAGAGGGTTTTTACCGTCTATAAATACTTCTTCATCATCGGACAGCAGTCCAGGGTTGCAAAATAGTCCTGTGCCGTCTCCGCTCTTCTGATCATCTGTACGGAACCATCTTCTTTGAGAAGAAGCTCCGCCGACTTTAATTTTCCATTATAATTGTATCCCATGGAAAATCCGTGAGCGCCCGTATCGTGAATAACGAGAAGGTCGCCTTTTTCAATTTCCGGTAAAATACGGTCAACCGCAAATTTGTCATTGTTCTCGCAAAGGGAACCTACCACATCGTACATGTGAGTTTCCGGATCGTTTTCCCTGCCCATAACGGTAATGTGATGATATGCCCCATACATGGCAGGACGCATCAGATTTACCGCACATGCGTCTACACCGATATATTCCTTATACGTATGCTTTTCATGGATTGCTTTTGTCACCAGGCAGCCATACGGCGCGAGCATATACCGGCCCAACTCCGTATAAATAGCCACATCACCCATTCCGGCCGGAATGAGGATTTCTTCAAATGCCTTTTTTACGCCCGCACCGATCGCCATAATATCGTTCGGTTCCTCCTCCGGACGGTAGGGTACTCCAATTCCGCCGGAAAGATTGATAAAGGAAATATGGACTCCCGTCTCATTTTTCAGCCTTACAGCCACTTCAAAGAGGATTCCTGCAAGTTTGGGATAGTATTCATTCGTGACCGTATTGCTGGCAAGGAACGCATGAATACCGAAATTCTTCGCGCCTTTTGATTTCAGTATCTTATATGCTTCGACCATCTGTTCATCCGTCATGCCGTATTTGGAGTCGCCCGGATTGTCCATAATGCCGTTGCTCATCTGAAATATTCCGCCCGGATTATAACGGCAGCTGATTGTCTCCGGAATTCTTCCCAGTACCTGCTCTACACAGCTGATGTGGGTAATATCATCCAGATTGATAATGCCTCCCAGGTCATCTGCCATCCTGAACTCTTCCGGCGGCGTATCATTAGAGGAAAACATGATGTCATGACCGGAAAAGCCAACTGCATCGGACATCATCAGCTCAGTGGCTGAAGAACAGTCCGTTCCACAGCCATACTCCTTCAGAAGCTGAAGGATATATGGGTTCGGCGTAGCCTTTACTGCAAAGTATTCTTTAAATCCCTTATTCCATGAAAATGCTTCTTTCAGTTTTTCTGCGTTTTCACGTATTCCTTTCTCATCGTATAGATAAAAAGGGGTTGGGTATGATTTCGTAATCTCCTGAAGCTGCTCCAGGGTGACAAAAGGGGTCTTTTTCATAACTGCTTATCTCCTTCTCGTATATCATTTGATAATTGTTCAGAACGGCGGACATACAGGAAGATGCGCCGCCCTCACTCATTGCTGACCGGCTGTGCCGGGTCCTTTTAAGGCAAACGGGGCCCGTCATTCGGTATCCCATGAGCTTCTGCGAGCCTTTCCGCTCCGCAATTTTTCATATTATACCTGCTGACAGACCCCTTTGTCCAGTCTTTTCCTCTTATTGGAATTTTATTCTGCTGTGTACCTCAGTTCAGCGCCCTGACTGAATAGATGTATTTAATCTCAATCAACGATAACAACGCGCATGATATTTGTATCGCTGGCCGGCTCATGACGCCTTGAATAACTTACAACTCCCGCCGTTACAACAGTTACATCGCCCTCTTTCACCAGGCCTTTCTCTTTTAAAAGCTCCATGGAAGAGTAAACGAGAACGTCGGTAGAATCGGCTCTCTTGGCCTGAAGCGGTATAACGCCCCAGAAAATCTGCATCTGGCGAACGGTAGATGAACTTGGAGACAATCCGATAATCGGCGCCAGAGGTCTCCATTTAGAAAGCATCTTGGCGGTAAATCCGCTGATCGTAGGCGTTACGATTGCCTTTACCTGAAGGTCATGAGCGGTAGAAACAGCTGCATAGCTTACTGCCTTGGAAATATTGCTGGTATGATTCATAATCTTGTCTCTGCGGCGGTAGTCGCTGTAATCGAGATGAGATTCTGCCTCTTCCACAATATGTGACATCATCTTAACAGCCTCAACAGGATACTTGCCCATGGCAGTCTCTCCTGACAGCATAACGGCGTCCGTTCCGTCATAAACGGCATTTGCCACATCCGTAACCTCAGCTCTCGTAGGACGGGGATTGCGGATCATAGAATCCAGCATCTGTGTCGCTGTAATTACGCTCTTGCACGCCTTGTTACATTTCTCAATAATCGTCTTCTGAATGTAGGGAACTTTTTCCGGCGGGATCTCAACGCCCATATCGCCTCTGGCTACCATAATACCGTCAGCAGCCTCGATAATTTCATCCAGGTTCTCAATTCCTTCCGCATTTTCGATCTTGGCGATGATCGCCATGCTTGCGCCGTGTTCTTCCAGAATCTGTCTGATCTCATAGATGGCATCTGCGCTGCGCACGAAGGAAGCCGCGATAAAGTCGAATCCCACCTCAATGCCGAACAGAATATCCTGGATATCCTTGTCTGTCAGGGCCGGGAGCTTAATCTTTACATTCGGTACGTTCACGCCTTTTCTGGCTCCTAATTCGCCGCCGTTTTCAACACGACAGACAATTTCCGTACCCTCAACCTTTACAACCTCCATCTCGATCAGACCGTCATCAATCAGGATCTTGTTGCCGGCAGCCACGTCTTCATGAAGCCTGTCGTAGTTGATATATGCAATATTCTCGTCGGAAAGCACTTCTCTGGTAGTCAGAGTAAATGTCTGTCCTTCTTTTAATGTCACTTTCTTATCGTCTTTTAAAAGTCCTGTTCTGATTTCCGGACCTTTTGTATCAAGCAGCGCAGCGATCGGCAGATCCAGTTCTTCTCTGATACTCTGCAGCAGCTCCAGTCTTGATTTATGTTCTTCGTAATCGCCATGGGAAAAATTAAATCTGGCAATATCCATGCCGTTTAAGGCCAGTTCTTTTAATAATTCTCTGTCGTTTGTGTTCGGGCCCATTGTACAGATAATCTTTGTCTTCTTCATCATTTTCTCCTTATTTTACAACCTTCACTTCAAATTCCAGAACGATGGTTACACTTTCGGATATTCTATGCACCAGCCTTCCAAATGTCTGAAATGAATCTATGCCCGTCGGTGCATCTCTCGCTAATATCCCATGTTATTGTACAATAAAGGAAATAAAAAGTAAACACCAATTTAAAAGGGGACGCGATATCTGCTCTTGCGGCAGACCCATCCCCTCTTTTATATTTCTGTTACTGCTGTTCTTCTTTTTTATCCAGGTCGCTGTAATACAGCTCTGTATTCTTGTCTACATGATAGCGCATTACTTTTCTGGCCTGGTCGGGATCGTGATTTTCAATCGCCTCCAGAATCAGGCGGTGGCACTTGACGCCGTGGTCATAGCCAATGCTGTCGGTAATTTTTCCCATGGTAACCTTGAGGATCTCTCCGATAATTTTATAGATTTCCCTGACCAGAACGTTCTGGGTACATTCCCCCAAAAGGGCATGAAATTCAAAATCGATGTCTATATATTTATCCAGCTTTCCCGTGTTCTGAAGCATTCTGGCAAAGTTATTCTGAAGCCTTTTGATCTGATCCTCTGTCGCATACTGTGCCGCCATCTCAGCCACACCGCACTCAAAAAGGGTCCGAAAGATAAATATCTCCTTTAAATCTTCTTTTTTCAGGCAGGATGCGGGAATCATTCCCCGAAAATAATTCTCCAGCTCCATGCTCTTTACATAAGAACCTTCCCCTCTTCTGGTCTCGAGGTAGCCGATCGCAACTAATTTCTGAATCGCCTGCCGTACCGTCGTCCTGCTGACTCCGAAAATCTCCATCAGTTGATTCTCTGAAGGTATTTTTTCATTTGCCGGCCATGCACCTGATACAATCTGTGCCTTCATCTGATCATACACCTGATCTCCAATATTAACCTTCTTGATAGCCCGCAGCCCCGGCACTTTGTCCGCAGATGACATGATAAGGTTCCCCTCCTTCCGACAGCGATATTTCTCCATTATTATATAATTCTACAATAAAGGAATTAAAAAGTAAACACCAATTTAAACGGCGGAGAAATCATAGCTGATGACATTTCTCCGCCGTCTTTCTTACGTTATTCCTTCTGCTCCAAATCACTGTAATACAATTCCGTATTTTTATCCACATGATAGCGCATCACTTCTCTGGCCTGATCCGGATCGTGGTTTTCAATCGCTTCCAATATCAGCCTGTGACATTTGACACCATGTTCATAACCGATGCCGTCCGTTATTTTTCCCATGGTAACTTTCAGAATTTCTCCAATAATCTTATAAATCTCTCTCACCAAAGTATTGCAGGTACACTCCCCTAAAAGGGCATGAAATTCAAAATCAATTTCTACGTATTTGTCCAGCTTCCCTGTATTCTGGAGCATCCGTTCCAAATTATTCCTCAGTCTTTTAATCTGTTCATCCGTCGCATATCTGGCTGCCATTTCAGCCACACCACATTCAAACAAGGTCCGGAAGGTAAAAATCTCCATGAGGTTTTCTTTTTTCAGGCATGAGGCCGGAATCATTCCCCGGAAATAGCTGTCCAGCCCCATATCTCTGACATAAGACCCCTCTCCTCTCCTCGTCTCAAGATATCCGATCGCCACCAGCTTCTGGATCGCCTGCCGCACCGATGTCCTGCTGACTCCAAAAATCTCCATCAACTGGTTTTCTGACGGTATCTTTTCATTTGCCGGCCAGGCACCTGATACAATCTGCGCTTTCATCTGCTCATATACCTGATCACCAATATTTACTTTTTTAATTGGCCGTAATTCCAGTATCTTTTCAGCAGACGACATTATATGGGTTTCCTCCCTCCAGCAGTGAGATCAGCCATCCAGCAGTTCATGCAGCATCCCAATACGGACTTCTGCAACATTTGTGCAGCAGTGGGGTGTAATTACGATATTAGGCAGTTCTGCGATATCCGCTGAAATGTTCGGTTCAAATTCATGGACATCCAGGGCCGCTCCTTTGATTTCATGATTCTTCAGCGCCTTCACCAGCGCCTTTTCTTCCACGATTGCACCACGGGCCGCATTGACAAGATAGGCGTCCTTTTTCATCATAGCGATCTTTTCTTCATCCATAAAATGATGCGTCTCATCTGTATATGGTATATGCAGGGTCACCACATCCGCCATATGGAGAAGCTGTTCCAGACCGACGGATTCTGCCTCATACTGGTCCAGTACTTCCTGGCGAACCGGGAATGGATCATAGCATATGATTTTCATTCCCAAAGCTGCAGCTCTCCTGGCAACAGCCTGGCCGATTCTTCCGAATCCCACAATTCCAAGCGTTTTCCCGTACATTACCATATCCCTGTAAAAGAAGAGCTGTCTGGTGCAGACGCGATCCCTTCTCAGTTCCCTGTCATACTGGACTACGCCGCGGCAGGCTCCCATCATTATTGCAATGACCATTTCCGCCGTAGACTCTACGACGGAACGTGGAGCATTCAGAACATGAATCCCTTTCTCTTTCGCATGAGCCGTATCTACATTGTTGTATCCCGATCCCATATTGCCGATAATTTTCAGATTTCTGCCGCTGTCAATCAGCCGGGCATCGCATACATAATCCGCAATGCAGATAAAAATGTCTGCGTCCTCTATGGCTTCCATGGCTTCTTCCCTTGTAAAGCATGCCAGCGGTTCCTTCGGTACTTTCACGTCCATATTTTTTACGTAATCAGAATAATATTCCTTCGGGATATTGTGGCTGAAAACTATTTTCATTCTTTTTCTGTCCTTTCTTTTTGTCCTTTTTATGCTTTCTGTTTCAGAAGTTTTTTCTTCTCCATGTGCTGTCTGATAAACGGCCATATCAATGAAATGATTCCAATAATAATAAATGCTGCCGAAAACGGGCGCTGGAAAAATATTGCATAACTGCCCTGCGACATCACCAGGCTTCTTCTGAAATTCCCTTCCGCCATTGGCCCCAGAATCAGGGCAAGTACGATCGGAGAAAGCGGATATCCTCCCTTCGTCAGGAAGTACCCCACGATCCCTGCGATCACCATAACGACTACATCATAGTAGTTGTTATTAATTGCAAAGGAACCAACCGTACATAGTACGATAATTACCGGTACCAGAATCCGTTTTGGAATAGAAACGATCTTTACGAACAGCGGCTGTCCGAGAAGTCCCAGAAGGAGCATGAAACAGTTGGCAACCATAAATCCGGCAAACAGAGTGTTGACTGTTGCCGCTTTTGTCAGAAACAGCTGAGGGCCTGGAGTCAGATTATGCATCATCAGAGCTCCCAGCATGACGGCCGTATTTGCATCTCCTGGAATTCCAAGAGTCAAAAGGGGAATCAGTGCGCCTCCCGTCGTACCGTTATTTGAGGCTTCGGGCGCTGCAACTCCCTCCGGAATTCCCGTTCCGAACAGTTCCGGGTGTCTGGAACAGCGGCGTTCCATGTCATAGGAAACAAATGCGCTGATATCCCCGCCTGCGCCTGGTATGCAGCCGATAAAAGTTCCTGTAAGGCCGGCCCTCAGGATTGTAGGCAGGATACACCTGAAATCCTTTTTGGAAGGAAGGGGATTTCTCGTCTTCTTCGCCTTTGCCCGTTCAACAAAAATCTCTTCTGTCGTCAGGAAACACTGGCTGAGTGCAAAGAGGCCTACCAGCACAGGAATAAAGGACAGTCCGCCCATCAGGTATGTAGAGCCGAAAGAGAATCTGGTATAGGCAGTCACATTATCCATACCGATCAATGACAAAAGAAGACCAAGTGTTCCTGACATAACTCCCTTGATCAGGTCTTTTCCTGAAATACTGGCGATAATGCTGAGTCCGAAAAAGGCCAGTGCAAAAGATTCCGGAGCGTTGAATTTCAAGGCGATCTGAGCCAGCTGGGGAGCGACCAGAATCAGGATAATACCACTGATAATTCCTCCGCCGAAGGATGCAAAGGTGGAAATGCCAAGCGCTCTTCCCGCTTCGCCTCTGAGGGTAAACTGGTAACCGTCAATCACGGTAGCCGCCGCAGAAGGTGTGCCCGGCGTGTTAATTAAAATCGCTGTTATGGAACCACCATAAATTGCACCGCAGAAAATTCCGATCAGTACAAGCATGCCCACATGAGGACTCATGGAAAATGTGATAGGCATAAGGAGCGCCACTCCCATGGTGGAAGTCAGACCAGGCATAGCTCCAAAAGAAATTCCCATTGCAACACCGCCTAATATTGCCAGCAGCGTAGCAGGGTTCATAATATTGCCGAGAACCGTCATAAACATGTTTCCTGCACCTCCTAAAATATGATTCCGGCCGGAAGTTTCACCTTCAGCAGGATTGTGAATACAAAGTAAAGAACTGCAGTAACGCCGATCGGAACGGCGACTGCCGCTATCCTGTTCTTCACCTTAAAGTACATGAGCATTGCAAATAAATAAACAGGTGTCATAATAATGAATCCGGCAATCTTCAGACTCCAGACATAGATGATGCAGGCCAGTACCGCGATCCATACCCTGAGGTTTTCTTTCTTAAACAGCAGCACTTCCTCCTGTCCCTGAGGAACTTCTGCTTTTCTGGAGCCAACCAGTTCCAGAACAGACAGAAAAATTACGAGTACAGCCAGAACTCTTGGGAAAAATCCCGGTCCCAGCGCGCCGTTTGATCCCGGCGGAAATGTTCCGGCTTCTATAAAAGCATAAACGCTGACTGCGATAAAGATAAGAGCGATTGCATTTGCAATCTTTTTCATAGTCAATACCTCCTAAGATAAAACAGAGGGGGTGCTGCAAAAGAGAAGAACCATACTGCCTCGAACCAGATTTTACGACTCGGCGGCTGCCTCAGAATGAAATCCGGAATCGATGGCATGTCTGACTTTACTTTTGCAACACCCTCTCTATCCTGCATTAAAAATTACTGCAATTATTCAAAACCTCCGTCCTGAACAGTTACATACTATTTACTTTGTGGCAATTCCCAGCGCTCTTGACTGTTCGGAATATACACCGTCCTCACGGTCCATAAGCGCTTTGAAATCAGCTGCATTCATATAATTATGGGTGTAGTTCTGTGTTTCCATAAACTCGCATACACTCTCATCTTCCAATGCGTATCTGGTAGCTGCGTCCAGCTTCTTAATGATATCCTCCGGTGTTCCTTTCGGTGCCAGGAATCCGCGGAAAACAGTCATCATAGAGTTAGGATAACCGCATTCCCCTGCAGTCGGCACATCAGGAAGCTCCGGAAGTCTCTCTGGAGAGAATGTAGCCAGAACCTTGATAAGGCCGGAATCTACGTATGTCTGTACTTCCTGTGGACTTACCGGAACGGCTTCCACATTGCCGCCTGCCAGTGCTACTGCTGCCGGTCCGCCGCCGTCAAATGGAACATGCACGACTTCAATGCCTGCCTCATCTGCAAAAGAAGCTGCTAAAATATGCCATACACCGCCGATACCGGAATTCCCGATACGGACCTTTCCAGGATTTTCCTTACAGTAGTCTACAAATTCTTCCAGCGTGTTATATGGTGCGTCTGCCGCTACAGAAAGCGCCCCATAGCAGGAATTGAAATTGCATACAGAATCAAAGCTCTCATATGTAAAGTTTACTTCAGATACGTATGGAAGGCCAAGCAGTTCCGATACGCCTGCAGTGATGCAGCTTCCGTCATTCGGATCCTGGGCACCGGCCGCAAATCCAATGGCGCAGCCACCGCCTGATTTATTCACTACGGATACAGGAACTCCCAGATATTCTTCCATAGCAGGAGCCATCGCCCTTAACAGAAGATCCGTACCGCCGCCTGCGCTCGGCGGACATGTAATCGTAACAGAAGACGCCGGATAATCATTAATTGGGGTTAAATCCTGGCTGTCTCCGCTTTCCTTTGCCTCTTTTGCCTGTTCTGCGCCGTTTTCTGCCTTTGTTTCATCCTTTTTCTCTGCAGAAGTCTCAGCTGTCTTTGTCGTTTCTTCCTTTGCTGATCCGCTTCCGCATCCTGCTGCCGTTACAGCAATTACTGCTGCCGCCATAACGACTGCTGCTGCCTTTTCAAATCCTCTTTTCCTCATGTAACATCCTCCTCTTACTTTATTCTACCTATCAGAGTTGTACCTTAACACCTATCATTTATAGGTTGTCGTACAACCGTTAACCGATGTGTGTATTATACTTGCCTGGTATATTTTTGTCAATTTTGATATTGCATAAAAAAACGGTTTGTTTTTTATATATAATGCACAAAACTTTTTCCTTTTCCCACGGTCAATTGACTTTTTTATACACATGTGATACGCTGACACAAATACTCTTTCTTTACGTAAATCCACTCTTTTTTATTTAGAAAAGCCTCTGCTTTAACCGAAATAATAAAAAAGAGAGGAACGTTTTATTATGCAGTTAAAAGATTTTGTCAGCTTTGGGATCAGCCCTTCCATGCTCTTTCCCGGCTCATTTGACGATGAACTCACTCATTATAAGGCGGTTGAATTGTGCTGCCATCTTCCGGAATTCGAACGTTTTGAGACTTTCCTTCCTCATTCCGAACGCCTGCGGCGTGCTGAAATTAATGATATGGCCAGACATCACAAAAAACTGAACTATAATATTCCCGGTTATTTTCAGCTGGATAATGAATTCAATCCGTGCAGCGACACCGCGTCCATTCGAGCTAACGCGCTCGCTTCCATGAAGGAGCAGATCGATTTTGCCGCAGAAGCCGGTTCCTCTATTGTGGAAATGACTGGTTCTGTTGACAAAGGCCCGGAACGCCGTGAGGAACTCCTAGACCGTTTTTTTGAATATTTTATGGAAGTTTCCCTCTATGCTGAAAAATATGGAATTCTCACTGCTATCGAACCGATTGAACGCAGTCGCTTTAAACGTCTTTTTCTTGGCCCCACATCGGAATGCGCGGAATTTATTAAAAAAGCCAGGGAAGCCGGCGCCGGCAATGCAAGACTGATGCTGGACTTTGCCCATCTTCCCCTTATGGAAGAACAGGCAGATGAGGCTGTAAGAATCAGCTCCGAGACTGGACTGGCTGTTGTCCATATGGCAATGCTGTTCTGGAACCTTCCAGCCAGTTTTACGGCCATACCCATCCCCCATAGGCGTGCCGAACGGCATGTTCGATATGGCGGAACTCATTTATCATTTTAAGCTTCTGATGGACTGCGGCTATATTTCTCCCGTCCCACAGCGAGACGGGCGTGCTGTCATATCTCTTGAAGTAAGGCCTTATCCGGGAGCTTCTCCGCTGACTTCCGCACGGCTGATGTATGAAAAGGCTTCCTATGCCTTTGAAAAGGCCGCCGAACAGTCACTGCGCTTTCATCTGAATTCCTGATAAAACGTCAACCGGCCTGATCATACGGTCAAACCGCAGCACTGAAAGAATCCCGCTCGCGGGATTCTCCGCCTGCGGCGGATCACTTCAGCGACATTATTCCTTACCGCCGCAGGGCGACCCTGCCCGGAGAACTTTTCTAAGTAGTTAAGACCACCGGCTTAGCCCCTAAGGGGGCTTGCTGGTTTGCTTTGACTCCCTACTGGCTCTTAAGTCTTACTTCTTGTTTTTCTTCACTGGCTCACCCGTAAACAGGTCAATGTACTCTACTAACGACATCTGGTCATATTCCAAGCCTTCCTTTATCTGATTTTGTATATATGCCTTTATGGCCGCTACATTCTTTCCTGCTGTGTCCACGTAATATCCATAGCACCAAAAATGACGGTTTCCGTACTTATACTTTAGATTCGCATGCTATTCGAATATCATGAGTGAACTTTTTCCTTTCAGATATCCCACCACCTCGGACACTGCATATTTGGGCGGAATGCTTACCAGCATATGGATATGATCTGGCATGCATTGTGCCTCGATTATCTCAATCCCTTTTCTTCGGCATAAGGTTCCTAGTATTTGGCCTACATCGGCCTTGATATCTTTATATATTGCCTGCCTCCGATATTTTGGTGCAAAAACCAGATGATACTTGAAATCCCATTTAGGTCAGTTTACAAGAGACTACGCGCAGACCGCGAAACGGGCTGCTGACAACAAACGGCGCTATGCTCCCGGCAGGGTGGCATAGCGCCGTTTTGTTGTGGGGAAACCAAAGGGGCAAAATCCTTTTGGCACACGACTTTGCGCAGCAAAGTGTAGTGTGTTATACGCTCTGTCGGCGTTGCCGCTTCAAATGCCGTTTCCGCCAGCGAAGGCAACGGCGGCGCTGTAAGCGCCGTTCATCTTGTCCGTTGACTGGCTCGGCTGGCTTTGCTATCTCCCCGATTATGCGATTGCGGCTTATACCAATAAGACGTACTACAAATTTGCCCGACAAACGGGAAGTAGTTATTTGTTTTCTGTAAAAGAAACGGTATCAATTTGAAGATAGGTCTTCTGATGGCGTGAAATAGAAAGAACAAGTATGTACTTGTCAGTAGTGCCGTCATCGTTTGTACATTGAAATATCATTTCACCTTTGCCATCGTTCAAAGCAATTATGTGAAACTCTGCAATGTTTTCAGTAATGTTATGATAATCACTTGCAAAAGTCTCAGGTTCTGATACGATTGACCAATCTTTGCTTTCATTGGAGTTGTTCAAATCCAAAATTAAAGTGCCTCCATTCTCAACCGTAGCCGAGAAAATCTCTCCATCTACAACAAAAGAGGTTGGCTTGTAAGGCTTGTTCACCACAAACAACACCGCAACAAGAGCAATTACCAATACAGAAATAGCAATAATTAAGCTTTTCTTTTTCATATTCATTGCCTCCTAAACTTCCGATTTGTAAAGTACGCCTTATACGCCTAAGGCGTACTTGTCATTTTCTCTTACCTCTCTGCGGCAAATAGCTTTTCGCCAGTTCGGATTTCTGGACAATCCGGGGCAGCCATTGTTTTTCTTCCTCTATCAGCTTACGGTTTTTGGGAGAACGGCAACTGCCTGTTGCTGGACGATGGGTAGGAATGTGTCTGCCCCCAGACTATCTCCTATTCCGTCTGCTGCAAGTGGTTTCGCTGGGCGGTGCTGCCCCAGGACAAGGCGCTGGACGGATCGGCCAGTTGAACGCCTGGAAGAAGAAAGAGGAAGCCCTCGTCCTGCTGAAAAAGTGGTTTCCGCAGATGGAGGACTTTTCCGGGCAACTGAAAAAGTACAAGGTGACGATTGCCGACCTGCTGGAAGAAAACAAGAAGCTAGAAACAAGGGCAAAGGCCAACGAAAGAAGCAAGATGAAAGACACGATGGAACGGGCGAAGCTGGAAAGCGAATTACATAATATCCAGCGGCTTGTGGAGCGTATTCCCCCGGACGTACTGGCGGAATTGAAATGGCAACCGCATGATAGAAAGGATAGGTAATTTTATAAGTGGTATCAGATATAAAAAAGAAACAGAGGTCGTGACTTTTCAGGGAAAGGAAATCATGCTGGAAAATCTCACCCCGATTTTCACGCCGGAACAGGAAGCGGCGAAACGCCGGGAATTGGAGCAGCAGCTTTATGATGTGTTCCGCAAGTACGCTAACAAGCGGCGGATCGAGAAAGCCATCAGCCCGAAACAGTTTATCCAGATTTCCGGCTATCTCGACACTTGGGACAGCGTATCCTTTGACGACAAGCGGCGGGTGGTGGATTTGATGATTACCACCATAGTCGCCACAAGCGACAGCTTAAACATTACATGGAAAATCTGACGGGCGGCACATCTCCCGTCAGACCGTTACCTTGTGTAGTCCCTTGTAAACTGTACTTTTGTATGATCTAAACTATTATTGTCCATTTTAGGACTTCCTGTGCTTTTTTATTTGTGGTTTGCAGACCTACATCTATTTTAGCACAGGAGTTACTTTTATCTAAAGATATTCCCTCCGCCTGCAGAGCAGGTGATTTTTTTACTGCGACACAACAAAAAAAGTTCCACGCAGGAGCAGTTTTCCTGCGCGGAACTTTTTTTATTTCCTTATGACGACTGATCGCTGCCGCCATGAGCGGAATCAGCCGAGTCTTTCGTCACATGTTTATGCGTATATAAATGATCAAGACAGTATTCATAATCGCCCTCGCATTTGGAGCAGTATCTAAATTCCAGATCGTCCCCATCCAGTTCCGTTCTTCCGCAGACAGCGCAGCGGTGATGGGTCTTCCCCTGAGGCATCATCTTGATCTGCGTTTTAAACTCACGCTTTCTCTTAATCTCTTTTGGATTCACCTTGCTGTAATTCCTCGTCATCAGCCAGAATATGATGAAGTTGAGAAGGGAGAGCACGATTGCGATTCTCGTCGCAGCCGTTCCCAAAAGGAGACCCTGAAGTGCCAGGACACCGTAAATCAGCGCAATCCATTTCGCTTTGATCGGTATAATAAAGTACAGCATAAACTGCAGATCAGGAAATGTTGCTGCAAATGCAAAAAGCAGAGAAAGATTTAAATACTCCGTGTTAAGATACCACAGCTGGTGGAAGAATACGAATCCGATGACCGCCGCCAGCACATGGCCCAAAACTCCCATAAAAAAGTACACATTAAACCGGAATGCTCCCCAGACTCTCTCCAGAGTCATTCCCAGAGAATAGTACAGATAAATCATAATCAGGTTTGACACCGGATTATTAAAGGGCGGCCAGATCATAAACGTCACAATCCTCCAGATCTGCCCCCTCAGAATCGCGCTGGCGTCCAGCGCAAGATACTGAATATAAAAGGACGGATTCAGCATCTGCAGTACCATTCCGACTACGTACATACCCACAATATAATTCATCAGGTTCGGAATGGCATATCTGCCGAATTTTCGTTCCATTTTGCTAAAAAAGCTCATTTTATCATCCTTTTTTCATGTTTTAACAGGCTCTAGAATAAATCTTTTTTTGAGAATATAAAGGCCACCAGAAGCGAAATCACCGCCGCAAATACAAGAACAATGGCAAATCCCCACGGACTTTGGGAAAACGGCATGCCCGCCGGATTGACATTCATTCCGTAAAAGCTGGCCACCATAGTCGGTATGGACATGACGATGGTGATCGTCGCCAGAAATTTCATAACAATATTCAGGTTGTTGGAAATAACGGAAGCAAATGCATCCATCATTCCACTCAGGATGCCGCTGTAAATATTAGCCATCTCAATTGCCTGCTTATTTTCGATGATAACATCTTCCAGCAGATCGGTGTCTTCCGGATACTTCTTTATTTTCTCATTTTTTAACAGTTTCTCCAGCACCACTTCGTTTGCACGGAGGGATGTGGTAAAATACACAAGGCTCTTCTCCAGTTCCAGCAGCTCAATCAGCTCCCTGTTCTTTGTGGACTGATGCAGCTTCTTTTCTATTACGGCACTCTTCTTGTCAATAATCCTCAGATATTGCAGATACTGAGAGGCATTCTTATAAAGCATTTGAAGAATAAACCGGGTTCTCATATTGGTATGGAAACCTCTGACGCGTCCATCCATAAATGCAGTAAGGACAGCCGTATCTTCCAGGCAGACCGTAATCAGTGCGCCCTCTGTCGTTATGATACCCATAGGAATCGTTTCATACCAGTCTTTTCCGTTCCGCTCCTCAATCAACGGTATATCCACAACGATCAACGTATATTCATCTTCTGTTTCAATACGGGAACGCTCTTCCTCATCCAGCGGTGCCCGAAGATCGTCAGGATCAATGTGGAAATGTTCCGCAATCTCAAGTATCTCCGTCGCAGTTGGATCTGTCAGGGCAATCCAGCAGCCGCTCTCAATCTCATCTGTCTGATGGATAATTCCATCTTCTGTCCTAAAAATCCGAATCATATCTTATCTTCCTTTCTTACGCATATATTCACCTGCGTACACAGAAAACCTGCAGCGCAGGTATCCGCTTTCGCACTTCCTCTGTAGTTTCCGCGTGATAACACGAGCCACCATCCATACCTGTCACTGTCCTTTCCTGCAGATTCTCTGCTTCCTGCCGGAAGCCTGCCCAGTCAGAGCCGGCTCTATGCCGGACGCTCTGCTGCCTGCTCATAACCGGCCGCCCGCCGTTAGGCTGCCGTTAAAATATGAATTCGTTTTGTTAAAAAAACATCACCATTATAAGCCGCATTGCGACAACTATCATTATAGTTTCAACAGGTTCGTTTGTCAACGTATTCCTGGCCCTTTTTCCCATATTTTACACCGCTTTTCCGGCCGTCCGACGCCATCTTTTACACCCGTCCTGTTACCGCATAATTCCCATAAAATCTACATTTTTTCACGTTTTTTTAACATACCTAACCAATTGTATTCTTCTATTTTTTATGTTAAACTGAATCCCGTATCATAGTTCTTTAAAGACTTAATTTACATAGAGAATTAAAACCCGGCATATCTTTCTTAATACAAAGGAGGAAGGGATTTTCCCGCATTAGAATGACCAATTTATTTAATTCATTAGGTATCGACATCGGTTCTACAACCGTAAAAATCGCCATTTTAAATTCAGAAAAGAAATTACTGTTCGCAGACTATGAGCGCCATTTCGCCAATATTCAGGGCACGCTGGCTCTCCTTCTGAAACGGGCGTATGAAAAGCTTGGTCCTATCGGGTTCTGTCCTGTCATCACAGGTTCCGGCGGCCTTACTCTTTCAAAGCATCTCCATGTTCCGTTTGTTCAGGAGGTAGTCGCGGTAGCCTCAGCTCTGCAGACAGAAGCGCCCCAGACCGACGTTGCAATCGAACTCGGAGGCGAAGATGCGAAAATAATCTATTTCACAGGCGGTATCGACCAGCGTATGAACGGCATATGTGCCGGAGGAACCGGTTCCTTTATCGATCAGATGGCAAGTCTTCTGCAGACAGACGCAGCCGGACTCAACGAATATGCCAGAAATTACCAGGCAATCTATCCGATTGCAGCACGCTGCGGCGTATTTGCAAAATCAGATATTCAGCCATTGATTAACGAAGGCGCAACGAGGGAAGACCTGGCTGCCTCTATTTCCAGGCAGTCGTCAACCAGACGATCAGCGGCCTTGCATGCGGCAAGCCGATTCGGGGCAACGTGGCGTTCCTGGGCGGTCCGCTTCATTTTCTATCTGAACTGCGTCAGGCTTTCATCCGTACGCTCCACCTGATTGGAGACCAGATCATCGCTCCTGAACATTCTCACCTGTTTGCTGCCATCGGTTCAGCGATGAACAGCGAAGGCGAAGGCTCTTTAACCATTGAAGAGATGATCGACCGGCTGGAGAATGGAATTCAGATGGAATTTGAAGTAAAGCGTATGGATCCGCTCTTCACGGACGAAGAGGATTTTCGCCGTTTTATTTCACGTCATGAAAACCACTGTGTCAAGAAGGCTGATTTATCCACGTACGAAGGAAACTGTTACCTGGCATTGACGCCGGTTCCACCACTACAAAGGTAGCTCTTGTCGGCGAAGACGGCTCACTTTTATACAGTTTTTACAGCAACAACAACGGCAGCCCTCTGGCTACGGCCATCCGCGCCATGAAGGAAATCAGCGAACAGCTTCCTGAAAATGCAAAAATCGTCTATTCCTGCTCCACCGGTTATGGAGAAGCCCTTTTAAAGGCAGCATTCATGATGGATGAAGGAGAAGTCGAGACGATTTCCCACTACTATGCCGCCGCCTTCTTTGAACCGGATGTAGACTGCATCCTGGATATCGGCGGACAGGACATGAAATGTATCCGCATCAAGAACGGCACTGTTGACAGCGTGCAGTTAAACGAAGCATGTTCTTCCGGCTGCGGCTCCTTCATTGAAACCTTTGCTAAATCTTTGAATTACAGTGTGGAGGATTTTGCTAAAGAAGCCCTCTTTGCAAAAAATCCCACTGACCTCGGAACCCGCTGCACCGTTTTTATGAATTCCAACGTAAAACAGGCGCAGAAGGAAGGCGCTTCCGTTGCCGACATTTCGGCAGGTCTTGCATATTCCGTTATTAAAAATGCTTTATTTAAGGTCATTAAAATAACAAATGCTTCCGACCTGGGTCAGCACGTCGTCGTTCAGGGCGGTACGTTCTACAATAACGCCGTACTCCGCAGCTTTGAGAAAATAGCGGAATGTGAAGCGGTGCGTCCTGACATCGCCGGAATTATGGGAGCGTTCGGCGCTGCGCTGATAGCCAGAGAACGCTATTCTGCAGTGAAACCGTCTTCCATGCTTCCTATGGAGAAAATACTCGGTTTGAAATATACAACATCCATGTCCCGCTGTAAGGGCTGTACGAACCACTGCGTTCTGACCATCAACCAGTTCAGCGGCGGACGCCATTTTATCAGCGGAAACCGCTGTGAGCGCGGCCTGGGTAAGGAAAAGCTGACAAAGGATGTTCCGAATTTATTCGCCTATAAATACCACCGCATGTTCGGCTATGATCCCCTTTCACCGGATCTGGCGGCCCGCGGCACCATCGGTATCCCGCGCGTGCTCAACATGTATGAAAATTACCCGTTCTGGGCTGTATTCTTTAAAGAACTGGGCTTCCGTCTCGTACTTTCGCCCCAGTCCACGAAGCAGCTTTACGAGCTGGGTATAGAATCCATCCCCAGCGAGTCCGAATGCTATCCTGCAAAGCTCGTCCACGGCCATATCTCATGGCTGATCTCCCAGGGAGTAAAGACGATCTTCTATCCGTGCGTGCCTTATGAAAGGAATGAAACCCCGGAAGCAGGAAATCACTACAACTGCCCGATGGTAACCTCCTATGCGGAGAACATCAAAAACAATATGGAAGAGCTGAAGGAAAAGGATATCCGCTTCCTGAACCCCTTCATGGCATTTACAAATGAAGAGATTCTTACCAGGCAGTTATGCATTGAAATCCCTAAGGAATTCGATATCCCATCGGATGAAGTCAGAACGGCTGCCCACAAAGCGTGGGAAGAGCTTACGGCTTCCCGGATGGATATGCAGAAAAAAGGCGAAGAGGTCCTTCAGTATCTGGAAGAAAACAACCGGCAGGGAATCGTCCTCGCAGGCCGTCCTTACCATATCGATCCTGAGATCAATCACGGCATACCGGAATTAATTACTTCCTATGGATTTGCAGTCCTTACGGAAGATGCCGTTTCGCATCTGGGTACTCCGGAACGTCCGCTCATCGTAACGGACCAGTGGATGTATCACAGCCGCCTTTACCGGGCTGCCGATGTTGTGAAACATAACAGCCGCCTGAATATGATTCAGCTGAATTCCTTCGGCTGCGGCCTGGATGCCGTCACTACGGATCAGGTAAATGATATCCTTACAGCCTCCGGAAAAATCTATACGGTTTTAAAGATCGATGAAGTGAATAACCTGGGTGCTGCCAGAATCCGTATCCGCTCTCTGATTTCTTCCCTGCGTGTGCGCGATAAAAAGCACTTTACTCACAAGGTTGTTTCCAGCGCATACAACCGTACGGAATTTACAAAAGATATGCGCAAAGGGTATACGCTTCTGTGTCCTGATATGTCACCGATCCATTTTGAACTTCTGGAACCGGCGATCCGCACCTTTGGCTATAATATCAGGGTACTTCAGAATTCCAACCGTTCCGCAATCGATACCGGGCTTAAATATGTAAATAACGACGCCTGCTATCCGTCCCTAATCGTGATCGGACAGATGATGGAAGCTCTGCTTTCAGGAGAATATGACCTGGATCACACCGCCGTTCTCATGAGCCAGACAGGCGGCGGCTGCCGCGCTTCCAATTACATAGGCTTCATACGCCGTGCGCTGGAAAAAGCCGGCATGCCTCAGGTTCCCGTTATTTCAGTCAATGCCAACGGCATGGAAACGAATTCCGGATTTTCCATTACGCCGCTCCTGCTGACGAAAGCCATGCAGGCCGTCGTATACGGAGATATCTTTATGAGAGTTCTCTATGCGACAAGACCGTATGAATCCGTTCCTGGTTCTGCCAACGCCCTTCATGAAAAATGGAAAGAGCGGTGTAAACGGTCGCTCTCCAAAAAGGCGCCGGCAATGATGGAATTTTCAAAAAATATACGCGGTATTATCCGTGATTTTGACAACCTGCCGAGAAAGAACATTCAGAAGCCTAAGGTGGGCGTCGTTGGTGAGATTCTTGTCAAATTCTCACCACTGGCCAATAACCACATTGTAGAGCTCCTGGAATCAGAAGGTGCCGAAGCCGTTGTGCCGGATCTTCTGGACTTTCTTTTATACAGCTTCTACAACAGCAATTTCAAGGCTGAGAATCTGGGCGGGAAGCGCTCGACAGCAAGGCTCTGCAACATCGCGATTTCCCTGCTGGAATACTTCCGCAGAACGTCCCGCAATGAGCTGAAAGCAAGCAGACATTTTACCGCACCGGCCAACATCGACCAGCTGGCCGACATGGCGAAAAATTTCGTTTCCCTTGGCAATCAGACAGGTGAAGGATGGTTCCTGACAGGTGAAATGCTGGAGCTGATCCACAGCGGCGTACATAATATTGTCTGCACCCAGCCGTTTGGCTGCCTGCCTAACCACATCGTAGGTAAGGGCGTGATTAAAGAACTCCGACGCCACTATCCGACAGCCAACATTATCGCAGTTGACTACGATCCCGGCGCAAGCGAGGTCAATCAGCTGAACAGAATCAAGCTTATGCTTTCAACCGCACATAAAAATGTAAAAGAGGCGTAAGTAAAAAAATCCCCCATGGTTCCGAGGCAGTGGCCAAGTCACCATGGGGGATTTTTTTCTCTTTGGACGAGGAACGGGAAGCGGATTACCATCAGGGATATTTTTCCTTTTATGGATGGCGATGTCTGCTTCAGCAGATATATCCGTTTAGTCTTCTATTGGTTTTGCACCCCAGAATATTCTAAGTGTCCTTTCATCTGATGGTTTCGTAGACATACTAATTACAATACAGGCAATTAAAGAGGCAGCTAGTCCTACCATAATCGGGTCCATTCCCATTGCCAATGGGGTATAAAACTTTTTTCCTATCATGTAAATAATAATACCTGATATCATCCCGCCAATTGCGCCCCACTGGTTCATACGTGTCCAATATAGTCCTAACAACATGGGCCAGAAAAATCCTGCTGCAAGTCCTCCTGTCGCGAACATTATTATCCATTCCAATTGACTTGGCGGGTTTAATGCCATTACAAATACTATAATTCCACATATTAGTGTAACTAATATCGTTATACTTTTTTGAGTATTCGGAGCAGCAGAAGGGCGTAATTTCTTATAAAGATTTTTGACGATTGTACACTGATTGCCAGTAGCATAGCTGCAATGGTTGACTGTGCCGCCGCACAGGCGCCTGAAATTGTTAAGCCCGCCAGAACCGGATGCAAAACAGTTGCCGCCATCAAAGGAGTGGTATGGTCCGCAACGTCTAATGCTCCAAAAATTCCGACGGATGCCAAACCGGAAAAGTTCATGGAAATAGACCAGATTGGGGTACATACGCAGGCAACAAATATAGCTCTGTGCAGTGTTTTTGTATCCTTATATGTTAAACACCCTAAAGCCCCATGCGGCATTGCCAGATAAATAATTCCAAACATTACCCACAGAGACAGCATCCACCACATGCTGTCAGTTGTTGGATTTACAAACGTCGGATCAAAAGCCTCAAGGCTCCGGAATATAGATTCCATTCCTCCCGCATAATGTACGGCTCCGATTCCCAGGGCAAGTGCTCCAATCGTCATAACTGTTCCCTGTAAAATTGAAGCAAGGCCGGCTCCACGTATCCCCCCTAACGTCGAATATGCTATAACTACCACAGCAAACAGAATTATTGCCACCTTATAATCCAAACCGGTGATAACTTCCAGCATTCTGGCGCCGCCTATAAATTGAGATGAGCAATAGCAAAGAAGGAATATCACAATCGCAAATGAACCAATACTCAAAATAATCTTATTGTTATTATATCTTGCCATGAAAACATCCATATAAGTATCTGCATTGATTCTTCTGGCAATTATACCTAACTTTTTCCCTACAGTTCCAATTGTGTTAACACCTATAAACACGAAGCTAAAAAAATTCATTAATGAATAACTTATACCACGGGCATTATCCATTCCAGGACCACCAATAAATGTTCCTCCGCTGCAGATTCCGGCAGCAGTGATAAATGCCAACATTAAGACGCCAGTCTTACGGCCTCCGGTAAAAAATTCATCCACATAATTTTTACTTGATATTTTCGACATACTCTTTCCTGAAAGAAAAGCAATGGCAATCAGAAAAATCGTATAGACAACAAATGTAATCGTGACTATCATTTTTATTTTTCCTGAAATAATATTCATTCCCTCTCCTCCTCGTCAACATATGCATCAATACTCATGTTCTTAAAATATTTAAAGCACAAAAATGCCAGCAACACAAAAAATACAGCAACTGTAACAAGCAGCGCAAAAAACCAGCTTGGAAAACCCATTATAAAACGATACTCGGACAACGGCTTCCCTCCAAAACCATACGCAATTATAAACATTGTAACTGTGTATGCTATTTGAAAAAGGAATGCAATAATCATTTCTTTTTTACAGATTTTAAAACGATTGTCAACCTCAAACGGTAATTTATCCATACAGCCCCTCCTTGTGATTATCACCAGACTTCATTTAAGACTCTAATATAGTTTTCACCAAGAATTTTCTTAATGTCACTGTCAGCGTAACCCCTTGCCTTTAATGCAGGTACGATATTGGGCATCATATCAGGGATTTCAATTTCTTTCGGAAAATGATACGGCGGCGGCGGATATGTCTTGGGCGACCATTGTCCGGTTTCTATCCTGTATGTATATTCTTTCATGGCTACATCGTCAGGAATTACTCCCGCCATCGATTCGCAATAATCCAGCCCTATACAAATATGATCGATACCTATTAATTTTGTATAATAATCAATATGGTCGATCAGTTGATTTATGTCGGGCTGACGGCTGTCTGACACAAATGTCGGAAAACCGTTTATACCAATTACGCCTCCCATTTTAGCAATTTTGATAACCTGTTCATCCTTTAGATTTCTTGGTGAATGATGAACATTATAAGGATTTCCGTGACTGAAAATACACGGTTTATCCGACACTTCCATAGCTTCCATCGTTGTTCTATACCCAGTGTGAGCAAGGTCTACAACAATTCCCAAACGGTTCATTTCCTTAATTACCTTCTCGCCAAAAATACTAAGGCCTCCATTCGAAGGTTCTTCGCATCCATCTCCTACTGCATTTTTTTTGTTATAGCATAAAAGTATCTGACGCAGCCCGAGACGGTAATAGATCTCTAAAAGGCTTATATCGGACTGAATATGATTGGTCCCCTGAAATGAAAAAATTATTCCCAGCTTTTTTTCTTTTTTTGCCTTATAGATGTCATCCACTTTAAGCACCTGCAGCAAGCGTTCATCCTTGTTGATCCGGTCATACCATTCAGCTATTCCTTTGATTGTTTCTGGTAAATAACCTGTCACAGGAAAAATAGTGGCGCCGATTGCAGTTAAGCGGCCATTGATGAAATGTCTATATTTATCTCCAACCGTTGCAAGCGGCGCACAGGTATCGATAATTATTGATTCATCATATAACCGATCCTCTGTTACTTCCATAGTATCCCCCTCCTTTTCTGACATTCTCGTTAACAATTTCATTATAACAATGGGCATGTTTATAATAAAGCGACAGTTTTTCACTTACATCATGAAAAAAAATCAAGTCTGAAACCTCTACATTTTGTATTAGTTCCAGACTTTCTACTATATCTCAACTATCATTTTTTTTACGTAATCAATAAACTTTCGAGCAGCAGGCGAAGCTTTTTCCAGGGATGGTAGAGCTATACTCATTGTTATATATCTTGGCGGATCTAATGGCTTTTTTACAACATTAGAAACCATTCCTTTTGTAATTAGTTCATTCATGATACTGATTCCTAACCCACATTCTATCATTGAAATAGTCGAATAATTATCCATCGTCGAAAAACTTATATCCGGTGTCACACGCGCTTCCCGAAGTAATTGAGCCGTATCATAGTCCTGCCCCAATGCAGGCATTATAAAAGGCTCTCCTTCACATGCGCTTATTGGATATGACTTCTTATTTGCATACGGATGATCAGGCGGAAGCACGGCAAGCATTGGATCATCTTTCAATGGTATCCAATCTCTTTTGATCTGAGGCTGATAACTATAAACACAAAAATCCACGCGATTTTCATCTAACCAAGTCTCCAACTCCTGCCGCACACCTTCCATTGTCCGTATCTTGATATGAGGATAATCGGCCTGAAATGCTTTTATAATTCTTGGAAGCCAGTGAATGGATATGCTTGCATATGTACCGATTGTCACAGTGCCTGTCTCTAAACCACAGATTTCTGAAACAACCTGTTCAAGTTGATTATCCCATTTTATCAATTCACGCAAAATAGGCAATATTTTAACACAATTATCCGTAGGCTTAACCCCTGAATGGCCGCGTACAAGCAGCTGAAATCCAACTTCTCGGTCCAGACTATTCATCATGTGGCTTATTGCCGATGGTGTATACCCCAGTTCGTCTGCTACTTTTGAAAAGCTGCCATAATCAACTGCCTTAAGCAGAACTTCACATTTTTTTAAATCCATTTGAGCTCCTCCTTATGTGAAAAATTGTCACGTTCTATATTAACAAATGTCGTTTTACTAAAAACATTCTCTACTATATACTTATATTAACAGGCTACTAACACAATAAATAGGGAGTATTGTATGAACTCAAAATATTATTCTAAAGATTTAAATCATATTAAATCAACAATTATGATTATTGCAGCTTCTATCTTGTGGGGTATAATTGGACTATTTACAAGGCCTTTATATTCTGAAGGCTTCACCGCAATACAGCTTACAGCAGCGCGATGTGTTATTTCCGCCCTCTTCTTGCTGTTTTTCACCCTGTTTTTTGACAAACACAAGCTTGATATCAGATTAAGGGACACAGGTTATTTTATCGGTACTGGTATATTTAGCATTATCTTTTTTAATATTTGCTATTTTATTACCATTCAATTATCAACATTATCAGTCGCATCTATTTTATTGTATACTGCTCCATATTTTACTGTAATTATTTCGTATTTTTTATTTCATGAGCCGTTAACTCGATATAAAATATTATCTATCCTATTATCTTTTACTGGGTGTGTATTAATTGCAGGCTTAGATCATATGCATAGCAGTACCGTCCAGATGCTTGCTGTAATTACAGGTATAGGATCAGGAATCGGTTATTCTTTATTCACTATCCTAAGTCATATGATCCTAAAAAAGTATTCCCCTATAACGGTCAATGTTTACACTTTTATTTTTGCTTCCATATGTATTTTACCTGCTGCAAACATAAATTCATGCATAAACTTAATAAAAGGAAATCATCAGATACTATATAACCTACTCTCTCTAGGTATTATATCCACTGCAATTCCATTTTTATTATATACAAAAGGACTGCAATATATGGAAACTGGAAAAGCCTCTATTCTTGCATTTATCGAACCTTTGGTAGCTTCGCTAATCGGTTCTGCAATATTTAAAGAAACCTTTACATTTAAAAACTTGGCAGGAATATTTTTAATCGTAATCTCTGTCCTATTATTAAATATCAAATTTAAAGATAAATATGAATGATTTCCTACCGTTAGTGTAATTGTCAAATAAAATATGGGGACTTGAATAAATCAAGTCCCCATATAACTGGTTTAGAAATAATCTGTCGATAATAGCTGCTTTTTTTCAGACGCATAACTATTCTTTTATAGCCCTCATACCAGATTCAGTGGTAACCTGGCTGCCATCTTAAAACAATGTCTGACACCAAAGGCATATCTGTCCTACTATTTATTCGTAAATCGGGTATTTCTCGCAGATCTTTGTTACCTCTGCACGGATATAATCTGCTTTCGCTTCAAAATCAGTGGCAGCAAGCCAGATCAGCTCTGCAATTTTCTCCATATCCTCTTCTTTCAGACCTCTTGATGTAACGGCCGGCGTACCGATACGCACGCCTGACGTTACGAACGGACTTCTCGGATCGTTTGGAACCGTATTCTTATTAAGAGTAATATAAACTTCATCACAGCGGTTCTGCAGTTCTTTTCCGGAAATATCCATACCTCTCAGATCAACAAGCATCAGATGGTTGTCCGTACCGCCTGTGAGAATCTTGAATCCCTGCTTCTCAAGAGCTGCCGCCAGCGCTGCCGCATTCTTCTTCACCTGGCTCTGGTATTCTTTAAATTCCGGCTTTAATGCCTCTCCGAAGCAGACGGCCTTGGCTGCAATAACGTGCTCCAGCGGACCACCCTGGCTGCCTGGGAAAATGGCCTTATTAAAGTTGAACTTCTCTGCCGCCTCTTTATTCGCAAGAATCATTCCGCCTCTTGGTCCTCTTAAGGTCTTGTGAGTCGTCGTAGTAACCACATCTGCATATGGAATTGGGCTCGGATGAAGGCCGGCTGCTACCAGACCGGCGATATGCGCCATATCCACCATCAGATATGCACCTGCCTTATCAGCAATCTCACGGAATCTCTTAAAATCAATCACACGAGCGTAAGCACTTGCTCCTGCAATAATCAGCTTTGGCTTTTTCTCCAGAGCGATCTTTTCCACTTCGTCATAATCGATAAAGCCTTCGTCATTTACACCATAGGACACGATATTGAAATAAAGTCCGGAGAAGTTTACTGGGCTTCCATGTGTCAGATGGCCGCCGTGGTCTAGGTTCATACCCATAACCGTATCGCCTGGTTTCAGCATGGCAATAAATACAGCCATGTTCGCCTGGGCTCCGGCATGAGGCTGTACATTTGCATAATCACAGCCGAACAGCTTTTTAGCTCTCTCAATGGCAATCGTCTCTGCCACGTCTACGTGCTCGCAGCCGCCGTAATATCTCTTACCCGGATATCCTTCCGCATACTTGTTGGTAAGAACAGTTCCCATAGCCATCATAACCGGCTCAGAAACGATATTTTCTGACGCAATCAGTTCCAGATTTCTTTTCTGTCGTGCATATTCTGCCTTGATTGCCGCTCCGACTTCACTGTCATAATCTGCAATCATATCCATAACTTCTTTCACCATGATACCATGTCCCTCCTGAATGTGATTTTCGTTCCGCGCTTTTCCGGCGCGTCACTTTTTTTACTTCGCTCGTTCCTCGCTCCATAAAACGTATGGGAACCGCCTTGACCTCGCGGTCAAGCCGTAGCAAATAGTTCCGCGCTTTTCCGGCGCGTCACTATTTTTAATATACCCTATTTCTTTTCACACTTCAACACTTTACCTTAATTGATAATTTTTTATCACGACCTGCAGTGTTCTGCTGCCGTTATATTCGTTAATTCCAGGGTAGTATACGGCATCCATGGTCCGGTGACCGGCCAGTTCCTTGACAAAAGCTTCCCCGTCTCCAAACCACAGCCCGTCCATTGGAAAACCGTTTTCCGTAACAAGAGATAGTCTCACCACGTTCCTGTTCTTTCCCATGACGCGGCTGTTTCTGACAGAGAGATTTTTCTGTGCAAACTGGGGCTTTTCATTCCCCTGTCCAAACGGCTCCAGCTTCTCCAGCTCCAAAATAAGTTCTTCTGAAATATAATCCAGAGGCATGGGTACATCAATCCATATTTTATTCACAAAATCTTCCTCTGTAAGCCTCGCATTCTCGTTCAGCCTCCGGCGGAATTCGTCAATATTTGTTTCGTTCAGGGAAAAACCGGCCGCCATCGGATGACCGCCGAATTTCGTAAGCAGATCTCTGACTTCCACCAGCCCATTGAACATGTGATACGCTTCGATTGACCTGCCTGACCCTTTTGCGCCCTGCTCCGCTTTCGTCAGTACAAGGGAAGGCTTCTGATAATGCTCCCTGAGCCTCCCAGCGATGATTCCAGCCAGTGATTCGTGGCAATCCGGCAAATATACCACCAGCACCTTATCGTCCCTGTAAAAGCGTTCTACGAGCTCTTCCGCCTCCTTTGTTCCCTTCTGAGTCATCTCCTTGCGCATATCATTCAGCTCTTTCAGCTCTTCCGCCAGCCTGTCCGCCTCAGCCTCATCGTCCGTAAGGAGCAGAGACAGGGCGACCTTCGCCGTCTGGAGCCTTCCGCCGGCATTCAGACAAGGTCCAATGACAAAACCTATATGGTATGCAGACAGACTTTCAATATCCAGATTATTCTTTTCCACCAGTTTTTTCAGGCCCTTATTCGATGTCGTCGCAATCTTTTTCAGCCCGTATTTTACAATAATCCTGTTTTCATCCTGGAGGCGCATGACATCTCCCACAGTGGCGACAGCAGCAAATTCAATCATTTCCTCCCATTCCTGACGCGGAATACCGCAGGATTCATACAGCACTTTCACAAATTTCCACGCCACAACTGCACCGCAGATTTCAGGATTCGGATACCGGCATTCCGCCTGCTTTGGATCTATTACTGCATCCGCCGGAGGAACGATCTCCTCTCCGTCTACACAAAGTACTTCGTGATGGTCCGTAATTACAACGGTCATCCCCAGCTCCTTTGCCAGAGCTATCTCTTTGACCGCCGCAATGCCGTTGTCACATGTGATAATCGTATCAATACCGTCGGCTGCCGCCGCCTCAATTATCATTTCGTTAATTCCATAGCCGTCTTTAATTCTGTCCGGTATCTCATAATCCACAAGAGCGCCTGCACGTTTCAGAGCCTTGTATAATATATATGTAGAGCAGACGCCGTCGATATCATAATCTCCAATTATGCGGATCTTCTTACTGCCCTGCACTTTATCCAGTATAAGTCCCACTGCCTTGTCCATGTCCTTTAAAAGGCGCGGTTCACAGAGATCTTCCGGCGTCCCATAGAGGTATTTGCGGATGGCCTCTTCTCCCGTCACATCTCTGTTTCTCATAATTCTGGCCGTAACAGGACTGATTGAAAACTTCCTTGCAATCTCATTAAAATCAGCCTTCTTTGTCTGAACCATCCATTTTTCCACTACCATTTTCTTCTGTCATTCCTTCCTGTCCCGATTTTTCTACAAAACCTTGTGTCCAGACCATATTTTATCATGTTTTTATGCAAAAGAGTATCTGAAACTTATTTCATATCTCATAATTTCAACAATTAACTCAGATATGTTATAATTAGACTCGTATAGGAACTGTCGGCTTATGTTTTAATGACAACTTTGCATCAGACGTTCGTATGGAGGTGTTCAAATGATAAATATCGTTTTAATCAAACCCTATGACTGGGTGACATCCGTGGTGGAAGAGGTTCTTGCAGAACATCCCAATAGCAGGGAGATTTCTCTGGAAATGATTGATTCACAGGCAAAAAGAAGTGTCTATGAAGGCAAACCGCTGCATTACAGATTCCGCAAAGATACGGATGTTGTAATTGCCAGGATGTATTCGGCTCAGTCCCTGATCCGTTCCGGTATAACAACGGTAGAAATTCCTATAAGCGGCTATGATGTAGTGATCGCTATCAATTCCTGTATTGAACAATACCATCCGAAAAGTATTGCTGTCTTTTCTCTGCCGAATGCCATGAAAGAAGCAGAAAAACTGATCGATATCTTTACCCAGAAGATCATATTTATGGAAATACGAAATCCCGAAAGTATCCCTGCTCAGATCGAGCACCTAAAGTTGCAGGGGATTGAAGCCGTGGCTGGCGGGTCCACCGTTCTGGAATATGCAAATGCACATAATATTCCAGGGTGCCTGATTGAATCCAGCAAATCAGACATTTCCAGAGCTCTGGACGAAGCCGTACGGATCGTTGAAATCAAGCGTCAGGAACACAAAAAGAATGAACGCCTTCGCAATATTATGGACTATTCCTTTGAGGGAATCATTTCAACGGATGCGGAAGGAATTGTCACTCTTGTCAACAGGTATGCACAGGAATTCTTTGAACTCTCCCCCTCCCGGCGTTATACCTTTCAGGAACTCTTTGAAGGAATT
This sequence comes from Clostridium sp. AM58-1XD, assembly GCF_003464085.1. Taxonomy (GTDB): domain Bacteria; phylum Bacillota; class Clostridia; order Lachnospirales; family Lachnospiraceae; genus Lachnoclostridium_A. Next base: position 40,596 of record NZ_QSDR01000022.1, read on the forward strand.
GACTATAAAGAGATCCAGTCCGGACGGCCGATGTCGGAAGAGCTTATCCGGATAAAAGGGGTGCTGCTCACAGTCAATGCAGTTCCCGTATTATCCGGCCCAGAGCCTGCAGGCATAGTTGCAACCTTTCAAAAGGCCGCAGTTATTCAGGAAATTGAGGGCAAAATCCGCAATAAAACTCACGAAAAGGGATTTTTTACAAAGTACTCCTTTGAGGACATCATTTATCAATGTTCGGAGATGGAGGAAATTGTCCGGACGGCCAGGCGCTACAGCTCAGTTAGTTCCAATATTCTGATACTTGGTGAAACTGGAACGGGGAAGGAAATGTTTGCCCAGAGCATACATAATGCCAGCGCACGGAGAGATGGCCCTTTTGTTGCCGTCAACTGTGCCGCTCTGCCGGAAAATCTCCTGGAAAGCGAATTGTTCGGGTATGTAGACGGCGCCTTTACAGGGGCCGCCAAGGGCGGAAAGGCAGGTCTATTTGAGCTGGCCCACAAGGGGACCATCTTTCTCGATGAGATATCAGACATCTCATCTAAAATTCAGGGCAGGCTTCTGCGCGTCATCCAGGAGAGAGAAATCATCCGCCTCGGCCATGACCGCGTAACCTCGATCGACGTAAGAGTCATTGCCGCTTCTAACAAAAATCTGATTAGCAAAGTCGAAGCGGGAGAATTCCGTAATGATCTGCTCTATCGCCTGGACGTCCTTCGCTTGGAAATTCCGCCTCTCAGGAGCAGAAAAAGTGATTGTCTGATTTTAGCTGATTATATCATTAAAAAGCACGATTTTGGATTTTGTTATCCTCTGAAATCGATTTCCCCAAAAGGCGCTTCCGCTCTCCTGCAGTACACATGGCCCGGAAATATACGGGAACTAAGAAACTTCTGCGAACGTCTGTGCGTGCTTTGTGACACAGCGACAGCCGGGCCGGATCTCGTAAAAAAAATGCTACTTACAAAAAACTACGATGAACATTTAGACGAATCCAGTTCTTCCCTCTCACTTACCGTCAGCAATGCGGAAAAACAGATGATCTGTACCGCTCTGAAAGCGGCTTCTGGAAGCAGGAAACAAGCCGCCACGCTGCTCGGATGGTCAAAAAGCACATTATGGCGAAAAATGAAAGAATACAACATCGAATAAATAGTTTTATTTTTGAAACATTTCAGCCATCAAGTTTTATTTTTAAAACGCAGGTCTCCTCCTCGGAGCCTGCGTTTTTTATGTTATATGGAACATTCTGGAAATTATTTTGAAGATCAGACTCTGACTTGCCGTTACTTCGTACGGTCCCAATCTCTTTTTTAAATTTAACCATAAACGACTGATTGCCTGGCATATGAATTGCTTTATAAATAAATAGACTGGTCAATCATCAAATATAAAAAGGAGAGGTTTATCTATGAAAAAACATCTGTTCACCGCACTTTGTACAATTACCGCCCTAAGTCTTGCCGCATGCAGTTCCAAAGGATCTGTACCCGTCCCTTCCGATCAAACCTCCGTTTCCAATCCCGACGGATCCGGTATATGGAAACCTGAAAAACCGATTACTCTGATCGTATTTGCCGGCGCTGGAGGCGGGGCCGATGTCTCCTGCAGGACACTGGCTTCCTATGCAGAAAAATACCTTGGACAAAATATTGTAATTCAAAACATTACGGGAGGCGGAGGGAGTGTCGGGCTGAATCAGCTCGTGTCATCTGCACCTGACGGCTATACAATTGCCTATATTTCTCCAGGTAAATCAAACAACGATATCCTACTGGAAGGCGTCGCAGCATCCGTTGGCGATTATACGCCGATCGTCAAATATGCCTCTGACCCAAATATTTTGATTGCTTCAAAATCCATGGGAATCACCAATTTTGACGAATTTATAAGCAAGACTCAGTCAGAACCGGAAAAGGTTACAATCGGCCTGGCCGGAACATGGGGAAACGGGGAATTTCTTCGAATTCAGCTGGAACGAAAATTTGATTTGAAATTCAAGCGTATGGTTTATGACAGCGGTATTCTGGCAGCTAATGCCGTAGCCAGCGGCGACTGCATGTGTTCCGGCCCCTTCTATACGGAAGGGATTGCTCAGATTGAATCAGACAATGTGGTTCCCCTGGCCGTCACCAGCAGCTCGCGAATGGAACTCCTGCCCGAAATTCCTACGGTTGCTGAACTGACCGGCAGCGATTTCAGCTGGTATGTCTGGCGTGGGATTGTAGGACCCAAAGGTATGGATGAAAAGATTGTAGCCGCTTTATCTTCCGCATTTGAACAGGCATGCAGCGATCCGGAATATCAGAAAAAAGCGTTAGAGCTTGGCATTAACACCGATTTCCAGAATTACAGAGAATTCAAAGAGTTCTTTCTAGAAGATCATCAGATTTATAGAGAAATGATTGAAAATGAAAGCCTTTAACTTTACATGGAGGTGTGATAGATTGAATGTTTTACAATTAAAGAAATGCACAACTGATCTCATAGTATCATTGGTTATTTACTGTTTTTTGGGTGCATTTGCCTTCCAGCTTTTTCAGATGCCCGATACAGCCGCATGGTATCCTCGTTGTCTTTTGTGGGGATCTGTATTTTTAAACACCGTTGTCTTTATTCAGAATGTCAAGAACAGCAGGAAGTGCAGCGAATACTGCGATTCCCGGGCGTTTTGCTCCCTGCTCCTGCACAGCTCTCTGTACATTCTCCTCTGCGGCGCTTACATCTTTCTGATCCCGATTACCGGTTATCTTCTGACCACACTGCTGTTTCTGATTATTATGCTGTTTACAGCCGGCTTCCGCTCCGTCAAAATACTGCTGATATTCCCGGCCCTGATGACTGCCTCTGTTTATGCCCTGTTTACTTACGTGCTTGTGGTATTTCTGCCCGCCGGCAGTATTTTCCGATAGCAGCAGAAAGGAGAGAAACAACATGCTGCAGAATATTTTAACTGGTTTATTAAATACCCTACAGCCGATGAATCTGCTTTTCAGCCTTCTCGGTCTAAGTGTCGGCACTCTTTTTGGCGCACTTCCTGGATTCAGCGCAACTATGGCCGTAGCTGTTATGGTCCCTTTTTCTTACGTAATGGAACCGCAGGCGGCTCTGCTTATGTTAAGCGGTGTCTACTGCGGCGGTGTTTACGGCGGGTCCATTCCTGCAATTCTGGTCGGTATTCCAGGTACTCCCGCTTCTGCTCCGACTGCTATGGAAGGCCATGCTCTGACCGTTCGAGGAGAAGCCGGAACAGCGCTTGGCTTATGTACGTTCTCATCAGCATTGGGTGGTTTTTGGAGTGCGGTTGCACTGCTTCTGTGTGCTCCTCTTCTAGCTGCGATCGCTATGAAAGTAGGGGCTCCTGAAAGCGTTATGATTGCATTATTTGGATTGAGTGTTGTTAGTATGCTGTCTGAAGGCAATATGGCAAAAGGTCTGCTCATCTGCTTTTTAAGTCTCTTGGTCGGTACCATGGGTCAGGATCCCTTAGAAGGATATCCACGCTTTACTTTTGGAAATCCTGCCTTAATCAGCGGGCTCTCTACTGTACCTGTTATGATCGGCATCTACTCGATCCCTCAGGTCTTTCATATGCTTCTCGAAAAAGAAAGTTCCAGCCTGCCGTTTGCCCACATTGGAAGTATGCATTTGCACATTCATGATCTGCTTTCTAATACCTCTAATTTCATACGTTCGATCTTAATTGGAATTGGTATTGGCATCGTTCCTGCCGCAGGGCCAGACGTGGCGGCTTTCGTTTCCTATAACGAAGCTAAGAAAGCATCGAACGTCCGGAGTTATTTGGAAATGGAAGTGTTGAGGGAATTATCGCTTCCGAATCAGCCAACAATGCCGTTACCGGCGGTTCTCTGATTCCACTCATCACGTTAGGAATCCCCGGAAGCGCCCCTGCTGCAATATTCTTAGGCGCAATGATTCTTCATGGCCTTCGTCCGGGACCGACGCTGTTTATAACGAATGGAGAAGATATTTATACGGTCGTTGTCGGATTTGCTGTCATTAATCTCATGCTTCTTGCCGTCGGGTTATGCTTCTGCAGATTCTCTAAACATATATTGCGGATACCGCAGAAAATCCTTGCTGTGATGATCGTCGTGCTGGCGGTAGTCGGCGCCTTTTCCATCAATCAAAATATGATCGACGTGGGAACCATGTTTCTGTCAGGCATCATCGGCTATATTCTTCTGAAGCACGGATATTCCATGTCTCCGGTTGCCCTGTCGCTTCTCCTTGGCAAAATGCTGGAAAAGAATCTCACACTTACCATGACAATGTATGACAGTATCTGGATGATTTTTAAACGGCCCATGACTGTTTGCTTTTTTATCCTGGCATGCGTGTCGATTGCGTTTCCATTTGCCCGTACCTTATTTCAACGACTAATCCATATGAAAAGGAGCTGATTCACTTGGCCGACTACACGATACTTACAGCCGACACCTTATTGGCAGGAAAGGACCTGGCTGAAACACATAATTCCTGCATTGTAATTGAAAACGATCTGATTAAAGAAATTCTTCCTACAGGCGCTGCAGTTCAAAAATATGGAGAAACGGCTGATATCCATCATCTGGGTAATGTTACACTGATGCCGGGATTTATTGAAAGTCACAATCACCTTTCTCTGGACGCAAGACTTCCAGGTCATCATCAGATGATGAATGACAGTACTTGCCGCTTATCCGTACTGGCTCTCAATTCCCTGCATGATGACTTAATGTCCGGAGTTACTTTTGCACGCTGTATGGGAGACAGAGATTTTATTGACACAACCTTAAAGGAAGAAATTGAAAAGAATCATGTGTTCGGACCTGATCTATATACTTGCGGTATCGGAATGCGTGGACTGCATGGACATGGCTTCGTAGGCCTTCCTCACACAGGTCCGGAAGAGTTTCGCCGCACGGCCAGGGAAAATATGCTTCATGGCTGTGATCATCTAAAAGTTTTCATTACAGCCGGCGCTCCGCCACTGAAGGGAAATGCTCCATATTTTATCTCCTATGATGAGATGAAGACAGTAGTAGAAGAAGGCGCCAGGCTCGGCCTTCCGGTCTCTGCGCACTGCATCGGCGGCGAAGGTTTAAAACAGGGAATCAAAGCAGGAATACACGCCTTTGATCACCTCTACTGTATTTCCGACGATGAACTGGAACTTTTAATTAAAAATGATCGATGGGCCATTCTTACGGCAGGCAACTTTCTTGATCCAAAGCGAGAGGCATTCTGTCCTCCGTCCAAGGTTGCCAACGTACGTCGAAACAGAGAACGGGTACGGGAGCGTATGTCAACCATCTTGAAAAGCGGCATAAAATTTGCTCTTGGCACGGATGCCTTCCATACCTTTCTCTACAAGGAAGCTATTTACGCACATGAATGCGGCGCCTCTGTAAGAGAGAGCCTGAAAGGTATTACCTATTATGGTGCTTGTCTGTGCGGCATGGAGCATTTGATCGGCAGTCTTGATAAAGGACGAAAAGCCAGCATCGTTGCACTAAAATGCAATCCATATCAAAATCTGGAGACGCTGAGCAGCCCTGTATTGGTAATGAAGAACGGCGTCATTTATAAAGACTGCATTAACAGCTGATAAATAAAAGCAGAAAAAAAGGGTGTTGCAAAAGTCGAATCCGCATTGCCGCCGATACCAGATTTCGTCCCAGGCAATGGCCCAATTACTACATCTGGTATCGGCGGCAATACTCTATTCCTTTTTGCAACATCCTCAGCAAACAGTTCCGGAGTTTCTCCGGGCATCGCTATTTCTCGTTGTTTTTCTGTTCTTTATTTTTCTGTTCTTTATTTTTTCCTTCCTGTCCCGATTTCCCGTCTCTGCATCGTTCCTCCAGCCGTTTTGCCATGCCGGTGATCTCATACAGAACGGCGGAAAAATCTCCTCTGTACACCTGGGGAGTCTGAGCTTTGATCTTGAATTCTCCGTCTCCAATGTCGTCAAACATCTGCTTTTCATCGCTGATCATCGTATTCAGACGCCATACCAGATCGTTCAGTCCCTTTGCCATCGTACCGATTTCATCCATGGAATCATAGTCTATATGCACTCTTAAATCGCCGTTGGATACCTTCCAGATTCCTTCCGTAATATCACTGATCGGCTTTCCGATCAGACGCATCAGATGAATATCCAGTCCTACAATCATCAATGTGATTAAAAGGAGAATAATGATTTTTCCAACCATATACCGTACGTACGTGTTCTCGTCCTGTATTCCTGCTCTCGCAGCCTCTTTTTCATTGTATTCTACGATATCCAGGAACAGGTCGCTTCCTTCCTTAAACATGTCATGCGATTCTTCAAACAGTGCTTTAATCTGAGGATCATGGCGATTAGCCCTGCTCACGGCCAGCATCGTTTCACTGCAGTCCATGTATTCCTTCCAGATCTCCTCTGCCTGATCGATCAGCGCTCTTGTCGGCTTATCTGCAGCATGTACCTTATAATCGCCGATTCCCGTCCAGATTTCTTCTCTCAGAACATGCAGTTCTTCCTCCAGATTCCGTCTTTCTTCCTCAGAATCTGACATAACATAGGAATACTCCTGTATACGGTAATCGGACGTCTTTGTGTTCAGATCTTCCAGGATGACGACGGACGGAAGCCAGTACTGGGAAATGTCCGTATTAATCTGTTTGATTCTGCTGGTGGCAACCGACGCCTGTATTCCCAGAATGAGAACGCCTGCAATGCTGATCGCTCCCAGAAGCATGAGCTTTGTCCGCACTTTTAAATTTTTCAGTCTGATATAGTTCATTTTTACCCCTTTACCTGTTTAACGGAAAATGGCAGAAAACCTGCCTCTCTCCAAAATTCTGTCCATTCGGCACCACCTGGCTGCAGATTTCCTGAGCATAAGGACATCTGGTATGAAAGCGGCAGCCGGACGGAGGATTTACCGGACTTGGAATCTCCCCGCTCAAAATCTCCTTTTCCTCATTTCTGAGCCTTGGATCTGCCTTTGGAATCGCCTCCAGCAAAAACTTCGTATATGGATGAAGCGGATGATCATATAATTCCTCCGTCTCTCCGATTTCACATACACTTCCTAAAAACATGACGCATACTCTGTCTGCAATAAATTTCACAACACTCAAATCGTGGGAAATGAAAAGGTAGGTCAGCGAATACATCTCCTGAAGGTCTTTCAGCAGGTTCAGAACCTGAGACTGTATGGAAACATCCAGCGCGGAAACAGGCTCATCACAGATGATCAGTTTCGGTCTCAGAGCAATTGCCCTGGCAATTCCGATCCTCTGGCGCTGGCCTCCGGAAAACTGATGAGGGTAACGGTTCAGAAAATCTCTGGGAATTCCTACCAGATCCATAAGTTTCAGAACTTCTTCCTCCGTTTCTTTTTTCCCTCTCATTCCATATGTTACGAGTGGTTCCGCTATGATTTCCTTCACAGACATACGCGGATTCAGCGAAGCGTACGGATCCTGGAATATAATCTGCATCTGCCGCCTTCTGCTGCCAAACTCCCTGTCGCTCATCCGTTCGATATTTTCACCTTCAAAAATAATCTCTCCCGATGTAGGCGGAATCAGCCGTATAAGAAGACGGCCAAGAGTACTTTTTCCGCAGCCCGATTCTCCGACCAGTGCCATTGTCTCTCCCTCGTAGATTTTCAGGCTGACGTCAGAAACTGCATGAACTGTCTGTTTTCCTCTTCTGCCCTTATTCAGCGGAAATTCTTTTACGAGCTGACGTGCTTCCAGGAGTATCTTTCTGTTCTCACCATTCATCTGCCTCGTTCTCCTTTCCCGCCGATATCTCCTTTTGCTGCATTTCTTCTTTGCTGCAGGCAGAATCCTTATATTTAAAGCATCTTACCTGATGGCCCTTTCTGATCTCGTACATATCCGGCCTCGATTCAAAACAGCAATCCATCGCCTCTTCGCATCTGCCACAGAAGCTGCAGCCTTTAGGAAGATGAAGGAGGTTCGGCACAACGCCCTCAATCGTGTATAGCCGTTCTTCCTTCCCGTCCAGCTTCGGGATTGATCTCAGCAGGCCTTTTGTATATGGATGGCTTGTTTTTTCAAAAAGCTCGAAGACTTCTGCCTGTTCCATCACCTTTCCCGCATACATAACATAGACGTAATCGCATACTTCCGCAACCACTCCCATGTTGTGAGTAATCATTATAATGGAAGTCCCCTGTTCATCGCGCAGACGCTTCATCAGTCTCAGAATCTGTGCTTCAATCGTCACATCAAGAGCTGTCGTCGGTTCGTCTGCAATCATCACTTTCGGTTTGCACACCATCGCCATACCAATCATCACTCTTTGCCGCAGGCGCCTGACAACTGGTGCGGATATGCGTAATACCGCTTTTCCGGTTCTGGTATTCCTACCTCCCGGAAGATATCGATTACCCGTTCCTTTGCCTCTTTCCTGCTCACTTTTTGATGGAGAACAATCGCTTCCCTAACCTGGCGTCCCACCTGGTAAACAGGATTCAGCGACGTCATCGGTTCCTGAAATATCATGGAAATGTCGCGCCCTCTCACTTCAGAGAACTCTTTTTTGTTCAAATGGGTAATATCACGTCCATCCAGAGTGATCGTTCCGTCCACAACTTTGCCCGGATGGCGGAGCAGCCCCATCACAGACATGGCTGTCATACTTTTTCCACAGCCAGATTCACCGACAATACCGACAATTTTTCCAGCCGGGACGTCGATGGATACCCCATCCACTGCAGGCACAACGCCTTTAGAGGTAAAAAAATGAGATTTCAGATTTTCAATCTGCAGTGCCATATGTTCGCTCATCGTTCTGCCCCCTTACTGTTCTTTCAGATATGGATCCAGCACATCCCTAAGTCCGTCTCCCAGAAAATTGAATGCCAGCACTACGACCATAATGGCAATACACGGAGCAATCGGAAGCCAGGGTTCGCTGAACAGATATTTTTTACCCCAGGAGGCCATCAGCCCCCAGCTGGCGTCGGGAAGCTGAACTCCCACGCCCAAAAAACTCAGGCTGGATTCAGAAAGAATGGCAGACGGAATATTCAGTGTGAATAATACGATCAGAGACGGTATGCAGTTAGGCAGTATATGGCGGAACATAATTTTCGGTTTTTTCACGCCGATTGAACGTGCTGCCTCCACATACTCCGTTTCCTTTAATGACATTGTCTGCGCCCGCACCACCCGGGCAGTGCTTGCCCACTCCGTTACACTCAGGGCGATAAAAATGTTCATCAATCCTCCACCCAGAGTATACATGAAGACCATTGCCAGAAGAAGCGCCGGGAAAGCCAGCATAATATCCCCAAGCCGCATAATAATATAATCAGTTTTTCCGCCGTAAAAACCGGCAACCAGTCCCAGGACAGTGCCCGCAGTCATCGCTACAACCGTAGGCACAATGCCGACCACCAGCGAAATCCTGGCACCGTACAGCAGCCTGCTGAATACGTCTCTGCCAAGTTCATCCGTACCCATAATATGAGCTGCGCTTGGCGCCTGCAGCCGGTTGACGAGGTCCTGTTCCAGATACCCGTAAGGGGCAATATGAGGGGCAAATACTGCCATTAGGGCGATAACGATAATCACCACAGCAGAAAACGCTGCCAGCTTATTCTGCCTTACCAGGGTTTTCAGTTTATCCAGCCACGTATCGGCCTCTCCGATCTGAGCCGCCGTATCCGACGGCTTCTGTATTTTCTTTCCTTCCAACTCTGCCATCTTATGCATCCTCCCTGATTCTTGGGTCTAATACGGAATACAAAAGGTCCGCCGCCAGATTGCCGATAATGACCAGGATCGTCGTAAATACAACCGTTCCCTGCAGCAAAGGCATATCTCTCGTTTCAATCGCGTTTACAGCCAGGCGGCCGATTCCCGGTATTCCGAATACGCTTTCTGTAATCACCGCTCCTGAAAGCATACTGGCAATCTGCAGAGCCATCATGGTTACGACAGGAGCATGGCATTTTTTAACGCGTGGCAGATAATGACTCTGTATTCTCTCAGGCCTTTTGCCTGGCTGTCCTGATGTAATCATCCTGCATGACCTCCAGCACATTAGACCGTGTCATCCTGGCGATACTGCCCGCCGAGTTCCATCCCAGCACGACAGCGGGTAGCACCATGCATGCAATGGAATCATATCCCGATACGGGAAACCATTTTAATTTGAAAGCCAGAGAGTACTGAAGCACAAGGGCGATCATGAACACCGGCATGGAAACGCCCATGAGAGCAGCTCCCATGAAAAGCCGGTCAATGATCTTATTCTGCCGAATAGCGGCTGTCATACCGGCAGCTATACCAATGATCCATGCAAATACCGCCGAACACACCGCCAGCTTAATCGTATTTGGAAATGCCTCCAGTATAATGGATGTCACATTCCTGTTCAGCCGGTAGGATGTTCCGAAATCACCTCTCAGAGCATTTCCCACATATCGGAAAAACTGCACGTAGAGAGCTGGTCAAGTCCCATCTCACGGCTGACCTTTTCAATTACGGCCTGATTGACATGCTCTCCCATCATCGTTGCCACCGGATTGCCGGGCACAATCCGAAGCATGATGAAAATAAGCAGAATAACGCCGATCAGAACAGGTATGGACGCTGCTATTCGTTTCAGAATTTTACTAACCACGAAGATTTTCCTCCTAAATGCCAAAACAGATGAGGTTTTGTCACAACCTCATCCGAATGACTGTCATATTTAAATATCACTGCAGCGGTTCAAGGCCGGAAGGTCCTGAACCGTTCTGTATTATTTTATAGATATGTTATAAAAACTAATGTCACTGAAACCATTCCATGCAGGAGCAAATCCCTCCACCTTGTCACCGACTGCAAACAGGTGCTCCTCTGAAAGAAGCGGAACCCATGCTGCATCCTCATGAATCAGCTTTTCCTCCAGATCATTGTATTCCGCAATTCTCTCGTCCTCGTTCACGATCGAACGCGCCTTCTGAATTCGTTCCATTACAGACTGATCCGGATAATTGAGGGAACGCATCTTTGTCTTTTCTTCATTGCCAAAGAACGCATAGATGAAGTTGTCAGGGTCATTATAGTCAGCCGACCACGTGGACGTATAGGATCCCATCTCTCCCGAATTCCTCGTATCCAGCCATGTGGATTCATCATATGTCTTGATGTCAGCCGTGATTCCAACCTGTGACAGCTGATCCTTGATGACCTGAAGAGTCATGGTCCTCGTATCGGAAGCGCTGCTGTCCGCCGCAATCTCCATCGTAAAACCGTCGGCGTAGCCGCCTCTGCAAGCAGCTTCTTCGCCTCCTCCGGATTATACTCTATAGTCGGAAGCTTTTCGTTAAATCCAATCAGATGATGAGGGAAAATACCGTTTTCCAGCTGTCCCTTTCCATCATAAAGAGAATCCAGTATTGCCTGGCGGTCAATGGACATCTGTACGGCCTTTCTCACCTTTACATCATTGAACGGTTCCATGTTCTGGTTCATAGTAAAATATGTAATTCCTACACGCGGGCCGGAAACGATCTGATCCGGATAAGCCTCCTCGAAGTGGCCGATGGAATCCCTTGCGTAATCTAAATCAACGATATCCAGTTCTCCGCTTTCAAACATCATGCTCTGCGTCTGAACGTCAGGAACCACTTTGATTACAACTCCCGGAAGCTCGGAAGCTCCCTTCCAGTAATCCTCATTCCGAACAAGCACAAGCTGGTCGTTCAGGGTCCAGGAAACGAATTTAAACGGTCCCGTTCCCACCGTAACAGAAGGATCAAGTCCAAACTGGTCTCCCGCCTTTTCCGTACTTTCCTTATCATAGATCGCTACGCCCGGGCTGGACAGACATGCCAGGAATCCTGCGTATGGTTCCCTTAACGTAATCTCCGCCTTATAATCGTCAAGAATTTTAATTCCCTCCAGCTCCTCTGCCTTTCCTTCGAACAGTTCTGAAGCCCCCTTGATCTGGTCCACAAATTCCGAGTTCGTGCCTCCCTGTACCGTCAGCATACGTTCCAGAGAATATTTTACATCTTCTGCCGTAAAATCAGCTCCGTTATGGAATTTGACTCCCTGCCGCAGATTAAATGTGTAAACAAGTCCGTCCGGAGTCACCTCCCAGCTCTCTGCCAGACCTGGAACAATCTTTGTGGTTCCGTCATCCTGAACCTCGACTTCCACCAGCCTGTCATAAATATTGAGCGGAATCTCATAGTCCTTGGATGTCTTATGTACATCAGCCGTCTGAATATCTGCCACTAAAGCCACCCGCAGAAAACCTGTGGTATCGACTTCTGTTCCCTTCGTCTCGCCCGGCACGTCTGTGCTTCCCGCATTCTCCGTCTGCTGCTGGGTCTCCGACTCCGCCGGCACCATACTGCCTCCGCAGCCCCAAAGTGCCAGACCTGCTGCCATTGCTGCCGCCAATACACCAAACCTTTTTTTCATATTACTCAAGTCTCCTCCTCTTCTTTGTCAGGCCGTCTTCGATGTTTCCTCCCTTTGGTAAATCAAAAACTGCACATACATAAAATTCCTATGATGCAAAAATGGGTGCATCGGCCCGGGGCCTGCACCTTCGCATTTTTCATCTTCCTGACATCCAACTTAGTGCTTGAATAATAACATATTGAGTATAAAATTTCAATGTTTTTGACCGTCCCAAAATTATTTATTCTTTTTTAACTTTTTCTCTTGACAAATTTCTTATAATATCATAAAATAATTAACGTTGCGAATGCAGCAATGTGCATGTAGCTCAGCTGGATAGAGCGTCTGACTACGGATCAGAAGGCCGGGAGTTCGAATCTTCTCATGCACGCTAAAAAGCCTTGATTACTCAGGGCTTTTTTGTTTTTCGGAAAACGATTGATCCTTTTCTGTCATCTGCCCCTTTCTGCGCTCTTTTAAAGTCTAAGCCCCTGTTTAACGATTCCTCCATACACCGCATACAATATAGAAATGATAACTGATGCAGAGGTATGCCTATGCCAGGCGGCTGGTCTTATCAATCCGATCTTACCCCCTATGATCTATACGTGTTCTACCGTGCAGTCGGAAAACACGACGACTATTTTTATGTGCCGGTAGCTGTTGCAAAACAGATCGTAAACGGCACTAATTACCGGTTTATGTGTATTGCAGAACCTCAGTCGGAAAATCTCAATCCCCATTTTGCAATTATTAGTATTTATCAGCCTCTCAGGGGAGAACCCTATGTAACGAGTATTCTCCCTCTGTAATTTCCGCCCGCCTTCCCGCCTCTTTGTCCCTGTATGGAAATATCCTTGCCCCATTTCCATTCTTCCGTTATAATAAACCTTAACGAAACATAAACATACATAGAGGTTGCCGGGGGGAAATTATGGCTTCACAAGGGATCTTTTTAAGCCTGATATTTAATATCAGCATGCTGTTTACCATCTCCAGCCTTTTAACCAGGATACCGTCGCTTCGGTATCTTGTCATGGAGCGTTGGGACAGGCTGGGCGGGAGGCTTATGCTGTCGCTCATTTTCAGCGCCGTCAGTATTCTGTCTACTTATACCGGAATCAATGTCAAAGGTGTAATCGTAAATACACGTGTGATTGGAGTTCTGGCAGGAGGCCTGATCGGGGGGCCGGTCGTCGGCATCACGGTCGGTATTCTCGCAGGGCTTCACCGCCTTCTTTTTGTAGGCGGCTTTACTACTTATGCCTGCGCCCTGTCCTGTGCTCTCTACGGATTTATATGTGCTGCTTTTTATCCGCATTTTGTCAGAGGCAGCTGGGAAGGCGGCAAGCTGTTTTGCATGACTCTGATCTGTGAAACTCTCCATATGTCACTGATTCTTATGATATCGCGCCCCTTCGATTCAGCCGTGGAAGCGGTCAGAATTCTGGCCCTCCCGATGGTCGTCCTGAATGCTCTGGGAACGCTTATGTTCCTGTCCAATTTCACTAAGACATTTCGTGAAAAGGATCATGAATCGGCGCGCAATCTGAAGATAGCGCTCTCCATCGCCCAGCAGTGCCTTCCTCATTTAAGGAGAGGACTGACCAGCCGTCAGGATATGGCCCAGACCGTAGACATCATTTTATCGGCAGGCATTGGAGATGAGGTCATCATCACTAACAAAGACCGTGTTTTAGCAGGCGCAGCAAGTTTCAGCCACATGCGAAAGAAGAGAACGACAGTACCGCATTTCCCCATGCCGCCAGACTTTCCATGGAAAAGAAACAGGTCATCACCGACACGGAAAATACAGGCAGTGCCGTCGTCTATGGGTGGACAAAGAAAAATACAACTATTGCCGCCCCTCTGATTATTCGGGGAGAACCGGTCGGGAGCCTGTCCGTATCCGTCAGAAACCGTCTTATGATGCTGGAAACAGATAAGGAATTTATCGAAGGACTTTCCGTGTTGTTTTCCACTCAGCTGGAGCTGTCGCAGCTGGAATTTCAGAAAAAACAGCTGCGCAAAGCAGAATTTAAGGCGCTTCAGGCTCAGATTAACCCGCACTTTCTTTACAATGCTCTGAACGCAATCTCATGTGTATGCCGGGAAAATCCCAGCAGAGCAAGAGAACTTCTGCTCTCCCTTGCCGTTTATTTCAGAGAAGGGCTTGAGAATACATCGTACGTCGTATCCCTTGGAGATGAACTGAAGCATCTGGATCATTACCTGGAGCTGGAGCAGGCACGGTTTGAAGAAGACCTTCAGGTATCCTTTGATATCAGGGCCGATTACGGCTGCCTCGTTCCGTCCAGTATTTTACAGCCCGTTGTAGAAAATGCCATCAAATACGGAAGCGACAGCCAGGGACGGAGAATCATTACGATACGTGCATGGAAAACGGAAAATGCCGTTAAAATTGAAGTGTCCGATCAGGGATACGGATTTCCGGAAGCTGCCGTCAGCCTTTGGAAGAGCGGTTTTGAGGGAACGAATCATTCGGACTGGCCAATGTGGACCAGCGCCTGAAAAACATATGTGAAGACGGTGCCGGAATTGTGATCGATACCGGAAAAGATGGAAGTAAAGTGATACTGACCGTTACTGAAATTACTGAAGAGATGAAAAACAGGGGTGGTGAAAATGAAAATAGCAATTATAGACGATGAGCGGCCGGCACGCAGAGAGCTGCGGCATCAAATCGAACTGGTCATGCCTGATGCCGAGATTTCAGAGGCCAACAGCGGTGCCTCGGCGCTGGAGCTTTTTGGGAAACAGGTCTTTGACCTGATTTTTGTAGATATTGACCTGCGCGACATGAAGGGCACGGTTCTGGCTGCTGCCGTCCTGAAAATGCTTCCGGAGGCTCAGATTGTATTCGCTACTGCATATTCTGAATACGCTCTGGAAGCGTTTGAAATGGGGGCTGCAAATTATATTATCAAGCCCTTTGATCCTGAACGCGTAAAAAAAATTGTGCAAAAATGCAGCGAACGGCTTCACGAGAGCCCGTCGCCTAAGAAACTGTCAGGACGTCTTGTCATAAACAGCAGCCGGAAAACAATTGTTCTGGATGTCCCGTCCATTATCTATATCGAAACAGGAGAACACGGCTGCATCCTCCATACGAAGGAAGGCGACTACACTGAAAATGCTGCAATCGGGGATTATGAGAAACGTCTGCAGCCCTATTACTTTTATCGTATACATAAAAGTTACCTTGTCAATCTCCGTTATATCTCAGAAATCTTTTTATGGTATAACAACAGCTTCGCTATAAAATTAAAGCAGAAAGCCGATTTGATCCTGCCTGTGGGCAGAGAAAAGATAAAGGGTCTCAGGCAGATTCTTAACGAATGCTGAGACGTAAATTTACCATTACCGTTCGGGGGCTGAAACTCGTAGTTCACGCCCTTTTTGAACGTTTTGCACAAAATATATTTACGATCCCCAATTAAATAGGTAATATATAATAAAATTGCAGCCGTTCCAGAGGGCGTAGCTTCTTGCGTTGTCAGAACAGCCGCATTAAAAAAAATGATTGGGGGTAGTTTTTTTATGGAAGCAGGCTTTAAATCCTTAGTGGTCATGATCCTGTGTATTATCGCATTAGTCATCATGATTATGAAACTGAAGATTCATCCGTTCTTTACGCTGATTATCGTAGCAGTTGTCGGCGCAATCGGATTCGGATTTCCTCTTCAGGATGTCTTTTCCACAGTTACCGGAGGGTTCGGGGGAACCATCGGCAACATCGGTATTGTAATCGTACTTGGATGTACGATCGGTGTAGTTTTGGAGGATACGGGCGGCGCTCTTGTCCTTGCCAACTCCATTTTGAAACTCGTAGGCAGAAAACGTTCCAAACTGGCAATGGCCCTTACCGGATATCTGGTTTCCATTCCTGTATTCAGCGATTCCGCCATTGTTATCATGTCCCCTGTTGCTCGTGCCCTTTCCGCCCGCGGCGGCATTCCGCTCGTTGCGCTCCTTGGTGCACTGAACGCAGGTATTCTGGCAACTCATACCATGGTTCCGCCGACTCCAGGCCCAATTGCGGCAGCTGGCACACTTGGCGCCGACCTGGGATTCATGATCATTCTCGGTCTTATCACTTCAGCAGCTTACACAGCAGCGGCTTCCGCATGGTGCAGCAGCAAACATATGCTGACAAAATATCCTGAGCTGGCTAAGGTTGAGCATGTAGAAACAGCTTTAGGCGATGATTTCACTCTTTCCAGCCCTGACGGACGTCCTCTGCCAAGTGCATGGATTGCTTTTGGAAGTATTCTGGTTCCGGTTATTTTAATCTGTATCAATTCCTTTGGCTCTCTGATGATTGCCGAGGATTCACCGGCTCTTCCATATTTAGGCTTTATCGGAAATCCAATCTTCGCTCTTTTTATAGGTGTTCTTATTTCCCTTTTAATGGACAAAGAACGTCTCACTTGGGATCAGTGCTACGCATGGTTCAGTGACGCTGTAGACAAATCCGGCTTCATTGTTCTGGCAACAGGAGCCGCCGGCGCATTTGGTGCTGTTTTAAAGGCCTCCGGCGTTGGTACATATCTTGGAGAACTGATTGCTCAGACTCCGCTTCCAGCTGTATTTGTACCATTCCTGATTTCTGTTTTACTTTCGGTAGCTAATGGTTCTGCAACCGTTGCTCTTATGACAGGTTCTGCCATCGTGCTTCCTCTCATGCCTTCACTCGGATTATCACCCGTTATCGCAGCTTTGGCGATTGCTGCCGGTTCTTCGTTCTTCTACCATGCAAATGCCAGCCATTTCTGGGTAGTGTTAAAATCCAACGGCGATCTCCCTATGTCGGAAGGATATGAACTGTGTTCCGTAGCTACTGCGATCGGAAGTGTGGCCGCCATGGCCGCCGTCTGGATCATGTCCATATTCTTACACGTTTAACTTGTGTGAGCCTGTAAATTCAGATAAGCGTTTAGAAAGCAAGAAAGGATTGCATTAAAATGATAAAGCATGCAAACGATTTAGATACTTCTCTTCTGCCCAACTTAAAGGGCGGACGTGATACCGTAAGAGTTGTACATATATTAAAAACAGAAGAAATGCACGGTACCGGCCGTATGTTCGGCGTTCAGATCATTCCTCCGGGCGGTTCCATCGGCAAACATGTCCATGAAGGCGACTTCGAGACATACTACATTCTAAGAGGAAAAGGGCGTATCAATGACAACGGAAACGTGCAGGAACTTTATCCAGGAGACATGGCACACTGCTGTGAAGGCGATTACCATGAGCTGGAAAATATCGGCGACGAAGACCTGGCTTTCCTGGCAGTCATACAGTTCACTGAAATAAAGCACTGATTTCCGACAGTTCCGGAATAACTGCTATTTTAGTTTTCTACTGATTTTCCACTCTTATAAAGCACACCCCAAAAGAGTGCTGCAGAAAAGAAAAATCATTGTCTCCGATACCGGACGGAATGAAATCCGGTATTGGAGGCAAGTCTGATTTTACTTCTGCAGCACTCTTTTTTATGTCTTTTATTTCTTTTTCTCAGTATCTGTCAGTCCTGTTCAGCCCTATCCTGTTATTTGACTGTAATCACTTCGCTGTTGGCAATCGCTTCCTCTGTGAGTTCCTGGCCGATTCCAGGCAGATCAGGCGTCTCAAAATATCCGTCTTTTGCAACGTAATCATATTTACATAAATCAATGTTGTCCTGAATCAGTGCGCTGGCGTGAAGTTCGTGTATGACAAAGTTAGGAATTACTGCCTCCAGCTGCAGAGCCGCAGCTGCGGAGATCGGTCCGCCGCAGCAGTGTACCTGGACGCCGATATCATAGACATGAGCCATATCACAGATTTTCTTGCCTTCCGTAATGCCTCCCGTATTGCAAAGATCCGGCTGGATAATGCTGATGGAATGATCTTCAAAAAACGGGCGGTAGCCCCATCTCGTATAAACCCGTTCTCCGGTAGCTACAGGAATGTTGACCTTCGCACTTATTTCTCTGAAAAGATTTGAGTTCAGAGGCTGAGTCGGCTCTTCATAATAAAAGCAGTTTAACTGCTCCAGTTCCCGGCCAAGCTGAACTGATGTAGTCGCATCCGTCAGCGCATGGAGTTCAATAATAATATCTACGTCAGGACCTGCCTCACGCATGGCCGCAACCCTGTCTACGGCCATCTGAAGCTGTTCTCTCTGAAGTACGCCGCGGCTGCTCCATCCCATCCACTTTCCCTGAGCGTCAAATCCAATCGGGTCTACCTTTACAGCGTCAAAGCCGTCAGCCATGGCTTTTCGCATCGCCTCTGCATATTCCTTTGGTTCCGCCAGGGATTTACTTACTTTTCCCCAGTCAAACTGAAGCTGGCTCGCATATGCCCGCAGCTTCTTATTCGTCTTTCCTCCCAGCAGCTTGTAAACAGGTGCATTCATAACCTTTCCTTTAATATCCCAAAGCGCAATATCGATGCCGCTGATCCCGGCCATAATAACGCCGCCGTTGCCCATTCCCCAGAACGTAAGGCGATGGAGGCGGTTCCATATATCTTCGCTGTTGAGAGGATCAAGGCCGATAATGCATTTTGCAAAATCCACGCCCATGCCGAAACCGGCACTCTGGGCATTTCCATACGCTACTCCGATTTCGCCGTAGCCGCTGATTCCCTCGTCTGTATTGATTCTTACGCATACCGGATGCCACGGAACACCTCCAACGGCGATTTCTGCCGGTTCTGACGGATTTTTAAACGTTTTGATAATGTCTACACTCGTTATTTTCATAGCATGACTCTCCCTTTCTTCTGCAGCTTCTATATCATTTAACTGCTCTCTATACCACAAAATTTAAAATCGATATGGCGATCATTGCAACAATTCCCATAATCACAGACGTTAGAGTGACTACACGGTAACTTTGGTTCAGCTCGAATCCCGCCAGCTTCGACACACACCAGAAGTAAGACGAATTCGTATGGCAGAACGAAAGCGAACCGGCCGCAATCGCAAGCACCGTAATTTCAGGCGACAACCCAAGCGTTCCAAGCATAGGCGCCATGATTCCTGCAACCGTTGTCAGGGCAACTGTCGCAGAGCCCTGGGCAATGTTCAGTAAAGCTGCCATTACGTACGGAATTAATATGGCCGGAAGCCCTGTTCCCAGAATCAGCCCAGTCAGGGTATCTCCGATCGTAGTCGCCTGAAGCACCTTGGCGAATCCTCCGGCTGCTGCGGTTATCAGGAGGATCTCCGCGGAACCCTGCAGCGCCTTTGCCACCCATGTACTTGTGACAGTCGGTGTGATTTTCGTCGGAAGCAGGAAGGAAAGTCCTGTTCCAATCAGCAGCGCTATGTACGGCTTTCCAATAAATGCAAGGACCATCTGGAATGTGCTGCCTTCTATATTTCCAAAGAAAGAAGCAATAACAATCAGCAGAATCGGTACTGCTATGGGCATAAATGACATAAATGTAGTCGGCGCTTTTGCTACGATCTCATTGAATTCCTTTTCTTTTTCCAAATCTCCGGCTGTTTCCGGCGCTATATCCGGATACGCGCCTTTGATAAATCTGGAATTTGCCCACATTGAGCAGACAATTACAACCGGCACGGAAACGATAATTCCATAAAACATGACTTTGCCGATATTCGCCTCCAGGAGCGCGGCTGCCGCAACTGGCCCGGGCGTAGGCGGCACAAACGAATGGGTACACAGAAGGCCCGCCATAAGCGCCACTACCAGGGAAGCAAACGGGATTTTTCCTCTCCTGGATATCCCCTTGATAATCGGATTCAGAATAACGTATCCTGAGTCGCAGAATACTGGAATTGAGACAAAGGCTCCCGTAGCAGACACCGCATATGTCGCCCTTTTAATACCGATCAGCTTTAAAATTGCATCTGCAATTTTCTGAGCTCCTCCCGTAACTTCCAGGATTTCCCCAATTACAACGCCGCAGACGATTACAATACCGATACTCTGCATGGTTCCTCCAAATCCGGCAGTGATGGTATTTGCTACCGTTTCTAGCGGAAGGCCGGCACAGATGCCAAAAAAGATGGCTGCAAGCAGCAGCGATAAGAATGCGTGTAATTTAAACTTGGCAATCATTAAAATTAATAAAACAATTGTTACAACGAAAATAAACAGCAGCATGTTTTACCCCCTTATGTTTTCATAGTAGTCTACAGTCTAAAATCATCTGGTCTTTCTTTCGATTTGAAATCCGCTCATCCCCCTTTCTGATCGTTCGTTTGCTTGTTCACTTGTTCGCCTAATTTTTATACGTTCATTATATAGACAAGGCTTCCATTTGTCAATACTTCTCCTTGTTTGACACGAAAATTTATGATACTATTCATTTGAGGTGACAATACCATGATTGCAAAAGCAAAAAAATCTTCAGGAATGAAAATAGAAAAACAGACAGCCTATAATCAGGTGTTCCAGAAAATGAAAGAGAATATATTAAATCACTATTGGGAAGCAGGCGAACGCCTTCCATCGGAAGTGGATCTGGCTTCCATGTTTGGCGTTAACCGGCTAACGATCCGGATGGCGCTTCAGAAATTAAATACACTGGGAATTGTGGAGACGAGAGTCGGCGACGGCACTTATGTCAAGAATTTTGAATTTGAATCCTATATGGACGAGATTCAGGACCTCTATGCCGCCCCGAAATTAATCGATGACGTGTGTGAATTCCGCAAGCTGATCGAGATCGAATGCGCCAGACTGGCTATGGACCGCGCAACTCCTGATGAACTTCAGGAACTGGAATCCATCTGCACCCGTTATGAAGATGTAAAAGCGAATATGGCTATGCCCATCAGTCCGGAAGAACTGCGGATTTTAGTAGAAATGGATATCGAATTCCATTCACAGATCTGTAAGATGTCTCATAATAACCTATACATCTATGCCTTTTCTGTTGCCAAGGGACCGATCAGCCAATATGTCGGAATGACATTAAAGCAGAGGATCGACGGCTGGGAAAAAAGAAATGTTTCTCTTATCAGCGGCGACTACCGCCATCGTGCGATTTTTGATTCCATATGTAAAAAAGATTTTGAATTGTGTAAGAAACTGTACAGCGACATGATTGACCATACAGTAGAACTGTAACACAGATCATGAGACGATATGTTCAGAATTAATTGATAAGATGTGGAGGAAATAAATGGAACGGATGATAAGGATCGGCAGTGTGGGTACGAGTTCGATCATGCACGTCATACAGGAAGCCTTACGCCTTACGGATGGGCTTTCATGCAGCATGATTTATTCCCGCAACGCCGAACGCGGGCGTGAATTCGCCGAATTGATGGGCATTGAAAAAAGCTGCTGTGATTATTTCGAAATGTTGAACCGGGACGATATCGATGTCATCTATATTGCTTCTCCAAACAGTCTCCATGTGACTCAGGCCTTACAGGCCATGAAAGCCGGAAAGCATGTGATTGTCGAAAAGCCCGCCGCTGTTACAAAATCAGATGCTGCTGAATTATACGAGGCCGCCATGGAGAATCACGTATTTTTCTTCGAGGCTGTCACTACACTGTTCATGCCGAATTTTACGGCCTGCAGAACGCTTCTTCCCCAGTTGGGCCGACTGAGCAAAGCGCAGCTGATATATGGGCAGTATTCTTCCAAATACGACGCCTATCTCCGAGGAGAAAATCCAAATATTTTTAATCCCCGGATGCAGGGCGGCGCCTTAAACGATATGGGAATTTATTGTATCCATGCGGCTGTGAGCCTCTTAGGCAGGCCTCAGAACGTACATTATGAGGCCTCCTGCGGCCCCAACGGAATCGACCTTTCCGGAAGGCTGCTTTTGGATTACCCTGACCTGACATGCGAAATTGTAACGGCAAAAGATTCCAGCCTTCCAAGCGGCTGCCTGTTTGAAGGTGAAAACGGGTATGTTGCGGAAGACGGGCCCCTCAATGAATTTGCCAAATGCCGCGCCTGTATCCACGGCAGAGAAACGGTCATTGACAAACAGCCGCCTGGGAACCGCATGTGGTATGAGCTGTCCCGGTTCAGAGACGCAATTCTGCAGAGGGACACGTCCTTTTTCGAGTCCATGGCAAAGCAGAGCCTTCTGGCGGCTTCCATTCTGGAACAGGCACACCGCCAAAACGGTTCGGATCAAAATAACCGTTCATTATTCTGAACTGCCAAAAAGCGTTTTAAAATATGCTTCATTCAATTGTACTTCTTTTGCAGAAGGACGCAGTTCTTTCGCCTTCTTGTGATGCAGATATGCTTCTTCATGATTTCCAGCCCTGTCATAGCACACGCACAGATTGATTTCGGGAAGATAATCGTAACACTCTTCCCGGACGAATCCACCTGATTCCGGATTTTTGTGTGCTTCCAGGGCTTTTTTATACCAGTAGACAGCTTCTCTCCACCGCTGTTTGTTCTGGAAGCAGTCACCGATCCTGCAGCAGATTTCAGCTCTCGGAACATCCAGTCCAAAACTTCTGAAAAGCGCATTCAGCGCCTGATCCTTTTTTCCGTCTGCCTCATAACAGTCAGCCAGATTCAGACATGCCTCTATTTTATTCTCGTTCCATCCGTCAGGATCTTCCATAAACTGTTCCAGCGCTGCGGCGGCCTCCTTCGTTCTTCCATTGTAAAGGAGTTCCCGGCCGTAATAGAACATTCCTCTCGCTCCCAGCTTTTCCCCTTCTGCAATCATTTTCTCATAGATTCTCAGATTCCGGCCGCTTTCCTGGGCCTTTATTTTTTTATGGGTAATTTCGATATCAGAATACAGAATGTTTCCCCGCGGAACGATCACTTCATGAATTCGTCCTTCCCATATAAATCCCGCCCTGTTTTTTACGATCCTTTCCCTGTAGTAGGAAAATGAAGCTTTACCATTTTCATCGCTGGCTGCAGCATACTTCATCATCACCACGTCTGTTTTGCCATTCAGCTGTCCCTTCAGTTCTTTAAACTTTCTTCTGTTCTCTTCCGTCATGATATCATCTGCATCCATCCACATGCAATATTCCATCTCTGCCTTGGAAAAGGAAAAATTCCGTGCCCAGGCAAAGTCGTCCTTCCACGGAATTTCATATATCCTTTTTGTATACTCAGCTGCAATCTCTTTTGTCTTGTCTGAGGAGCCGGTATCCACAAGAATGATCTCTTCCACCAGGTCCTTTACGGAATCCAGGCAGCGTTTCAGCACATCCTCCTCATTTTTTACGATCATACAAAGGCTTATGGTAATCATAGTCTATCTGCTTTCCTGTCTCTGTTACCATATTCTATGAAGATGGTTCAAATACCTTTCCTCTTTCTGCCTCATTGGCCCTGACCAGCACATTTCTAATTGTAAATGACAAACGGTGTGATTGCCTGATGTTCTGTCTTTACCGAAGTTCTTCCGGAATTTCGCGGGCAAGCCTGGTAATGCCCTCTCCGGTAATCACTTTCTCGCCATGTTGATTAAAGCCTTCTGTTTTCATGCGGACACGGCCTTTTCCGATCTTTTCCTCACAGGTAGCTACAATGCGGATTGTGTCTCCAATATACACCGGAGCGCAAAACTCCGTATGCTGCGAGATATAAATGGAGGTCGGAAACGCCCTTGTCAGCGTTGTAGAAATCAGACTGGAGGTCAAAGCCCCGTGGGCTATTCTCCGTCCGAATTTTGACCGTTTTGCAAATTCATCGTTCATATGCATGGGGTTGATGTCCCCAGAAACAGCAGAAAAGAGCAGAACATCCGCCTCCGTAATTGTTTTTTCAAACGTATTGGTATCCCCAACTTTCAGCTGTTCATATGTATATACCATTTACAGTCATCCTCCTTTCGTGTGCATCGTTTCGCATTTAATATCCCAACAGAGTGGGTAAAAATTCTGTAACTGCCGGAATAAATATGATAATTGCCAGAGCGATCATCAGAACAGCAATAAACGGGAGTATTTTCTTAACCAGATCTACAAACTGAATCTGCCCAATTCCGGTAGCTACGAATAAATTTACGCCTACCGGCGGCGTCAGCATTCCGATTGCCAGGTTTACTACCATCATTACGCCGAAATGGATCGGTCCGATCCCATATGCCTGGACGATTGGATAGAGAATTGGCGCCAGGATCAGGATCGCCGCAGCTGTCTCCATTACACACCCCACCACCAGAAGCAGCAGGTTAATCAGAATCATAATAACATAGATATTGTCGGAGATAGAGTTGATAAACATGGCCATTCTCTGAGGAACTCCCTCCAGAACAAACACTTTGGAGAGGATGGTTGCCGTACTGACAAGGATCAGAACCGAACCGACCGTCACCGCAGATTCAGACAGCGCCTTTGTAAATAAATTCCGTATATCCAGCTCTTTGTAGATAAAGACGCCTGCAATAAATCCATACACTACCGCAACTGAAGCAGCTTCCGTAGGAGTAAAAATACCTCCGTAAATGCCTCCTAAAATGATTACCGGCACCAGCAGGGCCCAAATCGCATTCTTAAAGGTAATCCACACCTTCCTCAGGGAAAAAGACTCTCCATTTCCAGAGTATCCGTTCTTGCGGCAGTAATATACTGCCACCACAATCAGGCTGAGCCCGCAAATCAGACCGGCGCTGATTCCCCCCAGGAATACCCCTCCGATAGAGGCATTCGCCGCGATGCCATACATCACCATGGGAATGGATGGCGGGATGATCACGCCCAGCATTCCAGCCGCCGCCACCAGCGCCACTGCAAATTTTTTGTCATATCCTTTCTCAACCATAGAAGGAATCATAATCGCGCCAATCGCTGCCACCGTAGCAGGAGATGACCCTGAAATCGCTCCAAAAAACATGCAGGTAATAACGGAGACAATGGCAAGCCCTCCGGTAAAGTGGCCGACTAAGGACTCGCAGAAGTCTACCAGCCGCTTGGACAGCCCTCCTCCTTCCATTACAGCTCCGGCCAGAATAAAAAACGGAACGGCCATCAGTGGAAAAGAGTCACAGGTGGTATACATATTCTTTGCAAGGAAGGTTAATGTGATTCCGCCGGTAGCCATTGCATACACGATCATAGACATCCCGATAGACACGGCAATCGGCACATTAATAATTAAAAGAGAAACAAAGACCAGCAATAAAAGTGTAATTGGGTTCATACATTTGCCTCCTTTCCGGCACTGCCTGCCAGTTCTTTTCCTGTCAGAATCAAATCCTGAACATACCGGATCGCGGAGATTGCCGCACCAAAATAAGGCGCCATGTATCCCAATATCATATTTGTATGAGTTGCCTGAGAGAACTGCGGTTTATTAATGAAGCTCTGAATTACATGCATTCCGTAATAAAAAACAATGCAGAAAAACAGCAGCCCGATAAGATCGGAAACCAGTTGAAGAATCAGATTTCCCTTTTTCTTCAGTAAGAGCGGCATAATGTCAATAGAAAGGTGTCTTTTCTGCATAATGGCTTTGCTGGTGGAAATATAAATAATCCATACGAAGAAAAACCGGGCGATTTCTTCTGTCCACACCAGAGGCATTCCAAGACCGCGAAAGATGACCTGAAGGAATATTATAAAGCACATACCCAGCAAAAGGATTCCATTAACATATATTTCTATAAAATCAAGCGCTTTGTTCACTGCTTTCATAACGAGCCTCCTTTGCCTGTGACTCACTTCACATCCTTATCACTTCCAGGATACATCTCATTGTACTTCTTAACGCCGTCTAGAATTGTATCCAGATCAATGTCCGGATATGTCTTGCGGAACCAGTCATAGGTCGGCTGTGCGGCCGTCACCCACTGCGAATACAGATCCTCATCCCCCATTACATCGATAATTTCCATACCATTGTCCAGAAGTTTCTGCTTGGCGGCCAGGTTATCCTGTTCTGCCAGCTCCAGGCCGTACTCCTGCGCCTCAGCCATAGCGTCGTTCAGCGCCTGTCGGATATCTTCCGGCATGCTCTCATAAAGATCCTTATTAATCTGTATGGTAAATACATCATAGATCACCGCAATCCGGCTGATATAATCCTGCACCTCCCAGTAGCCTCCTGATGCGGGAGTCACATATCCGTTAAACATACCGTCCACAGTCCCCTGCTGCAGCGCCGTATACAGCTCGGCAAAGGACATGGGCATCGGATTTGCTCCCAGATCATCCCATATCTGCAGAAGCACATCAGATTCCTGACAGCGGATCTTAAATCCTTTTAACTGGCTGGGTGATTCAATCGGTTTATTCGAGTAGAGATTAAAAAATCCATTATCTGCATAACCAAGAATTACGATGTTTGTCTCTTCAGCCGCCTTGTCGCGGATAGCGATCCCCTCTTCACTCTTCAGAAATGCCATTGCAGCATCTTTGGACTCCCACAAGAAGGGCAGATTAAACCATTTAAGCTGATTGGTATAGCCCGCCAGCTGGATTGATGCACACTCAGACATGTCTATATCGCCAGAGGCTACCTGAGACAGCACGTCCGTTGGGCCGCCCAGCTGATTATTGTTGTATACTTTAATGACAACGCGTCCGTCCGTCAGTTCTTCTACCTTGTCTCGAAAATAGTACTCCACTTTTGTTACCAAGTGTTCGTCGCTCACCGTACCAGAGAATGTCAGCGTATACTCCGCCGGCTTCTTATCTTCGGTCTTATCAGGCGAATCTGTTTTGACTGTGCTGCTCTCTGCTGCAGCTGTACCTGCTGCCGGCTTGTTTCCGCCGGATAGGCAGCCGCTCAGTGAGACTGCTGCTACAGTTGATATAAGCATTGCCATCAGTTTTTTTGTCATTATAATCTCCTCCTTAGTATTTTTGTTTCTTTCTCCGTCCGTACATCATATGTTTCGTTTTTCCCTTTTACGGCTCTCGTCTCAGCGCATTCAAATCGTAGAATGATCCCATTCCGGCTGCCACATCATTTTGTATGCCATACTGACTGGCCGGATACCGCATCCCATTTTTACTGAGAGCTCTGATTCCTTCTATCATTTTTACTATGTACTGCGGAGGAAATGCCATCAGCAGCTCATCTTCCAGAACGCCGCCAAACCTGCGTTCGCCATAACAGGGAATCGTAAAACAAGGTTTTCCTGTTACAAGCGCTCTGATCCAGGAATCCGTACATGAGCTTTCGCCCAGGAAAGTAGCTGTCATGCTTTCATATCCCTCATATTGCAGTCCACAGCACATAAAGAGGATCTGCTGCGGCGTACCGTACACAAGGCATACATCAGGCTCTCTTAATCGTCCTAATACCATAGGTGATACTGCTACTGCTTCATATCTCTCCCGGGGTAAAAATGCCGCTCTCTGATGCCGCAGCGCATCTTCCCTGGTAGCATACCATTTTCCTTCCAGATGGTCACTGTCACGGAAATGCTGTCCATCGATGAATCCCAACATTCCGGAGCATTGCAATGTTGGCATGTGCTGATTAGTAAATCCTACCGTATAGTTCAGACGAGTACTCTGAGCTACCAGCTGACAGGCAGTCAGCAACTCCCCCTTTCTTGGTATCCGAATCTTTTCAACTGCCTCCATTTCCCGCTTATCACTAAAAAATTTCATAGCGACAGGGGTAGCTTTCAATTTTAATAAATTGATCAGATCTCTGGTATAATCAGGGAGCCTGATTTCCTCGTATTCATACTTCTCCAACTGATCCACTATTACACCTCCTCATTTAAAAAACGGTTATTCGCCATCCCTGGTTATGAAGGTGCCGGTACAATTGAAAAGTTTTTTAGTAAAAGCCGCAGCCTACCTTACACTTCTGTCAGCGGCCCTTCCGGTGCGTACGGGGCCGTGGTACCTCGAACTACCAGGGTAGGTTCGATCATCGTGCGTAAAATCTCTGTATTGTCAGGAGATTCGATCTGCTGCAGCAATGTTTTGGCCGCACATGTGCACATCTCCTGTAAATGCTGGTCAACCGTCGTCATCTCCATTCCATACAATGCAGAGTACGTAATATTGTCAAAGCTGATTACAGAAAGTTGTTCCGGAATCTTCACCCCATTCTTTCTGGAATAATCAATGAATCCCATCGCCATAAGATCATTGCATATAATTACAGCAGTCGGATTTACATCCAGATGTTGAATATATTGCTCAGCTATCTTGACACCAGTTTCAAATTTCAAATCTCCTTTGTAGATGTGTTCGTTCTCAAATGTGAAACCATAGTTCTCCAGTGCCTGTTTATAACCTATATACCGCTGATAACCGGCCGATGATTCCATATTTCCCGTTATAAAAGCAATTCTCCTATGACCAAGTTCAATTAAATGTTTCGCGGCAATATATCCCGCCTGAAAATTATCAACAGACACAAAACTACCGTTAAAATCTTTCAGTGTCCTATTTACCAACACCAGAGGCATATTTGCCGCCCGTATATCATTAATTGCGCGAAGAATCAGATCACCTTTGGCAGTAATCAGCATCAGACCAGCGTATCTGGACTGAATTGCCTGGTTTATAAACTCCACTTCTTTTGCAGCGTCATAATCGCTGTTAAAAGCCATTACCATATAACCATGCTGCCCGAGTTCGCGTTGAATATAGTACAGCAGATCAGAATAAAAAGGATTGCGCACATCGCCAAAAACCAATCCTACCATATTCGTATGCCCTTTAATCATGCTTTGAGCAATCACATTTGGTTTATAGTTGACTTCCTCAATATAGTCACAAATACGTTTTCTTAATTCAGGACCAACGCCGGTTCGGTTATTAATAACCTTTGAAACTGTTGAAACAGAAACTCCTAATTCATTCGCTATATCAGTAATTGTTTTTTCCATATTATTCTCTTACCCCCGTTATTTTTATAAAAGGTTTTCGCTTTATTCAGATAATGGACATTATATCATGTTCTGCGAATAATTTGGAAGAAACAGCTGAAATATCTGTGAAAACAGCTAGATTTTCTGTATCTGTAACCATGTTTTCAAAATCATCTGTATACGAACAAAGTTATGTATTCATGGCAACACCCCTTTCGGACGCTGCAATTTTCAAAAAAGATCCTCTTTTAAACGTTGCAGTCCATCAATAACGTTTTCCTTTTAACGAACACTATTTTCTAAAAATTAAATAAAACGTTTTTCTTAAATACAATATAGTCTCAGAAGGCTTAGATGTCAATGGTAAAATTCAGGAAAATACTTTTTATGTGCATTTTTCACATTGTCTATTCAACAAATCATCCAATTAATAGAAATATTGTACATATCCATACTTGAATGCCGCCGATTTTTTTATCCTGACAACAGTCTGGTTTTGAAAAGCATTTATATCTCTCCAAACGGATGTAATTTTTTGGCTCATATATCCGTTCCGCATTTCTTTCCGCCCCTCATAAGCAAGGTTAAGGATACAGAAAACGATTGATTTTTAACCAAATTTATACATAAATATAAAATAGTCCGCAATTATTTCTGAATTTTCCGTTGACAAAAACGTATTCTTAATATATCATCTAAATTATAAAAATTTAAAGAAAACGTTTTTCTATTTTGCTAATCTTTTATGAATCTTTGATACTGCACAACGTGATTTTATATCTTACTCTTGCAAAGGGGAAAAATATGGTAAAGGGTAATGAATGCTGGGGATTCGACATAATCTCCGGCATGTGTACAGTTCATATCGCCGGCAGGGAGCTTACTGCCTTTTGCGGAATTCCTTCATCTCCATATCTCATGCTGATGGAGACAGAAAAAAGAAACGGGGAGAAGACGGCCATTGTAGACAACTGGAACAGGCCTTACTCTTTCAGCGAATTGCTGCTGAAGGTAAACCAGTTTTCGGGATATCTTCAGTCCAAAGGTGTGGATAAAGGGTCTCATGTCGGCCTGCTCCTGTATAACTGCGTGGAGTTTGCAGTGGCGTTCCTGGCTATAAGCAGACTTGGCGCCGTGACAGTTCCTTTACCGGGCAAGTACCGGAGACCTGAAGTCATTTCTCTGATGGAAAAGGGAAATGTAACTGTTCTCGTCTGTGATGAACACTTTGCCCCCTGGTTTGAAGGATACTCCTGCATGACGATAATACTCTGCCGCAATATCAGTCAGGTTTATGGTTTTTCGCATCTGGACATGCCGGCGGTGCCGTCCGCAGGCACCTGTCCCTCAGTATCATTGTCGGATACGTCCCTGATTATGTTTACCTCCGGGACCACATCGCAAAGTAAGGGGGTACTGCTTAAAAACTATAATATCATCCACAGCATCGAGGCATATCGGCGGATCTTTCATATTACGGACAACGACAGGACTCTGCTGGCTACACCTGTCTATCATGTGACAGGGATCATTGCTCTTCTTGGATTATTTATTTATACAGGAGGAACGCTTTGGATCATGAACAAGGTAGACCCCAGGCGCATGCTGCAGTGCGCCATTGACGAAAGCCTTACCTTTATTCACGCTTCTCCTACCGTCTTTCATCTGCTTCTGGAACATCGTGATGAATTCAGACAGATTCCAAGTCTGAAGCAGTTTGCCTGCGGAAGCAGCAATATGCCGGTGAGAAGTATTGAAAAGATTAAGGAGTGGCTGCCGCAGGTAGATTTCCATACGATTTATGGGATGACAGAGGTATCTTCTCCTGCCACCATATTTCCTGCCGGGGCGGCCGGAAGTCCGTACAGAGAATCCTCCGGAGTTCCAATTCCAGGGCTGGATATCAAGATTGTTGACAGCTGGGGAAACGACGTTGAAAATGGATGTCTTGGGGAAATTACCATGTACGGCACAAACGTGCTGGAAACCTATTATAACATCAAAAGTCCCGATCTCTCGGACGACGGATGGATTCGCTCCGGCGATATCGGTTACGTAAATGACGAAGGCTACCTCTGGGTGGTTGATCGTAAAAAAGATATGATAAACAGAGGTGGCGAAAAAATCAGCACGATTGATGTGGAAAATGCGCTATGTGCGATTCCTGGTGTAAGTGAAGCCATTGTAGCCGGTATCCCGGATGAAATGTATGGTGAGATACCTGCTGCGGCTGTAAAACTGGAGAACGGAGTCCGGCTTGCCGAAGAAGAAATCCGATCCTTTCTGAAACTTCAGCTTGCAGGATATATGATTCCTGTCCGATACATATTTTTAAAAAATCTGCCGCGGACAGTGAATGGAAAACCAGACAAACAGGCAGTTAAAAAACTGTTTACGAACGAGAAAGAGCCTTGCTTATAACGGCTTGGACCAAGGAGGGGGTCGAATGAAAAAACCATTATTTTTAAACGGAAATGAGGCGGCTGCTCTGATTGAAGACAATAAAACGGTCGCCACGATCGGCATGACGCTGGTATCTGCATCCGAAACAATTTTAAAAGCATTGGAAAAACGATTTATAGAAACCGGACATCCCCGTAATCTGACGCTGCTGCATTCCTGCGGCCAAAGCGATCGGGACCGAGGCATTCAGCATTTTGCTCACGACGGCATGCTTGGCCGGATCGTCGGAGGGCACTGGGGGCTTCAGCCGAGAATGATGGAACTGATAGCAAATAACAGACTGCTGGCTTACAACCTGCCCCAGGGTCAGTTCGCGCAGCTGTACCGTTCGATGGCAGGCGGCGAACCTGGAAAGATAACAAAAGTAGGCCTGGGCACCTATATAGACCCGCGTCTTGGGGGCGGGAAAATGAATGAGATTACTCAGGATGCCCCGGATATTGTAGACGTACTTACGATCGATGGCGAAGAATATATGCGGTATAAGTCGATACCGATTGATTACTGTATCATCCGCGGTACTGCGATCGATGAACTTGGAAATCTTACTACGGATGAGGAAGCCATGATGCTGGAAGTATTTCCAGCAGTAATGGCCTGTAAAAAGTATGGGGGAAAGGTAATCGCTCAGGTGAAATATAAAGTAAAAGCAGGTTCCCTCCACTGTAAGCGTGTCACCGTACCAGGAGTGTTTATCGACGCGGCTGTCATTTGCCCGGAACCGGAGACCGATCACCGCCAGACACACAGTTTTGCTATGAATCCTGCTTACTGCGGCGATATTAAGGTTCCAGATGAGGATGGCGGGATTCTGCCCCTTTCTGTCCGCAAGGCCATCGGGCGGAGGGCGCTGACAGAGCTTAAGGAAAATGACGTATTAAACGTAGGGACGGGGATCCCAAACGATGTCGTCGGTCCATCATGATGGAAGAAGGGATCGGAGACCTGTGTCTGATTACCGTGGAATCCGGTATCTACGGTGGAGTTCCCATGGGTGGAATTGACTTTGGCATCGCAAAAAATAATTTTGCTCTGGTACGTCATGACGATCAGTTTGATTACTACAACGGCGCCGGCGTGGATGTGACCTATATGGGAGCAGGAGAGCTGGATGCCGAGGGTAATGTCAACGCCACAAGGCTGGGGCCTAATCCTACCGGCGCGGGAGGATTTATTGATATCACCTCAAATGCCAAACATGTAGTCTTCTGCTCGACTTTTACCGGGAAAGGGCTTCAATGTTCTTTTAGCGGCGGAAACCTGCATATTGAACGGGAAGGCAGCATCATTAAGCTGGTCAAGAATGTCCAGCAGATTTCCTATAACGGCAGCCTGGCCCGTAAAAAAGGGCAGAAAATGCATTTTATTACAGAACGTGCGGTGTTTGAACTCAGGCCGGAAGGTCTGGTTCTGACAGAAGTGGCACCTGGCATCGACATTCGTACCCAGATACTGGATTTGATGGAATTTGCCCCTGTTATCGCACCGGAGATCCAAACGATGAATCCAAGGCTGTTTCAGGACAATGGACCTTTTGGTCTGAGGGATATCATTCAATCAAAAAATAAAAATTAATTTGAGGAGGAAATCAGAAATGAGACTAAAGGACAAGGTTGCAATCGTTACAGGAGCAAGCAGGGGACTGGGCCGCGGAATTGCGAAGAAGCTGTCAGAAGAAGGAGCCGTTGTCGTAATCGCAGATATGCTGCCTGCGGACGAGGCAGTCAAGGAAATTAACGAAGCCGGCGGGAAAGCGATCAGCCGCCAGGTAAATATCTGTAAACAGGAAGAAGTGGCTGATCTGATCGCTTCTACTGTCGAAACGTACGGGAAACTGGACATTATGGTAAACAACGCCGGAATTAACAGGGACGGCATGCTTCATAAGATGACAAAGGAAAACTGGGATACGGTAATTTCCGTCGATCTGACAGGCACCTTTTACGGTACGCAGGAAGCGATCCGGCATATGCGGACGCGCAATTATGGAAGAATTATAAATATTTCTTCGGGAAGCTGGCTCGGTAATATCGGGCAGGCCAATTACGCTGCTGCGAAGGCAGGCGTTGTTGGACTCACAAAGACAGCCGCCCGTGAAAATGCCAGAAAAGGAATCACCTGTAACGTTATATGCCCGGGCTTTATAGAAACCGATATGACGGTACAGCTCAAAGAAGTAAATGAGGGCGCGGCATGGGACAGCATGATGCAGAGAATCCCCATGGGCTATGCAGGAAAGCCCTCGGATGTAGGCAATATGGTTGCATTTCTGGCCTCGGATGAAGCGGCATATATCACCTCGGAAGTAATTAACGTAGGCGGCGGAATGATTGTATAATGAGACGCATGCCGATTCATATGCACCACTGTCAACGATTGAAAAAACCGTTGATAAAATACAGGAAAAAGGAATGGAGGAACATAACATAATGAATAAATTAAAGGAAGTTGTCATCGTAAGCGGTGTTCGTCTGCCAGTAGGATCCTACGGAGGAAGCCTGAAAGATATTCCGGTAATTGATATGGGAACCATGGTTGTCGCTGAAGCTGTAAAGCGGGCCGGAATCGAGCCTTCCCAGGTAGATGAAGTGATCGTAGGTGAAGTAGGCCAGATTGCACAGGACGGATTCGTCGCCCGCGCCATCAGTCTGAAGGCTGGACTGCCCAGAGAGTGTACTGCATATTCCGTAAACAGGCAGTGCGGTTCCGGCCTTCAGGCTATCGCGGATGCGTGTATGGAAATCCAGACCGGACAAGCCGATGTAGTGGTAGCCGCAGGCGCTGAAAATATCTCACGGCTCCCGTATTATGTAAAAGAAGCCCGCTGGGGTGCACGAATGGGACATAAAAGTTTTGAAGATGGTGTAATCGATATCCTGACCTGGCCGCTGGACGGGAATCACAATGGCGTAACGGCAGAAAATGTCGCAGAGAAGTATCATGTCGCCAGACAGGAGCAGGATGCGTTTGCACTTCGTTCTCACCAGCGGGCCTGTGCCGCTATAGAAGCCGGGAAATTTAAAGATGAAATTCTTCCGGTAGAGCAGAAAGACCGCAAAGGAAACGTTACGGTATTTGATACGGACGAGGGACCCCGCCGCGGATTGACAATCGAAAAGCTGGCCAGGCTGAAACCTGCATTCGTACCAGGAGGCACGGTAACAGCAGGTAATTCTTCCAGCCTGAATGACGGTGCTGCTGCAGTAGTTGTTATGTCAGGTGAAAAAGCACAGGCACTGGGCCTGAAACCGGTAATGCGAATTGAAGGATATGCCGTGGCTGGCTTTGACGCAGAACTGATGGGCTATGCGCCCAGGTTTTCCAGTGAAAAGCTGGCAGAAAATCTGGCTTAGACCTGAAGAATATCGATATGTTCGAAATCAACGAGGCATTTGCCAGCCAGGCATTTGCTGTGTCACGTGATCTCGGTCTGGATCCTGAAAGAGTCAATATCTACGGCGGCGGAATTTCTATTGGTCATCCGATTGGCGCAACAGGCTGTATTCTGGCCGTCAAGACGATGTATGAGCTGATGCGGACGGATAAAAGAGATGCCATGATAAGCATGTGTATCGGCGGCGGTCAGGGGATCTCCATGTATTTTACAAAAATATAGGACTCTTACAGAAAGGAATCAAAATGACGAAAGCACTTGAAGGTGTTCGTATCCTGGATTTTACGCGGGCTTATTCCGGGCCATACTGTACAATGCTCCTGGGGGATCTGGGGGCCGAAGTAATCAAGGTTGAACGTGCCGGGAGCGGGGACGATACGCGTACCCTGTTCCCTGTAAAAGACGGAAAGAGCGGATATTTTGCCTACCTCAACAGAGGCAAAAAAAGCATCGCTCTGAATTTGAAGTCGGAAGCTGGGAGGAACGCTGCATTAGAGATTGCCAAAAAATCAGATATTTTAATCGAGAATTTTTCTCCTGGAACCATGGACAAACTTGGACTTGGATACAACGATATAAAGTCCATCAATCCGGATATTGTGTACGCTTCCCTGTCTGGTTTTGGACAATACGGTCCTTACAGTAAAAAACCGGCTTATGACGGTGTAGTCTCCACAATGGCCGGACTCGTGAGCCTGTCAGGCACTCCTGAACAGCCGGTACGGCCGGGACCTGCCATAGCGGACAGCGCCACAGGCGTACATTGTGCTTTGGCTGTTATGGCCGCGTTCTGCTATAAGCTGAGAGGCGGTCATGGACAATATGTGGATGTTGCCATGATGGATACCGTCTTTTCCATGCTGGAAGGCTTCATACCAATGGCCTCTATGCTGAACATGCTGCCGGAACGGTTCGGCAATGGGAATGCCAGTTCGGCACCATACAATATGTATCAGACCATGGATGGTTTTGTCGCCATCGCTACTGCCAATGAAACGCTTTTCAGACGTCTGGCAAAGCTGATGAAACGGGAGGATTTGATCGAAAATCCGAAATTCTGTGAAAATTATCTGCGTAAGCAGAATGTAGATGAGCTGGACGCCATCATTGGCAGCTGGACTGCACAGTATACCTCGGACGTTCTTGTCGCCATGCTGGATGAAGCAAAGGTCCCCGGCGGAAAAATGAATACGGTATTCGATCTGCTTGAAGATCCGCAGATTAAGGCACGGAACATGCTTATAGAACAGGAGATTCCGGGGCTTGGCACGTTCACTTTTCCCGGAAATCCGCTAAAGCTGTCACTGACTCCGCCAGATACAAGTAAAAGAGCACCCGAACTGGGCGAGCATGCAGAAGAGATCTTGTTGGAATGCGGGTATTCGGACGTACAGATTGAACATATGAAAAGAGAAGGAATCATTTGAACGAAATCAATGAATTCCCTCTCCTAGAGATGATTTATCTTTATTTAACCTACTGCCAGCCTCAGGCCTTTCTGGATCAAATCTGTATCCAGAAAGGCCTGTACTGATTTGGCATGACTTCACATCGTTCTAAAACTCCCCTGTTACAGACTCGGGAATCGTGAATTCTACTGCCCCCATATAGCCTGGGGCCACCTGGTATTCATCAAACGTTATCACCATTTTTCCATCTTTATTAAAGTAGTAGCTCTCATCTCCCGTTAGCCCTTTAAAATCTAATTCCGGCATTTCGGTATCCAGGAAATACGATACAGTTTCATCTGCCTTCATCTGCTCTCTCATCTGCTCTTTGATGTTTTCACCAATCTTTTCAAGGGCATTCTCCCGCCCAGCCAGCAGTTCCTTCAGGGTCACTACGTTTCCGGTCTCCTTGTCAATGGTAAATACCTTTACAAATTCTGTTCCGCTGGCCATAATCAGCGTCGTTCTGATTCTCAGGGACAGATATTTATTATTATCAGATACGACATCATAAACGGATTCCAGAGCATAATTACCTTTCCCCTCACTGGCTTTTAAGTCAGCCTCATACATGGCAATCAGCTGATCCGCATATTCCTGAATGGACTTATTTGCCTCCAGATCCGTATTGTTTTCTCCTTCTACCTTGGGCACATCAATCTTTGCTTCAAAGTTGTTCGTCTTGTCTTCATATGTGCGGAAGGTAACCACTTTTGATATGCTGCCGATTACCGGGATCCGTTCCATAGCCTGAGCTATCGTAGGATTTACATTTGTAAGCACCGTGATTGCAAGAACTGCCGCAGCCGCTGTCATACCTGTACGTTTTATCATAAAAATAATTCCGCCTTCTCTATTTTTTCTATTATTATTTTTACCGTTCTTCATTTCAGAACCGCCTTCCATCTCTTCTCTTGCCTGTCTGATACCTGCGGCAATTCTGTCCTTTGCTTCTTTTGGGACTTTTGTGTGATCATATTGTTCTTTCATGGCATCCACCACTTTCCTGCTTTCTCTTTCATTCATACTATGCCTCTCCTCCCATTTCCAGCCTTAATTTCTTCAGCCCACGGTATAATCGGGCTTTTACCGTATTCAGGTTTTCATCCATAATTCTGGCGATTTCGTCCAGTTTCAGGTCCTCCAGGTAGCGCAGAACAATAATTGTCCGCTCTTTCTCTTCCAACCTGCTTAAGATCTCTTTAAAATCCCACTCCGCATAGCGGTCTTCCCAAACGGATTCCGGAATTTCTTCCATTGCTTCTTCTCTTTTGCTCTTTCGAAGAAAATCAAGAGCTGTATTGACAACAATCCTGTAAATCCATGTGGATATATAATTCTTATCTTTCAGCTGCCCGCAGTCTCGGACAGCCTTATAGGCGCTTTCCTGCACCACATCCAGCGCGTCATGTTCCTTGCGGACGTAGCTGATGGCCACACGGTAGTATTTTTCATAATTTTCAAGAAGAATTCGTTCTACCTCCTGCTCATACTGTTCGCTCATTCTCATCCTCCTCTCCTTCTCTATTAATTAGACGGCCCAGCTGATAAAAAAGTTGCACCTGTTGATATTTTCCAATTTTTTTCTGCACAATACAAAAGAGTGCTGCAAAAGTATAATCCTACATTGCCTTGATACCAGATCTCGTTCCAGGCCGCAGCCAAGTCCCCTCGTCTGATATCGAAGTCAGTGTTTTTATCTTTTTGCAACACTCTCACATATCCCGCTTATTTTTCCGCGTTACTTTTTCCGGAAAAGTAACTGGTTTCAAATTCATCCGCGCCAATCGGTTTCGCATAATAATATCCCTGGCCGATATCACACCCGATTGATTCCACAAGTTCTTTCTGCTCCTTCGTTTCGATTCCCTCTGCAACAGTTAGAATATGAAGATCATGGGCCAGATTTACGATATTTTTCATAATCAGGTCGCGCCGTTCAAGATCGATCCCCTCCTCGAGCATCTTCTTATCCAGCTTTAATTCATCAATCTGAAAATCTTTCAGCGTATTAAGCGATGAATATCCGCTTCCAAAATCATCCATAGATACGCCAAAACCGATTTCATGCATTTGAGCAATCATCTTTTTCATCTCTTCTTCATTGCTCATGGCAAGACCTTCCGTTACCTCCAGCATAATCATGGAGGCGGGAATCTTATATTTCGCAATAATTTCCTTAATCTGATCCAGGTACGTGCCTTTATAAAATACAAGTCTGGACTGGTTGACTGATATCGGTACGACAGGGTATCCCTTATCCATCCACTCTCTGAGCTTCCTGCAGGCTTCTTCCAGCATGTACATATCCAGTTTCACACAGAATCCGTTCTGCTCGAATATATAGATAAACTGGTCAGGATAGAATACCGCACCGTCTTTCCTCTCCCATCTTACCAGCGCCTCCGCACTGTGAAGCTTTCCGGTCTTCAAGTCCACTTTCGGCTGAAGTTTCATAATAAAATGGTGTTCCTGAAGCGCTTCATCCATCTGGCTTTCGATTTCGCTACGCATATGAAGCTTTTTATGCATCCGTTCATCGTAAAATACAATCATGTTTTCATGAAAGCCCTGTGCCTCTTTCAGCGCCAGCTCCACCCAGTTCATCTGAAGATTTATATTTATATTGCGTTCTTCTTCACTGATATACTTGACTCCGCAGCTACAAATAATCTTGTAGTTCTGGTTATCGCTCAGGCTGAACCTGCTGATTGATTCCATCAGTGAATTCAGACGATTTCTCAACACGCCTTCCTCATCCTTAAGAAGCAGCAGCGCAAATCGGTCTCCGCCCGTACGACAGTAAATTTCATGTCCCATGACTATTTCATCACACATCCGCTTGATATAGCACAGCAGTTCATCGCCTTTCTGTGCGCCGAACAGTTCATTGATTACCTGAAATTTTTCGATATTGATCATAGCCAATACGAATTCATGTTTTGAAGCAAACAGTTCTTTTTCCAGATAGCTAAAGTAGTTACGGTTATACGCGCCCGTCAGAGAATCATAATAAGCCATCCTCATAATAACCGAATTGTTATTCCAGATCACCCGAAAAATAAAAATCACCAGACAGACAATCATAATCAAAATCAAAATAAAGCTTCTCTGAAGAAGGTTCATAACACTTTTGAAACTGCCCAACAATGCAGTCCTTGGAGCTACACAAAATACATACCAGTTATTTATGCCTATGTTTTTAAATTCCAGTTCATATTCAATTTCTTTATATGCCGCCCATGTATTCGTATCTTTTCCCTGATTTAATTCTTTTGTGACCCTGGCAATTTCATCTGCATCAATCACATTCCCTTCAAACACATTATGGATATCCTGTTCAATTACTGCATTCTGCGTCCGGATTACAAAGTCGCCATCCGATTCAATCAGATGTATTCTCCCCTGCCCTGCAAAAACTGCATCACTGATCAAAGATTCCAGTACCTCAACATCATTCGTCGCCGTTAATGCACCGATAACCACATCGTTTCGGTATACGGGAACTGCATATTGAATTACCCGCTGTTCCAGCATTGCATCCTCTATCACACCTGAAACAACGCTTTCTCCATTCAAAGCCCTTATAATCGCCTCATTGCCCGCAACATTCTCATTGCGATATACTCTGCCGTCCAGGATAACAAAATTGCCGTTCATATCCGTATCTATGATTCCCATACGGATAAAATCGTTCTTAGCATTTGCCGCCTGTATGCACGATAGTAATGCATTATCATTAAATGCATCCGCTTTTTCCAAATATGCAGACAAGGTACTCAGCGTCTGCAGATCGCCCTCCAGCTGCTTAACCACAGAGCTTTTGTGAAGCTCCGCAGAGGAATCCAGAATTCTCTTCGCCTCTTCGATCTGCGCCTTCGCAGCATTCTGCCACCAGACATAACTCGTAACACCTAAAATAATGCTGATTACGGTAACCAGCATTGAAGCGATTATGATCTGTCTTTTTGCATTCTTTTCTATAAGCATCTGGTCCTACTCCAACTGTGCATATTTCCTGTCCCTGCCCAAGTCGCACTGTACTTTTATTCTAACATAGCACATTGGAAAATTCTATATTTTTATACATTTCGTGAAACGTTTATACATAATTAGTATTAAATAATCACAATGCAAAAAACCGTAAACAGATAACCTGTTTACGGTTTCGTGCCGGCGACCGGAATCGAACCGGTACGGGAGGATAAGTCCCGCAGGATTTTAAGTCCTGTGCGTCTGCCAGTTCCGCCACGCCGGCATTCATGAATTCTCATGACTGGCAACCTTTATTAAATTACCAATGGGGCCTACAGGGCTCGAACCTGTGACCCTCTGCTTGTAAGGCAGATGCTCTCCCAGCTGAGCTAAGACCCCACGAGTGAAAATCATATGTACCTTTTGGATACAAACGACCCGAATGGGACTCGAACCCACGACCTCCGCCGTGACAGGGCGGCGCTCTAACCAACTGAGCCATCGGGCCATATTCATTTGGTAATAAAACTGTTTCCTTAGTTCAAAGTGGACCTTCGGGGACTCGAACCCAGGACCGACCGGTTATGAGCCGGTTGCTCTAACCAACTGAGCTAAAGGTCCAAAATAAAATACTGTACTGGACTTATAACTCACTTGTCAAGTACTTTAAAAGCCGATGATCGGACTCGAACCGATAACCTGCTGATTACAAATCAGCTGCTCTGCCAATTGAGCCACATCGGCATAATCTTAAATGACCCCAACGAGATTCGAACTCGTGTTACCGCCGTGAAAGGGCGATGTCTTAACCGCTTGACCATGGGGCCTTAGCTTTTCCTGCCTCTTCCGACAGCTTCTGTTT
>NZ_QSDR01000023.1 GCF_003464085.1 Clostridium sp. AM58-1XD
ATTATAGTAGATATCTAGAATCTTTACGTTAAAAACCTGATAATTCAGGCTAAATTTTAAAGACCAGTGGAATTTAGTCCCGCACTGGAATTTACTTTTTCAATTCAGCGGGCGGATTGTAAAGAAAAGGGAAATGTGGTACAATGCCGCTATACGCATCGGATGTAGAAAGCAGTTTTCTTTTCCTAGCTGTTAGGAAAAAAGTTGCCCTCCATTTGTACCATAAACGGTTATAGTAGACAGTAAGAAACTGTAAACGTAAAGAAATATAATTCAGGAGGGGAATTTATTATGGCAAGACTTGGCATTTCAATTTATCCGGAGCAGTCAAAACTGGAAGAGGACATCGTTTATATCAAAAAGGCGGGCAGTTATGGATTCAAGAGAATCTTTACCTGCCTTTTGAGCGCAGAGGGAAAAGCGAGGGAAGAAGTAACGGAAGAATTCCGGCTGCGTTCGGATGCGGCTCATGAATCGGGAATGGAGATCATAGCGGACGTAAGCCCGGCCGTTTTTGAAAAAATGGGTATTTCTTATGAAGACCTGTCTGTTTTCCATGAGATGCACCTGGACGGAATCCGCCTGGACGAAGGATTTGACGGTATGAAAGAGAGCCTGATGACGTATAACCCTCAGGGGCTGAAGGTGGAGCTGAATGCCAGCACACAGCTGGTTTATGTAGAAAATGTCATGGATCATCATCCCGACAGGAGC
This sequence comes from Clostridium sp. AM58-1XD, assembly GCF_003464085.1. Lineage (GTDB taxonomy): Bacteria > Bacillota > Clostridia > Lachnospirales > Lachnospiraceae > Lachnoclostridium_A. The sequence goes on from NZ_QSDR01000023.1 coordinate 715, forward strand.
AGGCTGATTACATGCCACAACTTCTATCCGCAGAAATACAGCGGAATCAGCCTCGCTCATTTTAACAAATGTAATGATAAAATGAAGTCTCTCGGGCTCCCTGTTGCGGCATTCATATCCAGCGGCAATCCGTCTGCATACGGCCCATGGCCGGTAAATGAAGGATTGTGCACGCTGGAGATGCATCGCGGCCTTCCCGTCGATTTCCAGGCCCGCCACCTCTTTGCCACGGGCACTACAGACGACGTGATTATCGCAAATGCATATGCGTTTGATGAGGAACTGGCAGCATGTGCCGCTGTCAATCCGTCTATTCTGACATTCGGGATTGAGCTGGAAAAGGAATTGACGCCAACAGAGGCTGCAATACTGGATTATGAGCCGAAGCATGTGGTCAGAGGAGATATGAGCGAGTATATGGTCCGCTCAACATGGCCGAGAGTGACCTTTGCGGCGGAGTCCGTACCGGCTGCCAATACGAGGGATCTGAAGCGGGGAGATGTGGTAATTCTGAACGACGGTTATTCCAAATATAAGGGCGAACTTCACATCGTTCTGAAGGAAATGCCGAATGACGGAAGGAAGAATGTAATCGGCCATATCCCTGATTATGAGAAGGTACTGCTCAATTACATCGAACCTTGGAAAGTTTTTGCCTTTACCAGGATCAGATAAATCCGGGGACGTAACTGTGCATGGCATCCCGTATTTCGGCCGCCGTGAACAGCTTATTCAATAAATGAAGTAAGGAGAATGGCTTTGCAGAACAAAAGACAGGAACAATTACTCGCCATATTGGCGGCGAGACAGGATTTTATGACCAGCCGTCAGCTGGCAGGGCTCCTGCAGGTGTCCGACCGCACTATCCGGTCGGATGTGGACGCTATTAATAAAAAAATGACGCCTCCGCCTATAGAATCGAATGTGCGACAGGGATACAGGATAAATCCGGAGGCCAGGATACAGCCGGAGGAAAAGGAGGCTGGGGGAGAGGACGATATTCCACAGACGCCGGGAGGCAGATGTATTTATATGATACAAAAGCTTCTGTTTGAGGTGAAGGAACTGAACCTGACCATGCTCCAGAGCCAGATTTACGTCAGTGGTTATTCCATTGACAACGATTTGAAGAGAATCCGGAAGATGCTGGAGCCATATTCCAATTTAAAGCTTGTCAGAAATAAGGAATGCATTTCCTTAAAGGGCGATGAGGCCAGCAAACGGAGGTTTTACCGTGATCTGCTGGTAGCGGAGGTGCAGGAAAATTTCCTGAATCTGAACATACTGGCCCATTTATACAGCAGTTTTGACCTGATCGAAGTGAAGGACATTTTTGTGGACGTTCTGGAGGAGTATGACTATTCCATCCATGAGTCCCTCTTTCCCATGCTGATCCTACATGCGGGAACCAGTATCGAGAGGATGAACTGTGCCAATTATATCAACATGGACGACAAAAAACAGGGGCTGGAAGAGACCATAGAATACCAGATTTCCCAGACGTTTTTCGACCGCATATCGAAACGGCTTCACATCCAGGTCCGGGAAGGAGAAGTGGGCATGTTCGCCCTCGTCATCATGGGACGGAGAGCTTCCAACTACACCAGCGATTTCGTGAATTTCAATGGGAAATGGCTGAATACGAAGAAGCTGGTTATGGAAGCGCTGGAACAGGTATATGGGTTGTTCGGCCTGGATTTCAGACAGGACGGAGACCTGATCGCAGGGCTCAAGATGCATATTCACGGCCTGATTGACCGCGTAAAGAACGGCGTGAGCCTGGAAGATATCTTTCAGGAAGAGATTAAGCGGAAATATCCCCTCGTATTTGAAATGGGGATTTACGTTGTGGAATTTCTGGAAAAACAGCTTTCCGTCAGAATTTCTGAAGTGGAAAGCGGTTTTATCGCCCTGCACCTGGGAGCGGCCAGTGAGCGGATGAACGCGGTGCGAAAGTACCGCGCTGTTATGATTCTGCCTCATAACCAGTCGTTTTCAGGCATGTGTGAAAAAAAGATATCGGATATGTTCAGAGAGCGGATGGAAATTGTGGGTACGTTCAGCTATTTTGAAGAAGAGGCTGTCATGGACCTGGATCCTGATCTCATCCTCTGTTCCTTTCCGATTGAACACCATCTGGATATGCCGACCGTGGATATCAAGCTGTTCGTGGATTCGGAGACGGAATCCAATATCCTGCAGGCGATCAACCGGCTGGACAAGAAGAGTTTTCAGCTGGAATTTGCTTCCCATATCGGCAATCTGATCAGGAAGGAATACTATTATGAAGAGCTGGACTGCGCTTCGCCACAGGAGGTGATCCACCGGCTCTGTTCGGACCTGGAACGTGGTGGGATTGTGGAACCGGAGTTTCAGCAGGTAGTGCTCAAGCGGGAAGAGATGTCCCCCACATCATTTATGAACGCGTTTGCAATCCCCCACGCATTCGGCGCTTTTGCCAGGAATTCCACGATTGCCGTAGCCCAGCTGAAGAACCCGATCAAATGGGGAGGATTTGACGTCCGTCTCGTCATGCTCTTTGCGATCAACGAAGGGGATCAGAGGATGATTAAGATTTTCTTTGACTGGGTATCGAATATTATTGCGCGCCCGAATGAGCTGGCAGAACTCAGCACACCCTGTAGCTATGATGCGTTTATTGACAGGATCATGGGGTGAATTTCCTAGCAGTTAGGAAATCCCATTACGGAAAAAAACTGAATAACCGCCTTATAATAAAGGCAACTTAATAAGAAATGCAGCAGCCGGCCGGCTTGTTGCATTTTCTCTTTCAAAAATTCAAGGAGGTAGCAAAATGTCAGAAGAATTAGAGATGGCCTGCTTTCAGATTATTTCCAGCGTAGGAACTGCACGGTCCAGTTATATCGAAGCCATCCACAAAGCGAAAGAAGGGGATTTCGAAGGTGCAAAAGCTTGTATAGAGGCAGGCCAGAAAGAATTTCTCACAGGCCATGAAGCTCATTTCGGGTTGATTCAGAAAGAGTCGGAGGGAGAGGCAGTCGGCGGATATCTGCTCCTGATCCATGCAGAGGACCAGCTGATGAGCGCTGAAAGCTTTAAAATTATCGCTCAGGAAATGATTGAGAATTATAAAAGAATCGCAGAACTCGAAAAAAAATTGGAAAGAAATTAGGGGGAGAAAGATTATGAAAAGAGTATATTTATTTTGCAGCGCAGGGATGTCCACAAGTATGCTGGCCAGCAAAATGCAGAAGGCAGCCAATGAGCACGGCCTTCCGATCGAAGTAGAGGCATTTCCGGACGGAAAGATCGGCCAGATCATCGATGAGCGTCATCCGGACGTCATCCTTCTCGGGCCGCAGGTCAAATTCCGCTTCAATGAAATCGCAGAGAAGTACGCAGACACAGGAATCCCGATTCAGGTGATCGATCAGGGCGACTACGGCATGATGAACGGCGAAAAAGTCTTAAAAACAGCCATTAAACTCATGAAAGCAGCGAAATAAAGAATAGTGACGCGTTTCCCGCCTGTTTTATGGAGCGAGGAACGGCCAACGGGCAAATAAAAATTATGGGGGAAAGTAAAATGTTAAGTAAATTAGAATCCGTATTAATGCCGCTTGCGGAAAAGATCGGTAAAAATAAATATCTGATAGCGATCAGAGACGGCTTCATGTTATCCATGCCGCTGCTGATCGTAGGTTCCTTTTTCCTGCTGATAGCAAACTTTCCAATACCGGGATGGACAGAGTTCTGGAGCCGCATTTTCGGCGAGAACTGGGCCGCTTATTTCTCAAAACCGACGGACGCTACCTTCACCATCATGGCAATTCTGGCGGTGATCGGAATCGGCTATTATTTTTCAGAGCAGATGAACGTCGATAAGATATTCGGCGCGGCGATTTCACTTGTCTGCTGGTTCCTGATCATGCCTTATGAGATCATTGAAAACAACGCAAAAGTAACAGGAATTCCCCTTGGATGGGTAGGATCAAAAGGTATCTTCGTAGGATCATCTGCGCCTTCCTGTGCGTACATATCTACGCATGGGTGGACAAAAAGGGATGGGTAATCAAAATGCCGGAAGGAGTTCCTCCAACCGTAGAAAAATCCTTCGCAGCCCTGATTCCGGCAGGTGTGGCAGTTCTGATCTTCTTTGTTATCAACATTATTTTTGCCATGACGCCTTACGAAAACGCATTCAATTTTATCTTTACCATCCTGCAGACACCGCTTTTAAAGCTGGGCAACACGCTGCCGGCCATGGTTGTTGCTTATATCTTCCTGCACCTGTTCTGGTTCTTTGGCGTGAACGGCGGTTCCGTTGTAGCAGCCGTGTTCAACCCGATCCTTCAGACGCTGTCGGCTGAGAATCTTCAGGCTTTTCAGGCAGGCGCTCCGCTTCCGAACATTATTTCCCAGCAGTTCCAGGATCTGTTCGCCACATTCGGAGGCTGCGGCTCCACCTTGTCCCTGCTGATCGCCATGCTTCTGTTCTGCCGTTCCAAACGAATCAAAGAGCTTGGCAAGCTGGCATTTATTCCAGGCATATTCGGTATCAATGAACCGATCGTATTCGGCCTTCCAATTGTGCTGAATCCGATGATCCTGATCCCGTTCATGCTGGTTCCTACAATCAATATCGTAATTTCTTACATCTGTATGAGTATCGGTCTCGTTCCGCTGTGCAGCGGCGTAGCGATCCATGGACCATGCCGGTCGTACTGTCCGGATTCCTGGCAACGGGCTGGCAGGGCGCCGTACTTCAGCTTCTGCTGCTGATCCTCGGCGTTTTCATATATATGCCTTTCATCAAAATGATGGATCGGCAGTATCTGACAGATGAAGCAAAAGCAATTGCAAAAGAAGATGACGACGATATTTCCCTTGACGACTTATCATTTGACGACCTGTAAAAGGCGTCTGCACGGAGGTAGAAGTGATGAAGATCATAATGATATTTGACCAGATCCAGTCTGGTCTTGGCACAAAGGATGACACCATGGTTCCGCTGACAGGGAAAAAAGATCCTATTGGTCCGGCGGTCATGATGGAACCGTTTTTAAAGGAAGTGGGCGGTCATGTCATCGCCAGCCTGTGCTGCGGCAACGGCACCTATCTTGCCGATCCCGATGAGGTAAGCAGAAAATTCTGTGCCATGGTAAAGAAGCTGAATCCTGATGTGGTCATCTGCGGGCCTGCTTTCAATTATGCGGATTATGCCGCCATGTGCGCACGTGTTGCGGCAGATATTAACAGCACGACGGATGTGAAGGCATTTGCCGCCATGTCAGAGGAAAATGCGGATACGATCAGGGAATATAAAGACAAGGTCGCAATCGTGAAGACGCCGAAAAAAGGCGGACTCGGACTCAATGATGCGCTTAAAAACATGTGCAGCCTGGCAAAAGCACTCGCCGACGGCAGCAGCACGGAAGAACTGGAGCAGAAAGTCTGCTTTCGATAGGAGGAATTGCCGATGTGGGGCATGATTGCAACATGGCGAATGGCTGTGGAAGGAATTACAAAAGGAGCGGAGCTTCTGGAACATGGGGGAAATGCCGGCGATGCTGTTGAGACGGCGATCCGGGAAGTTGAGGATTTTCCTTATTACAAATCAGTCGGTTACGGCGGGCTGCCAAATGAAGAGATGGAAGTAGAGCTGGATGCAGCTTATATGGACGGGGATACCCTGGACATCGGGGCCGTGGCGGCATTAAAAGATTTTGCAAACCCTGTTTCCATCGCAAGAAGCTGAGCCGTGAAAAGGTAAATAATCTGCTGGTGGCGGAAGGGGCAGAAAAATTCGCCCACAAAGAGGGCTTTGAACGGAAAAATATGCTGACCGACCGCGCGAAGGCTCATTACCGGAAACGTGTAAAAGAAATTAAGGAACAGGAGTTGAAACCTTATTCTGGTCATGATACAGTAGGTATGGTATGCCTGGATCAGAGCGGAAAAATGACGGCAGCCACGTCTACAAGCGGGTTGTTTATGAAGAAAAAAGGGCGCGTCGGCGATTCTCCGATCTCAGGTTCCGGCTTTTATGCGGACAGTAAAAAGGGAGCAGCCAGCGCCACAGGCCTGGGTGAAGACCTGATGAAGGGCTGTATTTCATATGAAATCGTCCGTCTGATGGGCGAAGGCATGCATCCTCAGGAAGCGTGTGAGACGGCAGTTAACCGCCTGGATGCGGAATTGAAGGAGAGAAGAGGCACTGCAGGCGACCTGTCGCTGATCGCCATGAACAAAAAGGGCGAGTGGGGAGTGGCTACGAATATAGAAGGTTTTTCCTTCGCCGTCGTCACAGAAGACAGGAAACCGACCGTCTATCTCGTAACAAGAGGCGAAGACGGGCACTGCATCTTTGAAGAAGCATCCCAGGAGTGGATGGAGAATTACATGAAGACGCGTATGGCTCCGATCGAAGAATGAGGTACGGTATGCCGGAAAATTTAGAGGATATAATTTTAAAAAAGGCCGGAGAATTGAAACGTCCCATGATTGAAAGCATCAAAGCGCTTGTGCAGATTGACAGCACAAAAACAGAGAAAGAACCGGATGCACCATTCGGACAGGGAGTGAAGAAAGCGCTGTTAAAGGCGCTTTCTATCAGTGAAGAGCTGGGATTTACCACAGTCAATCTGGATAATTACATCGGCTATGCACAGTATGGCGAAGGCGATGATTACATCTGCGCTATCGGCCATGTAGACGTGGTGCCGGCAGGGCAGGGATGGAAGCAGCCGCCCTTTGACGGATATGAAGAAGACGGCGTCCTGTACGGCCGCGGAGTCCTGGACAATAAGGGGCCGGTTATGGCCTGCCTTTATGGACTGGCGGCGCTGAAGGAGCTTGGAATTCAGCTGAACAGGCCGGTGAGAATTATCTTCGGATGTGATGAAGAATCGGGCTTTCAGGATTTGACCTACTATCTTAAGAAGGAAAAGCCGCCTGTATACGGTTTTACGCCGGACTGTAAATATCCGGTCGTATACAGTGAACGTGGCAGAGCCGTCATTCATGTGGTGGGAGAGAAAGAACGCCTGGCACCGTTTTTCGAGTTTGTCAATATGTATTTTATCGGTGCGAAGAATAACGGGGACAGGCTGGGAATCGATTACTTCCATCCGGAATACGGCACCATGGAGATGAGAGGATATAAGCTGGCTGAGGAAGAAGGCCGCGTGGTGTTTGAAGTGGTATTCAGCTATCCGGCTGGTATCACGGCAAAGGAAATTTTGAAGAAAATAAGTGTGCCGGCTGAGAAGCATGGGCTGAAAACGGAGCTGGTTCTCAATTACGATCCTGTTGTGTTTGAGAAGGACAGCCCCATGGTAAGAGCACTTCAGGACAGCTTCGAGGCCGTTGTCTCAATGGACGGTACGCCTGTCACCACGACGGGCGGAACGTATGCCAAGGCCATGCCGAATATCGTACCCTTCGGACCGAGTTTTCCGGGACAGAAGGGAATCGGACACAATCCAAACGAGTGGATGAGTGGGGACGATCTGGAGACGAATGGAAAGATATATGCGCTTGCGTTATATAAACTGGCGCAGCTTTAAAGGGATATTTTCAGCGTCTGACGCGATATCGGGGCTGAAAGCCGCCAAGGTTTAAGAATTACGGCCGCCGCGAAATAATCGATTAAGAAAAGAGGAATGGAAATCATGTTAGAGGTATGCTGCGGAAGTTATTATGATGCACTGCAGGCCGCCGGAGGCGGCGCGAAACGGATTGAGCTGAACAGCGGCTTTTCCTGGGAGGCCTGACGCCGTCGCTGGCGAGTCTGGAGCTGGTAAAGGAATCATGCGGGATCAGGGTAATTGCAATGGTCCGCCCGCGGGGAGCCGGATTCTGCTACGGCCCGGAAGATTTTCTGGTAATAGAAAGAGACTGCAGGCTGCTAGTGGAACATGGCGCCGACGGAATCGCTTTCGGCTGCCTGAACTCCAGTGCGTCTGTAGACGAAGAGCAGAACAGAAGGCTGATTTCCATTATTCATGAGCACGGAAAAGAAGCCGTATTTCACCGGGCGTTCGACTGTACGGACAGCCCGTTTGAAACGATAGAAAAGCTGATTCATATGGGAGTAGACCGCGTTTTAACCAGTGGATTAAAGCCCACGGCGATGGAAGGGCTCGTCATGATTAAAGAGCTCCAGAGGCGGTATGGAAATGAAATCGAGATTCTGGCCGGAAGCGGCGTGAATGCTTCAAATGCCAGGAAGATTATGGAAGAAACAGGAATTTCTCAGGTACACAGTTCCTGCAAGGAATGGAAAATGGATCTGACGACAGCGGCCGGCGACGTAAATTACAGCTACGCATCTTCTCCCAATGAGCTGTGTTACGATGCCGTATCAGCTGAACTGGTGAGAAAGCTTCTGGCTTCCATAGGAGAATGACGGATTATGATTGCAAAGTATAAAAATTATGCGGTGTTCCGCAGAATGGTCACGGTTCTGGCTGTGACTGCGTCGGCACTTCTGCAGACATATGTCATCAGGCGTTTATAAGCCGGCCAATCTTTTGTCCAGCGGCTTTACGGGTGTGGCGATTCTCATTGACAAGATCGCTTCCCTGTACGGAGGGAATTTCTCTACGTCCCTTGGAATGCTGGCATTAAATATTCCGGTTGCCCTTCTGTGCAGCAGGAGCATTGGAAAATGGTTTACCTTTTATTCTATGCTGCAGGTATTTCTGGCCAGCTTTTTTCTGAAAGTATTTCATTTTCAGCCGCTGTTCAACGACGTGTTGCTGGATGTCGTGTTCGGAGGCTTTCTGTACGGGCTTTCCATTGCTATCGCGCTGCGGGGAAACGCCTCCACAGGAGGTACGGATTTCATCGCCCTCTATGTGTCGAATAAAACGGGAAAATCCATATGGGAATATGTATTTGCCGGCAACGTGGTGATTCTATGCATATTCGGAGCGATGTTCGGATGGCTTTACGCCGGATATTCCATTCTGTTCCAGTTCGTTTCTACCAAGGCGATTTCAGCCTTTCATCACCGCTATGAACGGGTGACGCTGCAGATTACCACGTCCAGGGCAGAGCCGATTATTCGGGAATACGTCAGCCGTTACCGTCATGGGATTTCCTGTGTAAATGCAGTGGGCGGCTACAGCCACAAAGAGATGTTCCTTCTTCACACAGTCGTGTCTTCTTATGAGGTCGGAGATATTGTCCGCCTGATGAGAGAGGTGGACCGCCATGTGATTGTAAATATGATTAAGACGGAAAACTTTTACGGGGGATTTTATAGAGAACCTATGGAATAAAAAGAATCCTGTTCGCGGGATTCTCCCATGCGGCGGGTCGCTTCAGCGGCATCATCCTTACCGCCGCAGTGCGGTCCCTGCGGAGCCTTTTTATTTTACAGGACGAATTTTTCTGTATAATAAAAAGTAAAATGGCCGGTTAGGGGAACCGGCCATTTCAAGGAGAAGGTATTTCGTTTTTTATGGGGTGTAGCAAAAACTATATAATGTATTGGGGGGGTTTACGTTAATTATAGTATCATAGATACGAAAATAAGTGTGCACAAAAATTAAAAAATATCAGCACAGACTTTATGAATTTTGACAATAGATGACATAGCGTTACTGTTCACTCCGTTCCCAGTAACGCGCTATGCGATGCACAGAAACGGCAAAAAACGTCGTTTCGCGCCGCAGTCCTCGGGTTTTCTGTGACTTCCGCTACGCTCCACTCACAAAAAACACTTCGCGGGATATTACCGGTGAACAGTAGCGATATAGCTACAGCTTTTTGACTGTGGTTATCACAGTAAGTTGACTTTAATGGGTGAATATGGTATACTGAACGGGTGGTTTGCGCCACAGCAGTCAAAGAGGACATCACAAGGCAGTGCTGTCCTTTTTTGCAATATATATAAGAGGAGGAAATAACATGAAAAAATTAGCAGCACTGACAATGGCGGCATTGATGGCTGTATCCGTAGCAGGATGCGGTTCCAGTAAAACGGAAGAGACGACGCCGGCAGAGACAAAGACAGAGTCCGCGGCAGAATCCAAGGATGCAGCGGAGACGGAAGCGAAAGCCGACGCAGAAGAGGCAGAGGCAGACGGCGAAAAGAAGGTCTATCAGATTGCAACTGATACGACATTTGCTCCGTTTGAGTTCGAGAATGAAAAGGGAGAGATGGTCGGCATTGACCTGGATTTATTAAAAGCAATTGCAGAAGACCAGGGATTTGAATATGAGCTTCAGGTTGTCGGATTCAACGCGGCAGTAACTTCTCTGGAAGCAGGAGAATCTGACGCCGTAATCGCAGGTATGTCCATTACGCCGCAGAGACAGGAAAAATACGATTTCTCCGAACCATATTTTGAATCAGGCGTAGGTTGTGCAGTTCTGGCAGATTCTGATATCGATGATTATGATGACTTAAAGGGCCAGCAGGTTGCTGCAAAGACGGGTACAGAAGGATGTAAATTCGCGAAATCCATCGCTGACCAGTATGGCTTTACAGTAGCAGAGTTTGATTCTTCCTCTAATATGTATCAGGACGTTCTGACTGGAACATCTGCAGCATGCTTCGAAGACTACCCTGTTATGGGCTATGAAATCACAAGAGGAGTTGAATTAAAGCTTCTGGACAAGCTGGAATCCAAGAATTCCTACGGCCTCGGCGTTATGAAGGGTGAGAACGGCGAGCTCGTTGAAATGTTCAATGCAGGACTGAAAAACCTTCAGGACAGCGGTAAGTACGACGAAATCGTCAATACTTACATTACAAAATAATAATCCTTAATCCCGGTTACGGGACAGGCCGTGAAGCTGCTCTGCGGCGAGGAATACCGGTATTCGGACATTCCCGCCTCACGGCAGCTTCAGGACCGATTGGATGCAGATGGAAAGAAAAGCGCCGCTCTTCTTGGAGAGTCAAGAGATTTGTATGCGCCCCTTTTCTTTTTACCTGCAGCCACACTAAAATTTCAAAAGATAGGATGAGAAGAATGGAAGTAATCAACGTATTAGTACAATATTTTCCTCTGTTTTTACAGGCCCTGGGCATGACGATGAAGCTGACGATCGTATCCCTGCTCTGTGCGACGGTACTGGGCGTCATATTCGGATTGTTCAAGGTATCCGGAAAGACTCCGCTCAAAGTGATTGCCGATATCTATATTGATATCATCAGGGGAACGCCTTTAATGGTGCAGACCATGATTGTTTATTACGGACTGGCACAGCTTCTTCGGCCTTACGGATTTGCCTGGAAGAATATCGGCGGCACGTTTACGGCGGGCGTTGTGACATTGAGTCTGAATGCAGGGGCGTATATGGCGGAAATTATCCGAGGAGGAATAGAGGCTGTTGACAAAGGGCAGATGGAGGCGGCCAGAAGCCTTGGACTGCCTTACGGAAAGTCCATGAGAAAGGTAATACTCCCCCAGGCGTTCCGCACCATGATGCCGTCGATTATCAACCAGTTCATTATTTCCCTCAAGGATACTTCCCTGATTTCCATTATCGGATTAAATGAGCTGACAAAGCGCGGCAATATCATAGCGGCTAATTCGGCTTCCAGAGTAATGGCGATCTGGCTTTGCGTCGCTCTGTTCTATTTGGTCGTCTGTACAACCTTGTCGAAGGTGGCGAAAGTTGTGGAGAGGAGAGTGTCCTATGGCAAGTAAAATTATCGTAAAGAATCTGAAAAAGAATTTTGGAAATCTGGAAGTGCTGAAAGACATCAACATTGATGTGGAAGAGGGGGAAGTGGTCTGTCTGATCGGCCCATCCGGTTCTGGAAAGAGTACATTTCTCCGCTGCTTAAACCGTCTGGAGTCGATTACAAGCGGCGTGGTGACCGTAGACGGAAATCTGATGTCCGATAAAAAGATCAATATTAATAAGGTGAGAGAAAATATCGGAATGGTATTTCAGCACTTTAACCTGTTTCCTCATCTGACGGTTTTAGACAACATTATGCTGGCTCCTGTAGAGCTGAAAAAGATGAAAAAAGACGAGGCAAGAGCAAAGGGAATTCAGCTTTTAAAGCGTGTTGGACTGGACGACAAGGCGGATGCCTATCCGGGGCAGCTTTCCGGCGGGCAGAAGCAGCGTGTGGCGATTGCAAGATCCCTTGCGATGAATCCTGACATCATGCTTTTCGATGAGCCTACGAGCGCGCTGGACCCTGAGATGGTCGGCGAGGTTCTGGAGGTTATGAAACAGCTGGCTGCAGACGGCATGACCATGATGGTGGTTACTCATGAGATGGGATTTGCAAGAGAGGTGGCGGACCGCGTGATCTTCATGGATGGAGGATATATCGTGGAAGAGGGGACGCCGGAAGAAGTGTTCAGCCATCCTAAGGAAGAGAGGACCATCAGCTTCCTGAATAAGGTTCTGTAATCGTTTCCCCTGTGTTATGTTTTTTTGAAAAGGAAGCCAAAAGAGGGTGTTGCAAAAGTTGAATCCGCATTACCTCCGATACCAGATTTCGTTCCAGGCAGTGGCCAAGCCACTCCAGCTGGTATCGGCGGCAATGCTCTATTCCTTTTTGCAACATCCTCTTTTTAAGAGCTGATTTGCATGCCTCAGCGCTGGGCCTTTTCCTTCTCTTCGGCAGCGATCTGGAACGCTTCTTTCCGATCGGCTCCGATTATGCGGATCAGAATGTCTTCATCCAGCGTCGGTGAGTAATAGAATCCCTGCTGATAGAGACAGCCGGATGAGGTAAGTGTTTCGATCTGTTTTTCCGTTTCCACGCCTTCAGCGATAATATTGAGTTCCAGTTCTCTGGCAATCTCGATCAGCCCGTGGATGACGAATGAGGCTTTGGGATTCGTTTCCAGCTGCCAGATGAACATCCGCTCCAGTTTCAGGCTGTTGATGGGAAGTTCCAGAATGCCGGCCACGCTGGACATACCGGAACCGAAATTATTGAGGATCAGTTCGATTCCCATATCGGAAAGTTCCTGCAGAAGGACATTGATATTCAGATATGCGGTAGTGAACGCATCCTCCTGCAGTTCGATTGCCAGCTTCCCCCTGGGAATCTCGTATGTATCCATGATTTCATGAATTTTGTCCAGAAAATCCTCTTGAAGAAACAAGACGGAGGATACGGGAAGGGCGATTGAGTCGAATTCTTTTTCCTCGTCCATAAGACGTTTAATGCACGCGCCGACCCGTTCCAGAGCGTAATACTCTACGGCACGGATCTGACCGGAATCCTCAGCAATAGGAAGGAATTCAGCAGCGCCGACCATGCCGATTCCTTTGACAAATATTCGCATATAATATTCCGCTCGTGTAAATTTCTGCTGTTCAATATTGTAAGTGGGCCGGTAACGGACATCGATTTCATGATTGGCAATGGCCGTCTGCAGGTAATGGGCAATTGTCTGTCTCCTTAAAAAGCTGGCCTGCATGTTGCTGTCATAGACCGCATACTGGTTGGGGCCGAGTTCAGCAGCCTTGGAAAGGGCCATGTCCAGAAATTTCATCATCTCGTCTGCCGAGAACGTATATCCGGGGTAGGAGCACATGCCAATCTGTACGGAACAGAGACAGTCCGTTCCGTTTACCTTCCACACGTGATCAAACTGGTCCAGAATTTTGGCAGCGAGGCTGACGGCCTTTCCGGAAGTGGCATTTTCCAGGAAAATCAAAAATTCTACTCCAATATAACGGTATACGGTGCTTTTTGAGACGTCTCTCAGATAATTAATGATCTGTTCCAACAGAGTTTCACAGTAATCGTATCCGAAAATGCCGTTCAGCTGTTTGAAGTTTTCTATGTATAATTTAAGTACAACGCCTTTCGACTGGGCGCTTTGAACGTCAAGCAGGTGCTGCAGATGGCTGTAGCAGCCGTCGCGGCCAAAAGATAGAGCCGTACGTGGCTGAGGCTCTGTATATGAATGAATGGTAGTGGATGGATCCGGAGCTGAATCTTTTTTTGTCTTTTGAAACCATGCCATGGTAAAATCCTCCAATTTCGTTTGTTCTGCTGCTCTTTTATTTTAGTATGAAAGGGAGAAAAAAGCAATGCAATTTCCTTTTTGGGCTGGAAAATCAGGGAGGAAAAGGGAAAAAAGCCTTGTAAATATCAGGACTTGCCTGTATACTTTTATAAGGCTGGATCGCTGTGTCAGAACCAGTTTTATAAAAGAAAAGAGGATGAATAAAAATGGAACCATTGCTTATGGATCTGCATACCCATACCATTGCCAGCGGCCATGCCTATGGCACGATAACGGAGATGGCAAAAGCGGCGGCAGATAAAAAGGTAAAGGTGCTGGGAATTACGGAACATGCGCCCGGGATACCTGGAACATGTGATAAGCTTTATTTTTCTAACATGAAGGTCGTACCGAGAGAATTGTTCGGAGTGAAGCTTCTGCTGGGATCAGAGATTAATATTATGGATTATGACGGGAGACTGAGCCTCCCGGACAGCTATATCAAATATCTCGATATCAGGATCGCAGGCCATCATAAGATCTGCTGTGAATTTGGAAGTATGGAGGAAAATACGAGAGCAGTCGTTTCAGCGATGAAGAATCCGAAAATTGATATAATCAGTCATCCGGACGACGGAAGAGGGCCTCTGGACTATGAGAAGCTTGTGGAAGCTTCGGTAACATATCATACGCTTCTGGAAATAAACAACAATTCGTTGAGACTGCCGATTAGAAAAAATGCGGAAGAGAATATGCGTACCATACTGAAGCTGTGCATGGAATGCGGACAGCCGGTAGTGGTCAACAGCGATGCCCATTATATGGACGATATTGCCAATATCGACCAGGTATCAAGGCTGATAGATGAAATGGGATTTCCCCGTGAACTGATTATGAACTATTTCCCGGAACGGTTCCTGGATTTTCTCAGAGAAAACAGGATGCGGGAAGGGATGGAAGCATGTTGAGTGATTATTTATGGAAGAAAGAGAAGGGAATTGATATGATGAAAACGCGCCTGAAAAGAGCGGCATATATTCTGTTAACGGCAGGTCTCTGCATGTTCGGCAGTATGACTGCATTTGCGGACAGCGAGGTGGACGCCAATCCGGCTGTCTATGTGAGCGGAACAACCATAAACGGTGTGAATGTATCCGGCCTGACTCCGGAAGAGGCAAAAGCCCGTGTGGAGCAGTTCCTCAAAGAGAGTTATGAACTTACAGTTGTGGACAGCAGCGGAAGGGAAACGATTATCAGCCATCAGGATATCGGATTGAGCGCCGTTGTAAAGGGCGGTCTGGCTGAGGTCCTGGCAAAGGAAAATGAAGGGGGAAGACAGTCGGGCCCGTCTGCGGACAACAGCTATTCCATTGACCTGGAGATTACATACGATGAGAACGCATTGACAGAACGGCTGAAATCCTTAAAATGCATGACGAGCGGAGTGATTGAGACAAAGGATGCCCATATTTCGGCGTACGAAGAGGGAAAGGAATTCACCATCGTCCCGGAAGTAAAGGGAAACAGCGTCAACTGGGAGAGACTCAACACGGCTGTAAAAACAGCGATCGGCTCCGGGCAGAGGTGGTTGAGCCTCTATGATGCAGGATGCTATGATAAGGTAAATGTTTATTCGGATAATGAAGAACTGAAAAAACTGTGTGATACGATGAACCAGTACAGGACCATGACCGTAAATTACGTATTCGGAGAGGAGTCTGAGAAACTGGATGGCGCTGTCATCGCTTCCTGGATACAGGGAAGCAGTGGAACCGATATCATGATTGACAGGGAAAAGGCGGCGGCCTATGTAAACGCTCTGGCTGAGAAGTACAATACGGCGGGAAAAGAACGCACGTTTAAGACAACAGCGGGAAATGAAGTGAAGGTAACAGGACCTTACGGCTGGAGGATGGATACGGCGGCGGAGACGGAAGCGCTTCTGAACGTAATCAAGGCAGGTCAGAGCATAGACAGGGAACCGATTTATTCTCAGTCTGCCGCAGGATGGGGAACGAATGAGTACGGCAGCACATATGTGGAAATCGATCTGGGTAATCAGCATGTCTATCTGTATAAGGATGGGGCGTGCATCCTGGACGCCCCGTGCGTAACAGGCAATGTTTCCAAGGGGTGGACAACACCTCCCGGCATCTTCGGCCTCTATTACAAACAGAGAGACAGGGTATTAAAGGGAGAAGATTATGCAACGCCTGTAAGCTACTGGATGCCGTTCAACGGAGGCATAGGCCTTCACGATGCCAACTGGCGGGGTCAGTTCGGAGGCGGTATTTACAAGACATCCGGTTCCCATGGCTGTATTAATCTGCCGCCTCAGAAGGCTGCGCAGCTTTATGAGCATGTGTACAAAAACATGCCGGTTATCTGCTATAACTGATGATGAACCGATGAAACCGGACGCTTCCCCAAATCAGAATCCGGCAGTTGACAGATCGGCTTGAAACGGCTGGAATAGAGAAAGATGTACGTGGACAGAGGACGAAAAATACGATATACTGTCTGTAAGGGTACAGAAAATGATAAAAGGTGAAGATGGGATGGAAAAGGATAACAGGGGGTTTTCATTAATTGAGCTGATTATAGCAGTTGCAATTCTGGTAGTGCTAACGGGAATGCTGGTTCCAAGCCTGCTGGGTAAAATACAGGAAGCACGGCGGGCAAAGTGTGTGCATCAAAGGGATAATCTGGTGCTCATTTTCAATCTGGCTTCGGTCGACCACGACTGGGAAGATTGCAAGGATATCACAGAGCTGAAGAATGATCTTGGAGGAAAAGATCCGGTGGACTATCTCATAGAGAACGGTTACTGTGATGAGAAGGAAGCGGTATGCCCTGTTTTCCACACGAAGTATGAACTGGATTATGCAGTTATAAAGGGTGTGAAAAGCGTCGAGTTTCTATGCGGGTGTAATTCCGCGGAAAAGGGCTATCTGGCGATGGCCGGGGATATCACGGAAAAGGGAGATTATATAAAGAAGAGTACGGACCGGAAAAAACTGATTGAGGAAATCTATAATCAGAGAGGTTCTCTGCTGGAGGTATCTTCCGGATTTAAAAATGGTACGATTGCGGAAGGAATGAATAATCTCTACTGGAGGCCATATTATTTAAAGGATGGCACGATTGTCATGTATGCAGCCAGCGGAAATACTGCGTCCCATGCAGGTTGGGGTGCTTATCTCGTCTATGTAAACGGAGAAATTTACGAGAGTACAAAGGTAGGCGCAAATGGAAAGCCGGCGACGAACAGTGTATCCAGTTTCTATACTTATACGGATGCGGATTCCCTGAAGGATAATTTGTCGGGATTAGGATTTGAAAAAGCAAAATAACAGTAAGAACAAAGGCAGGCCGTTATTCTTTGCAGTCTGCCTTTTATAATAGAATTAAGAAAAGCCCGGAATGGTTACCGGACTGAATGAGGGAAAAAATAAGATTTATGTGAAAAGGCTTGTGCCTTGTTTATGTTCAATATCATATCGTACATTTGTGACCAAAATGTGGAAGAAAAATAAAGAAAATATAAATCTAATTAAAATTTATTTATGTAGAGAGCGCTGCAACAGTAAAATCAATATCGCCATATGACTTTACTGTTTTGCAGCAGTCTCTGAAAAGAACGTTATAACCAGATGATTCAGCTTATGCCTTGTTTACGAAGGATTCACAGTCTGTACATTCTTTCATTGTAGGGTTTGCTTCATGTGTGCCAACCTTAATTTTATCAAGTGTGCAGTAGTTCTCAGTTTCAGCGTGATAAGCGCAGTTGTGAATGGTGCATTCAATACATGGATTTTTTCCACTTGTCATCATAATATCATACCTCCTAAATGTTTTATCGGTATTATTATGAGAGAGTAATAAATAAAATATGATAATTTAAAAAAATAGTTCAGGATAGAGCGGCAGGATATGGAATAAATAAAAATAAGTGAAATAAGTGAAAAGACGGAGGCAGTCCATATGGAAGAAGGAAAAGAAGTTTTTTATACAGAAGACGGGAATGTATATTCAGGAAAGATCATCGATGTGAAAGACAGAGGAAATACATTTCTTTTCAGCATAGACAGCTATGGAGCGTGTGAAGGCCATTACCGGATATCATCCGCTCAGATCGGTAGGTCCGTATTTTATACCAGAGAAGAAGCAGAACGCTCCCTGAACAGATAGGAAAAGCGGAAAAAAGTTGGAACATGTCATGAAAAAAGGCAGAAATATCATATTTTTACTGTAACTTTGTAAATACGGTGCAGATATGAGATTTCTGCCCTTTGTTATAGAGCCGTTAAAGTGCTTATAAAGCAGGTTCCTGATATGATGGACGGATGTATTGTATTAATTATCTGATCTTCTTATGACGCCGCATGCAATTTTATTTCCGGAATCGCCGGAAGGCTGAGATGTAAAATTATCGGCGTGCTGGTGAATGACTACAGATCTTCCGATAATTTCATCGATCGTAAAACGTTTATCGTAGAACGCCATCCAGGCATATCCCTGGTTTCCCAACAGTGGAAGAAGATCGCCTGCATGATCCGGATGCGGCATATCGGCCGGATTATAATGATCTCCGGTGTTCTGGAACAGATTGGTGCAGTCTCCGAATTCGTGAATGTGCATTCCATAGAAATCGGAGGAAAACTGAACAGACATATTTGGAAGATTAAATATTTCTGCTGATATTAAGACACCCTGGTAAGGGGTGGTATAGAATTTAACGAGTCCGCTGATCTGAGGAAACGCTTCGCCGCCGCGTACCCAGGCCATAGCAGCCGGCGTATGGTTCATGAGAAGATATTGAAATGTATTTGCAGGGGTAAGTTGCTGATTCGCCATAGAGATACCTCCTTTACTGTATGATTATTATATGCACGGCCGTCGGAAAAGAACGTTAAAAAGAAGAAAAGAGGCAAAAATCATCGAGAATATTTACGAAAAAAAAGGTAAGATCATACATGTCAGGAGGTGAGCAGATATGAAAGAACAGGCTGAAGCGGTTCAAAGGATGCAGGATTATATCGAAGAACATTTATGTGAACAGATCACTCTCGCAGATTTAGCAGGCGTATCGTTATTTTCTCCATGGCATTCTTACCGGCTGTTCCGCCAATGGACGAATATGACTCCGGCAGATTATATACGGCGTTTTCGGCTTTCGGCATCGGCGCTTAAGCTACGGGATGAAAGTTGCCGTATAGCGGATGTAGCTTTCGAACTTGGATTTGGCAGTGTAGACGGATTTCAGAGGGCCTTTTTTCATGAATTTGGATGTAATCCGCGTGAATATGCCTCAAATCCCGTTCCGCTCTATCTGTTCACTCCTTACGGCGTCAAATACAGAGAGATTAGAAAGGGGTCAAGAAAAATGGAACGTGCAAAAACAGTGTTTGTCCAGGTGATTGAAAAGCCTGCAAGAAGAGCAATTATTAAAAGGGGAAAGAAGGCAGAGGATTATTTTCCTTACTGCGAGGAGGTTGGATGTGAGGTATGGGGTCTGCTAACCAGTATGAAATCCCTTTGTGGAGAACCGGTCTGCATGTGGCTTCCAAAGGCATATCAGAAACCGGGAACTTCCAAATATGTTCAGGGAGTGGAAGTAAGCACAGATTACGATGGAGTGATTCCTGAAGGATTCGACGTCATCGATCTTTCCGAAGCAAAATATCTGATGTTTCAAGGGGAGCCGTTTGATGAAGAAAATTACTGTGAGGCAATCGAAGCAGTTCAAAATGCAATCGCAGGTTATGATCCGGCGCCGGCCGGTTATCAGTGGGATGACAGCAATCCGCGCATACAATTAGAACCAATAGGAACGAGAGGCTACATCGAACTCCTGCCGGTAAAATAAACAATCGTATATACATTATGGTGCTTTGCACCTCCCTGAAATAAATTTAGAATTCAAGTGGCATCGCCGCAAACATTAGGGAAAAGGTCAAGCAATTTATAAAAAAGATAAATATCTGAAATGAAAAAATAGAGTATGATAATCAATAAATGCTTATCATACTCTATTTTTTTGACTTAATGACATTGGGCGGTGGCCAAATCACTACATCATTAAGAGTGCTATTTATAATGACGATTTAAAGAAATAATAAGATTCAATCACGCATTTACAGACGGATTTTCCGAACTGGGCGCATCTTTGAGCAGTTCCATGCAGTCCACTTCGAGAGCCTCGGCAATTGCACGGAACTGGCTGGCCTTGATGTGCTGTGTATTAGCTTCAATTTTGTCCAGAACAAAGATATTGATGTCGACGCCGGCCAGCTGAACTTTAATGACAAGATCGGATGTCTTCAGCTTGCGCTGTCTGCGTATTCTTTTTATATTTGTACCGATTTTGATTTTTGTATCATTTTTTATACGGGTCTCATCCATAACATAACCTCTTTTTGCTGAATTAAGCAAATATTTACTTTATATTATGTGAAGATTGTGATAAAATGTTGCTTAAATCAGCAAAGGTACAAATCCTGCTGCAAAAAGGCGTAATCCGTAGCTGCTGCAAAAGAAAATCAGAAATCATTTAAGGTTTTTCTTGAATGATACTTAACAAAAACATGTAATTATGGTAGAATGTCTCTGAGTTTAAGAAAAAAGCAGCGTGATAATGATCCAATCATGAGAGTGCTGTAATCATACATATAAGGAGATAGAATGGAACAAAAAGCAAATGAGATATTCCGATCCATGTATGAGGATTATAAAATACAGCTCCGTACGATTGCCAGACATTACGGAATACCATATGATGAAATTGACGATGAGATTCAGGAGACGTTCACTTCATATTACGAGAATTATTCTGTAGATAATGAAAAGAGCGGCTGTATTCTTGTAACGATTCTCAGAAACAGATGTATCGACTATCGCAGAAAGATACATTATGAGACGGTCAGTGCCGATTCGGATGCAGGGCGTTTTGCCATCGATGAAATAACTTCCGGTTTTGGAAGGGATACAGCTGATAAAGTGGCAGAGTTGGAACTGTATGAAAAAGTCCGAACGTGCATTTCAGAGATGCGCAGTGAATGGCAGGAAGTAATTCTTTATTGTTGTATTCTCCAGTATACAAGCGAAGAAACGGGTGATATTCTGGGTATTTCTTCTATCGCATGCCGTTCCCGTTTGTTAAGAGCGAGAGAACATCTGAGGAAAAAGATGAAAAATTATTTTTAAAGAGTTTGAAGAGATGGAAGCAGTATTTATAATGGTCAATGCTTGGAAGCAATAAGCATACAGGAATAGGAACTCGATATTGTTTTACGGCAGAAACAGCGGTAAAATTGACTTCAAAGAGCGAAGACTCGGCGGTCAAATTTAAAGAAAATGGAGAGATGTTTGTGAAACAGAAGGACGAAAACCAGATACAGGATAATTTAATAGATGAAACAATCAGGGCGGCATTCGGTTTTTCTGAAGATCAGATTCAGGAGGAACTGGATGAAGCGGTGGCCCACCCGGATAATTCTCCGGAATTGCAGGTGCCAGATGACGAATTTCAGAAAATAATGCAGAAAATACAGGAGCGTGGAATTCAGCCGGTTCCTCTCGGGGAAGGAAAGAGAGCGCATGCTGGTTCCGATGAGGAGAGGAAGAGCTCCAGATCACACAGAATCAAGAAGACCTTGCTTATTGCAGCAATTCTCAGCGCGGCCGGAGTTGGCTTCAGCCTGAATGCAGTGGGCAAAGGCGCGACGAAATACATGGTTGTCGAAGACGGCAGCAAGGGAAATAATATAGCATGGAGCAATGTAAAGGGAATTGATGGAATCAACGGGGAAAAGGAAGCGTATGCCAGAGTAAAGAGCGAACTTGAAATGCCGGTTATGAAGCTGGGATATGTTCCGTCGGAAATGAATTTTGAAAAGCTGGTTTTAAATGGAAAAACAGGAGTTCTGCAGTTTGAATACCGTGGCGGGGATCTTTTTGTTGCGCAGTCCGATGGCGATGCAGGACATGGCATCATGGGTGAAGGCAAAAGCAAAACGAAAATATCGCAGATTTATAATCCATGGCTTGGCAGAGAACTGGATATTTATCAGGAAGAGCTGGACAACAGTGAAAAGAGATACAGTACGGATGTCACACCGAATGACGCCGATATCACTTATTCTGTAAGCGGTGTTATGGAGGAGACTGAATTTGCCAGAATAGCAGAGGGATTATATATCGACAGTTCAAACGAATAGAATATCTTTTTATATATCAGTAATAGAGTACCGGACAGAATTCACGTAATTTGCGTGACTTCTGTCCGGTATTTTTAACTTTCCAGGAAAGACATTGTTCTTATTTTATGAAAGGATTCCGGAAACCGTCTGATTAAATTATGTAAGGTTTACTTCTATTTGGGCAGGAAGGGGCATATATTTATAAAATTGGTAATGGATTTTATGTACAGGCAGAGCTGAAAAAGGCTTTTACAGGACAAGACGTGATTTACTCTGGTTGCAAACAGAGTTAATTATAAAATGAGGATGCCGGTATACTCCCAAAAAAGGAGGATGTATGTTTAAAGTATTAATTGCTGGACTGACAGCAGCGTCAATTTCATTTACAACGCCTGTGGCGACACAGGGAGAGGTGAATCATGATGAAACCGCTGACATATCTTTAGCGGCACAGTTTGAGAAACAATTGGAAAGTATTGCCGAGACAAAAACGAAATATGCGGCAGCCGATATTAACGTGAGGAAAGAACCTGGTCTTGAATCGGAAGTTTTACAGACGATTCCTATGAACACTCCGGTTGAAACAGTCTTGGAACTTGACGGCTGGGCGATGGTGAGAAGTGAAGACGGGTACGCCTATATTGCGGCAGACTGCCTGAGGGATGCCCCTGTCGTCAATCGATGGAATTATAATCCGACTCAGGAGGAACGAAATCTGATTTACCGAATCGTCATGCTGGAATCCGGGGCGGAGCCGGATTTGGGACAGCAGGCTGTGACCGAAGTAATTATGAATATGACATTGGACAGCAGCCTGGGTGATCATACCATATACGGCGTTTTAAGTAAAAAAAATCAGTATTCGACATGGAAATACCGCAACAGCCCAAGAGCCACCCCCACAGAGCAGGTGAAACGCAATGTAGACTATGTCCTGGATGGAAAATCAAATATACTGCCCTTTAATACGATCTACTTTTCAAGAAAGGCGCAGACCAGCAGGATACAGGCTGTTATAGGCAGACATGTATTCTGCAACAGGTAGCGATTACAAAACAGCGTTTCATAGAAAGAATATAAACAGAGGAGACGCCGCAGTTTTTATGCAGAGAGGAAACTTCTTGTCTGCGGCGTCTTTATTATAGAAAAATATTCCTTCCCGCATACTTTATGATAATGGCCGTCTCCTTCCTGATTTTGAGATTTTCATCTTTACATTTCTGCCATATAGAGGTATAATAAATTTCAGCAAAACGATATATGCAGATATAGTTCATCGGTAGAACACCAGCTTCCCAAGCTGGGGAGGCGGGTTCGATTCCCGTTATCTGCTCTCGCAAAAGACTGCCGGAAGCCATGTATATGGTGTGGTACCCGTCAAGTAGACATTTTAATATCGAAAGGTTTTTGATTTTTGCCGCCCATAAAGGGGCGGCATTTTTATGCTGTTATCATCATTTTTTGGTATTCTTCCTTCGCTTCATATTTTTCTGTATAATATATCTCCCGTTTCATCAGCCCCAAGGGAGCATATCAATACCTAGGGCTTCCGGCTTTTTATTTCAGATAAAACTTACGTTAGAAACTCAGTGTATGCAGTAACTTAATCCACTTCGGATCGAAATGATTTACGATTTCGCTGTGGCCGATATCCAATGTTTCGATTCTTTCCATATCCTCTTGAGAGAGAGAAAAGTCAAACACATCAAAATTATGCTTTATTCTTTCTTCATGGACGGACTTTGGAATAACTATAACTCCTCGCTGAATGTTCCAGCGGAGTGCTGTCTGAGCTGCTGATTTGCCGTATTTATTCCCAATCTCCACCAGAACTGGGGTTGTAAAGAAGTTATGTAATCCTTCATTGAATGGAGCCCATGCCTCTGGTACCACACCGTATTCGTTCATCACATCGACATTAAGCTGCTGCTGAAAGAACGGATGCATCTCTACCTGATTGATCATCGGCCTAATTTCGAAAGTCTCGCAGAGGTCGACAAGCACATGGGGATAGCAGTTCGCCATACCGATTGCTTTTAGCCTGCCCTCCCTATAGAGCGTTTCGAGACCTTTCCACGCATTGATATAGTCACCCATTGGCTGGTGAAGCAGCATCAGGTCAATGTATTCCACTCCCAGCCTTTTCATTCATATAGCCCTGTGCGGTGTCGATCAGCCTATAGCCTGCTTTTAGCGCCGCAAGAACAGCGCTTTTAGCGGTCTCAAATTCAGGAATCTGATAAACACCATAGCCGAGTATTGGAATCTTTATGCCATTATAAAATTCTCTGTATTCCATAAGCTGTACCTCTCTATTTATAAAGTTTTTTACCCGAAAGTATCATCATCTTATCTTTCTTTGGCTCGATTTCTGCCTTCACTACTTTTTCAACCCAATCGTCAGGAGCGATTTCCTCCAGCAAAATAGTGAGTGCCTGCGGCGAGCAGCCCCATTCTTCAACAAATACCTGATTGATTTTATCAACTACTTTTTTCTTGGTTTCTTCGTCCTTTGGATAGGCTTTGACTACAATATATGGCATAGCTTTCATCCTCCTTTAATCGTTTGCATGGATATCAAATGCGTCCATCAGGAACTGAGCAACACCAGGGGCATCAGGATTATGTCCGCCTTTTCCGGTATCAAGAGCCCGCATTTTATCCATCTCTTCATCTGTCAGAGCAAAATCAAATATCTCCATATTACTCTTGATTCTTTTGGGATTTACAGACTTGGGGAAGATGACTGCACCCTCCTGAATCTCAAATCTTAAAATAATCTGCCCGATATCTTTGGCATATTTCTCTGCAATTTCCGCAATTACAGGATCTGTAAGCAGCTTTTTGTTTCCCTGGCCGAGAGGCCCCCATCCTTCAAGCTGGACGCCGGCATCCTCCATAATCTTTCTGATTGGTTTCTGCTGATAATAAGGGTTAAACTCTACCTGATTGACAGACGGCAGCGTGTCAAACTTCGGCACAAAGCTGTTCCAGATTTTTGGAGTCATATTACTTACTCCTATGGAACGAATCTTTCCGGCATTTTTAGCTTCTTCCATTGCTTTCCACGCGCCCGGAACATCGCCATAGGGCTGATGGATAAGGTATAAGTCCATGTAGTCGAGTCCTAGTTTACTAAGGGAGGATTCAATACCTTTTCGCGCTGCTTCATAGCCATAATCCTGAAGCCAGAGCTTGCTTGTCAGGAAAATGTCTTCCCTTGGAATTCCGCTTTCACG
The DNA here is from genome assembly GCF_003464085.1 of Clostridium sp. AM58-1XD. Lineage (GTDB taxonomy): Bacteria > Bacillota > Clostridia > Lachnospirales > Lachnospiraceae > Lachnoclostridium_A. Next base: position 26,083 of record NZ_QSDR01000023.1, read on the forward strand.
AATTGCCTGTCCTGCTTCCTGTTCGTTGAAGTATGCCGCAGCTGTATCAATATGGCGGATGCCGAGGGCAAGCGCCTCCCTGACGGCCCGATAAGTGCTGCCGTCAGCGGGAATCTGAAATGTACCAAATCCATAAACAGGAATTTTCACACCATCATTTAATTTTACAGTTTCAATTTTTGCCATAATCATTATCTTCCTTTCTGATTAAATATGGAACTATGATTGCGCTTAAAAACGTGTCGCAGAATTCTCTTGTACGAGATTCAAAACTGTATGCGCCGCCGGACATATTCCAACAAAGCATTTCCCCATATAGCACATCTGTTAATGTATGGGCAAGCACGTCAACAGGTGTGTCGGCCTGCAATTCACCTTTTTTGATACCGCTTTCGATAAGCCCCTTTATTGAATCAATGTCCATATTCAATTTGTTTTTGTCATCGGGATTTTCTACGAGATCAGGGTTTACGGTATTTCTCACCCATTCCTGACATAGCTTCAAACTGCCCTTTTCTATATATCCGGAAAAACTTATCATAAAAAATACAAGTCGTTCCATGAACGTTCCGTTATAATCCCGTGCCTTTTCAAAAAGTTCCTTAAACATTTCCCTGCTTAAAGCGAACAGCACATCCTCTTTTTGCTTAAAATAGGTATAAAATGTACCGTTTGAAACTCCGCAGGCTTGTGTGATTTCTCCGATCGATGTATTGACCAGTCCTTTCTCACATATAATCTTCTTTGCGGCATCTAACAATTTCTTTTTTGTTTCAAGTGCGGCAAGCTGCCTGTTCGTCATGATATCACCTCCGTTCTGATTTGTAATTTCATCATATCACATTCATTGAACTAAAGTCAATGAAATAAAATCACTTTACAAATATTAAGTAACAGAGCGAGTTTTCAGGCATTATTACGGAAATAAATGACTTGCCAAAAATATATGTTTATGCAATAATGTTCTAAGACTACACTAGATATGGAGGAGTAACATGGCAAAGACACAGTATAATGCGGACAGTATTACAGTTCTGGAAGGGCTGGAGGCTGTCAGAAAACGTCCTGGCATGTACATAGGAGGAGTAGGGAGTAAAGGTCTGAACCACCTGATCTATGAGATTGTTGATAACGCAGTGGACGAGCATCTGGCAGGCTTCTGCGATGAGATATGGGTAACTCTGGAATCAGACGGCTCCTGTACCGTAAAGGACAGCGGACGCGGCATCCCGGTAGAGATGCATAAGAAGGGGGTATCGGCAGAGCGTGTTGTACTGGCCACTCTCCATGCTGGAGGAAAATTTGATAATACAGCTTATAAGACGAGCGGAGGCCTTCATGGAGTCGGCTCGTCTGTTGTCAACGCTCTGTCCGCCCATATGGACGTAAAAGTATATAAAGGCGGTTTTATTCACCACGATGTGTATGAAAAGGGCGTTCCGGTGATTGAACTGGAAAACGGCCTTCTTCCTGTAATCGGTAAGACAAGGCAGACGGGAACGGAAATTAACTTTCTTCCGGATGAAGAAATCTTTGAGCGGATCCGGTTCAAAGCGGACTGGTTGAAAAGCCGCCTTCATGAAACGGCATATTTGAATCCGAAACTGACGATCCACTACCAGAACAAACGCCCGGGAGAAGCGGAAAAAATCGATTACGCAGAGCCGGAAGGCCTGATTGCATACGTGAAAGAGCTGAATACCGGCAAGGATGCGGTTCACGATCCGATTTATTATAAAGGAAGCGTGGATGGAATTGAAGTGGAAGCTGCAGTTCAGTTTGTGGATACCTTTGAGGAGAATATCCTTGGTTTCTGCAACAACATCTTTACCCAGGAAGGCGGCACTCATCTGGCCGGCTTTAAAACCCGCTTTACGCAGATGATAAACAGCTATGCGAGAGAACTTGGCATCCTCAAAGATAAAGATACGAATTTTACAGGAGCGGATACACGCAACGGCATGACGGCCGTCGTGGCTGTCAAACATCCTGATCCGATCTTCGAGGGGCAGACAAAGACTAAGCTGGCCAGCGCAGACGCGACGAAGGCTGTCTTTACGGTAACCGGCGATGAGCTTTCCCTGTATTTTGACAGAAATTTAGAGGTGTTGAAAGGAATTATCGGCTGCGCTGAAAAGTCTGCCAAGATCAGGAAGGCGGAAGAAAAGGCAAAGACAAATATGCTGTCCAAGTCAAAGTTTTCTTTTGACAGCAATGGTAAACTGGCAAACTGTGAGAGCCGGGATGCGTCGAAATGCGAAATCTTCATCGTAGAGGGAGACTCCGCAGGCGGTTCTGCCAAGACGGCCAGGAACCGCCAGTATCAGGCGATTCTTCCGATCAGGGGAAAGATCCTGAATGTAGAAAAGGCTTCTATGGACAAAGTGCTGGCCAATGCGGAAATAAAAACCATGATAAATACGTTCGGCTGCGGATTTTCAGAAGGCTATGGAAACGACTTCGATATTACGAAATTGCGCTATGACAAGATTATACTTATGACAGATGCCGATGTGGACGGCAGCCATATCGACACGCTGCTTCTTACATTTTTATACCGCTTTATGCCGGAACTGATTTACAACGGCCATGTGTATATTGCGATGCCTCCGTTGTTCAAGGTAATCCCCAAAAAGGGAGAAGAGCAGTATCTCTATGATGAAAAAGAACTGGAAAAGTACAGAAAGACACACACGGGAGATTTCACCCTGCAGAGATATAAGGGCCTTGGTGAAATGGACGCCGAACAGCTTTGGGAGACCACGCTGGACCCGGAGCGGAGAGTGCTGAAGCAGGTGGAAATTGAGGACGCCAGACTGGCTTCCGAAATCACGGAACTGCTTATGGGAAGCGACGTTCCTCCGAGAAGGAGATTCATCTATGAGCATGCAGACGAGGCAGAAATTGACGCATAAGAGAGCACGTGCATAAACAGAACAAGAAGGAGCAGCAGGTACGGATATGGCTGAAAAAATATTAAAAACCGAATATTCGGAAGAAATGCAGAGAAGCTACGTAAATTATTCCATGAGCGTAATTACGGCCAGGGCCATCCCGGATGCGAGGGATGGACTGAAACCGGTACAGCGCCGCGTATTGTATGATATGGGGGAGCTGAGACTGAACCACGATAAGCCTCACAGAAAATCAGCGCGTATTGTGGGGGATACCATGGGTAAATACCATCCTCACGGGGACAGTTCCATTTATGAGACGCTTGTGGTCATGTCTCAGGTTTTTAAAAAGGGAATGCCCCTTGTAAACGGCCACGGCAACTTTGGCTCTATTGAAGGGGACGGCGCGGCGGCCATGCGTTACACGGAGGCGCGCCTGGAAAAGTTCGCAGAGGAAGTTTATTTAAAAGACCTGGACAAGACGGTGGACTTTGTTCCGAACTATGATGAAACAGAAAAGGAGCCGGAAGTTCTTCCCGTCCGCGTTCCCAACCTTTTAGTAAACGGCGCAGAAGGTATTGCCGTAGGTATGAGCACCAGCATACCGCCTCATAATCTGGGCGAGGTAATCGACGCGGTACTGGCCTATGTTGAAAATCCGGAGATATCAACGAGAGAGTTGATGGAATACATGCCGGGGCCGGATTTCCCGACAGGGGGAATCATTGCGAATAAAAAAGACCTCCCAAACATTTATGAGACAGGGATGGGAAAAATCAAGCTTCGCGGAAAAATCGAGATTGAGCTGGGAAAGAGACGGGCCGACAGGGACAAGCTGGTCATAACGGAAATTCCATACACGATGATAGGAGCCGGAATCAACAAATTCCTAATGGATGTGGCCGACCTGGTAGAGAGCAAAAAGATGACGGACGTTGTCGACATTTCCAATCAGTCCAACAAAGATGGAATCCGCATCGTACTGGAGCTGAAGAAGGATGCCGATGTTGAAAAGATTATCAACATTTTATATAAAAAAACGAAGCTGGAAGACACGTTCGGTGTAAACATGCTGGCCATTGCCGACGGAAGGCCTGAGACGCTGAGCCTGAAGGGAATACTGAAAAATTACCTCGATTTTCAGTACAGGAATGCAACGAGGAAATACAAAGTACTGCTTCAGAAGGAAGAGGAGAAAAAGGAGATTCAGGAAGGACTGATCGAGGCGTGTGACGTCATTGATCTGATCATTGCAGTTCTCCGCGGGTCGAGGAACTTAAAGGACGCGAAAAGCTGCCTTACATCCGGCGATATATCCAAAATTAATTTCAGGACGCCCGGTTTTGAAGAGGACGCCAAAAAGCTTCATTTTACAGAACGTCAGGCAACTGCCATCCTGGAAATGAGGATGTACAAGCTGATCGGCCTGGAAATTCTCGCTCTGGAAAAGGAGCATAAAGAGACTTTAAAAAAGATTGCCCTCTATTCAAAGATATTAAAGAACCGCAGCAAGATGGATGAAGTAATCAGAGAAGACCTCCTGTCCATTAAAGAGGAATTCGCCGTTTTAAGGCATACGAAGATCGAGGACGGCAAGGAAGCCGTATACGATGAAACCGCCGTGGAGATCCAGCAGGTAGTCTTCGTTATGGACCGCTTCGGTTACTGCAAAACGATCGATAAAAATACGTATGACCGAAATAAGGAATCGGTAGACGCAGAGCATGTCTATATCGTACCGTGTATGAACACGGATAAAATCTGTCTGTTTACGGACAAGGGAAGCCTGCACCAGATCAAAGTGATGGATATTCCGTCCGGAAAGCTCAGGGATAAGGGGATTCCTGCAGATAATCTGAGTAAATATGACGGAACGAAGGAACGGTGTATTTTTGTGACGAATGCGGAGAATTTAAGAGAGAAGCGTTTGATTTTCGCCACTCGAATGGCGACGGTAAAGCTTGTAATGGGCGATGAATTTGAGACGAACAACAGAACGGTTGTGTCTACAAAGCTTCAGGAGAACGATGAGATTTTGGCTGTCATGGAGATTGGCGAGGAGAGGGAAATCGTGCTCCAGACGACAGGAGGCGTCTTCCTGAGATTTCCACTGGATGAAATTCCTGTCATGAAGAAGAATGCCCGTGGAGTAAGGGGAATCAAACTGGGAAAAGATGAGACGCTGGAGAAAATATACTTGTTGGATGAAAATACGGTGATTGAGTATAAAGACAAAGAGGTGCCTCTTTCAAAACTGAAGGCAGGAAAGAGGGACGGAAAGGGCACGAAGCCCAGGCTTTAGGCCGGAAAGTAATGGAAATAATGTTTGGAAGGCGAAAGGAGGAGCTTAAATGGCAGAAATTAAAATTCCTACACCTCATATCGAGGCGAAGAGAGGAGAGATTGCTGAGACGATCCTGCTTCCGGGGGACCCGCTCAGAGCACAGTTTATTGCAGAAAATTTCCTGAAAGATGTAAAGCAGTTTAACGCCACAAGAAATATGCTGGGGTACACGGGCACCTATCGCGGAAAACCTGTTTCCGTCATGGGAACGGGAATGGGCTGTCCATCCATCGGAATCTATTCATATGAACTGATTCACGCATACGGCTGTAAAAACCTGATCCGCGTAGGCACGGCAGGTTCTCTTCAGGGCAGCGTGAACATACGCGAAATGGTATTTGGAATGGGCGCATGTACGACTTCCAACTATGTGAAGCTGTTCGGCCTCCCAGGTGATTATTCCTGTATCTGCAGCTTTGAACTGCTTTCAAAGGCAGTGAAGGCAGCGGAGGAAAAGGGAATTACGTACCATGTAGGCAACGTGCTCAGTTCAGATATGTTCTACAATCCGGAACAATGTATAAATACAGGCATGAGCTGGACGGATATGGGGGTTCTGGCCGTTGAGATGGAAGCCGCAGCCCTGTACAGTAACGCCGCTGCAGCAGGAGTCAACGCCCTCTGCATCGTCACGATTTCCGATTCCTCCATCACAGGAGAGAGGGCGACCGCTGAAGAACGGCAAAAAACATTTACAGATATGATGGAAGTTGCACTTTCTTTGGCCTGATCCGGCCGAAAAGTTCGTGTGCCGCGTGCATTTTATTTTGATAGCTCAGAAATGTATTCGCCATGCGGACAAATGTATTTTTCTCGCGAATATCTATTGCAATTTTAAAAGGTTTGGTATAGGATAGTGAAATACTAAGCACGGAGTATACGATGAGCACTTAGCGAGGCCTCGCCGGGCCTGGTGCAGATGATACCATTGCATTTAATAAGGCGCATGGATATCGTGCAAAATGTATAGAGGAGAAACGATCATGGAAAAAAAATTAAGAGTCGGCGTATTAGGCGCAACAGGTATGGTAGGTCAGAGGTTTATCTCCCTTCTGGAGAACCATCCCTGGTATGAAGTTGTGGCAGTGGCAGCAAGTCCGCGCTCTGCAGGAAGAACATATGAAGAGGCAGTCGGAGGACGATGGAAAATGACGACACCGATGCCCGAGGCCGTTAAGAAGCTGGTTGTCATGAATGTAAATGAAGTGGAAAAGGTCGCGGCAGAAGTTGATTTTGTATTCAGTGCAGTAGATATGACAAAAGATGAGATCAAGGCGATTGAAGAAGCTTATGCGAAGACAGAGACACCTGTTGTTTCAAACAACAGCGCCCATAGATGGACACCTGATGTACCTATGGTTGTACCGGAGATCAATCCGGAGCATTTTGAGGTAATCGAATCCCAGAAAAAGCGTCTCGGCACAGAAAGAGGCTTTATTGCAGTTAAGCCGAACTGCTCAATCCAGAGCTACGCACCTGTCCTGACAGCGTGGAAAGAGTTCGAACCATATGAGGTCGTGGCAACCACATACCAGGCGATTTCCGGAGCAGGAAAGACGTTTAAGGACTGGCCGGAGATGGAAGGCAACATCATTCCTTATATCGGCGGAGAAGAAGAAAAGAGCGAGCAGGAGCCATTAAGGCTGTGGGGTCAGGTTGTGGACGGCGAGATCGTGAAGGCGGCTGAACCCGTGATTACCTGTCAGTGTATCCGCGTTCCGGTGCTGAACGGCCATACGGCAGCCGTGTTTGTAAAGTTCAGAAAGAACCCGACCAAAGAAGAACTGATCGACCGGATGGTGAACTTCAAAGGCCTTCCTCAGGAGCTTGATCTTCCGAGTGCGCCGAAGCAGTTTATCCAGTATATGGAAGAAGATAACCGCCCTCAGGTATCTCTGGATGTTGATTTTGAAAAGGGAATGGGAATTTCCGTTGGACGTCTGAGAGAAGATACGGTTTATGACTGGAAGTTTGTTGGACTTTCTCATAATACAGTCCGCGGCGCTGCAGGCGGAGCCGTTCTCTGTGCAGAGCTCCTTACAGCGCAGGGCTACATCAAAAGCAAGTAAAAAGCAGAAACCTAACCGCTGCAAAAGAACATATTAATTTAATATTTAAATTTAACGAGGATGTTGCAAAAAGGAATAGAGCATTGCCTCCGGTACCAGATGTAGTAACTTGGCCACTGCCTGGAACGAAATCTGGTATCGGCGGTAATGCGGATTCGGCTTTTGCAACACCCTCTTGTTATATTATACTAGAGAGCGAAGAATTTTACAGGAAAAAAATGGATATTTACAGATATAAGGAGGATGGAGTATGTCTTACAAAAAGACGGTATTTGGGAAGCTGCCGGATGGAAGGCAGGTCGACAAGTATACCCTGATGAATGAAAACGGGCTTGAGGCATCGTTTCTCAATCTGGGAGCTGTATGGAATGAGATGAAGGTTCCAGACAGGAATGGAACTGTAAAGGATGTAATTCTTGGATTCGATACGCCGGAACCATATCTGGAAGACGGGGCATTTTTCGGAGCCATTGTAGGCCGAAATGCCAACAGAATCGGCGGAGCCGCTTTTCAGATCGCCGGAACACGGTATGAACTGGCGGCGAACGATCACAGCAATAACCTCCACAGCGGTCCTGATTTCTATAGAAACCGTCTCTGGGATGTGAAACCGGAAGAGACAGAGGACGGTACGGAGCTTCTCTTTTCGCTCAAAAGTCCTGACGGGGATCAGGGATATCCGGGAGAAGCGCTGATAGAAGTACGGTATGTTCTGACAAGAGACAACGCCGTGAAAATCAGGTATCACATGGTCTGTGATAAAGACACAGTTGCCAACTTTACGAACCACTGCTATTTTAATCTGGCAGGACAGGGAAGCGGGTCTGCCTTACGGCAGGAGGTTTATCTGAATGCGGATCGTTTTACGCCTTCTGACGCTTTCTCGATTCCTACGGGAGAGATCAGGCCGGTAATGGGAACGCCTATGGATTTTAGAAAATTTAAGGCAATCGGAGAAGAAATTGACTGCGGGTATGACCAGCTGGAACAGGCAGGCGGCTACGATCACAACTGGGTTCTGAATGATTACAACGGAGAAGTGCGTCTTGCTGCAAAAGCCAGAGACAGGGAGAGCGGCCGGGTTCTGGAGGCATATACGGACCTTCCGGGTATTCAGTTTTATACGGGAAATTATATTGGACAGGGCGTGGTTGGAAAAGAAGGCTGCCGTTATGTGAGAAGACAGGGATACTGTTTTGAAACGCAGTATTTCCCAAATGCCATCAATGAGAAGAATTTCATATCCACTGAGCTGAAAGCAGGAGAAGAGTATAAAACGACTACCATTTACCGTTTTGTTATGGAATGATAGGAAATTGAAACAGTTCCGAAAAAGGGAAGATTTACAGGGTGTTGCAAAAATGAATATAGCGTTGCCGCCGATACAAGATGTAGTGACTTGGCTACCGCCTGGAATGGGACCTTGTATTGGTAGTAACAGCTGATTCGACTTTTGCAGCACCCTGTTTGCCTGTCTGATAATGATATTGGGATATCCGCCGTTATCTTTTTATAACTGATATCCATGGCTGCTGGTGAATGGCAGTTCCTGCCGCGACCTATTTCCTAACTGCATACATTTTTACATACATCCACCCAGGAGGCGGCATGGGATAGAGCCTCCAGTTCGCCACATGTCAGTTCGATTGCGGAGCTTCCGCTGCCGGCAGCCGGAAATACCGTCGTGAACCGTTTCAGGGATTCGTCGAGATAGACTGTCACGTGTTCCGGATTGGCAAATGGACATACGCCGCCGATGGCATGGCCGGTGAGCGCCTCAACCTCTTCCCCCTTGGGCATTTTTGCCTTGAATCCAAACGTTCCTTTAAATTTACTGTTGTCGATTTTCATATCTCCGGCGGTGACTACCAGAATGCAGCCGCCTTCTTCTTTCGTACAGAAGGACATGGTCTTGGCGATTCGCGCCGGTTCCACCCCGACTGCCTGTGCCGCCAGTTCTACGGTTGCGCTGGATTCATCGAACTCCAGAACGTCTTTATCTTTGCCGAAGGGTTTTAGTATTCCTTGACTTTATCGATTGCCATAATCGTATCCTCTTTTCTACTTGTCTTTTTTACTCATGATTCTTTTTCGTATAATTGTATCATTGCGTTTCTTTATTTTCAATGGTATACTTAAATAAGTTTGTGCTTTTTTACAGTAACCTATTTGGACTGTAAAGTGTAAAAATCAGAATCATATAAAAGGGGAATTTATGCCAAAATCTCTTTACATAGCAGAAAAACCAAGCGTGGCACAGGAATTTGCCAACGCTCTTAAGATAAAAGGAAGAAGGGGAGAAGGTTACCTGGAATCGGAGGAGGCGGTTGTCACATGGTGTGTGGGCCACCTCGTTACGATGAGCTATCCGGAAGCCTATGACCCTGCATTGAAAAAGTGGAGCCTGGCTACTCTGCCGTTTCTGCCTAAGGAATTCAAGTATCAGGTAATAGAAGGAGTTGCCAGGCAGTTTAAGATTGTAAGCGGCCTTTTGAACAGGCCCGATGTAGATACGATCTACATATGCACCGACTCCGGGCGTGAAGGAGAATACATCTACCGCCTTGTAGATCAGATGGCGGGAGTTCACGGAAAAATGAGAAAAAGAGTCTGGATCGACTCGCAGACAGAGGAAGAAATCCTGAGAGGAATCCGTGAAGCAAAGGACTGGTCGGAATACGACAACATCTCTGCTTCGGCCTATCTCAGAGCCAAGGAAGATTATCTGATGGGAATTAATTTTTCCAGGCTCCTGACCCTGAAGTACGGTCCGGCAATCTCCAGATATATGAATACGAAGTTTACCGTTTTATCCGTCGGCCGCGTGATGACATGTGTTCTGGGTATGGTGGTGCGCCGGGAGCGGGAGATCAGAAATTTTGTAAAGACACCTTTTTACCGTGTATTGGGCACCTTCGATTCGCAGGGAATGGAGATTTCTGGGGAATGGAAGAGCATGGAAGGTTCTAAGTACTTCGGATCGCCGTATCTTTATAAAGAAAACGGTTTTAAAGAACGAAAGCATGCAGAAGAGCTGGTCGGCAGCCTTTTGCAAAAAGCCCTGCAGAAGCTCTTCTTTCTTCAGCAGGCAAGAAAAAGGAGACGAAAAGTCCGCCTCTTCTCTACAATCTGGCGGAACTTCAGAATGACTGTTCCAAGCGTTTTAAGATCAGCCCGGACGAGACGCTGAAAATCGTTCAGGAGCTTTATGAAAAGAAACTCGTCACTTACCCCAGAACGGATGCCAGAGTATTGTCTACGGCAGTAACAAAAGTGATACAGAAGAATATCAGCGGTTTAAAATATTATGAACCACTGGCGGCGTTTGCGGAAGAAATTCTGGAGAAAAAAGCGTATCAGGGTCTGTCGAAAACAAAATACGTCAATGATAAACAGATTACGGATCACTATGCAATTGTGCCCACGGGACAGGGCCTCTCCGCATTGAAGGGGCTAAACCGTCTGGCTGCCGGAGTTTATGATGTCATTGCCAGAAGATTTTTAAGTATCTTCTATCCGGCAGCGGTCTATCAGAAATATAGCCTGGAAATGACAATGGAAGATACACAAGGCCATTCAGAACGTTTTTATGCCAATTTTAAAGTTCTGACGGACCAGGGTTACCTGAAGGTGGCTTCTCCTGGAGGAAAGCGGACAGTAGAAGAAGAAAACAGCGATAAAACGGCGAAAGAGGAAAGCAAAGAAGGCGGTGACCAGGAGAGCGTCCAGAGCAATCTGGATAATCCTGCCTTTATTGCCATGCTGGGAACCTTGAAAAAGGGGATGATTCTTCCAGTGAAGGAACTTTCCATTAAGGAAGGGGAGACATCCCCGCCGAAACGATATACGTCAGGTTCCATGATTCTGGCAATGGAAAATGCCGGCCAGCTGATTGAGGACGAAGACCTGAGAGCCCAGATCAAGGGCAGCGGAATCGGTACCAGTGCGACGAGAGCCGAAATTCTGAAGAAACTGGTTAACATCAAATATCTGGCTCTGAATGGAAAGACGCAGGTCATAATGACCACCCTTCTGGGCGAAATGGTTTTTGACGTAGTGAATGCTTCAATCCGCCAGTTGCTGAACCCGGAGCTGACGGCCAGCTGGGAAAAAGGGCTTGCGTATGTGGCAGAGGGAAGCATAACGCCAGATGAATACATGCAGAAACTGGAACATTTTGTATCCATCAGGACAGCGAACGTCATGAAGCTGAACAACCAGTACAATATGAGAGACCACTTCGACGCGGCAGCAGCCAATTACAAAAAATAGTTACGCGCCGGAAAAGCGCGGAACTATTTGCTACGGCTTGACCGTGAGGTCAAGGCGTTTCCCGTACGTTTTATGGAGCGAGGGAGCGAGCGAAATAAAAATAGTTACGCGCCGGAAAAGCGCGGAACTATTTGCTACGGCTTGACCGTGAGGTCAAGGCACCAGATTTAAAAAAGGAGACATATAATCATGAATAAAGAAGATATGAAGATTGAGAATTTATATGATTTGACCCATACGATGGCAGGCGGTTTTATGAAGCAGTATGAGTTTCCATGGGAGATTCTGCCTCATATTGGAGAAATGATAGAGGAACTGGGGAAAAATCTTTCTTCAGATGAGTATAATCAATACGGAACGAACGTCTGGATTCACAAATCCGTGGAGATGCCTCCTACGGCATGTGTAAAGGGCCCTTTAATTATATGTAAGGATGCAGAAATCCGTCAGTGTGCATTTATCAGAGGAAATGTTCTGGTGGGCGAGGGCGCAACGGTTGGAAATTCTACGGAGCTTAAAAATGTCATTCTGTTCGATCGTGTGCAGGTACCGCATTATAATTATGTGGGCGATTCTATTTTGGGATATAAATCTCACATGGGCGCCGGCTCCATTACTTCCAATGTAAAATCCGATAAGCAGCTTGTCAGGGTACATGGAGAAGACGGCGATATCGAGACAGGACTGAAAAAATTCGGCGCTATGCTGGGCGACTGCGTGGAGGTCGGCTGCGGCTCAGTCCTGAATCCTGGTACGGTAGTTGGAAAAAATTCAAATATTTATCCTCTTTCCAGTGTCAGAGGCTGTGTAAATGGGAACTCTATTTATAAGAAACAGGGCGAAATCGTAGAAAAACGCTTATAATAGTGACGCGCTGGAAAAATACGCGGAGAGTACAGGAGATTGGGAATGACGGAACATAAAAATACGGTTGGAAAAAATGGGCAGTTCGCATCCAGGCTGGGATTTATCCTGGCCTCCGTAGGGTCGGCCGTCGGTATGGGCAATATCTGGATGTTTCCATACCGTGTCGGCCAGTACGGAGGAGCTGCATTTTTGTTGATTTATTTTGGATTTATAGCACTGTTCGGAATGGTAGGGCTCTCTGGTGAGTTTGCCTTCGGCCGCCTGACCAGGACTGGGCCGATCGGTTCTTATGATTATGCTATGAAGACAAGAGGAAAAAAGGGCGGCGCGTATCTGGGAGCCATACCTCTTGTTGGTTCCCTGGGAATTGCCATTGGCTATGCCATCATCGTAGGATGGGTGCTGCGTTATCTGTTCGGCTCTCTCAGCGGAGTTATGCTGAAAACAGAAGCTTCTGAATACTTCAGCCAGTCCACAGGTCATTTTGGGAGTGTGCCGTGGCATTTTCTCGTCGTACTTCTTACGGTATTGATCTTGTCAGGCGGCGTTACAAAGGGAATTGAGAAGATTAATCGGATCATCATGCCGGTATTCTTCATTCTATTTGTTCTGATTGCGGGAAGAGTCTTTTTTCTGCCAGGATCTATGGAAGGGTATAAATATCTTTTTATACCGAGATGGGAACTTTTGATGGAACCGAAAACGTGGATCATGGCCATGGGACAGGCATTCTTTTCCCTGTCGATTACGGGCTCCGGAATGATTATTTATGGAAGCTATCTGGACAAGAAAGAGGATGTACAGAAAGCGGCGCTGATGACGGCTTTGCTGGATACGGTAGCTGCCATGCTGGCCGGTCTTGCAATTATACCGGCAGTGTTTGCGTTTCAGATGGATCCTGCGTCCGGCCCGCCTCTGATGTTCATTACGCTTCCTAAGGTATTTGGGCAGATTCCTGGAGGCAGGCTGGTTGCAGCCGTATTTTTCCTTTCCGTTCTGTTTGCAGGGGTGACGTCTCTCGTCAATATGTTCGAAGTCTGTGCGGAAGCTGCCCAGACCCATTTGAAATTGAACCGGAGAGCAGCAGTTCTGGCAGTTGGTGCCGTTGTATTCCTGGTTGGCCTGTTCATTGAATATGAGCCTTATATGGGAACATGGATGGACATCATTACGATCTATGTAGTACCATTCGGCGCGGTGCTCTGTGCAATCATGATTTACTGGGTGCTCGGTACGGAGAAAATCGGCGAAGAATTAAACAGCGGAAGGGAAAAACCGATTGGAAAGGCATACAACTTTACGGCAAAATACGTATATGTTGTATTGACCGTACTGGTATGTATTCTGAGCGTCGTTTATAAGGGCATCGGCTGATTGAAAGGAGAAAAGGATAAACAGTTCCGGAGACTGCTTACAAATCGGCTTGTATTCAGCGGGAAATTATAAGTACAACTAAAAAACGCAGCCATCATCATATATTGATCTGATCGATCGAGATCAATATATGGTGTATGGCTGCGTTGCTTTTTGTCTTGTTTTTGAACCTATCTCGTTCCGAAAATTCGGTCGCCTGCGTCGCCCAAACCAGGGCAGATGTAAGCGTCTGCGTTCAGACAGCGGTCCAGGTGGCGATATAGATCTGAATATCGGGGTGGGCCTTATGAAGTCTTTCGAGGCCTTCCGGTGCTGCGATAATGGACATAAATTTAATTTTATTTCCGCCGCGCTCCTTGATGAAGTTCACAGCCTCTACGGCGGAACCGCCTGTTGCCAGCATCGGATCGGTGACTACGATTGTACGCTGTTCGATGGGGTGCGGCAGTTTGCAGTAATATTCGTGCGGTTCATGGGTAACTTCGTCCCGGTAAAGGCCGATATGACCTACCTTTGCAGAAGGTACGAGAGCGAGGATGCCGTTGACCATCCCAAGGCCTGCACGGAGGATCGGGACAACCGCAAGCTTCTTTCCGGCTATCATAGGGGTCATACAGGTTTCAATAGGCGTCTCTACCTGCACGTCCTGAAGGGGAAGATCCCGCAGGGCTTCATAACCCATGAGCATGGCAATCTCTTCAACGAGGGAACGGAATTCATTAGTTCCTGTCGTTTTATTGCGCAGCAGAGAAATCTTGTGCTGAATCAGCGGATGGGTAAAGATGGTCACATTTTCCATATTTTCTACAATTTCCATGACAAAAAGTTTCCTTTCTCGGTTGTTTTTATTTTGTCTCCGGTGTAAAGACTACGATGGCATAGTCCCCTAAGGCATGGGGAACCGGTATGGAGATTCGGATTTCTCCCTGTTTTTCATAGCTGAAGCATTCCGGGAACGTATCGCCTCTCAACGGAAAGTCTGCCTGTTTGAACAGTTTGTTATATGTATCGATGCTCTGACTGTTTTTATACTCTTTTACCGCCTTTTCCTGTTCGGCAGTGAGGTTGTAAAACTTACAGTCATCAGACATGACATAGCCCGCCATGGTATAAGGATCTGCATAAGTGGAAAGCCCTACATCCGATGCCTTGTTTAAATCTACCGTGTTTGTAAAGTACACAGCGGTAGGATGAGCTGCACCGGCTGCCGTCACTTCTCCGGTATAGACAGCAGTCAGCCTCTTGTTGTTTACAGAAACGACATTACACTTAATGGTCATGGTGTCGGAGGATTCGTTTACACCGTATGCTTTCACTGCGGATACCGCATTCTTCTTCAGAAGCTCGTTGACGGCCGCCGCATTGGAAGATGTGCTTTCGGATACAGCAGGGTATTCAATGGAAACCTTGCCGCTTTTATAAGTAGAAATACTGGCCCCCGTACCTGACTGAGCGGAAGCGGTCTCATCTGCAGCAGTCGTTACCTCTGCTGCCTCTTCTGTGGTTGGTAAAGTTTCTGCGGCGGACATGGTTTCGTCTGCAGCGGTTGTATGGGCGCTTGTAAGATCCACCTTATTCTTTGATTTACAGCCCCACATCATACAGGCGCTTGTAAGAACCAGCATGGAGATGATTAGAGTTTTCTTCATATAAACTCCTTTCTTTTGTCGTATTATTCACTATTCTGTCATTACAGTCCCTATTATATAATAAAATGACGAAAATGTGGAAAGAATTTCATGAAAATTGGATTAATTTTTCGTACGAATCTCTTAAGAAGACGGAATTCTGTAGCAGCTCACGAAAAGAAGGGCAGCCCTATCCCCGAAAACGGTTCAGACAGGCAAAGATTTCTTGCCTGCGAGGCTTTGCCAGACCGCATGGAACATAGGAGGGGCAGAAGGGAGTCCAGCCTTTTTGCTCCAGAGTCTGTTCCAGTATGTCTACGGTCTCTCTGAGCGTCCTTCTTCCGTCCAGAACGTGTTCTAAGGCGTATCGGAGCAGGTGGGAGAGCGCGGCCGTCTGTTCCGAATCCATTAGCTGTTCTACATAACGCAGATCGACAGTTTCTTTATTGATGGAAAAAGAATCTTTTCCGAAAGTCTTGATTTTAATGGATTCACGACCGCTGTCGCGGCTCCGGCCTCTGAAGTCCCTGCCGTACCGTTCCGCTTTCACGCGTTCCGGCGCGCTGTGTTCCTGTTTGTTGGGCTCATTGCTGTTTCGGACAAAGGAACTGCCGATTATACGGCTAAAGTCCGGTATAGAGAAATTTTCGGCCTTCGTTCTCGGAGCGTGATGCTCTCTGCACATGGATTTTACATGATCTGTGATATCCACCGGCCGGTAGCAGTCCATCTGTATGATCTTGTCGGCAATAAAGAAGAAAGCGCCTGAGCTTCCGGCAACAAGCACGGTGGAGAGATCCGCTTCTTCATACAGGCTTCTGGCCCGCTCCAGAAACGGTATGATCGGTTCCTTGTCCCTGCTGATGACCTGTTGCATGAAATCGTCCCTGACCATGAAGTTGGTAGCAGAAGTATCTTCATCGATCAGAAGCAGCTTTGTTCCGGATTCGATGCCCTCAGAAATATTAGCTGCCTGGGATGTGCTTCCGCTGGCATCGGGAGTAGAGAATTTTTTTGTATCCTTTTTGTTTGGAAGGTCGTTGATAAAGAGGGAAATATCCACATTCTTGATACAGCGTCCATCCTCGGCCCGCAGCTTTAAAGCAGTATGGTCTGTGATGACATATTCCCTCCCGTCGCCTGCAATGTGATTATATACTCCTGTCTGAAGCGCCTCCAAAAGCGTTGATTTACCGTGATAACCGCCGCCGACAATTAATGTGATCCCCTTCTGTATCCCCATGCCGCGGATCGTTCCTCTGTGCGGCAGGTGCAGACTGATCTCCATGGAGGCCGGCGACTGAAAGGGGACGGAACCTTTCATGGGAAGATCGGACACGCCGCTCTTTCGAGGAAGAACAGAGCCGTTGGCAATGAAGGCAGCCATGCCGTGTTCTGAAAGATATCTGCGGATGTAATCCTGGTCCTCAGCCAGAAAAACCGTTTTTCCCCCTCATTTGCGTCCAGCTTCTGTACAGAAAAGAGTCCTGAACAGATTTTGGAAGGAACTGGAACAGAATTTTTTCCAGCTCTCCGGCGTTAATCGTTCTTCCAAATGCAGGAAATCCCACATGAAAACGGGCGGTAATCCCTTTTTCTGTAATTTCGCAGGCCGTACGGGAAAGGATTTCCTGACCGCAGCGGCTGACAGATAAAAGGCCGCTTTTTCCGGAACCCTTTGCCTTGAAATTAAAATCCTGAAATCTGGCGTAAAGCAGCCTCGTGAGATAGTCTTCTAAGGCGACGCGGCAGCAGGAGCTTTTATAAAGGTGTTCTGGAAAGCCGGCCAGACGATGGGGAATTTCCACGCTGAGTGACGATGGAGAAGCGAAAGGATCTCCCTGAACATGATCGATGGAAAGAATATAGCTGTCAAACTGATAGGAGCCGGCCAGCGATTTGTATGCCGGATAGCTTTTTCTGTCAATGGAATGAAGCAGGTCTAGCAGTTCTGATGAACGTTTCATAATTATCATTATCCTCCTTGGAATCAATTGATACAGTGCTGTAATAGAAAGAGCGGTAAAAGCGAAAAAAGGAGCCTCGCTCCTAACCGTAAGGTATTATGAAGCGACGCTCTCTAGGGAATCAATGTGCCTCCGTTATCGATGAGAAGCTGTTTTAAAACGACAGCAGCACCGCCGATATACGCTTTCTTTTTTGTCAGCTCACTGCGTATAAACAGGTCGTCGGTGAGTTCGGGATTAATCCTGTTCGCATGGCGTATAAATGAGGAATACATGACCTCATTGTCAAAAACGTCACCGAATAAAATAATTTTATCCGGGACAATAAGCTGAATCGCGTTATTTGTCACGATGGCCAGAGCTTCTGCCGATTTATCGAGATATTCCTGAAACGCAGGGTCTTCCATGGACACATAGGCAGAAAAATTTTCTTTATTCGGAAAGCCGTATGTATGGACCGTATCCAGTATGTACGGACTGGAAGTTAAGGCAAACAGTTCTTTTGCCTTCTCTTCAATAGCGTTCATGGAAATTAAGGTTTCCAGTCGACCTCCTCTGCCGGCAAAACGGACGGGTTCATTCTGATCGATCATCGTAAGGCCAAGCTCTGATGAACGGAAATTGCTGCCTTTATACATTGTACCGTTGATGACGGAAGCGGAGCCGACACCTGGTCCCCATTTGAGCATGAGAACATTCTGCAGGTTGTCCGGATTGTTGAACAGCAGCTCGCTGCTTAAAAGGGCGCTTACGCTGTTTTCCACACATACGGTAAAAGGAAGTTCCTGCTCCAGGTGTTTTTTAATGCTGCATTCGCCGGAAAATATTCCGCAGGAATCGAGGCTGATGCCGTCCAGGTGATTTACAGGACCGACTATGGTTACGCCCGCTCCCAGAATATCGTCATTCTGGAAATGATGGGTCCAAAGCAGGCGAATTGCGGTTGCGGCAGTCTGTCTGAAAAATTCCTCCGGATCTGCGGAAAGGGCGGTTGAAAAGCTGTCTGATACAACCAGACGGCCCTTTAAGTTCGTTATGGCAACAGTAGTAACATCACTGTCTATATCAATCGTTAAAATATGCATTCGGTCATAATTGAGATCGATCGGATTCCGCTTTCTTCCAACCTTTGAGACCGTGTCGACCTCTTCTCCGGGAATCAGAAGATTCTTGGCGATAAATTCATTGCAGATGGTAGTAACGGTAGCCGTTGTCAGGCTTAAAACAGATGCAATATCAGTTCGGGACATGGCGCCTCGGTTTACAAGCAGCTGCAGTACGCAGGCGCGGTTGGTTATTTTTACGTTTTCCATGTTTACCCCTAAATGTTGCACGCGATCATCCCCGATTCATCTGATTTGAACAGCAAAAAGCGGCATTTGACCAATTTTGCAGTCCGCTTTCATTATACGGGAAAAAACAGGCGGAATCAATCTTTTTCAGAAAAATAATCCCGTGATCTATACGCCCGAATATGCGTTAAAACCGCCGTCTATGGGAATGACAGCTCCCGTTACAAAGGAGGATACGCCGGGGGAAAGGAGATACAGGAGCGTACCGCCCAGTTCTTCGATCCGGCCGAACCGGCCCAATGGAGTATTGGACAGAATTTTATAGGCGCGGGGAGTATAATTTCCACTGTCATCCAGAAGATTCTTTTCATTCTGTCCGGTGATGAAAAATCCGGGGGCAAGAGCATTCACGCGGATGCCCTCTTTTGAGAAATAAACGGCCAGCCATTCCGTAAAGTTGGTGACGGCTGCTTTTGCGGCGCTGTAAGCCGGCAGCTTGGTCAGCGGCTTAAATGCATTCATGGATGATATATTTATAATGCTGCAGCCTTCTTTTTCGATCATATCCCTGGAAAATACCTGAGTCGGCAGCAGCGTTCCGATGAAATTCAGATCCAATACGAACTGAAAACCAGATTGTTCGATATCGTAAAAGGTTTTGACATCCTCTTCGGCAGAGTAGTATTCCTCCTCTGTATTGCCTTTTGGGTGATTCCCTCCGGCGCCGTTGATCAGAATATCGCAGGGACCGAAATCTTCCAGTATCCGGCAGTGCACCTGCTCCAGATCACGTTTGTCGAGGACGTTCGCCCGATATGCTTTGGCGGTACAGCCGTTTTCGACAATTTCTTCTGCATAGGAAAGAGCCTGCTGCTCATTGATATCGAGAAGAGCAATTTTGGCGCCTGTTCTGGCGAGCATTTTCGAAAAATAGCTGCACATTACACCGCCTGCGCCTGTAACGATAATGACTTTGTCTGTAAAATCAGCGGAAAAGGGCAGTTCCGGAAGTGACATAAGCATTTGTTTCATCCTCCTAATATTTAATTATTTAGTTAAATTAATTATATGATTAGAAGGAAGATTTTACAAGAGTAAAGATAAAAAAACGAAATAATTATGCAAAACACACAAAATAATGAGGGAATTTATGGCAAAAAGTATGTATTGGGAATTTATGGCAAAAAGTATGTATTGACTTTAATTGGACAGCTAATTATAATTAAAATCAAGTTAGTTGCTCAACGGCTTTAAATATTAATAAATTTAATTAATTTATTATTTCCAAATTGATAAAAAGTATTAAGAAATGTAAATCAAAGCCGAAGGGAAATGAAAAAATAAAAACAAGGAGGAAAACAAATGAAGAAAAACCTGTTAGTGACAGCGATTGTTCTCGCATCAGCATTGGCTCTGGCAGCATGCGGCGGCGGAGGAAAATCAGAAGGCAGTTCCGGCGGGTCCGGCGAGGGAAAAGAAGGAAAGATGCAGATCACCCTGAGCCACCAGCCGTACAGCCACAGCCTTCCAAGCTATATTGCGGAAAAGGAAGGAATGTTCGAGGCTGCCGGACTGGAGACGAAGATGCTGATGTTTACATCTGGCCCGGCACAGAACGAAGCCCTGGCAGCAGGGGAATGGGATGTGGGAGCCATGGGATCCCCGCCATCTATTATGGGAGGCGTTGCTCACAATCTCCATGTGATCGCACTCTCTGCTCCTGATACAGAGGCTGTTACCATCTGGGCGCGTCCGGACAGCGATGTGGCACAGATCAGCGGAAAAGTGGACGGATATCCTGATATTTACGGTGATGCAGACAGCTGGAGAGGCAAGACGATCCTCTGTCCTACGTCTACAAGCGCCCACTTTACATTGATTGCAACGCTGGAAAAAATGGGCCTGACCGATGAAGACGTGGAAATTATCAACATGGACGTGCCTCAGGCATTCACCGCATTCAAGGCGGGGCAGGCTGATATCGCGTGTCTGTGGGATCCGCAGGGATTCTCGGCAGCAGAAGAAGACTGGGTATGTATTTCTTCCGGCAAGGCCACGGGAGAAGTGATGCCTACCGTTGTGGTAGCTTCCGATAAGGCCATCAAAGAAAAACCGGAAGAAGTGCTGGCATGGCTGGATATCTATTTACAGGCCAGTGAAAAGTACACGGACAAACTGGATGAACAGTCTCAGCTGCTCTACGATTTCGGCAAGGAAAACGGTCTGGAACTGGATCTGGAAATCGCAAAGAAGAGCGCGGAGAAACGTCCGCTTCCAACTCTGGATGAAGAAATCGAACTGTTCAAGGGCGAGTACGGCCAGAGAGAAGTAGACAAACAGATGGGCAAGGTTATTGACTTCTTCGTTTCCCAGGGAAAGATCGAAGAGGCTGACAAACAGGCTTTGATGGACAATACGTTTATTGACGGACAGTTTATCGATAAGCTGGCTGAAAAGTACGGAAAAAATAAGTAAGCTATAAGAAGCAAGCGATTGCAGCAGATATTACTTAGATATTATTTAGAGCAGACATCGCGGTAAGATACATAATAGGGTGTTGCGAAAAGGAATAAAGTATTGCCACTGATACCAGATGAAGTGACTTGTCCACTGTCTGGAACGGAAACTGGTATCAGTGGCACAGCTAATTCGACTTTTTGCAACACCCTTTTTAAATACGGCCGACAAGCAATAATAATGCCCCCGATACCAGATGAAGTGACTTTACGGCCGCTTTAAAACCCGTTCTGATATCGAGGGCATTGTGTGATTTTTCTCAGTTACAACTCGTTCGCAGCCTTTTGATTTAACCTCAGCTTCCACCGCTTTTAATCAGCAGCTCTTCGATGACAACGGCAGCAGCGCCGATATAGAGCCTCTCGCTGTTCAGCGGGCTTTTGGCGAACAGGGCGCTTTCAATTTCAGGATTAATTCCCTGAATTTCCTCTTTGAAAAGCTGAATGATCTCATCGCTTTCGAAGATATCTCCGTACAGAATGATCCGGTCGGGAGCCAGAATCTGGATCGCATTGTTGGTCGCTACGGCCAGAGCGTGGCAGGATTCCCTTAAATAAGACTGAAGGGTCGGATCCTGTACCTTCAGATAGTGGAGGATATTGTCTTTGGAAGGCGCTCCGTATTTTGCGGCTGCTTCCTTTAACAGGCTGCTGTTGCCTTTGGAAGTCAGATACAGAATCAGATTGATGATGCACTCCAGGGAGATCTTCGTTTCCAGACAGCCTACATGACCGCATTTGCAGCGGATTCCGTATTGGGAGTCCACGTAATTGTGTCCCAGCTCGGAAGACCGGTAGTTGTGTCCCTTGAAAAGCGCTCCGTCAATTACAGAAGCGGAACCGACACCAGGTCCCCACTTGAGTATCAATGCGTTCCGGAAGGAGGAACTGTCGCAATAGAGAAGTTCCGCGCGCAGATAGGCGCATACATTACTTTCCACAAAAACAGGAAAGGGCAGCTCTTTTTCCAGCAGTTCCTTAAATGGAACGGGAGTATCGAACAAGGTAAATGAATGGAGGCTGACTCCGTCCACGTGATTTACCGGTCCAAGGGTGGTGACACCTGCTCCCAGAATATCTGAGGGCGATATGTTGTTGATCCACAGCAGATGAATGCAGCGCTGTGCGATCGCCCTGAAAAAGTCCTTCGGTTCCTGCGGGGGAAGAAGAAAAGATTCAGCTGCTTTTACATCCCCGTGCAGATTGACAATCGAAAGCGTGATGCTGGATCCGTGAATGTCAATGGCCAGAATCAGCTTGTAATCGTAATTAATTGCGATAGGAGAGCGCTTCCTGCCGACTTTGGATGAAGAGGCCACGCTTTCCTGCTGCAGGATCAGCCCCTGCCTTAAAAAATCATTGCAGATTGTGGTTACGGTCGCCTGCGTCAGAGACAGGCGGTCGGAGATCGTCGTCCTGGAAAGCGGCGTGTCCGAAAAGAGCAGGCGCAGAACACAGGAACGATTTGTGATTTTTACATTTTCTAAATTAAGACCCTTAGGATACATAAGACCTCCTGAAAATAATAATTAATTCAAATAAATAATAAAATATTTCCATGTGAATATATATAAAGTCATTATAATATAAAGGAGCAATAAAAACAATAAAAGAAAGTAAAAACGTGATATTATACAAAATATTGTGGATTATTTTATAAAATATGACAATTGATTTCAAAGAAAGACGTAACTATAATATTAATTAATTAAATTAAATAACTATTACAGAGGACAGCAAAAAGCGCAAAAAAGAAATCCAGAACAAACGCTGAAATGGTTCGCGCATATAGAGGGGAGGAAATAAAAAACCATTTGCAGTAAAATGATTAACCTATAAACATTAAGGAGAGGTGGTATTTTGAAAAGCAAAAATGAAAAAACACAATTAGTATTGCTCAGCCTGCTGGGAATTGTCCTGTTCTTCGGTACATGGGAGATGTGCATTCAATGCGGGCTCGTTTCAGAACGAGTGATGTGTGCGCCGTCTACGGCGATTAAGACATTTATAACAAAGCTGACCGTATCAAAACCGGATGGAGCGACTGTTATCGTCCATTTCCTTACAAGCCTGAAGCTTTCTCTGGCCGGATTCCTGACCGCGGTTATCATAGGAGTTCCGCTAGGGCTGTTTATGGGATACTTCCGGATCATGGATTCCCTTCTGACACCTTTATTTGAAATTGTCCGTCCGATTCCTCCGATTGCATGGATCCCGATCGTAATCCTGACGCTTGGAATCGGCTTTCCGGCAAAAGTATTCATCATTTTTATTTCCGCATTCGTGCCCTGCGTCATCAATTCCTATCTGGGAATCAAGCTGACGAACCAGACATTGATTAACGTGGCAAAGACCTTTGGGGCCAGCGAGTGGCAGATATTTACGAAGGTATGCGTTCCTTCTTCCATGTCCATGGTATTTGCAGGCGTCAGAATTTCCCTAGGCAATGCCTGGTCCACCCTGGTAGCGGCGGAAATGCTGGCTTCCACAAAGGGACTTGGATATATGATTCAGATGGGACGTACGCTGATCCGTCCCGACATCATCGTAGTAGGTATGGCGACGATCGGATGTACAGGCGCTCTGATGGCCTGGATTCTGGGACGTTTCGAAAAGAAAGTTGCACCATGGAGGTATAAATAATGGCAAAAACAGAAAGACAAAAACTATATATGTTCCTGCCGGTCGTATCCATCGGAGCATTTCTCATCATCTGGATTGTCCTGGCGGGAAAGGAAGGATCGCTGCTTCCGACGCCTGTTGCTACGGCGGTAAAATTTGTAGATATTCTTTTTCATCCGATATCGAATGCAACGCTGATTGTACATATACTGGCCAGCCTGCGGAGAGTTATGATCGCTTTCGTGGCGGCCGTGATTACAGGCGTAGGCCTGGGCGTGGGCCTGGGCTGGAGCGCAAAGTTCAATGCAGTGTTTGGAACGATTTTTGAAATTCTCCGTCCGATTCCTCCGATTGCATGGATTCCGCTGGTGGTTATGTGGTTTGGCATAGGAGAAATGCCGAAAATCTTCATCGTATTTATCGGCTCCTTCATTCCGATCGTACTGAATACATGCTCCGGAATCAAGGATATCGATCCTCTTCTGATCAATGCGGGAAAGACGCTGGGAGCCAACAAGCGCCAGCTCCTGATGGAAATTGCACTGCCGGCAACGGTGCCTGCAATTCTCGCAGGTATCAAGACAGCCCTTTCCAGCGGCTGGATGTGCGTTGTAGCGGCGGAAATGATCGTGGCGAAGCAGGGCGTGGGATTCCTCATCGTCCGCGGCCAGGAATCAGGAGATACGGCATTGATCGTCGTCTGCATGCTGGCGATCGGAGTTGTAAACAGCATATTGTCATTTACTCTAACAAAATTGGAAGGAGTGCTTTGTCCATGGCAGTTCTCAAAGACAAAATAAAAATCAAGAATTTATCGAAAACCTTCTACCAGAAGGATAAGACGACTGAGGTCTTAAAAGACGTGACGATCGATGTAAAAGAGAACGAATTCCTTGTTCTTTTAGGGCCTGGACAGTGCGGAAAGACGGTGCTTCTGAATATTATGGCCGGCCTGGAAAAACCGACGTCCGGAGCGATCGAGTTCGTAGACGGGAAGCCGAAAATGGGCGACTTGGGGATCGTATTCCAGCGGTATGCGCTGTTTCCGTGGAAAACCGTTATGGGAAATGTGGAGATGAACCAGAAGCTAAAAGGCGTGAACAAGGAAATAAGGCGTAAAAACGCTCAGAAATATATCGACCTCGTAGGACTTCAGGGATTTGAAAAGTCCATACCAAAACAGCTTTCCGGCGGCATGAAGCAGAGAGTGGGGATCGCAAGAGCGTATGCCAGCGAATCGGATATCATGCTTTTGGACGAGCCGTTCGGCGCTTTGGATGCCCAGACGAGGTATTCCATGGAAGACGAGATATTAAAAATATGGGAAAAGGACAAGCGTACCGTAATATTTGTCACCAACAATGTAGAGGAAGCAATTTACCTGGGCGACAGAATCATCCTGCTGGGAGGTCATCCGACCGGTGTGAAAAAGGAATACGTTCCGGATCTGCCGAGGCCGCGAAATTATACGGATGACGCGTTCCTCAAGCTGAGAAACGAAATCGTAGCCAATACGGACCTGGCACTATAGGAGGGCGATTATGAGTGAAGATGTAAAAGTAAAAGTCAGAGGTCTGACGAAGTGCTTCGGCGATCTGAAGGTTCTCGACGATATATCGTTTGATATAAAAAAAGGTGATTTTGTATGTATTGTAGGGCCAACCGGCTGTGGTAAAACCACGTTTCTGAACCTTCTCGTAAAGCTTCTGGAACCCACGAAAGGCGATATCCTGATAGACGGAGAACCGGCAGATCCGAAAAAGCACAACCTGTCTTTCGTGTTCCAGGAACCATCCGCATTTCCCTGGCTAACAGTGGAAGAAAACATCAGATACGGTCTGGAGACAAAGGGCTGCAGCGCCTCCCTGATCAAAGAGAGAACAGACGAAATTCTGGGACTGCTGGGGCTGGAAAAATTCAGAAAATCGTATCCTCACGAGCTGAGTACGTCAACAGAGCAGAGAATCGTAATCGGAAGGAGCTTTGCTCTTCATCCGGACCTGCTTTTGATGGATGAGCCTTATGGACAGATGGATATTAAAATGAGATATTACCTGGAAGACGAGGTAATCAAGCTCTGGAAAGCGACGGAGAGCACGGTCATTTTCATCACCCATAACGTAGAAGAGGCGGTGTATCTGGCTGACAAATGTCTGATCCTGTCACAGAAGCCGACTACAATAAAGGAAGAGCTTAAAATTGATCTGCCGAGGCCGCGGGATATTTCATCCAAGGAATTCGTGGATCTGCGTGAGTATGTAACGTCACAGATTAAATGGTGGTAAAGGAATGAATAAACAGAGGTAGAAGAAAGGGGATACATTCATGAAAGGGATTTATATTGAAGAGCCGGGAAAAATTGAAATTAAGGAAATCGAGGAGCCGCAGGCAAAAGCGGGAGAGGCACTGATCGAAATCAAGTCTGTAGGAATATGCGGATCTGATGTGACGGCTTTAAAGGGGGCCAACCCGACGATGACCTATCCGAGAATTATGGGCCATGAGGCAGCGGGCGTGATAAAGGAAATCGGAGAAAACGCCAAAGGCCTGAAGGCGGGCGACAAGGTTGCTCTGGAACCGTATTTCTACTGCGGCGAATGCTATGCATGCAGAAAAGGCATTTTCAATAACTGTGAGAACTTAAACGTGCTGGGCGTCAGAATGGAAGGCGCCATGGCGGAGCGGGTGTCCCATCCTGTTAAATATTTACATAAGCTTCCTGATGACATGACATGGGAAGAGGCGGCAGCCGTGGAACCTCTGAGCATTTCCCTTCACGGAGTGCACAGGACGAACGTGAGAGGCGGAGAATTTGTTGCGATTTTCGGCGCAGGTACGATCGGCCTTCTGGCAGCTTTGTGCTGCAAGGCATACGGCGCAAAACCGATCCTAATGGACGTAATGGATGAAAGGCTTGCATTTGCCAGGAAACAGGGCGTGGAATATACCATCAATCCTGCGAAAGAGGATGCGATTGAAGCGATCCGTAATCTGACGGGAGGAGATATGGCCCCTGTCGTACTGGAATGCTCCGGTTCTCAGAAAGCGATTAACGATGCCATGGAAGTCGTATCCAATTCCGGCCGAATCGGCCTTGTCGGATGGGCAAAGGGAGTGATTGACTTTAACCAGCCGAGAGTACTCAGAAAAGAGCTGAATATTTTCGGAAGCCGCTGCAGCTATAATGAGTTTCCGGAATGCATCGACATGATTTATAACAAGAGAGTGGATGTTATGCCGCTGATCGATGTACGCAATTCTATAGAAGATACTATGCAGGGATTTAAGGATCTGATGGCGGCGCCTGAAAAGTATCTCAAGATTGTAGGTGTCTTCTAGGATGAGCAGAAAAAAAAGTGATTCCGCTTTTTCTTCTGGCTCTCATATGGGGCTGTTATTATGTGGCCAGCCAGAAGGCCGTCGGAAAGATGTCCGTATTTACGGTAGGAATCGTAATCCGTTTTATCACATTCCTTCTTCTGAGCGTCCTGATGACAAAGAGAAGGGAAATGAAAGATCTGCTCCATGTGGACGGCGTTCTTTTAAGGCTGCTTCTAATCGGCGTTCTCGGATTTCTTCTGGATCTTACGGCCTTTGTAGGATTGACACTGTCACCGGCCGGAAGCGGAACCGCACTTTTAAAATGCGATATCCTGTTTGTCAATCTGATTTCCGTAATGATCTATAAACAGAAGTTCAGCCGCCGGGACTGGCTGTACACCCTCGTCATGCTGTTTGGAGTCCTGATGGTCATGGGAATCGATTTGACAACGTTTCGTCTGGACGATGCAGGCAATATCTTCTTTATTCTGAGCGCCCTGTTCGTATCCATCAATGCATTTGTCATCAAGAGCGTACAGCTGGATAAAAGAAATCCTGTAAAGGATGACGTGGTGGCCTTTTACAACAATTTCGTGACCATGCTCCTGTTTACGGTCACATCCCTGATTATGGGAACGGCAGGACAGCTGAAACTGATGTTTTCCGATGGCTTTCTGCTGAAAGCCCTGATCTGCGCAGGAATAGGCCAGACCCTCATTTACGTTGTCTACTATTATGATCTGAGGCGTTTTCCTGTATGGCTGGTCAAGGTATTTCTGCTGCTCATGCCGGTGGTAGCGACGTCCATTTCCTTTCTTCTCTTCGATGAAACGATGGGCGGAAAGCAGTATGCCGGAATGGCAGTCGTGCTGATGGGAGCGCTGGGAATCCTGATGGAACAGAAGAAAAAGGATGCAGGAGAACTGGAACATGCGATGTAACTTTGCGGGAATGATTCCTGCGGAACTGGAGGAAGTATGAAAGGTAAATATAAATTCTGTATGCCGACAGATGTGCGGTATGAAAGCGGTCTGTCGAAAAAACTGAACGAATACATAGAAGGTAAAAATGTTTTTATAATTTCTGATCCGTTTCTTTATCAGAACGGTACGGCAAAAGCGATCGGTGATACGATGGAAGGAAAAAATGTGGCATATTTCAGCAAAATCGAGCCAAATCCTTCCTGTGAAAGCGTGGACGAGGCGGCAAATGAGGCCAGAGCCATGGGAGCTGACTGTGTAGTAGGCCTGGGCGGGGGAAGCTCACTGGACGTCGCGAAAATCGTATCCTGCCTCATTACAAATGAAGGCAGCATTTATGATTATTATGCTGGAGGCAGCAGGAAGCTGGGAAAGAGAACAACAGGTCTGATCTGTATTCCAACGACCGCCGGAACGGGAAGCGAAGTGACGAATGTAGGCGTATTTACAAATAAAAAGGCGGGAATCAAAATGCCTATGGTTACGGATGAATTCTGGGCCGACTATGCGGTGATCGATCCGGACCTGACCATGACGCTTCCGCCTGCAGTAACGGCTTCCACGGGAATGGATGCATTCTGCCATGCGATCGAAGCCTATTGGAATAAAGAATCCGTGCCGGTGTGCGATATGCTTTCTCTGGGGGCGGTAAAGATGATTCTGGACAATATCAAAAAGGCATACGAACAGCCGGATGACAGGGAAGCCAGGGGAGCCATGATTACGGCCAGCCTGATTGCAGGAATCTCCTTCAGCCAGACGAGGACGACAGGTATTCATGCAATCAGCTTTCCGCTGACGACGGAGTTCGGAGCCAGCCATGGGACGGCGTGTTCAATTACCCTGCCTGCATTTATCCGCGTAAGCCGGGAGCAGGAAGGCGAAAAGATGCTGCGTATGGCACGGTACGCCGGTTTTGACACGGTCGACGCCTTTGCCGACGGCGTAGAAGAACTGATGAAGAGCATGAATATGCCCGTCCGCCTCAGCCAGTTGGGCGTGAAAGAAGAAAATCTGGAGCACATCGCCGAGGTAGGCCTGGGAGCAGCCATCATTCAGCTGACGCCGGCTGCCATGAACAAGGAAACGGTGTGTGCGCTGTTAAAATCCATATTATAGAAGGCGGCGAGGTGAAAAAATGAATAAAAAAACAGAAATGCTTTATGAAAAGGCCGGAGAAATCCGAAAACTCACCCTGGAATCCGTCGGAAAGCTGGGAGTCGGCCACATCGGAGGTTCCCTGTCTCTCTGCGAGATACTGGCAGCACTGTATTTCGACGTGATGAACATCGATCCTGAAAATCCGAAGATGGAGGAGCGGGACAGGCTGGTTCTGTCAAAAGGCCACGGCGGACCTGCACTTTATGCGGCTCTGGCCCTGAGCGGCTACATGGACGTCAAAGAACTGGATACGTTAAACCGGCCGAATACGAACCTGCCCAGCACTGCGATATGAAACGGACGCCGGGAATTGATATGACGACGGGTTCCCTTGGACAGGGATTCTCCGCTGCGGCCGGAATGGCG
Organism: Clostridium sp. AM58-1XD; assembly: GCF_003464085.1. Classification (GTDB taxonomy): domain Bacteria; phylum Bacillota; class Clostridia; order Lachnospirales; family Lachnospiraceae; genus Lachnoclostridium_A. Next base: position 55,756 of record NZ_QSDR01000023.1, read on the forward strand.
GAAGCGGTGCGGATGGACAAAAGAAACTTATACATTTATACGATTATCGGAGACGGAGAGAGCCAGGAAGGACAGATCTGGGAGACGGCTATGATGGCAGGAAGCAGAAAGCTGGATCATCTGATCGCCTTTACCGATTACAATAAGATGCAGCTGGACGGCTATATTGAGGACGTCAACGGGCTGTATCCGCTGGATAAAAAGTGGGAGGCCTTCGGATGGCACGTGCAGTCTGTGGACGGCCATAATATAGAAGAAATTCTCTTGGCCATTGATAATGCGAAAAAAGTGACGGGACGCCCTTCCATGATTCTTCTCAATACGGTAAAGGGAAAGGGTGGATATTTCTGCGAAAACCTTGTAGCTTCCCACAATATGAATATCACGGAAGACATGTGGAAGAAGGCGGTTGCGCTGCTGGATGAGGGAGGAAATTGAGATGATGCTGGAAGACAGATGGCTGAGAGAAACGTATGTGGATCTGCTGGAAGAATATGCACAAAAGGATGACCGCCTCGTAATTGTGGAAGCAGACCTGATGAAAGCGGCCGGAACGACGAGATTTGGAGAAAAATATCCGGAGAAAACGGTAAACGTAGGAATTGCAGAGGCGAATATGATCGGAACGGCAGCAGGACTGGCCGCCATGGGAAAGATTCCCTTCACCCACACATTTACGCCCTTTTCCACCAGGAGGGTCTGCGACCAGGTCACTCTCTCCGTGGCTTATGCAGGGCTTAACGTCAAGATTATGGGGAGTGACCCGGGAGTTACGGCAGAGCTGAACGGCGGCACCCACATGAGTATGGAAGACGTGGCCGTCATGAGAAACATTCCGGGGATGACCATCGTGGAACCTACGGACAGCGCACAGCTGAGAAAAGCATTTCCGCAGATCATGTATCATGACGGGCCGGTCTATATCCGGCTGCTGCGCAGAAATGCAGTGAAGATTTTCGATGAAAACTGTGACTTCCAGCTGGGAAAGGGTATTGTGATGAGAGAGGGCGGCGACGTAACAATCATTGCCAGCGGAATCATGACTGCAGAGGCTCTGGAAGCTGCGGATGAACTGGAAAAGGAAGGAATTTATGCAGAGGTACTGAATATCCATACGGTCAAGCCTCTGGATACGGAACTGGTATTAAAGAGCGCTGCCAAGACGGGAGCCGTCGTGACGGCGGAAAACCACTCGATTCTGAACGGCCTGGGAGGCGCTGTGGCTGAAGTTCTGGGAGAAAACCTTCCAACTATTATGAAACGGATCGGAGTAAGGGATCATTCGGAGAAGTAGGGGTTACGGAATTCCTGAAGACGAAATACGGTCTGAAGGCAAAGGATATCGCAGAAGCGGCAAAGGAAGTGATTGCTAAGAAGAAAGGAACGAGATGATGGATGAAAAACGTGTAGTGATCGGTTCGGATAAGTCAGGATTTCATTTAAAGGAAGCGGTGAAGGCTCATCTGATAGAATCCGGCTATGAAGTGGAGGACGCAGGGACTTTAAAGGAAGAGGAGCCAAAGCCGTATTTTAAAGTGGCCCCTGTCGTTGCGGAAAAGATACAGAGCGGCGAGTTCCAGAGGGGAATTCTGATCTGCGGAACAGGCATGGGAATGGCGGTCGTAGCCAACAAATATAAAGGCGTTTACGCCGCAGTATGTGAGAGTACGTATGCTGCAAACAAGTGCAGGGCGATCAATGATGCCAATGTGCTCACGATGGGCGGATGGATGATCGGTCCGGAACTGGGCTGCGATATGGCCGACCAATTCCTGAACACAGGGTTTACCCAGAATCTGGAACCATGGAGACAGGAGTTTCTGAAGGGCGCAAGAGAACAGGTATATGATCTGGAAAAAGAGATATACGACAAGGCGGAAAAATAGGATATAAAGGCTGGAAAGTATCGCGGGTAATCATAAACAGGGCCGCCGCAGGCGGAAGAAAAGGAGACAGGACAATGAAATATTTTCTGGACAGTGCAAAGCTGGATGAAATTAAATACGCTTATGAAAATTACTGTATCGACGGAGTGACCACCAACCCGAGGCATATTAAAAACAGCGGAAAGCCGTTTATGCAGATCGTAAAGGACATCGCTCAGTGGCTGAAGGAGAACGATCTGGAAGGCGCCGACAAATTCCCTGTATCATTTGAAATCAATCCACATTTAGACAAGTGGGAAGACATCGTAGAGGCGGCCAGGGAAGTGGCTTCCTATTCACCAAATTATGCAATTAAGATTCCATGTACGGAGCAGGGCCTGATTGCGGCCAAGAAGCTGGAGCAGCAGGGCGTGCGGACGAACGTTACCCTGGTATTCTCTCCGTCACAGGCAATTCCGGCTGCCAAACTGGGCGCGAAGTTCGTTTCCCCGTTCGTAGGCTGGAAGGAGAACAGCGGAGATGACGCTGTCGCTTATCTGCAGAAGATCGTAAATATTTATAAGGAAAAAGATTACAAGACGGAGATTATCGTAGCGGCTGTCCGCAATGGAAAACAGATCGCCGAATTCGCTGAAATGGGAGCGGATATCGTCACATGCGGTCTGGATGTATATAAAGCCAGCTTTGAACATCCCTTTACTACATATGGAATCGGCGTTTTCTGTGAAGCATGGGACAGTACGGTCCAGGAATAGGAGGAAGGATTATGAGCAAATATTTAGGCAAACTTCATGAGTGCGCGGTGAAATTCCCGATGACTGATATCTGGATGGATTCCTGCGGAGAAGAGGAGCTGGATTACGGGCTGGAAAGAGGGATTGTAGGCGCAACCAGCAACCCGATTATCGTAGGAAATGTAATTAATAATGAGATGAGTATCTGGGAGCCGAGGATTAAGGAACTGGCAAAGGAGATGCCGGACGCTACGGAAGATGAAATCGCATGGGCCCTGATCGACGAAGTAGGCGCGCTCCGTTCCCAAAAGCTTCTTCCTGTATATGAGAAGTTCGGAGGAAAGAAAGGACGTCTTTCCATTCAGACAAATGCGAAATACTATAGAAATACGGAGAAAATGGTAGAACAGGCCATGCATTTGAACAGCCTTGGCAGAAATATGATGATAAAGATGCCTGCTTCTGAAGCCGGAATTAAGGCGATGGAAGAGTGCACATATAGGGGAGCCAGCATCAATGCGACGGTGTCCTTCACAGTTGCACAGGCCGTGGCGGTGGCGGAAGCCGTAGAAAGAGGGCTGAACAGAAGAAAAGCAGAAGGTCTTCCCGTAGATGACATGGGACCTGTATGCACGATTATGATCGGACGTACGGACGACTGGTTAAAGCAGTATGTGACAAAGACGGGAATGGTCGTAGATCCGGAAGCTTTGGAATGGGGCGGCGTAGCCGTTATCAAAGAGGCTTACAGGATTTACCGTGAAAAAGGCTATACGACGAGGCTTCTTTCGGCAGCCAACAGAAATCATTACCACTGGTCGCAGCTGATCGGGGGAGATCTGGCGCAGACGATCAATTACAGCTGGCACAAGAGGCTGAACGCGTGCGATATCGAAGTGATCTCCAGAATTGACGATCCTGTACCGGGGAACTACATGAAGGAACTGAACAAAATTTCGGAATTCCACAAGTCCTTCGATGCAGACGGCATGAAACCGGAAGAATTCGTGACATACGGAGGATTTAAAGATACGCTGTCCACATTCCTGGGAGGATACGACGACCTTTGCAGGCTGGTCAGAAAATACATGATCGGATAGTATAAAACAGTAACAGGGTGTTGTAAAAAAGAATAAAGCATTGCCACTGATACCAGATGTAGTGACTTGGCTGCTGCCTGGAACGCAATCTGGTATCAGTAGCAATGCTAATTCGACTTTTACAACGCCCTTTTTACTGCGCAAAAAGCAAATGCTTGTTCGAATATGCGGGATATGGTATAATATCTATAGTATAGATATTATATCTGCCAAGCCGATATGGAGTGAATGCAGAGTATAAATAAGGTCAGGAGGACAAAGATATGGTTCGTATAGCAATTCTGGGCGCAGGAAATATTGCCGGAATTATGGCGGAAACATTAAACGGTATGAAAGCGGCAGGAAACGACCGGTTTTTCATGTATGCTGTGGCGGCAAGGGATAAAAAACGTGCGGAAGCCTTTGCTCACGCGTATGGATTTGAAAAATTCTACGGCTCGTATGAAGAAATGGTACAGGATGACAGGGTGGATCTTGTTTACATCGCAACGCCCCACTCTCATCACGCGGACCATATCCGGTTGTGCCTGGAACATGGAAAACACGTGCTCTGTGAAAAGTCATTTACGGTTAATGCGAAACAGGCGAGAGAAGTCCTTCATATGGCGGAGGAAAAGAAGCTCCTTCTGACAGAGGCCATATGGACGCGGTATATGCCTATGAGAAAAATGATCCGGGAAGAGATCGATTCCGGAATTATAGGCAGGACCTGTATGCTGACGGCAAATCTGGGATACAGCATTGCAGGAAAAGAGAGGCTGAAGAAGCCGGAGCTGGCAGGAGGGGCGCTGCTGGATGTGGGGGTCTATCCGTTAAACTTCGCTGTTATGGCTTTTGGAGATGATATTGAAGGGATTGACAGCAGCGTGCAGCTGACAGACCTGGGGGTGGATGCACAGGAAAGTATAACCTTCCGTTACCGTGACGGCCGGATGGCGGTTCTCAATGCCACCATGACAGGAATGAGTGACAGAAAGGGAATAATATACGGCGACAAGGGATACATGGAAATCGAAAATATCAATAATCCGCAGAAAATTACGGTTTATGGAAGCGACAGGGAGATCGTGAAGGAAATCGCGTGCCCTGAGCAGATTACCGGATATGAGTATGAGGTAGAGAGCTGTATAGAGGCTCTGGAAAAAGGATGGATCGAGTGCCCTCAGATGCCTCACGAGGAGACGATCCGGATGATGGAGATGATGGATGGGCTGAGAAAATCATGGGGAATCACATATCCCGGAGAATGAGAGCCGAAATCATTTGAAATTTCGAGCAGAGAAAAAAGACTAAAGATTAGATGACAGGAGAATGACGGCTATGAAGGACAGAATCAGATATTATCTGACATTATTGGCTCTGACAGCAGCTCTGATCGCAGGAAATACAGGATGCAGCCAGGCGTCAGGAGGGGCAGCGGCAGATTCTGAAAGCGGAGTACAGGCAAAATCATCAGCAGCAGGAGAAATCGAACCTCTGACAGTGACGTTTATCGACGTGGGGCAGGGAGATTCGGCGCTTCTGCAGTGCGGCGGCCATAATATGCTGATCGATGCAGGGAAAAATGACAGAGGCATCGAGCTTCAGGATTACCTTCAGAGCAAGGGGATAAAGAAATTTGATTACCTCATAGGAACTCATCCGGACGAGGACCATATCGGCGGACTAGACGTCATTATTACAAAGTTTCAGGCTGATCACGTTCTGATGCCAGATAAAAAATCGGACACCAGGACATACGACGATGTGATACAGGCCATCAGGTATAAATCCATTTCTCTGGAACATCCGGAAAGGGGAGACACGTTTTCACTGGGGGATGCAGAGGTTACGGTTCTCGCTCCGTCGGGAGAAACGTACGACAATACGAATAATTACTCGATTGTGCTGATGGTACGGCATGGAGACAACAGGTTTTTGTTTACGGGTGATGCGGAAGAAGAGGCGGAATATGATATGCTGGAGGCTGGAATGGATCTCAAGGCTGATGTGCTCAAAACGGGCCATCATGGCAGCCGGTCGTCTTCCGGCCAGGAGTTCCTGGATTCGGTATCGCCGGCAGCGGCCGTAATCAGCTGCGGGGAAAACAACAGCTACGGCCATCCCCATGCCGAGACGCTGAATAAATTCCGGTCTATGGGAATTAAGGTATATCGTACGGACGAAGAGGGCGCCATAGTGGCAGAAAGCGACGGAACGAATATCTCTTTCAATGTGCCGCCTTCTGACAGCTGGGTGGCAGGAGAGCCGAAAGGATCGTCGGCAGAAAATAAAAGAGACAGCGGTGCAAAAGGGGAAAAGAAAGAGACGTATGTGCTCAATACCAAGACGAAAAAATTCCATTACAGCTGGTGTGACAGCACTGCACAGATGAAAGAGGAAAATAAAGACACGAAGACGGCAAATCGTTCTTCTTTGATTTCAGAGGGATATGATCCGTGTCAGAAATGCAGGCCGTAGCGCGTAAGGGAAATGGAGGAAGACAGCAGTGATAAAAGATAAGAGATATATTCTGCCTGCGGCGTTTGTGCTGTGCCTGTACGTAAATGCCGGGCTGCTTCTGGCATCGATGAAACATCCTATGTTTTTTGCAGCAGGAATCGGTATCAATATCATTCTTGGTCTGGCAAACTGCGTAATGGCCTTTGTATGGTGCAGGCAGAAAAATGAAGAGTTTCTGATGGATTCCATGATGATTATGAAATATGGAATCATGCCCTTTTTTATAGTCTATTTTCTGATTGCGTTCGTACTTGGCCTGGTGATGGTGTTTATCGCAGGACTGATCCCTGCAATGCTGTTTATGTGGATTGATTACTGCATTCTGTTTGTCGGAACGATGTATGCGGTTTCCTACATGATTGCCATGGTGAGAAGCGGCCGGATGACGGCTCTCGCCGCAGTCTGGCATGCGCTCCTGCAGTTTGTGTTCGTACTGGATGTGGCTGATACCGTATACCTTACGGCGTGGAAAAGGCGCAGAGGTAGGAAGGCGTTGGCTGTTTCCATGTCGGTCAGCGCCTTGATTCTGATCTTATTCTTTCTTTCTTCAACTGCCAGACCTGCCTGATCTGGCCTTCTGGTATTTTTTTAGAAGTCCACAGATGTGGCTGTAATCCTGAAGGCTGATCTGATGCTGGAGTCGTTCCTCCTGGATTAATTTATGGACATCTTTTGTAAAGTAGGAAGTAGTAGCTACGATGCTGCCTGTGTACCGCCCCATGGTCTGGGCGCCGTACAGTTCGCGGATCACAGAAACGCCTACGGGCCTGTTGGGCGCGTACTTTTTGCACTGCACTGCAAAGAGAAAGGCGCCGATATCAGAATGTGTTGCCAGGAAAATGTCAACGCCGCCGTCGTGAGCTGCCGGTGTGAGGGAAACGTCATAGTTCAGCTTTCTGTATAATTCTGCCATGACTTCTTCAAACTGGCGGGGACTGAGCTGGTGAAGAAGGGATGGATTGGCTGCCAGCTCTTTCATCAACCGCTCGTTGACTTCTGAAACATCCACCTTGATCTGCGCCATGATCTGTGAGCTGTCGGACGTGATGGTCCTTCCATACTTATCCACAATGCAGCTTTGCGACAGAAGGCTGAAAATATCGGTTTCATCCGACGATTTTGCTAAATATTTCAGTTTCCGGCGCAGTCTTCTGCGCAGTCTCGGGTCGGAACGGATGAATTCGATCAGCAATGAATAGGAATCTTCTATAAAGAGGTCCGTAAGTCCGCGATCATCAGCAGGTATATTCTCGATCTGGTCACTTAAGGGCAGGGTGGGAAGTTTAGACATTCTGCGCAGATAATCAACAGAACGGTGTTTAGACAGCACCGTGATTAATCCTTTCGTCTGCAGAGAGCCCATAGGAGGATATTTTTCATACATAGTTAGAAATACATTCTGGACGATATCATCGGAATTATCCCGTGGAACGCCGCAGCTGACTGCGATTTTTTTGATGAGCTGGCTGTAATGAGAGAACGATTCCGGCGAAAAGAGATCAACTGTATTTTCATTCATAATAAATCCTCCCTGTCTGTATGAAAATCATGAATTTATCTGCAGAATATGATTATCTGATATTAATATAAAGCGTCTCAGGAGATTGGTAAATAGAAAATGGAAAAGAAAAATATAAAACAGATGAAGACAAAGCAGGATCTGATTCAATACTGCCTTACCCTCAGAGATGTATATGAGGATTATCCGTTCAGGGATCAGGAATGGGCGGTAATCAGGCATAAGAGCAGCAAAAAGGTATTCGCCTGGATTTACAGGAGAAACGGCAGCGTGTGCATTAATGTGAAGTGTGATCCGGAGTGGGTGGATTTCTGGAGAAAGGCGTTTTCCGGTGTTCAGCCTGGTTATCATTTGAATAAGAAATACTGGAATACGGTTATATTGGATGGAAGTGTACCGGATGGAGATATAAAACGGATGATCTCTGAGAGCTATGACCTTACAAAGACGAAATAGCTCACATTCCATATATTTCGGGCAGTCTGTTTACGGTTATTTTACAGAAAAAAGATAACAGGTTTAACGGATAAAAGCTAAAATTATCTGGTATAAATGATATCATTCCGGCATATATTATTATGCTGGCGAGGGGACAGTCTGACGAATTATGTATGGAGATGACGAATTATGACACAGCTTGAGTTTGTAGCAAAAATAGGGAGTGATTCCCTGAATATTGTAAGGATTTATTCCAAGGGACATCTGACGTTGGAAGAAATGGCGGGGATTTTGGGGAAGGACAGGACGGAGCTGATCAGGCAGTATATGGGAAGCGTGATTCCGTTCTGGAAGCCTGGTGCTGAAAAACAGGGAACGGCCTGCCTGCTGGAAAATTCATTGACTGAAGGAAGAGGATGAATCTTCATGGATACAACAGGGAGTAGCAGAAAAAGATTTTACAAAGGAGGATGTGTATGAAAAGAAAACTTTTATTGACAACAGCATGTTCGATGGTCCTGTCAGCTGCGTTATCATTCGCTTCGTTTGCGGCATGGCAGCAGGACGGACAAGGATGGCGCTGGCAGAATGCCGGCGGAGATTATACGACAGGAAACTGGCAGTGGATTGACGGCAACGGAGATGGAACGGCAGAATGCTACTATTTTGATCAGAACGGATATCTGGCGGTCAATACAATTGTCGATGGAAGTGAAGTAAACGACAGCGGGGCATGGACGGTTGACGGGCAGGTTCAGACGAAAGAGATGAAAAAGGCTTCTGATGATCCGATGGAAGGAATCAGCAGCAGCAGCACCTGGATGATGATTGGGTTTACCGTGAATGATCTGGGTGACAGGTATGAAGTGACTGGAAATGTCTACGATGCCCAGGTTTACGGAGATTATTCCAATATGGTGGGTTCAGACGGTGAACCCGAGGACTATGCAGAGCTGGATACGGGCATCCGTAAAGCGAATGTGACGATTTATGTACCTAAGGGGATTTCAGTCGGCCTTTGGCCGTCAGGAGAGTTCTGGAATTACACGGCTTCAGAGGCGGGGAGTGTATCGGATTTGCTGTATGGCAATGCGAGTCGCCCGTGGGGCATGATTTTTACATTTGAGCTGGACGGCAATACGGTTTCGGAAATCTGCGATTGTTATCTGAACTATGTGAGCTGACAGACAATCATACGATTCATAGATAGAAGGAAAGAACCATGTAAAAAAGAGAGGGTGCTGCGAAATTTACTTTTGCAACACCCTCTTTAATACATGTTATTAAGAAATAAACTGAAAAATGGGGCCTCATATCGTCTGAAAATTGATATTGGCCTTCTTGGCCTGACTGCATAAATCGCGGACGTTCAGCTTATATTTTTTACCGTCTTTAATAAAATGTGTCCCGCATTGCCGGAACTCAAAAGGGACATTGCGTTCCACACACTGCCTGCGGATATTCAGTACCCAATCATAATCAAGAGGACGAGCATTTTGATCGGATTCGCCGCCGACTACAACCAGTTCAATTTTATCTAAATATGGCTCAAGATTTATGGATTCTATCAAAGGTTGGCAGATTATATTTTTGTGCTTAACGGGCAGTTCATTAAAGATCGATAATCTGTAATCCGCCCGGTCCTGATTTTCGACCGTGCACCCTATCGTAACATTTTCATATCCATAGTTCCAGTCGTCAGGAATACATTCCATAAAACGTTCAATTCGTTTCGTCAGAAAAATGAAATGCAGGTCAGAACGCTCCCGTATCATCTGCCAGCATTCGCTGCGCCACAAATCAGCTTCTTCAATTAGAAAGTCAGTAGAAAAGCAAAGATAAACTGTCTGTCCCGATTTCATCTTATATTCACCCGATTTATTCTTTGCGACGGGGGCATAAAAGTGATCGGTTTTATTAATTTTATTCGTATCAATTCCTCTTTTAAAATCACCTTTATGAATATAACAGAACTTGCAGCCGTCGCTGTGTCTGCGGCATCCACGCCACGGGTTCCACATAGCCATATCGCTACCTCACTTCTCCTACGTTTGCTTTCACTTATCTATTATATACAAATACCCGAATAATGCAAAACTATTTTTCCGGCAGGACCAGCAGCACTGTCCATAACATGCATTGCAGCGGCTGCAATAATAATTGTTGTTGTCACCCATCATAACTTCAACACGCCTTATTCTCAATGGATCATTTATGAGTATATACTCATCCGCTATTATTGTATGGGTGGGACAAGAAATAGTGCCTTCAGAGGACGATGCTCAGAGACGGCGAAGGATGTTCCGTCAACCAGACTGCACATCAGAGAACACCTTTCTGTAATGGGATGGACTTGTTCCTGTGAGATCCTTAAATGCCCTGTTAAAGTGGGCAATATCCTGATATCCGACAGACTGCGCGATCTGACTTATTTTACATGAGGAATGAATTAAGAGCTCTTTGGCTTTTTCAATACGGACGTTCCTGAGACAGTCACGAAAGGTGGTTCCCGTCTGGATTCTGAACAGACGGCTGAAATAGTTTGGATGAAGATGAAACTGGCCTGCGACGTCTTCCAGGAGCAGCTCCGATTGGTAATTGTTGTTTATATAAGCACCGCTTTGTTTACAATATGGTTTTCGTTTGCTTCACATAGAGCCTGCAGCTTTTCCGTGTATTCACCTATAATCCGGATAAAGTGAACTTGAAGCTGGGACAAGGTAGGCATGTTCTTTATACAACTTAAAACGTCCAGATCAGTCAGCTTGTAATCTGATATGATTTTTATCATACTGGAATTCCGGCGCATTAAATTGTAAATGAACTGGCTTAAAATATCTCTGATATCCTCCTGCGCAATCAGGTCAGGATGAAGGTGGGTAAAAAACTGATTCAAGGTATAAATCGTATGTTCGCGATCGGAATTAATCATATAGATCTGAGCCTTTTCCAGGAAATCATTCAAGGTGTTGATTGTTATAAATGGATTTTTGGCTGCGGGAATATCATAAAATTCAGGCTGGGACGAACTGGATTCCAATAACGAGGCAGGAAAGTTTTCTGCATTCAGCCCATCTGCAGAGACAGGAGGGATGGACTGCATGGAAGACAGGAGTTCGTCCAGGGTCTTTGTCAGCAGGGAGAAGTTAACCGGCTTGAGAAGATAGTCACAGGCGCCTGATTTCAGAGCGGTCCGGATGAGCGGATAATCATCATATCCGCTTAAAATAATCGTACTGCATCCATATCCGGCCTGTTTTAAGAGTTCAATCAGCCGTATTCCGTCCAGCATGGGCATTTTTATGTCGGAGAGGAGAATGTGAACAGGCGTTTTTTTCATGATATTAAGTGCCTGAATTCCATGTTCGGCCGTATGAATATGGAATGTATCGGGGAAGTTTTCAGAAATAAACCGGGAAAGTCCTTCCAGAATCGTTATATCGTCGTCGGCAATCAGCAGATGTATCATAAAAGAGTCCTCCTTACTGTTTGATTGGGATACAGATGGTTATGACGGTTCCTGTTCCGCAGATGCTGGTTACTTTTAATCCGTAGGCTCGCCGTAATACAGGGACAGACGACGGCTTATATTCTTTAAACCGATGGAAGAGGAAGAAAGAGAGGTATCGTTAAGCCTTTTATTCAGGGCGTCCAGCTCGCCTGGAGAAATGCCGTTTCCGTTGTCGGATACTGTGAAATAAAGCCGGCCGTCCTCCTGGTATCCTAAAATGTCAATATCGATCCGGCTTGATTGATTCATTCCATGGACGATGGCATTCTCTACAAGGGGCTGGAACAATAGTTTTATCGTTTTAAAGGACAGGAGCTCATCGGGAACACAGATATTCGTATGAATTGCATTTTCATAGTGATAGGACATGAGCGTAATATATTCATTTAGACGCAGGAATTCTTCTCTCAGTGTCACTTCCGCTCCTGTATTACGCAGCCCGTACTGCAGGTTGTGTCCCAGGAGCTCCGCCATTTCCGAGACCTTGTAATCCTTATTGATATAAGCTCTCATACGCATACATTCCAGAGTATTGTAAAGATAATGAGGATTGATCTGTGTCCTCAAAAGCTGAAGTTCCAGGTCCCTTTCAAAAATATCCTTTCTCAAAATTTTATTGACGAGAAATTCGATGCGCCGGCTCATTTTATTGAAGGCGGACGAAAGCATGTAGAGTTCCGGAGAAAGATTTCCGTCTTCTACCGTTGGAAAACAATCTAATTCCAATTGATTGCATGCGGCGGCCAGCTGAGTGATAGGACGATTAATGCTCTGCAGAACGTGATGGAAAAAGAAGACAATGGACAACAAAAGTATGCTTAGAATTATAAAAAACATAATATGTATACCGGAAACGGCATATCTGATGTTATTGAGAGGTGTCTGTATGACAACCTGGTACGTGTCTCCCCTTGTGAGCTGGTACAGGCTGAATGAAGGACCTTCTTTTTTATAAAAAAGGCCGTTCCGTATTCGCCAGACGGCTTATGATCTCGGGGCTGGGGAACAGATCCCCGGCAATATAACGGCCGCCTTCCATGACAGCATATGTTTGGTTGGAAAATGGTTTTACTTTGGAAAAATATTCATCCAGGTCGGTACTGTAAATGCTCAGGACAATCAGTCCCACGGGACGGTACCGCTCTACATTCATGACAGCGCGGGCAATGTAATAACAGGAGGGGGAGTGATCCCCCTTTACCGCGTCTTTAATGGAGTTAACAGGAAAAAGGCAGGCGCCGCCTGAACGATTAAGGGCGTATTGAAACCATGGACTCTGTGAGGAGGCTTTTGTAAAAAAGTAGTCGATGTCATTTGCCTGGCAGTATATTCCATTTCCGTTTAAATCGTAAATACTGATTCCCTGGAGGGATTTATTATTGTTCAGGTGAGTGATAATATTATCGGCAATCAGCCGTGTTTCGCTGTAATTTGACAGAAAAGTATCGTGGGATAAGGAGGAATAAACCGTATTTTTATAGGAGCCGGGAATTTGGGTAATGGGAAATGCGGATAAATCGGCAATCGTCTCTGTTCTCATTGAGAAATTCTGCAGGATATAAGCGCCGGCGGCATTGTTTTGAGACAGATATTTCTGCAGCCTGTCCTGAACTGCATTGACAGCAGAGTATAAAAAGAATGTTATGACAATCAGACATTGCAAAAACGTGAGCAGTATAATTTTTTTTCTTATAGGCAGATTCCACATACGCTTCTCCTGTTGTAAGTATTTTCAAATATTATAAAATAAATAGATGGAAAATACAATTTATTCGAATGGAAATATCTGGTAATTAATGGGGCAATCTTAGAAAATGGCAAAATAAGTTCTTTGCGGGTATTTTTTTGCGAATATAAAAGCTTATAATAAAACCACCATAGAATATGCGGAGGAGGAAAGGAAATGAGCAGAAGAAGGAATATAATGATAGGAATCATGGCCGCAGCGTGTGCGGCATCGCTGATTGCCTGCGGAGGGAAAAATCAGGCGACAGGAACAGAAGAGCAGCGTCAGTCATCATCAGAGGAGCAGGTGGAACTGGATATGTTTTTCCTGAAACCGGAAAATATCGACATACTGGAGGAGATCGCTGATGATTTCACAGAGGAGCATCCGAATGTTAAAATCACCATGCAGCATGGCACAAAGGAACAGCTTCTATCCAGAATTGCCACAAACGATATTCCGGATATATTGCAGACGTGGCCGTCACAGACACTGTTTCAGAACATGATGGGAGAAGGGCTTCTGATGGACCTTTCAGAGCAGGAATGTGTTACCAGAATGCTAGAAAGCATCAGAGAATCCACAAAGCATGAAGACGGAAAAGACTATGCGGTATCGGTGACGATCAATTCCGGAGCGATGTTTTATAATCAGGGAATGTTTAAAGAGCTGGGGATCGCAGAGCCTGAGACGTTGGACGATCTGTGGGCGGCATGTGAACGCCTCAAAGAAGCAGGAGTGACGCCTTTTGCGTGCCCGGATAAAGATGTGGCTGCATTGGGAAATGTATTTGACCGCTTTATCGGTTCTAATATCGACCACGAATTCTACAAATTCAGTGAAAAGGTTGCGGCAGGTGAGGCCTCTTATAAAGACCATCCTGATTTGAGAAAATATCTGGAAGTCTATCTGAGGATTAGGGAGAATACGGACGGCAATTCTCTTGGAACTTCTCCTGATGATATGAAAAACGCGTTCGCGAACGGAAAGGCGGGATTCATTCTCGGAGGAACATACGACTTGTCCCTTGTACAGAGCCTGAATCCGGAAACAGAAATCGGCTGGATGTATTTTCCTGAAATTGTTGAGGGAGTGGAGCCATGGCCATGCGGTTCTGTGGATACGGCAGTGTCCGTCTCTTCAGGAACGAAGCACCCGGAGGAAGCTTTGGCATTCGTCGAGTATTTCGTATCTCCGGAGGTGGCGCAGAAATATGCGGACGCGGACAAAAATCCGAATCTGATCAAGGGCGTAAAGGTGGACGTACCTCAGTTTGAGACTTTGACAAAGGATATTGAGGACGGAAAATTTGCAAGCATGTCGGCAAATGAATGGCCGCCTTCCCTGAGAAATGAAACGGCCGTCTATGTGCAGCAGCTGATTATGGATAAAGATATCGAGGCGTTCCTGGAGAACTTCGACCAGGTCACAAGAGAATGCTATCAGAACCAATGAAAAATAACGACGCGCAGGGAACGAGCATAATAAAAAAGTGACGCGCAGGGAAAGCGGGGAGAATACATGAATGTAAAAGTGAAGTTTAACGGGAAGAAGCTGACACACGCGATGTTTGTAGCCCCCAGCCTGGCGCTGTACACCTTCTTTTCCATTCTTCCGATTCTGCTTGGGATTTACTACAGCTTTACCAACTGGAACGGGATTGCGAGAAAATATAAGTTTATAGGACTGGACAATTATAAGAGAATGCTTTCGGATGCCCGCTTTTTGCGCGCGGTCAGATTCAACGTGAAATATGCGGCTATGCTGATTGTCTGCATCGTGCTTTTGAGCCTCGTTATGGGAATGATGCTGAACAGGAACATTCCGGGAAAATCGTTTTTTCGGGCGGCATATTTTTTCCCGGCTGTTATCAGCCTGATTACGTCTGGGCTGATTTTCAACCAGATTTACGGATATGTTCTCCCGGAACTGGGGAAGATGGCCGGGATCGGATTGCTGGGAAAGAACATTCTGGCCTCGCCTAAGACGGCCATTTTTGGAATCCTTATCACCCATGTCTGGCAGGGGACGGCAGTGCCTACGGTACTGATCATGGCGGGGCTTCAAACAGTGCCGGAAGAATTAAAAGAAGCTGCAATGCTGGACGGAGCAACGCCGTTTCAGGTATTCCGGTATATCACGCTGCCGTTTCTGCTCCCTGTGATCAGCATGATCTTAGTGCTCGTTTTAAAAGACGGCCTGATGGTATACGACTATATTCTCACCCTCACTACAGGGGGGCCGGCCGGCGCTACGGAGAGTATTACCATGCTTTTGTTCCGCCAGGGATTCGAAGAGATGAAGTTCAGTTATGCCATATCACAGGCGATTACAGCAGCTGTTGTGATTATTGCCGTATCCGTTATGCAGATCAGTTTTACAAACAGAAAGAAGGTATATTGATGAGAGAGAAGAGGAGCATAAATATCTTTATCGCAGTTTTTTTGGCAGCTTCTCTGATCAATGTAGCTTTTCCCTTCTATCTTACGGTCATTACATCTCTGAAAACGAATTCTGAGATTGCCAGAAGCTTTTTTGCCCTGCCTGCTGCTCCTAATTTGGATAACTTCAGGACAGTGATTGGGAAAGGCAACTATTTCAGCTCGCTCTTTAATTCGGTCTTTGTTACTGTAACAGGATTGGCGCTCATGTCCCTGCTGCTGCCGATGGCAGCTTATCCGATCGCCCGGAATATGAAAAAGAGCAGATTTTACAGATTCCTCTTTTACTTCATGGTGGCCGGAATCTTTATTCCTTTCCAGGTGAGGATGATGCCTATGGTGAAGCTCATGAATTTCCTGGGACTGATGAATCCGGTCGGCCTGGTCCTGCTGTATCTGGCAGGTTCCACGTGCGAAGGAATATTTCTTTACGTAGGATATTTCGGTTCAATACCGACGGATTTAGAGGAAGCTGCCTATATTGACGGGGCGACTACGAGGCAGATATTTTTTAAAATTGTCAAACCGCTTCTGAGACCGATGACAGCGACTATTTTAATAAAAAACGGGCTGTGGATGTGGAACGACTATCTGATGCCGAGCCTCGTGCTCACAAAACCGGAATACTATACGCTGCAGCTGTTTCAGTACATATTTAAAGGGGAAAATATGACGGATTACTCCCTCGTGTTCGCTTCCTTCCTGCTGGGCATGCTTCCGGTCATGGTTCTGTATGTATTTATGCAGAAACGGATTATCGGTGGTATGATGTCGGGAGCGGTAAAGGGGTAGGGCAAGGCTGAAGTCTGAAAGGCGAAGGCAAAAAAGGCAAAGACGAAAAAGGTAAAGGCAAAAAGGTAAAGGCGCAAGGGCGCCTGAGAGGAAGGATGAGTAAAACAGAGAGGAGATTAAAAGAAAGACATGAATACATGTGCAGATATTTTGACGACGAGAGCAAAGGTGAAGAAGGGCTCCTATGCGCTGGTGCCGCCGGTCGGGCCTGTGACTAACATGATTCCGGAGATGGAAAACTGCCAGGTTTATATTTTAGCTGCCAGAGAATTGGGCGCAGATTTTATTCAGTATTATGTGCAGGCAGAGCCTGGGTGCGGTACCAACAGGATATTTGCAGGGGAAAAGGGGATTGAGGCGTTTGTATTTGTGCTGGAAGGCACATGTGTGATGAAATGCTGCGGTCAGTCCTTCCAGGCGGCAGGACACTCATTTCTGTCTTCCCCGCCGGGGGCTGGAATTGAATTTGTAAATGACGGCGACCATCCGGTAAAACTGCTGATTCAGACGAGGCGTTACATTCCGCTGGAGGGGACTCCGGTTCCTTCCGTTCTGTTCGGCAATGCGGACGATGTGGAAGCGGTCATGTGCGATGGAAAAGACGACAATGTAATTAGGGAACTGATCCCGCAGGATTTGTCATACGATATCCAGATGAGCGTCATCACTTTTTATCCGGGAGCCAGCCATACATTTTTGGAATGCCATTTTCAGGAGCATGGGCTGTACTGTCTGGAAGGCGCGGCCAGTTATATGATGAGCGACACATGGACGATGATAAAAAAGGACGATTTTTTATGGATCGGAGCGTTTGTTCCCCATGGATGCTACTGTGCCGGAAACCACGCATTCTCTTACCTGTATTCAAAAGTCGTAAACCGTACTCCGGCGCTTTGAGAGTGAGCTTTGGGATAAGGAAAGAAAGGGAAGGAGGAATATAAATGGCCGATATATCGCTGAAACATATTTGCAAGGTGTATTCCAACGGTTACGAGGCAGTAAAGGATTTTGACATGGAGATCAGGGACAGAGAATTTATCATTTTTGTCGGTCCCTCCGGCTGCGGCAAATCCACAACGCTGCGGATGATTGCCGGGCTGGAAGAGATATCTTCTGGAGAACTAAAAATAGGAGATCAGATCGTAAATAATATGGAACCGAAAGACAGAGACATTGCAATGGTCTTTCAGAATTATGCCCTATATCCCCATATGACCGTGTATGACAACATTGCATTTGGATTAAAGTTGAGACACATCCCAAAAGTCCAGATTGATCAAATGGTTCGGGAAGCGGCTAAAATTCTGGATTTGGAACGGCTGCTGGACAGAAAGCCGAAGGCCCTGTCAGGAGGCCAGAGGCAGCGCGTCGCGATGGGACGGGCGATCGTAAGAAAACCAAAGGTATTTTTAATGGACGAGCCGTTGTCGAATTTAGACGCCAAACTTAGAGTTCAGATGAGAAGTGAAATTTCAAAGCTGCATAAAAGGCTGGGGGCTACGATTATTTATGTTACACATGATCAGACGGAAGCGATGACTCTGGGAACGAGAATCGTAGTATTAAAGGACGGCGTGATCCAGCAGATCGATTCTCCTCAGAATCTCTACCATGCTCCCAAAAATCAGTTTGTAGCAGGATTTATCGGTTCGCCTCAGATGAATTTCATCGATGTGGTGTGTAGAGAGGAGAACGAGTGTTTGTCCCTTGAATGGAACGGAAATTATGTACGGCTTACCGGTGAAAAAGCAAAAGAAATATATAAAAAAGGATACGTGAACAGGCAGGTAGTCATGGGGATACGGCCGGAATATCTGACAAATGATGAAAAGGCTGTACAGGAGGCGGAGACCGTGTTTGAAGCCAGAGCCTGCAATTATGAATTACTGGGAGCAGAGGCGCTTCTCTACTGTGAAGCACAAAATATTTCTCTGACCGTTAGAGTCGGTTCTCAGACAGAAGTAAAGGAAGGGGATCGTGTAAGAATCGCTTTGGACGAAAGAAAAGTAAATGTATTCGATAAGGAATCGGGGGAAGCAATTGTAAATTGACGTATCTGGCAGAGAGTACAAAAGCAGAGGATCGCTTGACCGTGTTGACGGTCTCGCGATCCTCTGCTTTTTGCGAATCAGTCTTTCTCCCTGAACTTTAAAATCGGAGTAATATCAGACAGGCTGCATCCTGGATTCAAGTCGTGAACTCTCATTAAAAAATTCAGCTTGTCAATCCGTTCGCCGGAGCGGGGAGCGCCGTTTTTGATAAAGCCTACCTGCAGGCCGACAGCCAGATCCATGACCACGTCACCGATCACGCCTCCTGAACGGCCGGAAGGAGTTGCGATCAGCCCGCGTTCACTGGCATAAGAAAAGGTTTCCAGGGCTTCTGTTAATGTTCCGACCTGGTTAGGCTTGAGAATAAAACCGTCTATGGAATTGCTCTCGTATGCCCGTTTCAGCCTGTTCATGCTGGTTACGATGAAGTCGTCGCCCAGCAGATTTGTTCTTGTTATTTCCTGATGAGCCTTTTTAAAGCCGTCCCAGTCATTTTCATCCAGCAGATCTTCAATAAATACGAAATCATATTTTTCCGTCAAATACTTCGCGTAACGGATCAGCTCATCGCCGGATATGCGTTTCCCTTTCATGAGATATGTATCAGATTCGTTGTCGTACATTTCGCTGGAGGCGCAGTCGAGAGCCAGGCCCATCTGATCTTTGTAGCCGCAGTTTGCAATTGCTTCGGAGATCAGGTCCAGAATGACTTCCGGATCCTCAGAAGGCGCGGCATACCCGTATGAAGAGGCTGTCTCCGGTTTCTTTCCCAAATATCTGGTTAATACTTTTTCGAGCTCCTGGAACGTCATGATGCCCATTTCCACTGCATGTTCAATAGAGGAAGCGCCGTAGGGCATGATGATAAATTCGTTGAAAGGCTGGACCAGCCCGGGATAATGTCCGCCGTTAATGACGTTGAAGCTGGGGATCGGGATCGATTTTAAAGAGGTGCCTGCAATGTAGTCATACAGACTTTTGCGGCTGCAGCAGGCAGCGGCCCGAATCGCAGCGATCGATACGGAATAAATGGCATTACCGCCCAGCTTTCTTTTATCAGGCGTGCCATCAAGGCTGATCATGATATGATCGAGGGCGCTCTGATCAGTGACGTCTTTGCCGGTTAGAGCAGGAGCGATATACCGGTTTACATGTTCCACGGCTTTGTGAACGCTTAAACCGTGGTACTCTTTTGGATTGCCGTCCCTGAGCACCCGGGATTCGTATTTTCCGACGGATGAGCCTGTGGCGCGCAGCCACGGCCAATGTGGCCGTCGGAAGTTACGATATCCACTTCAACCATGGGACGGCATTTGCAGTCTACAATCTGCCGTGCATGCACGGATTTAATTGCTGTATTCATGTCTTCCTCCTATCCTTCATACTGATGCGGTTCAGGAACATACAGAATGTTGAAATCACACAGATTTGTTCCTGTGTTGCCGGTAAAGACGGTGTCTCCGATCTCTGAAAGCGCCTCGAAACAGGAATGCCCCCGGAGCGCAGAGTGAAGGTCTATACCCTTTTTGAGAGCGGTGGCACAGCTTGTGGAGTCAGTGATGCCTCCGGCTACAAAAGACGTGCCGTCCGTACCTTCTGAATCGATGGAAAACATACAGGCTCCTTTTGTTTTGGAAGCGGAGAGGGCGAAGCTGGCTGTCAGTTCCTGAGAGGGACCGCCGTGGCCAAGAATCGTGCTGTTGTCCAGGATCTCTGTCGTAACTTCACCGGAACTGAGGATCACGAGCGGCGGCTTTAACGGATTGCCGTAAGTCTGAATTTCCCGCGCAATCGAAGCAAAAAATGTGCCTGCGTCCCTGCTTTCTCCTTCCAGAAAAGAGGTCAGTATGACTGCGTTCAGTCCCAGCTCTTCGGCAGCTTTTTTGGCGCAGATACAGGAATCAGGAAGTGTATTTAAAAGAAAATATGTATTGTCGGGAAATGCTTTTGGAGTTTCGCATTCAGGACCGGCATTTGTCAGATAATCCACCACCGTTTTCGGAAGGCGGTCTGCAACATCGTATTTCTGGATAACGGCTTTGGCATCGTCCAGCGTCGTTTTATCAGGGCCAATTGGAGTGCTGGCATAGCTGGCGTAGGGGATACCGATATCTCCCGTAGCGGGAGTGCCAACGGCATCGCTGATTCCGAAGCCGATCATTTCGGCACCGGTCTGCTGAATACGTTTTGCGAGCATGCCGCCGTTCATCGCGGATATATGGCGGCGGATCGCGTTAATCTCATAAATATTAGCGCCTGATTTCAGCATAACATCAGTCGTATCGATCTCATCTTGAAGGGAAATTCCATCTATGGGACAGCTCATAAGTGCGGAGCTTCCGCCGCTGATGGTACAGATGAAGAGGTCGTCCGGGCCGGCACTGTCTACGAGTTCCAGAATTTTTTGGCATGCGCGGTATCCTTCTTCATTGGGAAGCGGATGGCCGCCCACGTATACATCGGTATGGCAAAAGACATCGGTATCTTCTGAAATTTTTACGATTATGATGCCCTGGGTCAGGTAATCGCCCAAAATCTCATCTACGGCCATAGCCATGTGATTGCATGCTTTTCCGGCGCCCAGTAGGTAAACGTGCCGCTTTTTAGATAAATCCCAGGAGCGGCTTCCGATATGCAGAACCGGCCCTTCCATGTGAGCGATACTTTTAATACGCTGATAAGAATCTAAATACTGCAAAGCTTTTTCTGCAATGCCCAGCACAATTTTTCTGGATTCGATGTCGCCATGAGAGCATAAAGCATTGCTGTTTCTGATTTTAATCATAAATTTCGTCTCCTGACTGAATATGATAGAGTGAATAATTGAGTTAAAGAAAATACAAATGTACTAAAATATACACAAAGTATAATGTAATATATCAATAAAGTCAAGAACTAATAATTGAAAATACAAAATATATCAAAG